>CALVAM010000037.1 GCA_944325545.1 Candidatus Gastranaerophilales bacterium | reverse complement strand
ACTACTCTATAAAGAGACGAAGAACCCCAATGCGGAGCATTTTAAGGGTTCGAACGCGAACGAGCAAAGAGTGGAGAATTATAAGATGCACTTTTTTGTACCTTATCGTTTTTTACCCCACCCCGAAATCGAAGATTTCGACCCTCCCTCAAGGGTAGGGTATTCTAAAAATAGAGGAGTTAAGAAATTTAAAAATTTAGAAAGAGTTTTGCTCTCCCACTCCTCTTAAGGGATCTGATTTTTGAAAGGGCGATGACAGCGAAGCTAACTTGCCAGTAAGGTGGATGAAAGCTAAAAACTTTCCTCCATCCAGAATAATCCAAAGTATAAGATTAGAGGGTGAAATAGATTTAAAAATAAAAAAGCTTAGAAGAAGTTAACCAAAAAACTCTATATTCTATTCACTACTCACTAATCACTATTCATTAAAAAACTTTAAAAAAAAACGTGATTTAAGTAAAATAATCTTATGTCGAGAGAACTATTTGAATTTGATAAACAATTTAACAAACAAATTATAGGAACAGACGAGGCAGGCAGAGGTCCGGCAGCAGGAGGAGTCTTTGCGGCTGCAGTTTGTTTTGATAAAGTCAGTGATGGTTTAATTAAAGATTTAGAAATTTTAAATGATTCTAAAAAGTTAACTGCTAAAAAAAGAGAATCAATTTATGATGTAATTAAAAACAGTACAAAAAACAAAATTGTATGTGTAGAAGTAGAAGAAATCGAGCGTATAAATATATTAAATTCTTCATTAAAAGCAATGAAACTGGCTTGCGAAAGTATAATTGGAAATATTGATTCATTAACATTAGTAGATGGAAATAAATTAATTAAAAATTTCAACTATCCGCAACAATTTTTGGTAAAAGGAGATTCAAAATCAGCATCAATAGCTGCAGCAAGTATTTTAGCTAAAGTAAGCCGAGACAGTTATATGCAAAAACTTCACGAAGAATTTCCAATGTACAACTGGGCAAAAAATGCGGGATATTTAACAAAAGAACATATTGAAGCTATTGATAAATATGGACTTTGCAAATATCACAGACCTTCTTTTTTAAGAAAACATTTTGAAAAACAATTGAGTTTATTATAAATTTTTTATATCCTCTTTCCTAACTGTCGGAGAAAGTCCTTTAACTGCAAAAGGTTTTGCAAAATACACTGCACTTATAATATTGAGAATTGCACCTGTTATATTTAAAGAATTCTTAATCGCTTTAAACTTTTGCGGAATAAAATTTGCGATAGTCATAAGTCCGCTTCCTGCCATTAAATAAATATATGCTTTAAAAATACCACGAGGGACAGCGACACAATCATTGACATCACGAGGATTTCTAATATTATCAGCGATAATATCTATAAACTCTCGTTTAGGTTTATTAGAATTAGTACTAAAAAAATTTGGTTGTGTTTGTATTTTATTTATATTCATTAATTTAAACTCTTTTACTCTTTAAAAACCTCTAAAAAAAATATTTGCGGTATTCCACATATTATTAATAAAATTATTTAACTTTCTTAAAAAACCTCTTTTAGAAAGTAAAATATCATTCCATACCGGTTTAGAATTTGTCGCTAAATTATTTATTTTTTTCTCAATAAAATCGTATAAAATTTCCTTTATTTCTAACGGATATTTTTCTTTTTTTAAAATATTTCTTAATAAAATTAAATCATTTATATTTCTACAACAATAATCAATCTGCTCAAAAGTGCTTGTTCCTTGTAAATCAAGGATTTTAAAACTGGCTTGTCCAAAATCACAAATATGAGCATCTCCTGATTTAATTTGTTTTTGAACTTTTTTATTAGGTATTTGAAACACCATACCATCTTTACCCACAATTTCCGGATATTTAATAGTGCTATGATAAACATTTATTTTAGCTTTAGGTGAAAATTTATGCATCAGATTAAACATATTTTTCATATTAAAATAATGATCCATATAATAATCAGAATCTCCTGGAATTATTGCCCCTTTCGTAAAACCTTCCGGCATAAGAGTTCTAATCATAAAACTCAAATAATTTTCCGTACAATCAGGAAGTGCATGATAAAGAGCATGAGTTTTAGTATCTTTATTATAAAGATACATAACCGAGCAATCATGAACATATGAAGTAGAAATAGGTTCATATGATTTAGCTTTTAAATAACTATTTCCGAACCCATCTTTATTAGTAGAATATCCTATTTTTTTTATATCAGAAGTTTTAAGAAAAAAATCCCAAAAATTTTTTAATGGGATAGAACCATTGCATTTTGTTCCGGCTAAATATTGAGGTTCAATATTGGAAATATTTTTTATAGATTTATAAGATTTGTTAAAATTATTTTGAGAAATATTTTTAATAATAAGAAGAGAAAGTTTTTTAGGTAATATATTACGATACAAATTCTTCTTAGCATTATTAAAAATTTGATGAGTAACATTTATATTCATACAAGAATAAAATTTAGAAAAAAATTTTTTGCTAGTAAAAAAATTTTATGTTAGAATGACTTTGTTGAAAATTTAACAAGATATTGATGCGTAGCAAAGACTCCGAGAAAATGATTAAGTATCATTTTTTTGGATGGAAGGCGTGTTCGAGCAAGGGCGAGACGAGCCGTATATAAGATACACCAACTGTGCATCAAGATGTGAAAATTAAATAGAATATGGGTGCGTGGCGCAGTTGGTAGCGCAGTTGACTCTTAATCAATTGGTCGTGGGTTCGAGTCCCACCACACCCACCATTTTAAGAAAGAAGGTTACAAGCCTTCTTTTTTTGTGTGGTAAGGACGAGAACCCCAATGCGTAGCATTTCTGGGTTCGAGCGTGAGGGAGCAGAGAGCGGAAGATTTTTGCGAAAAGATGATAATCTTTGATGCAAAATCTGAAGACTCGTTTTATGCGACCGAACAAGACAGTCCCACCACACCCACCATTTTAAGAAAGAAGGTTACAAGCCTTCTTTTTTTGTGTGGTAAGGACGAGAACCCTAATGCGTAGCATTTCTGGGTTCGAGCGTGAGGGAGCAGAGAGCGGAAGATTTTTGCGAAAAGATGAATATCTTTGATGCAAAATCTGAAGACTCGTTTATTGCGACCGAACAAGACAGTCCCACCACACCCACCATTTTAAGAAAGAAGGTTACAAGCCTTCTTTTTTTTGTGTGGTAAGGACGAGAACCCTAATGCGTAGCATTTTAAGAAAGAAAGTAATAAACATAATTAATCCGTATATTTCATATAACACACCTTTTTGTCATGCTGAACTCGTACTGTATAAATAGTCAAGTTTAAATACAAACTTATAGCAGAAAAGATTGATTCATCACTT
>CALVAM010000036.1 GCA_944325545.1 Candidatus Gastranaerophilales bacterium | reverse complement strand
TGGCGGAGTTGGTGAAATGTTATTTTGGGTAAGTTATGACGGTTTAAGAATTTTGTAAACCATTTATACGGCAACTGTGTGCTTATAGGGCTACCGTCTTCGTGCAAGAATACATATTTACCATTTTGCCAAGCTGTACCAAATTTTAACCTGTTTTCATTCTGTTGTTTTTTGTATTCCTTCAACAGAGATATTACTGTTTTTGAGGCTGTAACGGTTCTGATACCTGCATCTGTTTTAGGTCTTCCCTCAATATTACCGTAGCCTGTAATATAATGCCGTTGTTTGTTAATATTCACTTCGCAGGTGTCAAAGTTTATATCTTCCCACTTCAACCCTGTAAGCTCACCCTCACGTAACCCAATATCTATAGCAAGATAAATCATTGTCATATACATTAATGGTTCACTTTTCAGGCAGTTGAGCATATCTGCCACTTGTTCATCATTGTAATACTTAGTTTGTGACTTTGTTACTTTTTGCGGTTTTGCTCTTTCTGCGGGATTATTCATTAGGATATTCCAATCAACAGCGGTTGAAAGTATTGAATGAATTACAATATGATGATTTTTGATTGTTTTTCTATTCAGTTTCTTTTCTGAATTACACTTGAACATTCTGTTGAAATCTAATTTATAGCAATTACAGAGCTTTTGAGCGGTACTGTAATTTGTTGCCATGCCTGTCTTTAACCTTCTGCAAGTTTTAGACGATATACCTGTAGTTTTGATTATATGAGAAAGTGTCAAAGGTTCAAGATATTTTATCAGAGCTTTAGTAGGGGTAAACCTGCCGTCTAATCTCACTCCCGCTTCATCAAGATTGTTGTAAAACTGTATCAAGTGATGAGGCTGTAATTTACCGAGTTTAATGTGTCCGATAGCAGGTAAAATCCGTTTGAGCATTATTTTATATGATTGTAATGTTGTAAGTGTAAGATGTTTTTCTGCGTAATCTTCTAACCATCTTTGTGTAAAGGTTTCAAATGTGATTTTTTCGCCGTCTAAGTAAACTCCGTTCAAGACTTCATTTTCAAACATCACCATTTGACGGTTAAGCTCTTTTTCTGCCTGCTTAGCGGTTAATGTTTCATCCAGTTTAATTGTTTTTCGTTTGCGTAACTTTTTGCCTTTGGAGTCGTACCCCTGACAAACGGTTAATCTATAAGTAAATTTACTGATTTGTTCATAAAATGCCATTTTATTTTCCTTCTTATCATTTTTTATTATCTCCCTTTTCCATAACTTCCAGCTTCATTTTCTTAAAAAAGAATGCAGGGCAATAGATTTCAGGTATTACCCTGCCTCGTAATGTTATTCGCGTATTATCCTCTTAAACATTGGATATTTTGACAGTATCTCATCGGATACTTCGTCAGCCTTGTTGCCACTACCTATATTCAAATAAAAAGTTTTGTATTTGCTTAGTTCAATATCTGACATCACTTCTGCTAGTAAGTCTAAACCGTCAGGCGATAAGACTATGTGATAAAATGCACCAAGTCCCTCTCTATTGAGAAATTGCCATAATTGAAAGCCCTGAAAATAATCTCTCACAACTACTATTATTGATGTAAGCAATGAATATGAGTTAATCATCGCAAGCTTTGAAGTTGTTTGAGGCTCGAAATATTTAGACCCATTGTCGCCTATATATTTGATGTTTATAACTTCAGGAGTTTCATAAACATGATATTGAGCTGTAGAGTAGTTAAATACTGGAATACTTAAAAATTCTTTATAAAATCCGAGTTGCATTTTCATAACAGTTTGTTTTTCAATTCCAAACTTATCATGCACACATTTTAACAGCTCATTAGAGGCTAATAAGTCATCATTTAACATACCATATCGTAGGTATAGCTCATGTTGATGTACAGGGTCTAATGCTTCCTGGTAATTTCTTGATAGAACATCAACGGGAACTATGCTTTTTGATACTGAATTATCAATCGGTATTTTTGCGTATAAGATTTCTTCGGTGTCTTTTGCCTGTTTTTCATTTATGTAATAAGCTCTACTGCCTAAAACATTATTTACCCAGATGATTGATTTTTCAAAAGAATCATACATAAACTCTTGCCCCTCTGTTTGCTCCTTGTAAGAGTTAATCAATTCTTCTTTGGTAAAGTATTTACCTTCATTTCGGTTAAAGTTTTCCAAAAGATAATCTTCAAATGTTTGTCTGTTTTGCATTTTTAGTTTTGTCATTTTTTGTTTCCTTTCTTTTTTTAATTTGTTAAACTATTTTTTATACATTTCAAATAATGTTCGTTAAAATCCTTACATCCACATTCTGTGGTAACACGCTCAAATATCGGATATTTAGCGATGATTTTCTCAGCAACTTTGTTACCTTCCTCATCATTATCGACATACAGGCAAAACTTTTTATACTTTGAAAAATCGACCTGTGAAACGTGTTTTAACAGGGATTGAATACCATTTGACGGTGTAACAATGTGATAGTATTTAATTTGTTTTTGTTCTTTAAGATGCTGATAGAGTGCGTAACCATCGAAATACCCCTCTACAACAGCTAATATTTCCATCGTGGGTTTGTACGAGTTAATCATAGCTAACCCCGTCGGAGTTCCTTTTTCACGAGTTAAGCCCTCTTTACTGAAATTAAACGGTCGGTATTCAAAGCCCAAAATAGTATTTGCCCTTTCCGTTGAATACTGAAATGTAGGTATAACCCACCTTTTCTTATTCATATCAACTCCAAGTTTTACATCTTTAGCGGTTGATAAGTTTAATCCTCTTTTTTTGAGCAGGATAAAAGGTAGAATATCTATTGTTAAGAGCTTTTCGTTGCACTCTTGCATATATATCTTAAATTCAATCTGTTTTTGTATTGAGAAAATATGCTTGTATCTGTCATCTCTGTTATAATTCGCATTAACCGGTTTAAGATTTAATTTTCCCTTTTTTAGTATTTCTTTAAGTATTTGTGGTGCGTGGCTCTCATCAGCAAAGCACCATAACACACCTTTTTCGGCATTGAATTTTAAGTTATCTCTACCTGTATCCTTGCAGAGGGGACACTGCCACAGATACTCATCACCTGATTGTTTTTCAGGTTCGCCTAATACAGCAGTTAATAATGCTAATGTTAGTTTATTGATTTGTGTCATTTTTATTCCTTATGGTTTTTGCGGTAAATGCGGTCAATCCCAGTATTAATTTGCATTTTGACAAATGTTAAGGCGGTAATTGCGGTAATTGTCTTTAAACACAAGTATTACAGGGATAGCCGTTATACCTTGATTTAGATTAAATCCTCAAGTTCTTGAATGCCGTCGCTCAAAGCCTCTGATTTTATTGGGATTAGAGCGTATTTAGCACCTGAATTACCTGCGGGAGTTTCATTTAGGATATACCCTCTTGAAGTTGCTATCAGGCTGATTGATTCAATTAGAGCTTTAAAACTCTTATTGAATTCCCTTTTTGATAAGCCTGAAGTACTGAAATAATTCTGTTTCAAGTCTGTTGTTGTAAATTCTTTGCCCTGATGTGCTATAAAAAACGCAAGCAGACTTTCACAGTTAGATTCAAGATTTTGCTCTATCTTTAAAAATTTGCATAAGTCAATGCTTATCATCTCGACGGTATCGATTGCCTGCTTTACATCTTTTGGCAAAATAACAAACTCGCAAGGGTGGTTAATGCAGGCATAGATAGCTGAAAGCCTTATGACTTTTAATTCCCTTGATGGTATTTCAATAGCAAGCAAAGGATTTTCTTCCTCGCTTTCAAGCTTTTGCAAGCTTATTATATATGGATAAAGAACTTCATCGTATGCTTCATCTGTCAATGTATATATTGCATTTAGTTCAATTTTTTTAAATATTTCAAAAAAATGTTCTCCTAATATTTTTAAATTAACACCGTATTTATCTTTAGCCAAGCGAGATTTTTTTGCATCGGTTTCTATTGTGTAGGGCTCTTTAACTGCCTGATAACCTAATAACAGGCGTCTTATAAACCCTGTTTTCAAATCTGTATTAAAAG
The DNA here is from genome assembly GCA_944325545.1 of Candidatus Gastranaerophilales bacterium. Classification (GTDB taxonomy): domain Bacteria; phylum Cyanobacteriota; class Vampirovibrionia; order Gastranaerophilales; family Gastranaerophilaceae; genus CAG-196. The sequence continues at coordinate 1,438 of CALVAM010000036.1, read as the reverse complement.
CTTCTTTCAAATTACACTCAAATAGTGATGGGTCAGAGGACAAAAGTAAATTGACAGGAACATCTTCAATATTTCTTTTTCGTGGTTTTCCCTGCGTACACTTTGAAATAATCTTGCTATCGTAAGCATGGTAGAATTGGTAATATAATTGCTTTTGGTCTAGTGTTGAATTAGCAAGAAAGTTCCAAAATTCGGAGTGTTCAATAAATAAAGAGCCTATTCCTATCTGAGAAAACAGTTCTGCATCACTAGTAAGTCCTTCTTTTGTTCCATCAGTTATTTCAAGTACCATTTCTCGGAGTTCTTGTTGTTCACTTGATTTTGTTTCTTGGTTAGTTTCGTTGGCTTTTCTATTTTTGAATTTTTTAAATTCTTTATAACACCAGTTACGAAACTCTGTAAAAACTAAGGTGTCTAAATCGTTAATTATTTTATCTTTACCAAAACCTGAACCCATTAAAACGGTAACAAAAATATTCGGGAATTTCACATTTTCAAATTCTTTATATCTTATCCGTTTTGCTGTTACTGCTTGAGCAACCTTCACAATTACAAAGAGTAAAATTATGGTGGTTGAAACCCAAGGATAACGAGCTTTTATTGTTATTGCTAAGCATTGAATAAGTTCAGGACAATCAGGAAGTTTAACTGTTACGTCACTATATTGTGAGAGATAAGCAGCACAATTCAGTTTAGATATTGCTTGAAACGATGCTTTAATGGCTACTTTTTCCATATTAAATCCCTACCTTTCTGATTTTATTTGTATTGTTATCTTGTTCTTCTGTTTTGGCTTCTGTTTCGCCGTTGTTAAGATACTCAATCAGGCTATTCAAATTAATCAAATACTTTTTACCGGCTTTGACGTACTTAACCTTACCTTGCAGGACTAGTTGACGAATATGGTATTTTGCAAGTTTGACGATTTTTGCACATTCGTTAATTGTTGCCATTTTTGGCAGCTCAAAATTCCCTGTCATGGGCTGTTCTCCTTTTCTCATTTTTTTGCAAAACGCTCTATAAACAAACGTTTAAGTTATAATATTTTATGTATACAATGATACAGCAAGCATTTTAAGCAAGTCAATATGCTCAAAACCTCAATTTTCCTAAATCTTTCGGGAAGGAAACTATTGCCTGCCCGAAGGTTAATATTTCTTAATAATTTCATTTTAATGGAAATAATATTAAATATTTTGCTTAGTTAATTAAGATTGATACAAAAAATACAAAAAACTGAAATTAAAAATTCACAAAGCTATCTTATACTTTTATAAAACTGATACATCAGCTTAATATCAACTTTTTCAGTTCTGATGGCTTCCATTAATTCTTTTTTTAGCTCCTCTTTTTCATCAAGATGTTTGAAGTTAAAAAGTTCTGTTGGCTCGACTTCAAGGGCAGTTATAATTTTTGAAAGCGTTTCGGCTGTAACAAA
>CALVAM010000035.1 GCA_944325545.1 Candidatus Gastranaerophilales bacterium | reverse complement strand
ACACAAGAGGTTATGCCACATTGCAAAGGAGGAATAGAGCAATGGGAAAAACATACGCTGCGCCATCGTGTGCAACGAACAAACAAGATGCAGAGAGTAAGCGCACTTACACAGTGGAAGAAATCCAAGGTATTCTTGGAATTAGCGCGCCGACTGCCTACACTTTGGTTCGTCGTAACCTTTTTCGCTATGTCAAGGTAGGACGAAGTATCCGCATTTCCAAAAAGAGCTTTGATGAATGGTTGGATTGCGGAATGCCGGATGGGGGTGTTGCTTATGATTGAGTACATCCCCGCCCCTAAATCTAAGACCAGCTTCTCAGTCCCTGAAATGAGTAAAATACTGGGACTGAGCAAAACGGAGGCATACTGGCTGGTTAAGAAAAACTTCTTTAAGACAATCGTTGCAGCTGGCCGCATTAGAATCATGAAGGACAGCTTCGAGGAATGGTATGCCAACCAATATACTTACAAAAAGGTTGACGGTCCGCCGCCAGGGGAAAATCTCAAGAATATACTTCTTTCCACGGCAGACATTGCGGAGATCTTAGACATAGCCGAGGCGACAGCTTCTGAGCTTGTTGCCAAAGAGCAATTTGAACTTATACATGTGTATGGAAAACGGCGCATCGTAAAAAGCAGTCCTGAGCGATGGTATCAATCACAGTCCTTCTATCGAACCGTAGAAGATCAGTTCAAAGAGCAGATACAATTTGGCGAGACCTTGACAATGCCGCAAATCGCTCGGCTTTTGGGCGTACATCGCAACACGGTCTACTACTTGGTAAATAAGGGATGCTTTGAAATTATCTCTACGGCAAGGAGAAAGCTCGTGACAAAGGCCAGCTTTGATAGCTGGTATAGTGGGCAGAACCACTACAAAAAAATAAATTCAGATGGAGGTGAAATGGATGGCGTCCATTGTTAAAAGAAAAAGTAAGTATTCAGTCGTTTACACCTGCCTTGATGAAAACGGCGTGAAAAGACAGCGTTGGGAGACCTTTGCATCCAATGCAGAGGCCAAAAAGCGTAAAGCACAAATTGAGTATCAGCAAAGCACCGGAACATTTATCGCACCTACGGCCAAGACCATCCGGGAGTTGCTGGAAGAATACATCGCTATTTATGGAATCAACGCTTGGGCGCTCTCTACATACGAAAGCCGCAGAGGGCTAATTGACAACTACATAAATCCTATCATCGGGGATATGAAGCTGGAACAGGCTACACCTCGCGTAATGGATCAGTTTTATAAAAACTTACTGACCGTAAAAGCCAAGCCTCGTCCGTATCAGTCAGCCAAGAACGAGTATCTTTCGCCCCGTACTGTGAAAGAGATCCATAAAATTCTCAGAAACGCCTTTAATCAGGCGGTGAAGTGGGAACTGATCTCCAGAAATCCCGTTATCAATGCGACTTTGCCGAAATGTGAAGCAAAACCAAGGGATATTTGGACCGCAGACACTTTGTTCCACGCGCTGGAGCTGTGCGATGATGATAACCTCGCGCTTGCATTGAACCTTGCATTCTCATGTTCTTTGCGTATGGGAGAAATGCTGGCGCTCACCTGGGATTGCATCGACATTGCTCCAGAAAGCATTGAGAAGGAAAAAGCCAGCATATTCGTCAACAAGGAATTGCAGCGCGTTCAAAAACAATCACTGGATGCCCTGGATGGCAAGGGAGTTATCAAAATATTTCCTTCCATTTTGGTGTCGAAGCACACAGCTCTTGTGCTGAAGGAACCTAAAACCAAAACGAGTATTCGCAGAGTTTTTCTTCCCAAGACCGTTGCAGAGATGTTGGTGGAGCGCCGCAAACAGCAGGAAGAACTCAAGGAACTGTTTGGGGATGAATACACCGACTACGGTTTGGTATTCTGCTCATCTATGGGAACACCAATCGAAGGTCAGGTTATCAATCGAGCCTTAAACAAGCTGATAACTGAACATGGGCTTCCTAAAGTAGTATTCCATAGTCTGCGACACAGCAGTATAACCTATAAGCTGAAGCTGAACGGTGGCGATATGAAATCCGTTCAAGGCGATTCTGGACACGCGCAGATGAAGATGGTTGCAGATGTGTATTCCCACATCATCGACGAGGACCGGCGGTTGAATGCCAGACGCTTTGAAGAAGCCTTCTATTCCGGGCATAAGACAGAGGAAGAACTGGACGGGCTTCATGTTCACACCATCGAGGAGGCTGCAAGTCTCCAGCCTGCTCAACAGGAAAGCGATCAGGAGCTTCTGATGCGGTTGCTCACCAAGTCGCCTGAGATGGCAGCTCTAATAAAAACACTGGCCAAGAGCCTGTAATCTATAAAAGCAAGGTTTGATTTCACCGTCATACCTTGCTTTTCTTTTGATTGTGGTTTATCATCTTTATAAATGCAACTAATGCCTTTTTTGAAGCGACCTGCAAAAAGGCTGCTAAAAAGACCCCCTAAAATGCCTTTGTTTCGGCCTGTTAGAGCTTGTCTCGGATTGACAGGAAAACCTCAGAAAAACCCGATAAAATCAAGACTTTTTTGTACTGGTTTGATTCCCTTATATCGCTTGGGGGCGAACTCCTAAGCGTGGGGTCGGAGGTTCAAATCCTCTCTGGGACGCCAAAAACTCCGCTGCAAGCCGTTTTTTGCTGGTTTGCAGCGT
>CALVAM010000034.1 GCA_944325545.1 Candidatus Gastranaerophilales bacterium | reverse complement strand
GTAACTCCAAGATCTGATAACAAAGTATCTCTTGTAGCTGAAGCATCCAATGTTGTTCTATTTATAACATTTAAAGCGTTACTTTGATATTTAGAATAGCTATCTACAAGGAAATTTCCCAATTCTCCTGATAAAACGAAGTTATCAAGAGTAGAGCTATTTACACTAAATCTTCCGTTTGAATCTACTGACGCGTTGATTCCGTATTGTCCTAATCTATTTATTACATCATTCAAAGATTGAGTTTTTGAGAAGGTTAAAGTGAATTTTTGGTTTTCATTTGAAGAAGTTGTTTCTACTACCAAATCTACGTTATTACCGTTAAAATTTAAACTGTTTCCGTCAATATCACCAAGATTTTCTAATGTTGTACCATTAGTTGCAAAACCTCGTGAAGATGTTTTTAGAGTATCTGATGTATCATTTACTGTAATTGTTTGAACATTCGTTACAACATTACTTAATTTTAATGCTTCAAGAATATTTGAGCCGCCGGAAGTTTGTTCTAAGTAGACATTTCCTACGCCGCTTATCGTTACTTTACCTTCTGAATCTATTGTTCCGGTTAAACCGAATTCTTTTAGCTGATTAAAAAACTCTCCGACAGTTTTTGTTGCATCAACGGATATAGTAACTTTATTTCCGTCAGTTGTGTTAACGACTAAATTTCCATTTCCGTTATTTAAATCACCTAAGCTATTTAAAATAATATCTTCGGATATTTTAATACCGTCTTTTTCATATTCTAAAGTATCAGAATCATCATTCACCCAGCCGTTTTCAGCATTTGAATTCCAAGTATGTCCTTCTCCTGCTTCTAATTTCAGAGCATTTTGCAAATCTTGTGACATTCCTTTTACAAAAGCAAATAATGAACCTTGTATCGAGAATTTACCATTTTCAACTGATGCTGTAATACCTTTATTTGATAATTCTGTTATTAAATCGTCAATTGTTTTTGAACTTGAAAGAGTTATTACGCTTTCCGTTCCGTTTTGAACAACAGTTATATATGAATTAGAAGACAAGCCTAAGTTTTCAAATGAAGTTGTGCTGTTCAAAATTGTTTCTATTTGGAAATCAAATTTATCTGAATCATCGTTTACACAAGTATTTACAACTGTGGTTGAATAAGAATTATTTTCTCCTGCTTGTATTTTTAAAGCGTCTTTTAAGTTTTGCGAAATATCTTTAATAAACGCATTTTCAGAACCTTGTATAGTTAATTTGCCATCTTCAACTGATGCTGTAATACCTTTATTTGATAATTCTGTTATTAAATTTCCAACTGTTTTTGAGTTTGAAAGTGTTATTACGCTTTCTGTGCCGTTTTGTACTACTGTTACGTAAGAGTTTGATGATATACCTAAATCACTTAAAGTAGAAGTATCCGTTAGGGTAGAGAAGATTTCCAATTCAAATATATTAGAATCTGCATTGGTATATAAATTTTCCACATTTGTAGTGTATGTATAATTTTCCCCAACTTGTAATTTTAGAGCATTTTTTAAACTATCAGACATACCTTCAATGTATGAATATTCTGAACCTGTCAAAGTAATTTTTCCTTCTGAAATACTTGCGGATATTCCGTAACTTTCAAGATTTTTAATAAGACTATTCATCGTAGTGCTGGAGCTTACTGTAATTATGTGTTCAGTCCAATCGCTAAATACAGTAATATAAGTATTACTAGCGCCGATATTTCCAGCAGTTGTAGAGGTTGTCATTGTAACAGTATCAACTCTTACAATAAATTTTGAAGAATCTGTATTTGTATAATTTGATTCTAAGCCAATTCCTAAATCGTTGGCACCATCTCCAACTACATATTTAGTATTATTCCCATTCAAAGAAATCACTCCGGAACTTAAACTTGTAGAAATCCCATAGACATTTCGTAAAGTATTAAACAAATCATTTACAGTCATATCAGATTTTAAAGCAATCACTCCTAAAGTATTTTTTTCATTTTTAACTATTAAAGCATTTTGAGGAGAAACCAAAGTTCCGTTATTAATATTAGAATTAATAACAGACGTTGCTGCAGCTGTTGCTACTATACTAGTACCTGAACCAACCGCTTTATCAGTACCTGTTCCATACATGTCAAAATAGAGATTTTGAACAGTAGGAGTACCACTACTATAGCCCGCAATCCCCCCAATATAAGTCCCACTTAGAGGACCTGTAGCATAACTATCGTATATTCTAGATTGATTATAACCGACAAGACCTCCGGCATAAGAGCTGGAACCATTTGCATTTACTTTATTAGAAGCGAAGGAATTTTGAATTGTAGATCTGCTTGTTCCAACTAATCCTCCTGCAAAAGAACTTGTACCACTAGTAGTTACGGTTCCAAGAGCATAAGAAGATGATACTGATCCTGAGTATAAATTCCCAACAAGACCTCCTGCGTAATTTGAACCATTAATATTTCCTATTACATAACAACTTGTTACACTGCCGGAATTACTAATATATCCGGCAATGCCACCAACATATGTTTTACCAGTAATATTAACCCCTTCTAAACCTAGATTTTGAACAGTACCACCGGTAATTTTAGAAAACAATCCTTGATAATCACTGCTTGAATTACGTACGTTCAAATACCTAATAACATATCCGTTACCATTCAATTCACCTGAAAAATCAAAAGGCATCCAAGAAGCTCCTGCCATATTGATATCATTCATCAAAATATATTTACCACTTTTATTATTAGCAATATTTTCCAAATCTTGGGCTGTTTTAATTATAGTATAACCTTGAGCTTGAGCTTCTGCTTCGGTTAATCTTGTTATAGAATCAATAAACCCTGCAGCAGTATTTTCATCACCAATACCCATCTCACTCATAGAAGTATACACAGAAGCATATATATTTTTTTGATAAGTTACTGCTTCCGAAGAAGTAGCTGTAGCACCTGAAGTTGCGGTGAAGGTTCCTGTTAAAGAAGCTGATATTCCAAGGGAATCAACAACCGCACCTGTTATATAATTTCCGAAATCAGAATCTAATGAAATTACTCCATCTGTAATAGTTCCGGTGATTCCGTAGTTATCGAGTTCTGCAAACAATTCATCTATGGTTGTATTGCTGTTTACAGTAATAGATCCTATTACATCTATCCCATTTCTAACAGTAATAACATCATCAGCTGTGAAGTCTAGAGTTCCGTCTAGAATCAAATCATTTAGTTCTTCTGTTGTAAGACCTGTCACAGTTCCACTAACTGTACTTGAAGAATTAATACTGCCAATTCCAACAGTTTGTCCTGTTGTATTTTGATCAAAATATCCATTAATTGTAGGACTACTGCCAGAAACATACCCCACAAGCCCGCCAGTACTACTTCCTCCGGTTATATTGCCAGTGGTGTAGGAATTTGTGATACTACTACTATCATAAACAAACCCCACAAGCCCACCGACATGGTAACTTCCACTCACACTACCAGTGGCGTAGGAATTTGTGATACCACTACCATAAAGAACCCTCCCCACAAGCCCGCCGACATTGCCATTCCCTGTTACACTACCGGTGGCATATGAATTTGTGATATTACTACCTCCAGCACTTCCAACAAGCCCACCGACATAGGCAGTATTTCCTGACGCTGTTACACTTCCAGTGGCGTAGGAATTTGTGATACTACTATCATCAGCATTCCCCACAAGCCCGCCAACACTGCTATATCCTGTCACACTACCGGTGGCGTAGGAATTTGTGATACTACTACTATCATAAGCAAACCCCACAAGCCCACCGACAGACTCGTTTCCTGTAATATCAGCATTTTCTAAACCAACTGAATCAATTGTCCCGCCATAAACATAACCAAACAGACCAACATTACTTTCTGTTGTATCTATAGTTAAATTAGAAATAACATGATTATTTCCATCAAAAGTTCCTTTGAATACATTTGTTGAATCTTTACCGATACCTCTGAAACTTACACCAGACATATTTATATCATTCATAAGTTCGAAGGTAACGTTTGTTGTATCAACTCCAGCGTTAACAAGATCTTGGAGTTTTACAAGATCTTGAGATGTTGTAATATAGTAGGTTTCACCTGCTACAAATGAGGTTTGATTAACAACGCGTTTAGTTGGATCAACCCAATCAAACCCTTCAGAAAAATCAGGTAAAACTCCAGAAGAAATCTTATTGTTTAATTCTGTAGTAGTTACTCCTGTTACCGTACCTTGATAAGTTCCGTTTTCTGTATAACCAACTCCCGTTGTGAAACCAGAAGTTTGAGTATCAAAAAAACCATTAATAACCGGATTGTTATTCGCAAAACCAACAAACCCGCCAACTCTTTCCGTACCAGAAACACTACCTGAAGAATATGAATTATTTATCATACCTTCATTAGAACCAGCAAAACCACCAACCTGATTATTACCTATTACATTGGAAGTGGTATAGCAGGATATAACAGTACCTCCTGATCGATAGCCGGCAAATCCTCCTACAGTAAGTTCTCCTGTAACACTTCCTGTCGCGTAACAATTCAAAATAGTACCGGCACCGCCACCAACAAAACCTCCTACATTTGTAGTTCCAGATATTGTAGCGTTTGAATATGAATACTTAGCAAGACCAAAATTACGCCCAATAACACCACCAGCTGAAGTACTACCATTTATAACCCCAGAAGAATTACAATTTGTTACAGTACCATCATTATAACCTGCAATAGCACCAACGCTATACCCCCCTGTAATATTTGCATTATTTATAACTACCGATTCTACATGACCAGATGTTCCTATAGCACCAAATAAACCAACATTATCTTCTGATGTATTAATAGTTAGATTAGAAATAACATGGTTATTACCATTAAAAGTACCTTTGAATGCGTTTGTTGAATCTTTACCAATTCCTCTGAATTCAATCCCGCCCATATCAATGTCGTTCATGAGTTCAAAGGTTACGTTGGTTGTATCAACTCCACTATTAACGAGATCTTGTAGCTTAACAAGGTCTTCTCTTGTGGTTAGATAATACGTTTCACCTGAGGCAAATGATGATTGATTAACAACGCGTTTGGATTCATCTACTGGGAAAGCACCAATTTCTCCTAAGCTTGAACTACCTGTTGCAACAGTTGTTTGGGTATAGGTAATTTTATCACTGGAAGTAGAAGTTGCCCCAGTTGTTATAGTAACAGTAGTTTGCAATGCTTCTATACCTAAAGCATTTACAATATCACCTGTAATGTAATTTCCGTTTGTTGCATTTAAAGAGATAACCCCGTCATTTATAGAACCTGTGATTCCGTATTTATCGAGTTCTGCAAATATTTCATCAATAGTTGTATTGTAATCTACTCTAATATAACCAAGTGTATCATTTCCGTTTTTAACAACAATCGCATCACTAGGAGTATAGTCTGCGAGAGTTCCATCAGCGATTAAGCTGTTTAATCCTTCGGTTGTAACACCTGTAACAGTTCCGGTATAAGTACCTGAACCAACTCCAAGAGTTTGCCCTGTGGTTTCAGTATTAAAGTACCCGTTGATAGTAGAATTACTACCAGCATACCCCACAAGCCCGCCGACATTATTATTTCCGGTCACACTGCCATTGGCGTAGGAATTTGTGATAGTAGTATTATTAGCGTCTCCCACAAGTCCGCCGACTAGAGAATTTCCATTAACACTTCCAGTGGCGTAGGAATTTGTGATACTACCACTACTAGCATGCCCCAAAAGCCCACCGACATAGTAACTACTTCCTGTAGCTGTCACACTTCCATTGGCGTAGGAATTTGTGATACTACTACTACTTTCTAGAAACCCAACAAGCCCGCCGACTCTGCTATATCCTGTCACACTACCGGTGGCGTAGGAATTTGTGATAGTACTACCACTATTAGCATACCCCACAAGCCCGCCAACAAAGGAATTTCCTGTAACATTAGCATTTTCTAAGCCAACTGAATCAATTGTCCCGCCATAAACATAACCAAACAGCCCAACAGAGTTTTCTGTTGTATTAATAGTTAGATTAGAAATAACATGCCCGTTGCCGTTGAATGTTCCTTTGAAAGCATAAGTTGAATTTCCGATACCTCTGAAACTTATGCCTTCCATATCAATATCGTTCATGAGTTCGAAAGTGACGTTGGTTGTATCAACTCCGCTATTTACAAGATCTTGCAACTTAACAAGATCTTCGTAAGTTGTTAAGTAATAAGTTTCTCCGGGGGTAAATGAGGTTTGGTTAACGACCCGTTTAGTTGGATCAACCCAATCAAACCCATCAGAAAAATCAGGAAGAGTACCCGCTGAAATCAAACTATTCAATTCTTCTGTTGTTACACCTGTAACAGTACCGGTATAAGTTCCTGAGCCAACTCCTGCAGTCTGTCCTGTTTTTTCTGTATCAAAATATCCGTTGATTGTAGGATTACTAGACGCACGCCCCACAAGCCCGCCGACATAGTAACTACTTCCACTCACACTTCCAGTTGCGTAGGAATTTGTGATACTACTACTATTAGAAGCAAGCCCCACAAGCCCGCCGACATAGGCATTACCTCCTGTAGCTGTCACACTTCCATTGGCGTAGGAATTTGTGATACTACTATCATCAGCCTTCCCCACAAGCCCACCGACATAGGCAGAATATCCTCTCCCTGTTACACTTCCATTGGCGTAGGAATTTGTGATACTACTACTATTAGAAGCAATCCCCACAAGCCCGCCGACATAGTCGTTTCCGCTCACATTACCAGTGGCGTAGGAATTTGTGATACTACTATCATCAGCCTTCCCCACAAGCCCGCCAACATAGCTGTATCCTGTTACACTTCCTGTGGCGTAAGAATTTGTGATACTACTACTTTCTCTAGCATACCCCACAAGCCCACCTAAATAGTTATTTCCCGTTATATTAGCATTTTCTATACCAACTGAATCAATTGTCCCGCCATAAACATAACCAAACAAACCTACATTACTTTCTGTTGTATTAATAGTTAGATTAGAAATAACATGATCATTACCATTAAATGTACCTTTGAATGCGTTTGTTGAATCCTTACCAATACCTCGGAACTCAACACCAGCCATGTCGATATCATTCATGAGCTCGAAGGTAACGTTTGTTGTATCAACTCCGCTATTTACAAGATCTTGTAACTTAACAAGGTCTTCGCTTGAAGTTAAATAATATGTTTCACCTGAGGTAAATGAGGTTTGATTAACTACGCGTTTACTATCAAAAACACCAAGCTCTCCCAATGTATAACTACCTGTTGCAACTACTGTTTGTGTACAGTTTATTTGTATTGTAGAAGTTGATGTCGTTCCTGTTGTTATTGTCATTGTTTCTTGAGTTGCACCAATACCTAATTGATCTGCAACATCTCCTACAATATAACTTCCATTAGCAGAACTTAATGAAATAACCCCGTTCTCTATCGTTCCGGTTATTCCGTATTCTTCTAATTTCGTGAATATATCATCAATAGTTGTATTGTTATCAACTCTTATGTAACCAAGTGTATCATTTCCGTTTTTAACAACAATCGCATCACTCGGAGTAAAGTCTGCGAGAGTTCCATCTGCGATTAAGCTGTTTAATCCTTCGGTTGTAACACCTGTAACAGTACCGGTATAACTTCCTGAACCAACTCCTGCAGTCTGCCCTGTTGTTTGTGTATCAAAATATCCGTTGATTGTAGGGTTACTATACGCATCCCCCACAAGCCCGCCGACTTGAGAATTTCCATTAACACTTCCAGTGGCGTAGGAATTTGTGATAGTACCACCATATGCCCATCCCACAAGCCCGCCGACAACACGATCTCCTGTTACACTACCAGCAGCGTTGGAATTTGTAATACTACTACTATCACCAAATGCCTCCCCCACAAGCCCGCCGACATTACTATCTCCTGTTACACTACCGGTGGCGTAAGAATTTATGATATCACTATAATGAATCAATCCCACAAGCCCGCCGACAGAGGAACCACCTGTTACATTTACATTTTCTAATCCAACAGAATCAATTGTTGCACCAGATGTGTAACCAAATAAACCAACATAATCTTCTGTTGTATTGATTGTTAGATTAGAAATAACATGATTATCACCATTAAAAGTTCCTTTGAAATGTTTAGAAGAATCTGTACCATCAGTTCCTCCTGTACCAATACCTCTGAATACAACACCACTCATATCGATGTCTTCAAGAAGTTCAAAGGTTACATCTGTTGTGTCAACTCCACTATTAACAAGATCTTGAAGCTTAACAAGGTCTTCGTATGTGGTTAAGTAATAAGTTTGTCCTGCAACAAACGAAGTCTGATTAACAACTCGCATTGATTCATTAACCCAATCAAACCCTTCAGAAAAATCAGGAAGAGTACCGTTTGCTATCAAACTATTCAATTCTTCTGTTGTCACACCTGTTACGGTTCCGGCATAATTTCCTGTTCCAACTCCAACAGATTGTCCTGTGGTTTGGGTATCAAAATATCCTTGGATGTTAGAAGATGAAAAAGATCCAACAAATCCTCCGGCATAACGACCACTTCCTGAAATAGCTGTTATTCTGCCTGTAGCATAACTATTTTCTATAGAAGATCCAGAAATAACCCCCACAAGCCCGCCAACATTACCATTTCCTGTTATACTACAAGTGGCGTAGGAATTTGTGATACTACTACCAGCAGCACCCCCCACAAGCCCGCCGACATTGGCAGAAGTTCCTGTTGCTGTTACATCACCGGTAGCGTAGGAATTTGTGATAGTAATATAACCAGCATACCCCACAAGCCCGCCGACTTGAGAATTTCCATTAACACTTCCAGTGGCGTAAGAATTTATGATATCACTACTAGAAGCATACCCCACAAGCCCGCCGACACGCTCTCTTCCTGTAATATCAGCGTTTTCTAAACCAACAGAATCAATTGTTGCACCCAACATGTAACCAAATAATCCGACATTATCTTCTGTTGTATTGATTGTTAGATTAGAAATAACATGATTATTTCCATCAAAAGTTCCTTTGAATAAGTGTGCTGAGTTTTTACCGATACCCCTGAAAGCAACACCAGCCATGTCAATGTCGTTCATGAGTTCAAAGGTAACGTTTGTTGTATCAACTCCGCTATTTACAAGGTCTTGTAACTTAACAAGGTCTTCGCTTGAAGTTAAATAATATGTTTCTCCTGAGGTAAATGTAGTTTGATTTACTACGCGTTTGCTTTCATCAACAAGAGAAATCCCCAAATCTCCCATCGTAGTACTACCTGTTGCGACTATCGTTCCTGTGTAAGTTATTGCTACAGTTGAACTTTGGGTTGTGTCAACTATCTCTGTTGTACTTGTAGAAATTCCTAAAGCATCAGCCAGTTCTCCAACTACATAATTACCTAAAACTGATTCAAGCTCTATTACACCGTTTGAAATAGTTGCTGTAATATCATTGGATCTTAACGTGTTTAAGAAATCTCCGATTGTATCAGTTTCACTTATGGTAAATGTTCCTACAACACTGCCGTCTTTGTTATTTATTGTAAATGTTTTATCACCTGTTATACCTAAATCAGAGAACTTGGTGCTTTCATCCGCAAAAGCTTCTGTTCCTGTATAAAGAACATCACCTGTTGCTCCCATTGAGGAAGTTATTTGTTTTAAGCCTAAGGCTGTTACAGCATCAAATGTTCCGCCTGTTATTGAACCTTCGGTTATCTCTATTCTTCCGCTTGAGGTTAAAGATGCGTTCAATCCGGCAGAATTCATACCACTTACTAAATCACCGATTGTCGTTGTTTCACCTACCGTGATTGTGGTTGTTTTGTTACTTGCATCTTTTACAATAACGGTTTGACCGTCTGTAATTGTTATTCCGTCCCCAATATCTTTTAATAAAGTATCCGATGTTGCTGTTGTAACTTCTGTTGTTACTGTTTGATAAGTCAATTCATCCGTTGTTTGGGTTTTGCCGTAGATATCAACTTCTAAACCTAAAGCATCAAGAATATTAGTAGTACCTTCATCTGTTATTACGGCATCTGTAATCGAAAATATTCCTTCTTTATCAAGAACTGCATCAATATTATTTGCTTTTAAATCTGCTATAAAAGAACCGAAAGTCGAATCTTCCGTAATTTGGATAGTATAATCCTGATCATTTGCGTGGATAATTATTTCTCCCGCATTTACCCCTAAGTCTTTCATTAAAGTAGCTTCTGTTGCAGGAGTATAAACTGTTTCAGTGTGGGAAGTTTGAAGCCCGTCACTTGTATAACCTTTGTTTACTCCTTCTAAGTGTAATGCTGATACAATGCCTGTGTTGTCGATATCGTTTATCGCATCGTCATCAAGGTTCATGCTAAAGATACCTGTCTTTTCGTTATAATTTGCCTCTACCCCAACCTTGTTAAGTTTTTCTATAAAAGTAGCGATTGTATCATTTTCTGTTATGGAAATTTGATGCTCAATTCCACCTACGTTTACCCCTATTTTCCCTGCGTTTACCCCAAGATTGATTAATTTTGAATCATTTGTAGCTGTTGTAGTTTGAACTATGGTTGTTAAATATGTGTAATTACTGTTAACTTGGGTATTAGAAGCTAATTTATCTACTAAAACATTGTAGGTAGCTTCTTCTGCTTCTGAAGTAGCGGAAGCGGTTGCGACATCTAATTTACTTGAAGTTGCAAGGTTTTGAGCAAACAAATCCATTGATGCGACACCAAACTTTGCATCAGTTACTTTTTCAATCATTGTTCTGAAAGATGCAAAGAAAGATTTTATATTATTTAAAGTCTCTTGAGAAAGCAGAACTGTTTCTTTTTCTTCTTCAAGCGTGTCTATCTTCGCTTGTTTCAATGCTACAAGCGATTCTACCCAAGATGATGTGTCTAATCCTGATGCAAGTCCGCTAAAAGATATACTCACGTTACTTACCTGCTTACTATTCGCTACAATCTTAGTATTAATGCAGTTCTTCTCTTTTTATAGGGTAAATATCTTAATATTTCCGTGATATTGGCTTTTCACTTCTTATTTCTGAAAATACTACATCGCTACTTTATATAATTATTATAGCATATCATTATACTTTTGCAAGAGTGTTGAACAGACAGTTGTTTTGAATAATACAACCCCACCCCGAAATCAAAGATTTCGACCCTCCCTCAAGGGGAGGGGATGAAATGTCCCCCTGAAGTTAATAGGGTGCAATTTTTT
>CALVAM010000033.1 GCA_944325545.1 Candidatus Gastranaerophilales bacterium | reverse complement strand
TCACAAATGAATTTGAAGAAAATACGGAAGAAACAATTTTTCAAACAAACCATCCCCTTGAGGGAGGGTCGAAATCTTCGATTTCGGGGTGGGGTAAAAACAACAACACATCAAACGAATTTGAAATAAATCAGAACGAAACAAATTTTCAAGCATACCCTACCCTTGAGGGAGGGTCGAAATCTTCGATTTCGGGGTGGGGTGAAAACAATAACATCACAAATGAATTTGAAGAAAATACGGAAGAAACAATTTTTCAAACAAACCATCCCCTTGAGGGAGGGTCGAAATCTCCGATTTCGGGGTGGGGTGAAAACAATAACACATCAAACGAATTTGAAATAAATCAGAACGAAACAAATTTTCAAGCATACCCTACCCTTGAGGGAGGGTCGAAATCTTTGATTTCGGGGTGGGGTAAAAACTCTAGGCAAAATGCAATACATAAATACCCGAAATCTCATATAAATTATGCAAAAGAAATGCGAAATAATCCAACAGAAGCAGAAGCTATTTTGTGGAAATATTTAAGAAATCATAATTTATATGGAATAAAATTTAGAAGGCAGCAACCAATAGATAAATATATAGTAGATTTTATGTCAGCTTCTGAAAAGCTTATAATAGAATTAGACGGAGGAGGGCATAATAATGATATTAATCAAATATATGATAGTAAAAGAGATGAATATTTAAGTAAATTAGGTTATACAGTAATAAGAATATGGAATACAGAGATTTATAAAAATATAGATGGAGTCTTAGATTATATTGTAAAAGTAATAAATGACCCCACCCGAAAATCAAAGATTTTCACCCTCCCTCAAGGGGAGGGTAGTGTTGAAACCCAAAGTAATCAACAATCGAAAAATTCAACTGCTTCTCAAGGGGATGGTAGCTCAAGTATTTATTTTGAGTTAAATACTGCTGATAAAATAACTAAAAAATATGATTTTGTGTGTGCTAATATTCTTCATAATGTTTTAGCAGAAATCATGGGTGATTTAAAAAATATTATGAAAGATAGTGGAAAGCTTGTTTTGAGCGGAATTTTGGACGAGAAAAAACAAGTTGTTTTAGACGCTATTGAAAAATTTGGTTTAAAAATTATTGAAACAAATTATCAAGATAAATGGGTATCTTTTGTAGTAGAGAAATAGTTTTATCCTTTTAGCATAACCATTAACACAGAAATATCGGCTGGTTTTACTCCGCCAATTCGAGAGGCTTGTGCTAAATTTGTAGGGCGAATTTTTTCTAATTTTTCTCTTGTCTCTGTTGAAATATGTTTAATTTTTGAATAATCAAGATTTGCAGGGATTCTGTACTTTTCTAATTTTTCAGCGGTTTCAACTTGTTGTTCCTGTCTTTTTATATAACCGTCATATTTAATTAAAACTTCTGCTTCATCAACAACATCTTCACTTATTTTCTTAGAAATTTCATCTAATTCTTTAAACACATCATAAGTGATATTAGGTCTTTTTAAGAGTTCAGCCATTCTTATTCCACGGTCTATGTGTTCATTGTATTTTGCTAAAACTCCATTTACTTCATCTGTTGCCGAAAGTTTAGTTTCTTTTAATCTTTCAATTTCTTTTTGAATATTTTCTTGCTTAGTTAAAAATCTTTGATATTGACTATCGTCAATAAGTCCAATTTCATGTCCTATTTTTGTTAATCTTTCATCAGCGTTATCTTGTCTTAATAAAAGTCGATATTCTGAACGTGATGTAAGCATTCTATAAGGCTCTTGGATATCTTTTGTAACCAAATCATCAATTAGAGTACCAATATAAGATGAAGCTCTGGAAAGTTCAAGAGGTTCAGAATTGTTCAAATATTTAATTGCATTTACCCCCGCAATTAAACCTTGTGCTGCTGCTTCTTCATACCCGCTTGTTCCGTTAATTTGACCTGCAAAAAATAAACCTTGAATGTCTTTAGACATAAGTGAATGCAAAGTTTGTACAGCAGGTACATAGTCATATTCAACAGCATAAGCAGGTTTTATAATATGAGCTTTTTCTAATCCCGGAAGCGAACGTAACATTTCTACTTGAACACAAGCAGGAAGGCTTGTTGAAAAACCTTGAATATAGACTTCATAAGTATTCAATCCTTCAGGCTCAATGAAAATATGATGAGAAGGATTTGAAGCAAATCTTACAATTTTATCTTCAATAGATGGACAATAGCGAGGTCCAACACCTTGAATTAACCCTTGATACATAGGCGATTTATCTAAATTTGCTCTGATTATTTTATGCGTATCTTCATTAGTTCTTGTTAAATAACAAGGAACTTGAGGACGTATAGGACGATTAGGCTTAAAAGAATAAAAGCTTAATTTATCATCACCCGGCTGAATTTCCATTTTGGAATAATCAATAGTACGCTTATCGACTCTCGCAGGAGTTCCTGTTTTTAATTTTTTTGTTATAATACCGTGTTTTCTTAAAGATTCAGAAAGTCCAATAGCAGCTCTTTCACCGAGTCTTCCGCCTGAATAAGCTTGTAAGCCCACATACATTTTACCTTCTAATGAGGTACCAGTTGTTAGAATAATCGCTCTACAAGAATATTCAATTCCATATTCATCAACAGCTCCGACTATTTTACCCTTTTCTACTTTTATTTCAGTAATACAAGCCTGCTTTATCCAGATATTATCAGTACTTTCAAGAATATTTCTCATATATTGAGTATACTCTTTTTTATCAGATTGGGCTCTTAATGCTCTTACAGCTGGTCCTTTAGAAGAATTAAGAGTTTTCATCTGAATATAAGTAGCATCAGCTACTTCTCCCATAACTCCACCTAAAGCGTCTATTTCTCTAACCAAAGTAGATTTAGCAGGTCCGCCAATAGCTGGGTTGCATGGTTGAAGAGCTATATTATTTACATCTAATGTAGCAAGTAAAACATTAGAACCCAATTTTGCCGCAGCTAAAGCCGCTTCGCAACCTGCGTGTCCTGCACCTACGACGATTACATCAAATTTGTTATTCAAATAATCCAAGCTAGTCATAAATAGATTATACAACAAAAATTTTTACAAGATAAATTTTACCGTTCGGTAAAAAAAATGTATAAAACAACATAAAAATCGATAAATTTTACCGAACGGTAAAATTTGTTGACATTTTATGTAAAAAATGTTATATTTTTACTGAACGGTAAAATTTATTCCGAAAGAAACTATCATGGAAATCAATAATTTAGAGACTTTAGCTAGTTTTATACAAAAAACTAGAAAAGCACAACATCTAACTCAAGCTGATGTTGCAGCAGCCTGCGGAGTTGGTGTTCGATATATTGTGGATTTGGAGAAAGGAAAAGAAACTTGTCAAATTGGTAAAGCAATAAAAATTATTAATATGCTGGGTATAAAATTGGATGTAGAATAAGGTAAAATATGAATCCACAAAAAACTTTAGTAGTTAGATTAAATAAAAAATTTGTAGGATACTTGGAACAAGATTTGCAAGGCAAATTTGTTTTTACATATGATTCTAATAACAAATATCAATTATCCATGAGTTTGCCTATTCAACCAGAACCCTTTGAAAACAATAGTTGTAGAGGCTTTTTTGAAGGACTTTTGCCAGAAGGAGAGTTAATAAGAACATATATTGGTAAAAAATATGGAGTAAATCCAAAAAATGAATTCAGTTTACTTAAAGCAATCGGCTATGATTGTGCTGGAGCTGTATCTTTTGAAGATTATGAAGAAAGTCCTAAGTCATTAGGTTCAGAATATATCAAAATTAGCGGGAAAATATTTACAAATGAAGGGTTAGAAAAATATATTTCAGAATTACCTTTAAAACCACTTTTGACTAATTCAGATGGTCTAAGACTCTCTTTAGCTGGTGCTCAAGATAAAATGGCTGTTGTTCTTATTGATAATGAAGTAGCCTTACCTAATAGAGATGTTCCAACCACACATATACTCAAACCTGAAATAAAAGATTTAGACGGTTCTATTGAAAATGAATTTATTTGTTTAAAACTTGCTAAAAAAGTTGGACTAAATGTTTGTGAATGTGAAATTAGAAGAACAAAAAATCTCAAATTTTTGTTATTAAAAAGATATGACAGAGTGTTAAAAAATAATAAGGTTAAGCGAATTCATCAAGAAGATTTTTGTCAGGCAAAAAATATCATTAGTACTTTTAAATATGAACGTGAAGGCGGTATTTCAATAAAGGATTGCTATGATATTTTGAAAAAAACTTCAAGACCAATAATAAATATAAATGAATTGACGAATAGAATTATATTTAATTTTTTAATAGGAAATAATGATGCTCATGGAAAGAATTTTTCTTTATTGTATATAAACGATAATATAGAATTTGCTCCTGCATATGATATTTTATCAACAATGGTGTACTCTGAACTAACGAAGAAAATGGCAATGAAAATTGGTGGATATTATGAAGCTGATAGAATTTTACCAAGACACTGGAAAAAAATGGCAGAAAGCGTTGGTATAAGCTATACTCAATTAAAAAAAATGATAATTAATCAAGCTAATATTCTCCCGCAAGAATTAAAAAATGTTATTGAAGAAGAAAATATTAAAAATTCTATATCTAATAAAATATTGGAATTAGTAAATAAAAATTGTGAAAAGATTTTAAAAGATTTTGAAAAGAATGAAATATAAAGATAGAAGAGAGTAATAGATTATGTCAAATAAAGATTTAATGAAAAAATTTGAAAAAATGATTAATACAGCAGATGAAAATCTTGCAGAAGAATTAATTGATTCTAAAGCATCTTTTTATACTCCGGCTTCAAATGAGCCTTTATATGGCGGTAAGGACTATCTTTCAGTTGTATATTGGATGAGATCAGGCTTTTCTGATGTTCAATGGAAACTGGAAGAAATGATCGCAGAAGATAATAAAGTTGCTGTAAGATGGACTTGTACAGGTACACATGATGGAGAATTTTTAGGAATAAAACCAACAGGCAAAAAATTTTCAGCGAGTATTATGAATTTTTATTATTTTAACGACGAAGGAAAAATTATTAACGATATTGCAGCTGAAGGTATGATTGGTATATTACGTGGAATTGGAGCTGTTTAATTTTTTATTACCCAAAATCCATAACGACTATTTTTAAATTCTAGAGCTTGACTTTCAATAGTTCCAAGCTCTTTGTACTCGATACCCAAATTATCGAGCATAGTTTTTTGAATTTCAGCTTCTTCTTCGCCTTGATTTACTATTAGCATTTGTTTATTTAAAAGTTTATAAGCGTGTTCCAAAAGTTTTTCAGGCATAAAATATTTTTTAGGCAGTCCCCATTTTTGGAGAGGATAAATTGTAACGAAAGGCAAAAGCCATATTATGTAATCATATTTTTTATTTATATTCAAAAGATTATCCGGATAATAATTTACCCCTTGATTTACCCCCTGATTTACCCCCTGAAGATTTTTTATATAAAATTGAGCAATCTCATATCTTGAGTAAAAATTTGAATTTAGGCGATATGCATCAATTTCTACTCCATCTAAAATTAATTGAGTTGAATAGTTTTTAAAAAAATCATATTCTCCTTTTACATAAGCCCAGTTTTTAGAGCCGATATCAAGAACACTAATACTTTCTTTAAAATCAATTGGAAAATAATTAGTTAAAATTTCAAATAAATATTCTGATTCAGGATTATTTATATTCCCAGAATAATTTTTTCTGGAAAATTTAGTTTTTGTTCTTATATAAAAATCAAATTTATTTTTAAAATCATTAAACATAATCAATAACAAAGGGCGGAGCCTTTTGAAAGGCTCCGCCCTTAAAATTAGAATCCTATATTTCTTTGAATACTAAAGTAGCATTATGTCCGCCAAATCCGAATGAATTTGATAATGCAGCTTTAACATCAGCTTTTACCGCTTTATGAGGAACATAGTTCAAATTAGCAACACGTTCATCTTGGTTATCAAGATTGATTGTTGGAGGAACTATATCTTCATTAATTGTTTTAATACAAGCAATAGCCTCCACAGCACCAGTAGCACCTAACATATGACCGTGCATAGATTTAGTAGATGATACATATAAATTCTTATTAGTATCTAAATCACCAAATACTCTTGCAACAGCTTGAGATTCAGCAATATCACCTAACCCTGTACTTGTACCGTGAGTATTTACATATTGAATATCCGTAGGTTTTAAACCTGCGTCAGCTAAAGCTAATTCCATAGATTTAGTAGCCCCTTTACCTTCAGGACAAGGAGCAACCATATCATAAGCATCAGCAGATTGACCATAACCAACTATTTCTGCATAAATATGAGCACCACGTTTTTTAGCCATTTCGTATTCTTCAAGAACCAAAACACCTGCCCCTTCAGACATAATGAAACCATCTCTGTCTTTGTCATAAGGTCTAGAAGCTTTTTCAGGCTCATCATTTCTTTTAGAAAGTGTTCTAGCCGCAGAGAAAGCACCGATACCAACATCACAAATTGTAGCTTCACAACCGCCCGCAATCATAATATCAGCATCACCGTATTGAATAGTGCGGAATGCATCGCCGATTGAATGAGAACCTGTGGCACACGCTGAAACAACAGCTTTATTAACACCTTTGTAGCCATATTTCATAGAAATTCTACCAGAAGGCATATCAACAATCATCATTGGGATTGTGAAAGGTGAACATTTAGTAGGTCCTCTATCAATAATTGCTTTGTGGCTTTTTTCAAAAGTTTTGAAACCACCAGCGGCTGAACTCACCATAACCCCTATTCTATAAGGATCGACATCTATTCCTTCTAATTTTGCATCCTTAATAGCTTCATCAGCAGCTACAATTGCAAACTGAGTGAATCTATCCATTTTTTTAGCTTCCTTTGGATCAATATATTGTTCAGGATCAAAAGTCTTACATTCGCCTGAAATTTTAACAGTATGTTTAGTAGTATCCATAGCCTCAGTAAGAGAGATTCCACTTTTCCCTGAAATCAATGAATTCCAAAGAACATCAACTCCAACACCGAAAGGTGATACTGCTCCCATCCCTGTAATTACAACTCTACGTTTTGTCATTTTCTTCCTTTTCCTTAAATAATAAATAAGAGGGCGAAAATATATAGTATCCTCACCCTCTTAATATAAATTTTAAACTAACTATGAGTGAGCTTCGATGTAGTTAACTGCATCTTGAACTGTTTGAATTTTTTCAGCTTCTTCATCAGGAATTTCGCAACCAAATTCTTCTTCGAAAGCCATAACTAATTCAACTGTATCTAAAGAGTCAGCCCCTAAGTCAGCAGTAAAGCTAGCTTCTGGAGTAACTAAAGCTTCATCACAGCTTAATTGATCAACTACAACTTTTTTTACTTTTTCTAATGTACTCATGTTTTTATCCTCTTATTTATTGTGTAATACACTATTCTACTAAATTATACTATTTCAAGATATTTTTGCAATAAACTTAAAAATTTGTTACAGTTCTTAAATAATAAGACCGCCGTCAACTTCGATTACCTGACCTGTAATGTAATCAGCATCTGCAGCTAAAAATTTAACTGTTTTTGCAATATCTTCTACTTCGCCTAATCTCTTAAGTGGAATAAAGTCTAAAAATTTAGAAGTATCTAAATCTTTAGTCATATCTGTGTTAATAAAACCTGGAGCTACTGCATTTACTCTAATACCTCTTGAACCTAATTCTTTTGCAAGAGTTTTTGTAAGTCCAATAAGTCCTGCTTTAGCAGCTGAGTAGTTAGCTTGTCCAGCATTTCCTGAAACCCCGACTACAGATGCCATATTAACAATTGCACCACTTCTTTGTTTCATCATAACTTTTACAACCGGTTGTGAAACATAAAATGCACTTGATAAATTTGTATTAATTACCGCATTCCAGTTTTCTTCACTCATTCTCATGAATAGGCCGTCACGAGTAATACCTGCGTTATTTATTAAAACATCAATTCTACCAAATTTTTCAACAATTTCTGCAATTCCTGCATTTACTTGTTCTGCATTTGATACGTCGAATTTATAAGCTGCAGCTTCAACACCAAGAGCTTTAATTTCTTCAACGGTTTTATTTGCAGCTTCTTCATTTCCTGCATAATTAATTACTACATCATAACCTGCACGTGCAAGTTCTAAAGCACAAGCTTTTCCAATTCCACGAGAACCGCCCGTTACTAATGCTAATTTTTTTTCTGTCATTATCTATTCTCCTTATTTTTGTTTTTGTTAGTTTTTGTTGAAATGGTGAACCCAACCTTTTTTTCTTTCTCCCCTCCCCTTGAGGGAGGGGACTGAGGGGTGGGGTTATTCATAACACCCAACCTACTTACTTTAAGCTTAAACTCTCTTACTTGTAAGATGCTGAAACAAGTTCAGCATGACGTATTATTCAGTTTTCAATTTTTGTTGAGATAGGAAACCCAACCT
>CALVAM010000032.1 GCA_944325545.1 Candidatus Gastranaerophilales bacterium | reverse complement strand
CAACACAGAGAATTAACCAAAACCGAACAAGAATATCTTATTTCCGTCATTATGGAATGGATAAACCGCCAAATTAATTCGTAAAACCGTAATAATAGTTAACACAAAGATTAAATTTTCCTTAATTTTCCTTGTAATAATTATTATTGCAAATACAATAATAATATCAATTATAATAGTTCATCTATTGATAATTGAGTGTACATTGTCAAGATACATATCTGACCGACCTATGTTTCTACACTCTGTTTGTTCAACCGCAGCGGTTTCACAAACACGCGTTCCGAAACATAGGTCGCCAATATTGTTAGCAATAGCAGCAATATTGAGATTATCAGTAATATGGTTGTATTATAATTTAACATTATTGTACTCCTTATTATTACATTTGTAAGTAGCAGAAATAAAGGCAACCACTTCGGTGGGTTGATATACCTGAGGGGAGTTAGGATGTTCTGCGGTCCGAAATGAGTTAACTCGCCCTCTCAGGAGGACAATTGAAACAACAACAAAAAAATTGGTACTCAAAGGTCAAGAATAGACTTCATTTAGATGAAAAATGCAACAAAGCTAAAGCGGAAAAGGTAGTTCAACCAGCGAATGTCTCACAACATAAATTTTTCCCTTTTATTCATTTCCAAATAAAACAGTTTAAGCTTTCAAAAAAATTAGAACAAAGAGAAAATGAACTCTCTGTAATAGATCCATACAAAAAAAAGAGACATATATTATGCTGGACATTTAGATTCTTACATATATTCTTACTACAATGAAAAATTATTAGAATATTATGAGAAATTTTTACAAAATAATTATTTAGAATGTAGTATTGCATACAGACATATTGATAAAAATAATGTAGGGACGGGCAAATCTAATATTGATTTTGCAGCAGAGGCATTTAAAGAAATCAAAAACAGAAAAGAATGTTATGCTATCGGTCTTGATATTCATAGTTTTTTCGATGAGCTTGATCACAAAATTCTATACAAGAATTTATGCAAACTTACAGAAAAAGATAAACTTCCTGACGATTTATATCAAATCTATAAAATTCTAACTAAATTTCATTTTATTGAACTAGATGAATTACTAAATAACAAATACATTAAAGCCAATAGATCTGATTTTTGGGATAAAGAAACACATTCATTTAAGAAAATATGTTCAACCAAAATCTTTAGAAAAATACTTACTGAAAAAAAAGATATAATAAAGAAAAATCCCAATGTAAACAAGGGAATACCACAGGGAACAAATTTATCCGGTACACTAGCAAATATCTATATGTTAGATTTTGATGTCACAATTCAAAATTTTGTAAACAAAATAAAAGGTTATTATCGAAGATATTCAGATGATATTTTGATTTTAGTTAATTCAAAAAACGAGTTGGATAGCTTGCTTATTCTTATAGAAGATGAATTAAAAAAATTAAAACTGGAACTTTCTAAACAAAAAACCATATGTTGTCATTTTCAAGATAATAATTGTGATTATGAACCTTGTTCTTTTCGAAAAGAATACAATAGCAGTGCAGAATTCCAATATTTAGGTTTTACCTACAATGGTAAAATTATATTAGTAAGGAACGGTACTATCGGTGCATTTTGGCGTGATGCCATAAGACATATTAGAAAAATGGTTTTATATAATTACAAAAATAAAACAAGAATCCCAATTGCTAAAATCTACGGATTATACTCACATCTATCAAATAGAGAATCTAAATACGGCAATTTTTACAGTTATATAAGAAAATCTCAACGAATTTTTGAAAAAGATTATCAATTTGGGAAAGAAGTAAAAATTAAATTCCAAATGTCTAAAAGTTGGGAAATTTTGCATAAATACCTAATCAAACTGAAAGAAAAATATAAAATAAGTGATAAAGAATTACCTATTCCTAAGGATATAAGAGAAAATTCATGTTTGTGATACCCTAAAGAAAAAAGGAATGGTCTATGGAAGATATCAAAGTAATTCGTGAAGAGTTTAAAAAATATTTATATAAACAGGTAGCAGATAATAAATTAAGTAAAGTTGATGCAGATACTCAATATTCTGATGCAGATTATATTAGAAAACATGAAGATGATCTACTAATAAGTTATTATAGTATATTTATATCTAATGAAAGATTTGAACAGGCTTTGCTAAATTTAAAAAAACAGTTTCAAAATCAAGGTAAAAGTGATTCAACATTTTATGCTTATAAAAGAGCATTAAATTCATATAAAATGTTTTTTGAAGAATATATAAAAGATCAATTAAAGGTATATTTAGCCAAGTATTTTACATATAAATCGTCGCCAAATTACGATGAACAATACAAATATGATTACTTTGCAAAAAATAGCTATATATTTGATGATTTAAATGATTTATCTGAAAAATTTATTCAATTAGGTTCTCCAAACTTTGTTCCTTATGTGTGGAAAAGCAGCATGTTTAGACATTTAGCTTTCAAACATTCCTTTCAATTTTCTCAAATTTTAGAAAATCTTTTTAATGAAACATTATCTATAAATACCCGTATTAAAGATTTTAGAAAAGATATTAGGGAAATTTTGTTAAAAGATTCTGAATGGAATAACAAAGATATGATTGATCCGTCAGTCGAAGCAGCTTCATTTTTCTTATCATTAAAATATCCTAATAAGTATCTGTTATTTACAAGAATAAAGCCATATACAAACTTTTCTAAAGATTTTTATTTAGGTTTAGAAAAGTTTAATAATGAAGATAGGTATATTGCATGGATTGATTATTGCAAAAATAATTTAATACCACTATTGAATAACTACTGCAATTCTAATTGTAATTTACTAGACTGCCAAGATTTTATTTGGTTTGTTTTTAATCAAAATAAAGGAGATAATATGAGCCTTAAAGAAAAATTTATTAAATATGTTTATGATATTGTGTATAAATCTAATCAAAGTTATTTACAATATGGTAAAAAAATAGAAAATTTGGATAATGTTATTTTAAATTTAACAAATAAACAAATTTATGAAATACAAAATTCTGAAGAACTATCTTCGTTTTTATTCCAATTAAAAAAGATAAGCGAATGGCAAGATTATAACCATAAAAATGGTAATGGGATTCCTTATGCAATATTAAATACTCATTACAGAAAATTCATACAAAACAATATTGTAAAAGATAACTCAATGAAACAAGAAGCAAATTTTGCACAAGAAAAAATTTATCAACCATTAAATCAAATTTTATATGGCCCTCCGGGGACAGGAAAAACTTATAATTCTGTTCTAAAAGCAATGAGTATTATTGATAATACGGAATATAAAGATGTTTCTGAAGAGCAATATTCTGCATTAAAAACAAGGTTTGACGAGTTAAAACAAGCGGGACAAATCGAATTTGTTACCTTCCATCAATCATATTCTTATGAAGAATTTGTTGAAGGAATAAAACCATATATTCCTGAATGGGGTACAACAGATAATACTGAAGTTAGATATATTGGTGAAAACGGAATATTTAAAAGAATATGTAAAAAAGCTGAAAGCCCAATAATTAAAAGTAATGATAACAATCTTGAATTAAACGATAATCCAAAAATATGGAAGGTTTCATTGATGAAAACCGGTGAAAATGATATAAGAAAAGATTGTATGGAAAATAACAGAATAAGGATTGGATTTGATAAATATGGTGAAACAATTAATGACGAAACCATATTTGATGATGGCGGAAGTAGGGTATTATCAGCCTTCATAGATAAAATGGAAATTGGTGATATTGTTTTATCCTGTTATTCAGAGAAGACAATTGATGCAATTGGTGTTGTGACAAGTGAATATAAATGGAATAATGATTTCCCGCAATATAAAAGATATAGAGAAGTAAAATGGCTAGCAAAAGGCTTAAATCATAATATTTTGAAAATAAATAATGGTACAAAATTTACACTTGGAACAGTTTATCAATTAAACAATATATCACTAAAAGATGTATTAGATATTGTGGATGAACAAGAACAAGTTACCAGTTACAAAGACAATGATAAACTATATATTCTTATTATTGATGAAATCAACCGCGGAGATGTTTCAAAAATATTTGGTGAACTTATTACTTTAATTGAAGAAGATAAACGGGTTGGCAATAAATACCAAATGAAAACCACATTGCCATATTCAAAAGAATCATTTGGCGTACCAAATAACTTATACATTATCGGAACAATGAATACGGCAGACCGTTCAATTGCGCTTCTTGACACAGCATTAAGACGTCGTTTTGATTTCGAAGAAATTATGCCAAGACCTGAATTGCTTGGTGGCAAAGTTGTTGAAGGTATTAATTTGCAAACTTTATTAACAAGAGTAAATGAACGCATTACAAACAAATATGATAGAGATCATCAAATCGGTCATTCATATTTAATGGGTGTAAATACCAAAGAACAACTTGAAAGAGCTTACAAAAATCGAATATTGCCGTTGCTCAATGAATATTTCTACAACGAATCAAAAACCGTTGCCGAGATTTTAAATTGCAGCGAAGATGAACTTAAAACAATTGATTTTATTTCTATTTTAGGTAAAGCTCAAGGTGCATAATTATGGCAGCAACTAAGAATTTAATAGTTGCATACGAACACGACAGGCTTCTAAAATGTGATGAAGCCTGCAATAATTGTGTGTCTGAATATATTGAGGGTTCTTGTTGTATAAATTACTGTAAGCCTTCACATTTTAAAGAGCTCTATGATTATTGCGTTAATAAAAACATTGACTGCGGATTTGATTATGTTCCAAAAGAAAAATGTATAAAGTTTGATAAATACACAGGCGTTATACAACTTAAGGATGGCACATATCTTGAAATACTACCTAAAATAGATAAAAATATAAATTTGGAAGATAGTCGCAAGGTGTTTGAGAATCTTGTATTTGCATCGCATAATTTAACCAAAGAATATAAACATAATAAAATTAGTGATAGCGATACAAGAAAAGATAATCACATAATTGAAATTTTTATATCTGTTTTTTGTAAGGATATCCTTGAATTATTAAAAAGAGGGATTAAAAAATCTTATATTAGAAAATCAGAAAATCTCAATAATTACAAAGGCAAGTTAAATTTTTCAGAACATATTAAACACAATATTACATCTAAAAATAAGTTCTTTGTTGAATATAGTGAGTTTAGTTTAGATATTCCGGAAAACAGAATTTTGAAATCCGCTTGTTTATATTTGATAAAACAAACAGAAATCGAAGAAAATAAAAAAGCTCTAAGACGACTTTTAATTGAGCTTGATGACGTTTCTCCGTGTACGAATCTTGATAAAGATTTACAGGAAAAACAAATAAACAGACTTCACGAATACTATTCAAGACCATTACAATATGCTGAGTTCTTTTTGAGACACGACAACTTTATGCCGCGCAGAGGAAGAACGGCTCTTCCTGCATTGTTATTCCCGTTAAATAAAATGTTTGAAGATTATATTGAAAATCTGTTTAAACAAAGTAATGTTGATTATCGCGTGCAATATAGCCGTTATAACCTTATTTTTACAGGCGAGAAAGAATTATTTAATACACAAATGGATTTTATTCTCACTTCAAAAGATAAAAACCGAAAACTTATTTTAGATGCCAAGTGGAAAGAATTAGATGTAAATGATGAAAAATTAGGAGTAAATCAAACAGATTTATATCAATTACACAATTACGCTTCAATTATCCGCGAAAAAGAATCAGAAAATGTTTCTATTGCACTATTGTATCCGCAAACATCTAAATTTAACGAGGTCAAAGAATGGGAATATTTTGACGGAACTAAGATTTATATAATACCTGTAAATGTCTTAAATACAAAAGAAAACGCTCAATTATTGAATATTGCTCAAAATTTTTAAAGTCGTTCTATATACCAGTTGCTATTACCAAAATGGTTAAAATTCCAATGAAGTTCAAAATAAAAATTAAATTCCAAAGAATTGTCATCTTTGAAGTTCCAAGAATATTTATTTAATTGTGTTTTGCGGTAACTTTCAAACGCATCCTGAATTTCTTTTGCAAACTTTTTTCTAAATTCAGAATATGGAATGTCCAATGTCTCTTTGGTTAATTTATTTTTCAAAATCATCTTCAAACCCTCTAATATTATCAAGTTCAATATTGTAGCGTTTGCCGGTTTTATCAACACAAGTTGCAAAATCTACTATTTTATCGGTATATTTGTTTTCCCATAAACAAATTAACAGTCCGATTTCTTGTGTTTTAAGATTCAAAATCTTTGTCCCATATAGCTTGTAATCTTTTTCAACCATGGTTTTAACCTTTCGTTATTTTAATATTTGCGTATATCTCGTCCGGCTTCTCAGGATCAATCAAAAAATCTTTATCAAATACGTATCTTTCGCCATCTGGTGCAACGCAGCCGACAACATTGTGTTCGCCAAAGCAAACAACAGTAAATTCTTCGCTATCTTTTTCAAACCAACCTTTTAGCTTTTTTAATCTGTACTTTTTGCCGATTTCAATCATAGTATGCTCCTTTCAAGCTACACCATTCATCACTCTTTCAGTGCAAAACATCAACTATATATGTCTAAAAAGTATCATTCCAATACAATAATTTTTGAACACGATTTGAACACCGATTAAACACCTTTTAAACGGCATTTAAATTTCGACATCTTTTTCGTGGTCTATAAAGAATGCATTTAAGACATCCGCATCGTTGCGCAAGTGCTTAACTACCGGCGCAAGATTATAACACTCTTCAATCTCAGGCTGATTAACTACAAAGTAATCAATGACTACGGCAGTATTATAAATATTTTCCGCCCACTTGCTTAATTGCTTAAACTCTTTTGGAGTAATATTCAATCCGACTTTTTCCATACAACCTCCTTCAACGTGTCGTATTCATTACTTAAAATCAGATTAAAATCAAGCATATATTACACATATTACTAAATTTGTGTTTTTTAATATTTATGCTATCATTCTCATAGATGATGTATTAACAATTAAACCATGGGATCATAATATTATATGTTTTTGAATTGGCTATATACTGTATTAACTGAAATTGGCATTGATTTTAATGCTTTTACTGGAAATAAAGATGAAAGAATAAAAGCTCAAAAATATTGTTATATTTTAGGTAAATTTTATAATTTACCAATTGATGGATCTTTTTCTTTGTATATTAACGGACCATATAATTCAAAATTAGCAGATACTTTATATGGTATTACCAGAAAAAAAAGTACTATAAATACTGTAGAAATTGATGAAAATTTAAGAGGAGTAATAAATAGAATTACTGAAGTTTTTCCTGCTAATGATCC
Source organism: Candidatus Gastranaerophilales bacterium (assembly GCA_944325545.1). Classification (GTDB taxonomy): domain Bacteria; phylum Cyanobacteriota; class Vampirovibrionia; order Gastranaerophilales; family Gastranaerophilaceae; genus CAG-196. Next base: position 1,729 of record CALVAM010000032.1, on the reverse strand, counting down.
TAATATTGTCAATATATTAGAGATTTATACTACTTATGACTTTATATCTAATCATTATCCTAACTGGACAGATGAACAACGTAGTAATGAGTTACAACGTTTAAAAGGGCATTTACCTGAATTTAATAATATAGTAAATAATCTAGTATCTTATCAACAAAGACTTGCTGCTTAATTTAGAATTTTATTAAAATCGTATACTTTAAATGATTTTAACTCTTTTATATTGTTATTTTTGCCATCGTTATTTTCAGCTTGGTGGTCAAATAGAAATAATTGAAAAAATTGATTTTTAAGATCCATGATATTCTTACAATTATTTTTTTGTACTATTATGTTTATCTGCTTGTCATCTTGATATTCTTTTGCTATAGCCTCAGGAGCAATACTTTTTTCTATACAAACACCAAAATATTTCTGCCCATCCTTATTAAACTGTGATATTTTTTTATTAAATTCATCTAATCCATTCTTAAATTTAGTATTATTAGATAAAATCTGACTATAATTTACTAAAATCTCTGATTTAAAATTATTGCTAAAAAATGTATCATCTTTAATATCAGGGAAAGTTCTTTTAATTAGCGAATTTGCTAGTTTATATACCAAATCACCATTATTTTCTTTAATGATATCTTGAATTTTTTCCCAAAAATAGTCATCGTTAAAAAAGAAAAATTTTTCTGGGTTATTGTTTAAAATATTTTTAAAATTTTCGATTGTAGTATAATCCGAATCTATCTTATTATTAATCAACAAATGTGAATATATTCTTTGTGCAATATTATTCACAATATATGCCTTATTATAGAATAAAATATTTGCATACCAATAATATTTTGATAACAAGAATTGTTCAATTACTTGAATTGCTTTAACATTAAATGCTATTGTTTTACGTTTGATTTCGTTCGGGTATATTTTTTCACAAATATCAATATTATTTATGATGTAATCTAAATCAATAGAAGCATTTATACCTGTATTTATTGTATCTCTCATCATATAATCCATTTGATCAGCATCTAAACGAGAATTTATCAACTTTGATGCAATAAAATATTCATCATTTATGTATTTTCCGGTTATTAATTTACAAATTATGTCAAGATCTTCATCATTTAATTTAGGAAATAATTTAAATAAAATCTTTTTAAAAGGTTCGCTTTCAATAACAAATCTTGCAAATTCTTCATGATTAATTTCAGAATCTTTACTTTTTGCATAGTATTTTAAAAATTGATTTATATCTTGACTATCACAAAAATCTTTCAAATTATTATTTTCTAAATCAGGGATCGTCATTTTTTCCTTTGAACTAAGGAAGTGAGAGAATTCCATATATGACTTCTCAATTGTATGAGATAAAGGATAGTGCCCAATATCATGAAGTAATGCTGCTAATCTGACAATTTGGTGTTTTTTAGAATCATTAAAGTCTTTATGGCCTTTTTTCTTTATATGCTGAATGAGTTTTTCAGTTATATAGAGAACTCCTAGGGAGTGCGAAAATCTCGTATGCACAGCTCCTGGGAAAACAAAATATGATAGGCTAAGTTGTTTTATATGATTTAATCGTTGAAAATATAATGTACCTAATAATTTCTTTTCAGCTTCATTAATTGCAATGAAACCATGGATATCATCATATATTTTCTTGGTCAGTGAATCTTCAAATCTTTTCATAAGGAGATTTTACCATGAAAACATTTAAGCATATTATTTCTTC
>CALVAM010000031.1 GCA_944325545.1 Candidatus Gastranaerophilales bacterium | reverse complement strand
TTCCTATTGGAGGTCTTTTTTGTTTAAAGGGGTGAGATGAGAAACACCGCCGGTGGTTCGAGCGGGAGCGAGCTGAGAGCGGAGTGCTTTTGCCGAGGTGTAAAACACAGAAGGCAAAACACGTAGGCTCGTTTAACGCGAGCGACCAAGACAATCCACCCCTGCCCACCACTTTAAGAGATTTCCTATTGGAAGTCTTTTTTGTTTAAAGGGGTGAGATGAGAAACACCGCCGGTGGTTCGAGCGGGAGCGAGCTGAGGCTGGAGAAATTTGCAAAATATGAAATATTGCAGCAAATTTCGGAATTGCCGTTATTAGCGAGCGACCAAGACAATCCACAACTACTTTTCACTAAAAAAAAGGAAACAGCAAAGTCACTTTTTTTATGATATTATAAAGTATATAAACAAGGAGAAATATAAATGCCAATGAATCAATCTAAAGAAATAAAAACTAAAATTGTTGCAACACTAGGTCCTAAGACTTCTGATTATGGAATAATAAAAAAACTAATTGAAGCCGGAGCTAGCATGTTCAGATTAAACACTTCTCACGGAAACGAAGAGGGACATGCCAGCAACATAAAACTAATACGTCAAATATCACAAGAAAAAAACATTTTTATTCCAATTTTGATAGATTTACAAGGGCCTAAAATAAGAGTTGGAAATATAAAAGAAGCTATCTCTATAAAAGAAGGAGATGAAATTGTTTTAAAAGCAAGTACAGAAATTAATAATCCAAATTTCATTCCTGTAGATTATGAAGGAATAGCAAAAGATGTTAAAATCGGAGATAAAATATTACTTGATGATGGTAATGTAGGTTTAGAAGTTAAAGATATAAAAAACGAAGAAGTATACACAAAAGTTTTATATGGAACTGTAATAAAACCGAGAAAAGGAATAAATCTTCCGGGCTCAACAGCCAGTCTTAAAGCTGTAACCGAAAGAGATGTCGAATTTATAAGATTTGCAGTTGAATATGATATTGATTATATAGCATTATCATTTGTAAGAGAAGCAAAAGATATAGAAATCGCACAAAAATATATCAAAAACTTCGGAGGAAACATTCCGATAATTGCAAAAATAGAAAAACCACAAGCAGTAGAAAATATTGAAGAAATCATAAAAATAGCTGACGGAATAATGGTTGCAAGAGGGGATCTTGGTATAGAAATGTCACCGGAAGAAGTTCCTATTGTTCAAAAATACATTGTAGATAAAACAATACGTGAACGTAAAGTTTGTATTGTTGCAACTCAAATGCTGGAATCAATGATAGAAAATCCAATCCCAACAAGAGCAGAAGCAAGCGATGTTGCAAACGCAATTTTAGATGGGACAGATGCAATAATGTTATCTGGAGAAACTGCTATGGGTAAACATCCTGTAGAAGCAGTTAAAATGATGAAAAAAATAGCAACAAACATTGAGGAGTGTAATTTTTGTCTTTCAAATTTAGATTTAGAAATAAACGATAATTACGAACTATCCCCTCAAGCAATTTCAAATGCCGCTATAAAAATGGCCGAAGATTTACAAGCAAAAGCAATAATGGCATTTACTCATAGTGGTTATACTCCACGTCTGCTTTCAAAATTAAGACCTAGTGTTCCTATTATTGCAATTTCAGATTCTAAATCAACCTGTCGCAGACTAAATTTATATTGGGACATCTTTGTTGATTACAAAGAATGGGACACAGTACTTGATGCAGATTTACTTACAAAAATTGATGAATATATCCTAACAAAAACTAAATTCAAAAAAGGAGAACGCATAATCATCATAGGTTCTATTCCAAAACTTATAACAGGAAGAACAAATTTTATAAGAGTTCATAGAATTGGAGCTCCTCTCGAAAAATAAATTATAATATGTGTATCAGACTTTAAAAGGAGAAAAAATGAATTTTACAATCAACAATACAAATTTTAACGGAAAACAAGAAGTTATTTATGGTTTAACGCGAGCTTCTTATAAAGCTAAGCAAATCGAAATGTTCAAAACTCTAGCAAAAGGTCCAAGACCAATGAATACATCAGAAGATATTAGCCGTGCAAAAGCAGCAATGGAAGCTTATCTTGATATGACAATTAATGATGATAGTTTTAATAGAACTGTTATAGATATTGCCACTAAAAAAGAAGATGTGTCTTCCATAAGAGAAAATCTAGTTGAACAAAATTTACCAAATGGAATTATTAAACCATTTGAAACATTTACAAATGCTTTATTAAATGTAATATCTGAAAACAAAAAATATTTAAACAATGACTTATTGTATAATTTCTTTGCGAATCTAAAATAAGCAATTATCAAATATTAGATTTTTTGTCTAAGAACAGAATTAGAGCCTTGACAGGTAATAAATAACATATTGCCATCAACATGTAACCCGTATGGTTTATCTATATTAGAAACCAGTACGGAAATTTCACCACGCGAAGAAATCTTTAAAACATTATTGTTATTATAGTTTGATACATAAATATTACCTATGTTATCACTTACAAGACTAATCGGTCCGCTTATTTTAGAACTCTTCACAAAAACCTGTCTTTTACCATCAGGTGTAATTTTCAATATTGTATTATCAGAGAACGTCGCAACATAAACATTTCCTTGATTATCCGTAGTTATACCCGTAGGGCTAAGCACATTTTCATAAACCCCGGATTGTGTTGCGATTTTTGATGGCGTATTGACTTTTTGAGGAGGAAGAGTTGTTGATATTTTTACAGACTCTGCAAGCTCTTGAGCTTTTTTATAATAACTGCTTGTTTGAGGTATTAAATTTAAAAACTCCTTAGTTTTATCATAATCTTCTAATTTTGAATTCATCAAAGCAATTTTATAAATAACTTCATAATCATTTGGATTTCTTAAATATACCTGTTTATAAACAGAAAGAGCTTCTGCATATTGTTTTAAATATTCCAATATAGTTGCTAAATTATAATACGCATCAATATAATCAGGATACGTTCTAATTGCAGAACGAAACGCCTCTATCGCTCTTTCATACATTCCTAATTTATAAAAATCAATCCCTTGATTATAATCTAATTTTGCATCAACAGGTATCTCAACAGCACTTGCAGATAAAGAAATTGATAACAAAATTATTGTAATAACCTTTTTTAACATGAGAGCATTATAACATACTTTTTGATTTTACGATAGAATGTAAAATATGAACAAAATAAAACCTAAAATAATCGCAATAGTAGGACCGACTGCAAGTGGAAAAACAGCAATGTCAATTGAATTTGCAAAAAAATATAACGGAGAAATTATTTCTGCTGATTCAAGACTTGTTTACAAAGGTTTTGACATTGCAACAGCAAAACCAACTATAGAAGAGAGAGAAAATATTCCCCATTATTTAATAGACATTGTAGAACCTGAAACTGATTATTCAGTAGGAAACTACTATGACGATGCAACAGATGCTATAAATATAATTCTAAACAAAAAGAAAACTCCTATAATTGTAGGAGGTACAGGTTTGTATTTTCGAATTTTATTAGAAAACTATGATTTACCAAGAGTTGCTCCAAACTATAAACTCAGAGAAACACTTGATTTAAAAGAAAAAGAAGATTTATTAATAGAACTAAAAAAAATAGACTTGCAAACTTATGAAAAATTAAAAGATTCTAATAAAAGACGAATAATAAGAGCATTAGAAATAATTAAAACTTTGGAAAAACCACTTTCAGAAATTAATATTCAAAAAGAACCTGAATATCAAGTAGAATGGCACATGCCACAAATAAATTCAAGAGAAGAACTCTATAATAGAATTAACAAAAGAGTTGATGTTATGCTTGAAAACGGATTAATTGAAGAAACCCAAAATCTTTTAAAAAAACATGGACGAATTAAAAATTTCACAGAAACTATAGGATATAAAGAAATTCTAAGTTACTTAGATAATCAAATAACACTAAATGAAGCCGTCGAAAAACTAAAACAACACACCAGAAACTATGCAAAACGTCAACTTACTTGGTTTAGAAGAAATCCTAATTTACAAATTAACTACTAAAAGTTTTCTTGTAGCTTTATTTCTTCACTGTCATTTTTTTCTTTATGATCTTTTATAAAAGTTAAAAGAGCATCCATCTTTTGTTTCAAAATCTCATTTTCTTCTTTTAACTTAGTATTTTCAACTCTAATATCAAAACTTTCTTTTTGCATAGTTAAAGTAGGAATGTCATCAGGATTTAAAGAAAATCTCTTACCAGACTCTTCCTTCATAAAAATGATACTCTTAACATCTTTTTCTTGAACGCACCCCATTTGAACCATTAATTCAGCAATAAAAACGTGTTTACCTTCAGCGTTCATTTCTTGTTGCTTATTCAAAACTTCATCAAGCTGTTCAATTGTCATTTTACCGGCACGAATAAAATATTCACCGGTACGATATTTCCCAGCAATAAAACCTGCAATTGCACTAACAAGCTTTGGAACTTCTTTAGAAAAAAATCCTGAAGTCTTACAAAAAGTAAAAGCCTTAGCTACTTCCTCCATTGTAAAATTATTTTCAATAGCAATTTCTATCAAAGACATTCCTTTAGAGCAACAATTTAAAAAAGAATAAATACTTTCATCAAATTTAGATTCTTTAGTCAAAAGTTCATTTTGTCCTAATTCTGACAAAACAGGTTTATATATATGGAATAATTCACCCTCTGGGAGATCTAAGAAATCATTACTTAAATAAGTCGTCAAATCATTAGAAAGATTCAAAAAAATTGTTTGTTTAATCCAAAGCGGAAAAGCCAACATCTTCTCCATATAATTTATAAATAAACTGTTGCTCATAAAATTACCCTTCTTTTATACGATGTAGATATTTTGATTATAGCATAAGATAAAAAAAATAAATATTTGTAAAGGAAGCTTCACAAATGGGCATGGATGGTTTATCAATCGCAAATACAGGCTTAGTAAAAGAATCGACATCTGCAGAATATACAAACAAAACAGAACAAGCGATTCATACAGATGACAGTAATACAAATAAACAAGTACAATCTCTAAGTCAAAATCAAAAAGTACGATCTAAAGATGACGAAGACAAATCAGATAAAAAAAATAACTCTGAAAAACAAAATTTAGCTGAAAACAATGATAATAATCAAGATTCAACAGAAGATGATATTACAGACGAAGAAATTGATATTGAAGAAATTGAAAATCCCAATAAAGATTTTTATGTAAAATTAAACTCAAAAGATGATATAATAGAATTATATGATAGTGCCACTAATAAATTAATAGAAACAATCTCCGGAAATGAACTTGGGGAATTAGTTCAAAAACTAAATATGGCTTCCGGAATATTCATAAACAAGAAGGTTTAAATGACACCAATAAATCCTTACAACAAATACATTAAACAATATCAAGCGAGCAATATAAATACTGCCACACCAGAAAAATTAATGATTCTGTTGTTTGACGGAGCATTACAATTTTTACAAAAAGCTAAAGTAGCAATAGAAGAAAAAAACCTTAAAGAACGCTCTACTAATATAGAAAATGCTAGAAAAATAATCAGAGAGCTTATGAGAACAATTGACTTAGAAAATGGGAATGATGTTTCTAAACAACTATTTAGACTATATAATAAAATGGCAATGAATTTAATAAAAGCAAATATACAAAAAAATTCTGCAAAAATAGATGAAGTTATAGAAGATATTACAAACATACGTTGGGGATTTCAAAAAGCTATCGAAATTCAGAATGGTATAACCACAATAGAAGAAGCAATGAATGAACAACAAAATTTACAAAACCAACATCCGGCCTTAAAAGAGGATAATGACAATGCAAGATGAAAAACAATTTGAACAACTAATGTTACAGTATACCCAACTAAAAAACGGATCTGAAGATATATCAAGAATGATAGATATCGAAGATTTCGATAGTGCAATTACCATGCTTAAAAACAGAGAACAAACCTTTTTAAGTTGTAAATGTATTCAAAAATATCTGGAATTAACTCCTGTGCAAGAAAAAGAACTAAATGCTCTTCTAGACGAAATTAGAGATATTGAAATAAAAAATATGAAAAAACTGGAAGAAGGCATGGAAAAGATAAAAATTGAACTTCGAAAGACTCAAAAGTCTCAAAAAATACAAAAAACTTATGAAATAGCTTCAGACATAACAGGTAGCATATTAAATATAAAAGAATAATGAATTATAAAAAAAGCTTTTCGACTCTATTTTAAACTGATAAAATAGAGTTTAAAAGCTATGCAAAGGCTAAAATATAGAAAAAATAAGCTTTTCAAAGAAAAAAAAGCTTGCATTTTTAAATGTAGTCTGTATAATAGATTTTGTAAATAGAAGAAAGGAGTTTTATAATGAACAAAGAAGAACTAGTACAAGAAATTGCAAAAAAATCAAAAGTTACTCAAAAAGAAGCTAATGAAGTATTATCAGCTTTAATTGAAACAGTACAAAAAACAGTTTCTAAAGGTAAAAAAGTTACTTTAGTAGGATTTGGTACATTCGAACCACGTAAAAGAGCTGCTAGAAATGGTAGAAACCCTCAAACTGGTAAAGAAATCAAAATTCCTGCAAAAACAGTTCCTGTTTTCTCAGCTGGTAAAAAATTCAAAGAAGTTGTTAACGGAAAGTAGTTTGCAATTTATATAAGTAATAAAGAGATAAGACTTAAGTGTTGAACTTGAGTCTTATTTCTTTATTGTGTTAATATAAAAAAATGATAAATAAAAAAACTCCACGTATAATAACAGTATCAGAAATGGCACCACATATCCATAATTTTGACAGTTACGAAAACAAAGTCGATAAAATTTTTTTATGGTTAAAAAGCTGGATTAACAAATCAATAAAAAATAATAAAATAAAATATGGAGATAAACTACCATTAAAAGGAGATTTGGCTTTTCATATAGGAGTAAGTACCGGGACAATTCAAAACGTATACCGAAAGTTGGAAGATGAAGGTTTAATAATATCAAAACAACGAATAGGATCTTTTGTTGCAAATAAAAGTATCCCCAATGATAATCCTAAAATGACTTCTAAAAAAGACTCTGCAAAAGAAACTCTAAAATATTTTATAAAAAATAATTATCAAATAGGTGAAAAACTTTTTTCTACAAGAAAACTTGCAAAAATTCTTGAACTTTCTAATACAATAACTCAAATAGCGTTACAAAATCTCGTCAGAGAAGATATTCTAATAAAAAAAGATAAAAATTATATAGTAAAAAAACTGGATTTTTCAATAAAACAAATAGAATCAAAGACATTATCCGAAAAAATCGCAGAAAAAATAGAGAAGTCTATCCAAACAAAAAACATACAAGAAAAAATATCGTCCCAAAAAGAATTGTCAAAAATATATAATGTGAGCATAAAAACTATCCATGATTCTCTAAAAATACTATACAAAAAAGGGATTTTACTCAGCCGAAGAGGTCAATACGGGACAATCTTAACAAACTCAAATATGACACAAAAACCATATTTATATGAAGAGATAGAACACAAAATTAAACATCTTATTTCTAAAAATTGCAATATAGGTGATAAACTACCTTCAATTGAAAAATTATCAAAAACATTCAAAGTTAGTACGAAAACAATAAAACGAGCATTAGATAATTTATCAAATGACGGCTACATAACTTTTACACGAGGGCGTAGAGGGGGGACATTTGTAACAGACGTTCCACCTCTGAATAATGAAAGCTACAAATGGCTAGCAATAAGTTCTGAATATAAATTAAACTGATAATTTCGCCTGAAATACTTGAAAAATAAGATTAGCATGATATTATAAATAATGTAAAAAGTATAAAAAAGGAGAATAGTCATCGCAAACGAAGAAAAAAATCCCAAAGGGACAGGCAAAGATAAAGCTTTGATAAATGAAAGAATTAGAGCAAGGGAAGTAAGATTAATAGATGAAAACGGAACTAATCATGGTATAGTACCGACATCACAAGCATTAAGAATGGCAGAAGAATCAGAACTTGATTTAGTAGTAATAAGTCCAAATCAAGTACCTCCTGTAGCAAAAATTCTTAATTATGGTAAATATAAATACGAACTAGAAAAAAAAGCTAAAGAAGCTAAAAAAAAGCAACACATAGTTGATGTAAAAGAAGTAAAAGTTCGCTACAAAATTGATACTCACGATTATGAAGTAAGATTAAAAAACATAAAAAAGTTTATATCACAAGGTAATAAAGTAAAAATAGTTGTAATGTTGAGGGGTCGTGAAATGCAACATTCACAGCTAGCAGTAGATTTAGCAAATAGATTCATTTCAGATTTATCAGAAGAACCTATTATTGTTGAAAAAAAACCTATGATTGAAGGTAGAAATATCACAGCATGGTTAGGACCAAAATCATAAAAAATACTTGCTAAAAATTTTTTAGCAAATAAAATAAAGATATAGACAAAATGTATACTGCGATAGCTCCATTGAGTGGAGCAGAGGCGAAACGGGTTAGAGAAAAGTAGAGCTTGCTCTACCAACCCATTGAAAATATAATAAAAGATATGCCGCAATAGCTCAGTTGGTAGAGCAAGGGACTGAAAATCCCTGTGTCCTTGGTTCAATTCCGAGTTGCGGCATATTTTTTTTACTTACTGTAAATTTTATTTATAAATATAATTCAAATACCTTTCAGCCAAATTTACACGTTTTTTAGGATTTTTATTTTCAACTTGCATTTTTTGCAAGTTATTAATTACATTATCAACAGTTTCATTAACGTTACAAAGATTATTTAAAGTAACTTCCCATATCTTTTTTCCATATTGAGAATCATCAATTGGAAGATTATGTTTCATCCCAGCAAGGACTATCTTTTTCATCAACGCTCTTCTGTACGGTTCTCCATTTTTAGTATATGTAGCATATCCATCCAAATCAGTTTTTTGTATAAAAGAATAAAGCAATTGAGCTATCATTGAACAGACATTGCAGGAATTTGATTTTTTTGAACTAATAGGGGTGTGTTTCAAATATATCTTGATTTTTTTAGTCGGAAATCGCTAAAAATGAAATTCCTGAACTGGCAAAAAAGTCCGATTACTGTCCGTCAATGTCTAAAACAAGACAGTGTCTCAAAACCTTAAATGGCGGGAATTTAGACACAGTTCAGGAATTTTGGGACAGTTCAGGAATTTTGGGACAGGACAGTGTT
>CALVAM010000030.1 GCA_944325545.1 Candidatus Gastranaerophilales bacterium | reverse complement strand
AATTTATTTCGGAATCTTACCAGTTTAAAGCATTATTTCCAAGTTTAAAAGACCCTGAAATGAATTCAGGGTGACGTGTTTTTTCAAGAGAAAAAGAGAAATTTATAAATTGAGAAGTTGAAAAGAAGTTTTATCCCCCTCCCCTTGAGGGAGGGGGATGGGGGTGGGGTAGTTTTAAAAGCGGATAAATTTATAAGTTGAGGAGTTATGAATAATAATTTCTACTCACCATTCACTAATCACTAGTCACTAGCTTTGTAGGGTGCAATTTTTTGCACCTATATTAATTAAAATTGCATAATATTTTTTTGTCATTCCGAATTTATTTCGGAATCTTACCAGTTTAAAGCATTATTTCCAAGTTTAAAAGACCCTGAAATGAATTCAGGGTGACGTATTTTTTTCAAGAGAAAAAAAGAAATTTATAAGTTGAGAAATTGAGAAAAAGTTGAGGAGTTGAGAATAATAATTTCTACTCACTATTCACTACTCACTAGTCACTACAACCATATAATACTTCTTGAATACTTTCAGTGATAGCTTTTTTTTCGATTATTTCACTTTCATTTTTATAATCTTCAATTTTAATTTCCTCACCCATTTCAAGCTCAAAAGTCACTATCTTATCAGATGCAGCATAAAATGGTTGATTAATAAATAGAAAATCTCTATCAGAAAATAATTTTATTGGAACAATATTTTTCTTAGCATTTAGTGCGACTAGAGCAGCTCCTTTTTTGATTTTAGGAAACTCATTTTTACGATGCCTAATTCCTGATGGAAAAATTATTACATTAAATCCCATATCAAGCATTTTTTTACTTTGAGATTTTAATTCTTCTATTTCTAATTCATTTGTTAAAAAGATACTATTAATTATATTTTTTAAGATAGGATTATGAGCGAGTTCTTTTTTTACAAAACACGTACTATGCGGAATTAAACTTATTAAAATTACAATATCGATAAAACTTGGATGAGTTGATACAATTACCTTATTTTTAATCTCGCTTAATTTTTTTATATCAATTTTTATTAGCCTAATAAAAACTAATAAACCTACAAAAAATTTCCAACTATAACGAATTATATCAGAGCATAATTTTTTGTTATTTTTAATAAATGGAAAAAGGCAAAAATTCATTAAAACAGCTCCAATTCCAAAAATCCCAAAACAAATTATTACCAAAAATGAACGAATATATTTCAAATTAGTCCTCTATTCTTCTTATTATTCCAAAATTTGATTTATAAGTATTAATCTTTCCCTCTAAAAAATCAACAAATGAATTAAATTCATCAGAATTTATTTGAGAGGAATTTTCAAATTCACATTTTATTTTTCCATATTCATGAGAAATTAAACATGCAACAGCAGACGAATCTGCATAACAAAACAATGAATTATTTTTTTTAGAAATAATACTTTTTATAATCCCTGCAGAAAGAGAATTTTCTCCACTTGAAATTGCATAATATGGGATATTAATCTTTTGAAATAAAGTAAAAAATCCAACGGCAAAATTATGTACAGAACCGGAAAATTGTGCTGGCGACACTTCATTTAACTCGTTATACTGTTCAATAATTTTTTCCAATCTTGTAATTTCTCCTTGTTTAGAAGAAAAAACAATTTCTTCAACATCGTTATTATAAACTTGAGAAATGACTTCGACCGCTAATTTATCAATTGGACTTAACTTTCTTCTAATAAGAGGTGGAATTTTTTCGGAATTAAATTCTTCTACCGACTTAATATAATAAAAATCGCTTATATAAAAACTCTTTTTCATGCTAAAATTATACAATAAAATGAGAATTACAAAATATAATGCAATATGCAATCTAGGAAATAATATTAATGAAATTTTCGCTAAGGCTTTACTTGGCGACAATTCTTGTTTTGAATATTCTAAAGAATATATTAAAGAAAAAACTCTTCGTCTTGGATCAATAAAAACAAATCTACCTCAAATCGAACTTGATAATTACAATGCAAGATGTAATCAAATTTTATTAAAAGTTCTAGAACCTCTTGAGGTTGAAAAATTAGATAAAAATACAACCGCAATAGTTTGTGCAACAACAAATACTGCAGTAGAAGAATTTGAACAAACAAGAAATTATAAATTCGCAGAAATTGGAAATCCTGCTGAATTTGTAAAAGATTACTTTGGGTTTAAAAACTTCTATACATCAGTTTCTACAGCTTGTTCTTCAGGAATAAAAGCTTTTATTATTGCAAAAGAGCTTTTAGATTCAAATTATGCAGAAAAAGTTTTGGTTCTGGGAGTAGATAGTCTTGCAAAATTACCGCTTTTTGGATTTAACTCTTTGGAAATACTTTCTTCTTCTCCAACAAATCCGTTTAGTAAAAATAGAAGCGGAATAAATATAGGAGAAGGAGCAGCAGCTTTTATAGTGGAAAAAGATGGAGATGGTATAGAAATAGCGGGCTTAGGAGAAACTACAGATTATTATCATTCAACGACTCCTGATCCAAGCGGAGTGGAAGCTATAAACGCTATTAAAGAAGCTTTAGGTAATATCAAACCTTGTGAAATAGATTACATAAATCTCCATGGTACAGGAACTGTTGCAAATGATTTAATGGAAGCGACCGCAATTTCAGCTATCTTTGGAGAAAAAGTTCCATCAAGTACAACTAAACCTTTAACGGGTCACTGTCTTGGAGCTGCTGCCAGTATAGAGATTGCTTTATGTGCTAAACTAATTGAAACAAATTCAGAAAAACTTTTCCCGCATATTTATGATGGAGAATATGATTTAGAAATCCCCAAAATAAATCTTGTTAAGAAAAATAAAATTTATAATCCGACAAAGACTTGTTTATGCACTTCGTTTGGCTTTGGCGGAACGAACTGTGCGATTACGCTTCGCAGAGTGTGAGGTGTGAAGAGTGAAGAGTTCATTTAGACCAAACTATAATATCAAGATTTTTTCTCGATGTTTTTATCACTTTTTGTAATAATTTCTACTCACTATTCACTAGCTTAGTAGTTAAGAAGGAGTTTGATGTGTTTTTTAAGAGGTGTAGAGAAGAAGTTAACAAATCTCTATTCACTAATTTATGCTTTAAAATAAATTTTTAATCATTAAAACCCCACCCCCTACCCCCTCCCTCAAGGGGAGGGGAAGGCTTTTAGCTTAAAAGTTAATAATAAATATCTATTCACTAGTCACTATTCACTATTCACTAGTCACTATTCACTAATCACTAGTCACTCAATCTTCTTTTGTTTTATAATAGATTTATGTACGATTTAACTAAAATACTACCACACAAACCTCCAATGATACTTCTTGATGATATCTTAGAAGTTAATCTTGAAGAACATTATTTGATTTCAATGTTTAAAGTGTATCCTCAAAAAGTCTTTTATGAAAAACAAGGTATAAATTCACTTGTCGGAATAGAATTTATGGCACAAACTATCGGATGCTATGCTTATTTTAAAGATAATGATAAAGAACCATCTCCCGGACTTTTGCTGGGAACAAGACTTTATAATAACTCTATAGATTATTTTAAAGAGGGAGAAATTTATACAGTAAAAGCTCAAGAGGTTTTTTCCGACAATAACATTGTCGCATTTGACTGTATCATATATAATAATGATAAAGAAGAAGTCGCAAGTGCTACAATAAATGCCTATCAAGGCGGTAATATAAAGGATTTATTAGAGAATGAATGATATTTTAATAACGGGAGCAAGTAGAGGGATTGGAAAAGCTATAGCGTTATATCTTGCAAAAAATGGATATAATTTAGTTTTACATTGTTCTAAAAATCCTGAAAGATTAAATAATTTAAAAAAAGAAGTTCTTTCTTTTGGTATTGAATGCAGAACTTTAGCTTTTGATATAAAAGATAGAGAACAAACTCAAAAAATCCTAAATGAAGATATAGAGAAAAACGGTATTTATTATGGAATTATCTTGAATGCAGGAATTGCAAAAGATGCTCCGTTTCCTGCTATGGAAGAAAATATGTGGGATGATGTTTTAAATACTAATTTAGGCGGATTTTATAACGTATTAAAACCAATTATAATGCCTCTAATTCAAAATAGAAAAGGTCGAATAATAGTAATGTCATCTATTTCGGGTCAATGCGGAAATAGAGGACAAGTAAATTACAGTGCTTCAAAATCAGGATTAATAGGTGCAACAAAAGCTTTAAGTTTAGAACTTGCAAAACGTAATATAACAGTTAATGCAATTGCTCCGGGGATTATTGATACAGAAATGACAGAAGAAATTCCTGCAGAGATAGTAAAACAAGTTCCGATGAAAAGAATGGGGACTGCTAAAGAAGTTGCGAGTTTGGTAAATTATTTATTAAGTGAAGATTCAAGCTACATAACAGGTCAAGTAATCGGAGTTAACGGAGGCCTGTATTTATGAGAAGAGTTGTTGTTACAGGCATGGGAATAGCATCTCCTCTTGGCTCTACCATTAAATCAGCATATGAAAGATTAAAGAAATACGAAAATTGTGTTTCTCATTGGGATAAATTAGATGAGTATGAAAAATTAAATACTTCATTGGGTTCTTTTGTTGAAGGTTTTGTTATTCCTGAACATTTCACAAGAAAAGTAAGAAGAACAATGGGAAATGTTGCATTGATGTCTGTTTGTACTGCAGAAGATGCTCTTAAAGATTCAGGTTTGTTAGGTGATGATATTATAACAAACGGAAGATGTGGAGTAAGTTACGGTTCTTCAACAGGCTCTTTGGATGCAATATTGGATTTTTATGCAATGTGTATTGATAAAGAAGTTAAGATGCTTAATTCAGGCTCTTATATAAAAATGATGCCACAAACAAATGCGGTTAATATTTCATTGTATTTCAAAACTCACGGACGCTTAATTCCGACATCTACAGCTTGTACATCAGGTTCAATGGGAATTGGTTATGCTTATGAAACGATAAAAGACGGGTATCAAGATGTAATGATTGCTGGCGGAGCAGAAGAAATACATCCGACTCAAGTTGGAGTTTTCGATACTTTATACGCAACAAGCAGTAAAAATGATACTCCAAACTTAACTCCATCACCTTTTGACAAAGATAGAGATGGCTTGGTTATCGGAGAAGGGGCTGGAACTTTAATATTAGAAGAATATGAGCACGCAAAAAATAGAGGAGCGAAGATTTACGCAGAAATCGTAGGTTTTGCAACAAATACAGACGGTACTCATATTACAAACCCTAATAAAGATATGATGGCAGAAGTAATACGACAAGCAATAGCGAATGCCGGAATTTCAGCTGATGATATCGGATATGTGAATGCTCACGGGACAGCTACAATAAATGGTGATATTGCTGAAACTAATGCTACAGAGGAAGTTTTTAAAAGAGAAGTTCCGATAAGTTCAATAAAAAGTTATACAGGACATACTCTTGGAGCTTGCGGGGCTATTGAAGCTATCTTATCAATAGAGATGATGAACAATAATTGGTATTGTCCGACTTTAAATTTAAAAAATATAGATGAAAACTGCGGAAAACTAGATTATATAAGAGATAGCGGCAGAGATTTTGAAACCGAATACATAATGAGTAATAATTTTGCTTTTGGTGGAATTAATACTTCATTAATTTTTAAGAAAATTTAATCTAAACCATGACTTTCCTAAAATTTTTATTAAAAATATCGTACAAACGGATGAAATTTAATAAAAATAATTAAGTTCTTTAATAATAACGACGATATTATTAAAGGAAGGACGGTTTATATTGTTTAATACAATGAACACAATACGCCCACGCCCTTATCCGCAAAGAGGGAATGGCAATTATAACGCAGGTAGTGACGGAGCTGATAAAGACGGTCATAATGGAAACGCCCAAGACCAGCAACAGCAACGTCAACAAACAATAGCACGCGGCAGAGCCGAAGATATTCAACAACAAAATCAGCCTGTAGCTCAACGCCAAGCGATTTATTCGCCTGCAAATAATGCATATTCAAATGCTTATCCTAATAGACAAACATATCCTGTTCACACACCGCCCCCTATAAGACATAATCCTCATCAGATAAATCCAATGCAATATCAGGCAGCTCAAGCAGGATATCAACCTTTAAACCAACCTGCACAGGCTCCGATTTCTCAACAACCTCTTAAGGCTCAAAGAAGTAATAAAGTTAATATTGCTCAGATTTTAAAAGATTTTAGAAATACAATTAAAGCAATTGCGACTCCTCAAGAGATTGAAGAACAAGTTAATCATTATTTAAGAATTGTTGAAGAACAGGTTAGAGCTCCTCAACCTCAGGTTAATTTGATTCAAAGCAATTTAAAAATAGCTGCATCTTTGTTAGATAAATACATTTCAGAAACTTTAAACAAAGATTCAAAAGTTGTTCAAAACTGGTTAGACGCTTTATTTTTACAAAAAATAAATTATAGCTACAATGAAGCAGAAGTAAATCCTAACTTTTTAGTGAAATTTCCTGATCAGGAAGAAAAGAAACAACAACCTGTAGAAAATCAAGAAATACAAGAAAAAGAACCTGAAGTAGAACAGTTACAAAAAGAAACTGCAATTCCTGTTGAAAATCATGAAATTATAGAAATCGAGCCGGAAGAATTAAGCCTGGAAGAAGAATTTTCTCAAGCTAAACAAGTGATTTCTAAAAAACCTAATATTACAATAATTCCACAGGATACAAAGTTAAAATCATTGTTTGTGGAAGCTAAAAAACAAGCTTTTTCAAATAATCCTCAAAAAGCAATGCAGATGTTTAAAGAGGCATTCTTAAGAGCAGAAGCTTTGAAGGATAATGAAACTCAATCAAGAATTTGTCTTGAAATCGGAAAAATTTATGATGACAATGATCATTTTGTTCAAGCATTAAACAGTTATAACAAGTCCTTACAATACACTACAGATGTTAACGTAAAATCAAGAGCACATTTTTCAATGGCTCAAATTTATGATGATGTAAATGAAGTAGAACCTGCTTTAAATCATTATTTGATATCAATTTCTTATGCGGGAAAATCAGACGATTTAATAGGTCAATCTGATTCTTTAACAAAGATGGCAAATATCTTCACTGATAAATATGATGATAATGCTTTTGATTATTATGACGTAGCAAGAAAATTAGTTGAACAAACAACAGATAGTTCAATGAAAGGTTATGTTCTTTCAAATACTGCAGATGCTTGTGTTCAATTTAAGAAGGGCGATAAAGCTTTAAAATATTATGCGGAAGCTGTTAAAAATTATGAAAAAACAAATTCCGTAGAAGAAATTGCTCAAAATTATAAGTCTGCTGCTCAATTAATGATTGAATTTAATAGTCCTAATAAAGCTAAATCTTTATTAAAGAAAGCTTTAGTAAATGCAGTGAAAACAAAAAATGAAGATTTAATTGCAGAAATAAATCTACTTTTAGCCTCTGTTGAATAATAATTTTATTGAGTAAATTTTGTTAACTATTGACCATCACTTAATAGAATGTGATAATTAGTTTATGAATTATTATAAAAAATATACGCCATATTTATTTATATTACCTGCAGCAGCAGTTTTAATTGTATTCTTTTTTATTCCGTTTTTTCAAACATTTGGCTTAAGTTTTTTTGATTATTCATCAAGTATTTATCATCCGTCTTTTAACGGTGTTGATAATTATATTAAATTATTCAAAGAACCTATTTTTTATAAGGTTATGTTTAATACTTTTATGTATCTTATAATTGCAGTACCTTTTTTGGTTACTTTTCCTTTGTTTTTGGCTATTTTAATTAACCAAAAAATTAGAGGAGTTACTTTGTATAAAATTCTTTTGTATCTTCCTGTAATTGTTTCAATAGTAGTTGCTGCAATTGCTTTTAAATGGCTTTATGCAACTCAAGGAATATTGAATTATATTTTATCAATTTTTCATCTCGAATCTATTGGTTGGCTTGTAGATACAAAATGGGCGTTATTTTCCGTAGCTGTAGTAACTATATGGAAAGGTATCGGCTATTATATGATGATTTATTTGGCATCACTAATGAGTGTTCCGCAAGATTTGTACGAAGCTTGTGATATAGATGGAGCAAGCTTTTTGCAAAAGCATTTGACGGTAACAATTCCGCATATTATGCCAACAATTGCTTTAGTGTCTACAATAAGCACAATTTCTGCAATGAAAGTTTTCGCTGAAATTTATGTTATGACAAAAGGCGGTCCTTTGAATTCTACCAAAACTATTGTTTATTATATTTATGAACGAGCTTTTGAGAATTTGGATTTAGGCTATGCATCAGCTCTTGCTGTTGTTTTATTAATAGTTGTAATGTTATTTTCATTGATTAATATTTTATGTTTTGAAAGGAATAAATATACTGATATTTAATGAATATACTTGTAATAACAGATTTGTATCCGATAAAAGATGATGAGAAATACACTCCAAAAACAATTAAAAAATTTGTAGAAGGGTGGCAAGTTTTGGGACACAATGTTTCTGTTATAAAACCGAATTTTTTGTTGAATTCTTTTATAAGAAAAAAACCTTTTTATAAAAGCGGAATGTATGAAGGAGTTGAAAATATAAATTATTTTTTTCCTTTTTTAGGAAATATAAAAAATAAAATCAGGGGTAAATACAAAGGGGGTAAATACAATGGGGGTAAATCCAATCCTGATTTAGTTATTGCACATATGCCAAGCGGAATTATTTTTGCAAATAAATTGGGATACGATTTTATTGCGGCAGTTCATGTCTCTGATTTGGAAGTTTTAACTAAACCTATTTATTCAATTTATTTTAAAACCGAGTTAGAGAAAGCTTACAAGAATGCAAAAAAGATAGCTTGTCGCTCAGAAGTTATTAAGCATAAGTTTTTAAAACTATATCCTGAATATGAAAATAAGACTTTTGTTTGTTATTCAGGAATTGAATGTGAGATTATCAAAAGAGATTGGCAACCTAAAAATCTTCCAAGAATAATAGTTTGTGCAAATTTGATTAAACGTAAAAACGTAGATAAAGTTATAAAAGCTTGTGAAAATTTATCAGTAGAATTGGTTATTGTTGGAGATGGTGTAGAATTAGAGAACTTGAAGAAGCTTTCTTCTAAACCAAAATTTTTGGGGCATTTATCAAATGAAAAAGTTCTAGAAGAGATGAGAAAATCTGATATTTTTGCACTTCCAAGTGTTAATGAAACTTTTGGCATGGTTTATTTAGAGGCAATGGCTTCAGGATGTATTACTATTTGTTCTGAAAACGAAGGGGTTGCAGGAATTATAAAAGACGGTGAAAACGGATATTTTTGGAAAGATGATATCATTGAACAAATTTTAGCTTCTGATAATCAGAATATAATTTTAGAAAACTCTTATAAAACAATACAAAACTACACACAACAAAAAGCTTGTGTTAATTATCTTGAAAAATCACTTAGTTAGTATTAGTCCTCTTTATTAGCTTTTTTAATCTTCAAGACTTTATTTTCTAACTCGACTTCAATTTTATCCAGCACGGGGTTAATTCCCATCATTTCTAAAAATGCTTTAGGAATTATGAAGCCAAAGCTTGTACCAATTTGAGTTAGCTTTTTAATCATTATAACCTCATTAAAATATCGTTATAATATTATTATAATTTTATGGTTGACAAAAAGACTATAATATCATTATAATAACATTATAATAAGGAGATTGCTTTATGGAATTAGCAGACTTACCGGTTGAGTTGAGAGAAGCTTTAGAAACATTGGAAGTTCTTGTTTCTACTGCCGGAAATAAGCTTAATGAAGAATGGGAGATTAATAATTCTGAGGCTAAAAGAGAATTTAACGCCATGCTTTATGCAATGGATTCTGTGATAAAAGAAGCTAGAAATGTTGTTTTGAAATATAATCGTTTTTTAGAAGTAGAATGATTGAGAGAGTAGGGTACAATTTTTTGCACCTTTTAATTGTTCAAACCCCACCCCGAAATCAAAGATTTCGACCCTCCCTCAAGGGGAGGGTAACAAGTAGGGTACAATTTTTTGCACCAAAATTTTTTTATTTAGTGAATAGTGAAGAGTGAATAGTGAAGAGAATTTTATTGTTAACTTTTAAACTAAAAAACCCTCCCCTCCCCTTGAGGGAGGGGGGCAAGGGGTGGGGTTTTAATGATTGAAAACTTATTTTTTTAAGTTGTTGGGTTTCGCCCAACCTACTACTACTTCTCAATTTATAATACGTCACCCTGAATTCATTTCAGCAAGTAGGGTGCAATTTTTTGCACCAAAATTTTTTATTTAGTGAATAGTGAAGAGTGAGTAGTAAATAGAATTTTATTGTTAGCTTTTAAACTAAAAACCCCCCCTCCCCTTGAGGGAGGGGGGTAGGGGGTGGGGTTTGTATGATTGAAAACTTATTTTTTTAAGTTGTTGGGTTTCGCCCAACCTACTACTACTTCTCAATTTATAAGTCCCTGAATTCATTTCTGCAAGTAGGGTGCAATTTTTTGCACCAAAATTTTTTATTTAGTGAATAGTGAAGAGTGAGTAGTGAATAGAATTTTATTGTTAACTTTTAAACTAAAAAACCCTCCCCTCCCCTTGAGGGAGGGGGCAGGGGGTGGGGTTTTAATGATTGAAAACTTATTTTTTTTAAATTGTTGGGTTTCACCCAACCTACTACTACTTCTCAATTTATAAGTCCCTGAATTCATTTCAACAAGTAGGGTGCAATTTTTTGCACCAAAATTTTTTATTTAGTGAATAGTGAAGAGTGAGTAGTGAATAGAATTTTATTGTTAACTTTTAAACTAAAAAACCCTCCCCTCCCCTTGAGGGAGGGGGCAGGGGGTGGGGTTTTAATGATTGAAAACTTATTTTTTTTAAATTGTTGGGTTTCACCCAACCTACTACTACTTCTCA
>CALVAM010000029.1 GCA_944325545.1 Candidatus Gastranaerophilales bacterium | reverse complement strand
GTCCGAGGAGAGGTAGCACCGTAGGTGCGCTACCAAAGAAAAATTGAAAACTAAATAACGGGATGTAGCGCAGCTTGGTAGCGCACCTCGCTTGGGACGAGGGGGTCGCACGTTCGAATCGTGTCATCCCGACCATTTATGAATAAAGGCTTTAGAGATTTTCTAAAGCCTTTATTTTATATTAAAATTTTATTTTGCGACTGATTTTCGACTGGTCTGATTAAAATACGTTATAGTAAGTAGGGTGCAATTTTTTGCACCTTTAAAGAATAATATGATTAATAAAATTTATCATTCTAAAAAATAACTTTTTTTGATTAAATTTGTAAAATGATATTTTAATTGATTGATGAAAAATTTTGGTGCAAAGAATTGCACCCTACAGACTTTAAAGATGAAGTTGATTACAAAAATTGTAAAACATTTGAAGAACTTGTTGAAAAAATTGATGAATATGTTTATTATTACAACAATGAAAGGTATCAATGGTGCAAATTAAAAATAAGTAAGTAGGGTGCAATTTTTTGCACCTTTAAAGAATAATATGGTTAATAAAATTTATCATTCTAAAAAATAACTTTTTTTGATTAAATTTGTAAAATGATATTTTAATTGATTGATAAAAAATTTTGGTGCAAAGAATTGCACCCTACAGACTGGGGGGGAGAAGATAAAATTTGGAAATGAAGTTCTATGTCTGCCGACATAATGTTACGTGCGTAGCACTCGTGTCATCCCGACCATCTATAAAAAGAAGCCTTAAATAAGGCTTCTTTTTTTGTTTAAAAATTTAGCAAATTTTTTTATGTTTTATTTTTAACATAATATGAAAAATTCTAACATCTCATTTAAATCAAATATACGTTTTATTGACAGAAATACTTATAATAAACTAAAAAAAGCTAATCATATATCTTTCTGGCATGATAGACCTAATATATTAAAAGCAACAGAATTCTATTCAGAAGGAATAAAAACTTGTACAGGTGGCGGAATAATAAATCCTCAAAAAGAAGCTGCAGGATTTCATATTTGGGATGATAAAACAAACAAAAAAAACTTTAATACAATAATTGCATCATTATTCAGATATATAAAAAATCCTGAACGAGCATTACTTATTGGAAGCAAAGAATTAAAAGATGATAAATATTCAATAGAACAATTTAAAAATTTCAAACAAGTTTTTCAAAATAGAATAAAAAATGTAACCCTTTTTGAGCAACACAATTTTGAAAATTCTCAAACACACTATCATTATGATTCGAAAACAGACACTTGGTCATTATTTTCTGAATACCAAAAGAAACCTAATGGGAATTACTTTCAGATAAAAAATTTAAAAAGATTAAAAGAATGTTTCAAAAATATATCAATAGCAAAAGGTGATAAACTTTTTATCGGAAATAAAGAAATTACCGTCAAAGAAGCTCCGGAACTATTCAATACTTAAAGCTAAACATCCTTAACTTTCGGCCCGTTTAATTTGTTATACAAATCCATAATATATTTATCAAATTTTTTACCCTTTATTAAAAACTTAAAAACTTCCGGAACAAATTCTAAACCTTCATTTCTTTTTACCGCATATTCAGAAACATCATTTTTAATTTTCTCTAAATCTGCATTTTTCCAAATATTTTGCCTTTCTTCTTTAGGGGGAAGATTTTGGAAATGAAGCCAATGACCTATTTCGTGGAAAAGAGCATCAAATTTATTATCTTTAGGTTTATCTAAATTAGCCTTTGAAATATAAAGATAAATCTTATCTAAAATTTTTACACAACTTGATTGATGAATAAACTTAGGTCTAAAAGCAACTTTTTCAGGTAAATTATCAACTTTTTGCGAAAGTATAGAAAAACCTTCTTCAATATACTGCTTTGTTTTTTTATTATTTTTATTCAAATATATTAAAGAATTATACAAAATATTATTTTTTGTTTTAGCTAAATACAACCTAATTTTCATAATTGAAAAACTTTTCCTTTAGAAATCTTTAAATCATCCTTAGCTTCTTTTACAACACATTCTAAATTTCTAACAAGAACACCTGAAATATATGGAACAACTTTATCAATATTCACAGGATTTCCATTTTCTGTGAGAATTAATTTATCATCTTTATACAACTTCGCCAAATTTTCATCAAAATATTTAGAATTTAAATTACCTTGATTAACCAAATACGAATCATCCTGTTTAGAAAAACAAATTGTTTCCCCAATATGAATAGCAGAATTCCCATTTTTATGAGCAAACCCTACTGGAATAACCTTAACGTTCTCTTTTTTTTCAAGTGAATGTTTTATAATCGATGATACCCCCGGTTGAAACTTATACTTCAAAGGTAAAAAAACTAACGAAGCCAGCGAACCTTCAGGAAACATGAACAAATTTATATCGTTATTAATAAATTCATTCGTCAGATTTCTCAAAACCAAAGAATTAGCCTTCTTATTTTTATCTCCAAATCCGACATTAACGGGAGTTACACCAAGCCACCTATATAGTTCACCGTGATCTTTTTGTTTATTTAAAATGTTAGAATTTGCAAGAATTTTACTTCTTGGACAAGTTTCAGCCAAACCATTATAAAGATATTCTCTATACAAAAGAGTATTAAAAAATTTAGCACAGTTTAAATCTTTAAACTGATTAAAAGTATGATTAAGAATAAAAATATAAGAATCCGAATCATTCACAACATTTTGAATTTGTCCTGATTCAATGTTTATTTCAACAGGTTGCTTACACATTTTTTTTACATATTTATAAATATATTCAATATATTCTGACGAATTTTTATTAATTTTTTTATAAGCAGCCGCATTAAAAGAAGGAGCAGAACTTTTCAAGCTCTGCTCTCTTCTATAAGAATACACACCATTAATATTATTTAGCGGTAATATCATTAAAACTCCTAGCAATCACAGTCGCAAGTATCATCTTCTCTCTGAGCTTGAGGAGTTCCACATAAATCATCACAGAAAGAATCACAAGGATTCCAACCTTCATCATTACCTCTTAAAATATCATCAGTAGATTTTTCTTCAATAGCTTTATTAGGTTTAGAAATTCCTTTAACAAATGTATCTGCTGCTAACAGAGAACCAGTTGCAGCCATAAAACCAGTTGCTGCTTTTTTTACGATTTGTTTGTTTTTACCGAATGTTGTAGCACTAATAGCATTGATTTTCATAATTTTCCTTTCTTTCCTTACTTCTTCCTCTTTAGGATGGTATCTTCACACTATTTTTAATTTTTAAAATCTTTGAAACAATTGGGCCCAAAAACATCGTTAACAAACACATCTTCTTGAAACACACCACTGATGTACGAGATATTTGTCTTAGATAATTTGTTTTTGATGGGACCTGACGCTGATTTGTTGCCGAACTTAAATCAACAAATTGGAGCCTTGCATTGAAAACAGTATTATTTATACTATGTATATTCATATTTCTAAGCATAATTGTATCATATGTTTTAATTTATAAAATAAAAGTATATACTATTTTCATAAAAATTTACATTTTAATTAAAATTATTTTCTTTTAATTCGACAATTTTATTTGTCACCATAGTTCCACCTATCAATGAAACAAAAATAATCGGAACACGATAAAAAGATTTCATTTTTTTAGTTAAAGCACTTGAAACAGATAAAAATAATAACGGAATTAATGTATCATTAACAAGATATTTCGTAGTATGCTTAAGTCTTTTATCAAATTCTAAATCTTTAGCTATATCAATAGCGTCTGCCCCTAACATTCCAGAAGTTAAAAATTTCATTTGCGGCATTTCGGTCATACTGGTATAAAACACATCAACAGTATCTTTATCAGCATATTTATGAATATTACTCTCAAAATATCTTTCAAATTTATCCTTATGAGGATTTAATTTAGATTTTTCAGGTTGTTTAAATTTTGTTTGAGAAAGTAAAAAATCTGCTCCTAAAGCACCTAAAATTCCTAAAGCCGTAGTTGAAAAACCTGCTAATAATTCACTTATAATAGAAGAAGTATATTTTATTGGAGCCTCCATTTTCGTCTGGGTTATTTTTTTAGAAATATTTTCAATAATTTTTTTATAAAGACTATTTTTTACAATTTTTTTCCCTATCATTCTATTTGTTGCAATACCAAGTGCGGCTCCCGATAGAACCACACAATCTTTTATTAAAAATTTTTTTTTATATTTAGGCGTAGCAGCTTCATAATCTTTATAAGTCTTATATCCGCCAGTTGCTAAAAAAAGACTTGCGGTTAAAGAAGTTGAATTCAAGAACTTATCTAAATTTTTAATATTTTTCATAACGATACACGATAATAAAAAAATTTACTGCTATCATAAAACCTTTTAATGTATTAAAATAGACTTATGAAAAAATTTGCTACTTACTTAACACTTATTATACTGGGCTTAAGCATGTTACTTCCATTTATTATAATGTTTCTCATATCACTAAGTGGAGATAACAACATCTTCAATAATTCTAACATAAACCTATCTTTTTGTTCTTACAAAAATGTATTCAAATCAATTCCAATTATTCAATATTTCTTAAACAGCCTTATCGTTGCATTTTTTACGACAATTGGACAAATTATTATTTCATCAATCGCCGGATACGGATTTGCAAGAACTCAATTCAAAGGGCGAAATTTAATTTTCTTTATAATAATTTTAACAATGATGATACCACCGCAGGTAAACATAGTACCTTTATTTTACCTAATGAGTAAATTAGGCTGGATAAATTCATACCAAGCATTAATCATCCCGGGAATATTCGGAGGTTTTGGGGTTTATATGCTAAGGCAATATTTTCTAAATTTTTCAAAAGAAATCGAGGATGCTTCAAAACTTGACGGATGTAATACTTTCCAAACTTTCTATAAAATTGCTTTACCTACAGCCATGCCAGCTATTGCAACACTTAGCATTTTTACATTTGTAACCACTTGGAATAGTTTTATGTGGCCTTTAATTGTTACAAATTCTGATAATATGAGAACTTTAACAATAGGACTTACTATTTTTAAAAGTTCGTTCCGTGAAATTACAATGTGGGGAGAATTAATGGCAGCATCTTTTATATGCACAATCCCAATTATTATAATTTTTTGTATCGGTAAAAAATATTTAATTAATAATCCAATGAATGGAGCATTAAAAGAATAATACTACCAAAAAGCTTTAGGCATCATTCTTTTATACGTCCAAACCTCTGTATTATCAAAAGTTAAATCAAAATTTGATGCCAATTTTTCATCAACCCCAATAGCACGTATCGGAATATTAACAATTTCACTAGCCTTTTTTAATTTTTGATATCCGTTAATAATATCATCGACTTGAGTATCATCTCCAAAGTGAGTATTAGAAATAAATCCGGAAAACTTTTTCCAATCACGTTTTTCAATACCTTCAGAAAAGGTAACATATTCAACAATATTATCAACCGTAGAAGTTTCAAACTTCGCAGTATTAACAACAAGATAAATTTGTAAATTTTCTTCTTTATCAATACCGTTTAAGATATCCAAAATATCTAATCCCCCAGCACCATACCCAACATCAATAATAATATCGCCAGTATTTGCAAGACAATTAGTTTGAGCAGAAGTAACATAACTCGCGGCTTCTCCTAAACCAAAATTATCAGGCTGAGTAATTACATTTATTCCCATATCCTCTAAATCTTTAATAATAGGTCTTAAAGTATAAGCAGGCTCTACAGTATCTAAATCAACCAATGTAATATTCTTTTTCATCGCAGCGTACTGTCTAGCACGATTTATTGATGTTTCGGATTTTCCACTAGCATAAGCACCTGCATAAACTTCTACAACTCTCAAATTTTTACTCCTCAAGCATATATTCCACTTCTATAGGACTTAGATTTATTTCCTTAACTGTTTTTTTATCATTAGGAACAATAAATGTTATTTTATCCCCGGAAGCTTTTTTATCTTTCTTCATAATCTCAATAATTTTATCCGTTGAATATTTTTTATTTAAACGTTTAAAACCGTATTTTTCAAGTAGCTCAATTGATAATCTATAATAAGAATAACTAATATACTCTTTTTTATAAGCCCAATCAATAATAAAAAACATACCATAAACTACAGCTTCACCATGAGTATATTTTTTGTAGCAGGTAATCGTTTCCAAAGCGTGAGCGAAAGTATGCCCAAAATTCAGAATTTTTCTTAAATTTCCTTCTTTTTCATCTTGATTAACAACAGCAATTTTAAGATGTAAACAATATTCAATCATTCTAATGAGAGTAATCGCTTCTCTTTGAAATATTTTTTCACAACTCAAAGTAAGAAATTCAAATAAATAAAGCGGAATTTTATATCCACAACTATTTTCAATAAAAGCATACTTTAAAATTTCACCTAAACCTGATCTAAATTGTCTATTATCAAGAGTATTCAAAAAATTAATATTAATAAACACAGCTTTAGGTTGATAAAAAGAACCTACAATATTTTTAGCCTCATCTAAATCAATAGCAGTTTTTCCCCCTACAGAAGAATCAACCATTGAAAGAAGAGTTGTCGGAACTTGTATAAACTCAATCCCTCTCATGTAAGTAGACGCGACAAAACCCGTTAAATCACCAACAACACCGCCACCTATCGCAATCAAAATATCTTTTCTTGTAAGTCCAAGTTGAATTGCTTTTTGAACTATCTTTAAATAATTTTTAATATTCTTTTCTTTCTCACCATCTTTAAGAATAAAAATTTCATTTTCATCAAAGCCAAAATCTTTTTGATACAAATCATACACTTTTTTAGAAATTATAATCAATTTCTTTTTATTAGCAGTATAAGATGCAATTTCTTGCTTAAGCTTATCAAAAGAAGAATCCGAAATCTCAATTGGATAATATTTATCTTCCGCTATTTGAACTTTAAGAGTTTGTCGCATCTATTATAATCCTTATAATTTCATCTTCACCATATTTTGTTGTATCAATAGTATAATGAGCTTTTTTATAATTATTTTCTCTCTTAATCAAAAGATTCTTTAAAACATCTTTAGGATTTTTATTTTGTAATAGTGGTCTGGTAGAATCTTTTGCTATTCTATAATATAGTACATCAAGGTCAGATTTCAAATAAAAAACTTTACCGAAATTTAATAAAGTCGCTCTGTTATCAGGATTTTCAAACGCCCCGCCACCAACAGAAATAATTTTACCAAACCCCGTACAAACCATTTTTATAGTATCATGCTCAAGTTTTCTAAAATAATCTTCTGAATATTGTTCAAAAATCTTGCTAATCGTCAAACCCTGAGTTTTTTCAATAACACTATCAGTGTCTATCAAAATATAATCTTTTAAATAATTATTAAGCAAAGCTCCAATAGTAGACTTACCGCTAGCAGGCATTCCTACCAAAATGATATTACAAGAATGACTCATAATGAGCCTTCATTTCTACAAAATTATCACCACCAAGCTTAGAAAGGAGTTCATCAACTAAAACAATAGCGACTCTTGCCTCTGCGACAACAGCACAAGCAGGAACAGCACAAGTATCAGATCTTTCAAAATGAGCAGACGCAGGTTTCATATCTTTAATATCTACGGTAGATAAAGCTTTTCGCATTGTAGGAATTGCCTTCATAGTACCTTTGATAACCAAAGCTTCTCCGTTAGTCATACCACCTTCTAAGCCCCCAGCGTTATTTGTTTGTCTATAGATAGTTTTATTTTTCACAAAAACCTCATCGTGCATTTGTGAACCTTTTAAAGATGCGGCTTCAACACCGGCACCGATTTCAACAGCTTTAACAGCAGGAATACTCATAACAGCTTGTGCCAATCTTCCATCAAGAGCCCTATCCCAATGGACATAAGAGCCTAATCCAACAGGAAGATTTCCAAATATCACTTCAAATTTTCCACCTAATGTATCTCCAGCCTGAGAAGCTTCATCAATAGCATTTCTCATTCTATCAGCAGTCAAATCATCTGCACATCTAACATCTGATTTTTCAGCCTTTTCTTTTATCAAAGTATAAGTCTTAGGGTAAAAATCCAATTTTACATTGCCAATTTGAATAACATGAGAAAAACCCATAATACCAAATTCTTTCAAAATCTGTTTTGCAATTGAACCCACCGCAACTTCTATAGCAGTTTTTCTAGCACTAGAACGTTCTAAAACATCTCTTAAATCAGTAAAATTATATTTTTTGAACCCTGCATAATCAGCATGCCCGGGACGAACTTTAGTAAAAGATTTTTCCTCTATCTTTTTCAAAGTTTCTTGAGCAGGATACTCTTGATACTCAGTGTTCATAACATCCTGCCAATTTTCATAATCTTTATTTTTTATTTCAAGACAAATAGGAGCTCCGGTAGATTTTCCGAACCTCACACCGGATTTAATCTCAACAGTATCTTTTTCTATTTTCATTCTTCCGCCACGACCGTAACCAACCTGACGTCTTGCAAGATCTTCATTTATTACGGAAGTCTTTATTCTTATACCGGCAGGAATTCCTTCTATAATAGCATTTAAGCATTTCCCGTGACTTTCTCCGGATGTTAAAAATCTAAATTTATTCATAATTAGATTATATAACAAAAAATCGCCTGATAAACAGGCGATTTTAAATTTCTTATAAATCTGTATAATGCGGAGATAATTTAATATCGTGATGATATCTTTCTTCACTGTCTACAGCAGGATCTATGTAAGAATAACAATTCTTAAAAAATCTAACAAACTTATTATGATTCTTTTCATATAAAGGCTCACAAGGCTTTCCTTCAATACGATTTTTCTGAATCATAACTTGTTCAGCTGTAGCTTCTGAATAACCATAATTTATCAAATATTCAGGACTAGCAGCTTCCTGAGGTGTTATATCTGCCTTTACAGAAATACATACTAACGAAACTAAAGCTAAAGTTAATAATAATCTTTTTTTCATAAAACTTCTCACATCACTCATTCTTATTTACTACTATATGATTCCATTATAATCTTTTCTAAAGAATTAATCAAGTCAGCCTCAGGAACTCTTGCAATAATTTCACCTTTTTTAAAAATATACCCTTCTTTAATCGCTCCTGCTATTCCAAAATCTGCGTGTTTTGCTTCGCCGGGTCCATTAACAGGGCATCCCATAACAGCAATAGTTATAGGTAAATCCAAATTTTGAAATCTTTCCTCTACTTTTTTTGCTAAACCGATTAAATCAATCTGAGTTCTTCCACAAGTTGGACAAGAAACAAAATTAATACCCTTCTTTCTTAAACCTAAAGATTTTAATATCCCAAATCCGGCATGAACCTCTTCTACAGGTTTTTCTGTCAAAGAAACTCTTATAGTATCACCAATACCTTCACTTAAAAGAGTTCCTAAACCAACAGAAGATTTTATTAACCCCATTTTTAAAGTTCCGGCTTCCGTTACTCCCAAATGAAGAGGATAATCAACCTTTTTTGCAATACTTCTATAAGCTTCTATAGTCGTCATAACATCAGAAGACTTTAAAGAAACTTTTGTATCATAGAAATTCAAATCTTCCAAAATTTCAATATGCCTTAGTGCACTCATAACCATTTTTTCAGACAACGGCAAATCCATTTGCTCAAATTCTTTTTCTAAAGATCCGCCGTTAATACCAATTCTAATTGGAACATTATGAGATTTAGCAGCTTCTACAACCTTCACGGTATGTTCCCTTTTCCCAATATTTCCGGGATTAATTCTAAGTGCGTGGATTCCATTTTCTATACAAGTAAGTGCCAAACGATAATCAAAATGAATATCTGCAACTAACGGAACTGGAGATTTTTTTACAATATCTTTTATAGCACTAGCTGCATCCTTATTTAAAACCGCAAGTCTTACAATCTCACAGCCTGCAGCTGCTAATTCTCCAATTTGATCTAATGTAGCAGCAACATCTCTTGTATCTGTATTACACATAGATTGCACTGAAATTGGAGCATCTCCGCCTACCTTTATATTCCCTATTGAAATTTGTCTTGATTTTCTTCTCTCTATCATAATTAACTCTTTCTACTAAAAATGTCTTTCTTTGGGATCTAAAAGCATTCCTGCAAGCTTATCGGCCCCTACAAACTCTCTTTTTTTCATTTTTCTTGAAGCTCTTTCTTTATCATATTCTACAAATTGATGCTCGAATACACACTGCCCATTTTCTACCGTTATTATCAAATAACAAGCCTTAGGTTCAGGAGTAAAAGGCCTTCCGATACTTCCGACATTAACAACGGTTTGTCTTGTAGAAGTTTGAAATCCGCAAGGTATATGAGTATGCCCGCATAAAATTACATCGGCTTTTACGTTTAATAACATTCTTTCCACTTCTTGCAAAGGAGTGTCCGGTAAAATATCTTCATTATTTTTCCTTGGAGAGCCATGCACCAAAAGAAATTTTACTCCTCCTTCAACAACCTCAAGTTGTATCGGTAAATTCTTTAAAAAATCTTTTTCTACAGGGTTTAAAATTTCCACATCATTTTTTAATGCCTCTGCCATAATAGGAGCTTTTTCTTTTAGTCCTTCATATAATTCATCTGTGTAAGTTGCAATCATCAAATCCGTATTACCTTGAATCATTTTAAACACAGGATTGTCTTTTCTTTTCATAAAATATTCAACAGCATCAGATGGCTCCGGCCCTGCCATTGCATAATCTCCAAGAATAAAAATCTTGTTACAACTTTTCTTAGAAATATCATCCATTACAGCCTCAATAGCTTCCATATTTCCATGTATATCAGAAATTACGGCAATTTTCATATATTATATCCCCTTAAAAACTCTATTTTTTCTCAATCTTTCGAATTCTTACTTCATTATTTTCAAGATAAATTTCCACCTTGTCCATAACAGGATTAATCCTTAATCCGTCTATTATCGCTTTTGGAATTACTACACCCCAGCTATTACCAACCTGTATCATTCTTTTTTCTATCATATTATAACTCCAATTATAATATGGATTATAACATGCACCTCTTGACATTCGGTACGGACATGTGTTAATACAAAAGTACTAACAAAAGAGGGAGCAAAATATGAATGAAGAAAAAATAAAAGAATGCAACCAAATTATTAATATGTTCGAAACAACTTTTTACGCTCTAAAAT
>CALVAM010000028.1 GCA_944325545.1 Candidatus Gastranaerophilales bacterium | reverse complement strand
ACCTAAAAATAAAATTTGCTCATATTTACACAATATTTTTATATTTTAGAGTAAATTAAAATAAATTTCCACCTAAACTCAAAATTTTGGAAAATTTTTCAACACTGTCCTGTCCCAAAAATCCTGAACTGTACCAAAATACTTAAACTGTATTTAAATTCCCGCCATTTAAGGTTTTGAGACACTGTCTCGTTTTAGACATTGACGGACAGTAATCGGACTTTTTTGCCAGTTCAGGAATTTTATTTTTAGCAAATTCCGACTAAAAAAATCAAGATATATTTGAAACACACCCCTATTAGTTCAAAAAAATTAAATTCCTGCAATGTCTGTCAAACCATACCGATTTTTTTTATGCAAATTTTTATAAATATTTTTTATTACTGTTAATTACTATTAAATACTTTTGTTATCGAGCGGGGCAATAGTGGGGCAAAGCTAAAAATATATAAAATAAAAAATAATAGCAAAAGTCGAAACCCTTGCTATTATTGTCTTTTAATTGGTTGCGGGAGCTGGATTTGAACCAACGACCTTCGGGTTATGAGACGAAGAAAGCACTATTTGCAAGGTTTTTCACTTTTAACCATGTTTTATTAGATTTAATCAGAATTGTTTATAAATAAAGAATTCTGCAACAATTTTTATTTCAATTGTTAGCACAATTTATCAAGTCTTATCAGAATTTTTGCAACTTTTTTGCAACTTTATGAAAATAAAGCTATCTAGTAAGGATAGCTCGGATAGTTCTTTAAAGATAAAATAATATTTTTATAACAAGTCAAGAATCATAAAAATATATCCTATTATTATAATGCCAAAGAAAATAGAGTCTTGAATCTTAAGTCTTGTAGGATACGCAGAATCATTTAAAGTCGATTTGATTGCCATAATGCAACAAAATATAGAGACAATTGGTATGATAAAAGCCATTTTTCCTCCTTTCAGCTTATATTATGCTATGAGTTTTAAAAAAAGCTAATTTTTTGATAGAAGCCCGCCCTAGAGGGATAAAATTTAAAAAAGCACTATCGTCTAGAGCCAGAAAAACTCCCGACTAATTTTTGAAAATTGAAAGCTTCTGTGTGACGAAAACTTAACGAAATTACTTAATATCATTGACTTTAATGTAAACTTTTGTTAAGATTTCACTATGGTATATCATCAAATGCTAGTAGCAGAAGAGGTTAAGAATAGATGCGTATAGTGGATTTGTTTTCAGGTGCTGGAGGCTTAACCTTTGGATTTTATTATAAATTAGTTAATGACGAATTCATTGAAAATGAAAACTGCGAAATCGTTTTTGCTAACGAATGGGATAAATGTGCAGCGGAAGCTTTTAGAAAAAACTTTCCGTCAATCAATATGATTAATAAAGATATAAAATCTTTAACAGAAGAGGAAATCAAAGATAACATTGCAAATAAAGAAGTTGATTTAATTATCGGAGGGCCACCTTGCCAATCTTATAGCACAATTGGCAAGCGGAAATATGATGATAAAGCTAAAATGTATGAAGAATACTATCGCTTATTATCTATTATAAAACCTAAAATGTTTTTATTTGAAAATGTAAAAGGCATGCTATCAATGAAAAATCCTAATGGAGGAAAAGTTATTGAGGATATAAAAAAAAGATTTGATAGCATAGAATATGAAATTGATTTTAAAGTTCTTGATGCTGCTGACTATGGTGTTCCACAACATAGAGAACGGGTTTTTATTATTGGTTGGCGCAAAGATTTAGATATAAAATGGTCTTTTGGTAATATAGAAAAATCTAAAAAACAAATTTCAATAAAACAGGCTATTAATGATTTACCTTCTGTATCTGCAGGGACTAATATAACTTCATATAATGGTAAGCAACCTACAAATAGTTATCAAAAGTTAATGCGCAAGCATTCAAAAAATCTTTCTTGTCATTTTTCGCCTGTATACGGAGATAAAATTCAAACAGTTATCAATCATGTTAAACAAGGCAAGGGTAAAAATTACATTAATGAGTTGGTGGATAAAGGTGTAATTCCTAAAGAATATCGTCTAACATCTGGGTATGATAATACATATGGCAGATTAGTTGAAAATCAACCAAGTACAACAATTACAAATAACATGTCTACACCTTCTGGATTAAGATGTATTCATTATGAGGAAAATCGTGCTTTAACACCTAGAGAAGGTGCTAGAATTCAGTCTTTTCCTGATTGGTTTGAATTTGTTGGAACCAAAAAAGATATTACAACTCAAATCGGCAATGCGGTACCTCCTTTACTAGCAATGAAAATAGCCACACAAATTGAAAAAGTTTTAAGTGAGGTTTAAGTGCAAAATACAGAAGAAAAAATTTATTTTAATTTTTCATATTTTGCATTAAAGCTACTAGGGAAAGGGCTTTATAATAACCCTTGGAATGCTATTGCAGAACTAGTCGCAAATGGTTTAGATGCCCAAGCAACATCAGTAAAATTATATATTAATATGTCAGACAAAAAACATTCAACCATTGAGATATTAGATAATGGAACTGGCATGGATTATGATGATTTAGCTGAAAAATATGTTTTTATGGGGAAAGATAAGCGTCAAGACAAAAATATATCAGAAGATATTCGTAATTCATATATGGGTAGAAAGGGTATTGGTAAATTAGCAGCTTTATATTTGTCAAAAAAATATTATCTAATAACAAAGACTGACCATTCCAATGAATTTGTTTGGGTTTTAGATACTAAAATGTCTAACGAATCAGATATACCACATTTAGAAAAAGAAAATATAAATAATATTGAAATAGAATGTGTTAATGATTGGGCACAATTTAAAACAGGGACAATGATTAAATTAACAGATGTTGATTTAACTGGTATAGGTGGACAAACAATAGAAGGAATTAAGGCACGTCTTGCCGATTTCTTTTTATTGGATACACTTAAGAGCAAAATAGAAGTATGTGTTATTGATAATCAAAATTCCCCCAAAAAATTTCAGCCTGTTGAGAAGTCAGTAGCATTTAAAAACTTCTATGCTTTTTTTAATAATACAGAATTGGATTTTACGAATAAACTTTCGGACACGGTAGTTGTTACTAACCCTAATTATCCAGAAATATCAGACAAAAAAAGGGCAGTGCAATATATAGATAAAAAAGAATTTTTAACAAAAGGAAAAGATTTTTTTAAATTAAAAAATGATGAGTTATCCTCTAGTGAAATTGAATATGAATTAAAAGGTTGGATAGGTATTCATACTTCTGTCGATAAGGAAGATGCACAATTAAATGATGCTAATTTTTTGAAAAATAAAGCATATAAACCAAATCAATTAAGGCTGTATGTAAGAAAAAAATTAGCTGTGGAAAACTTTTTTGATATATATAAAAATAATCAAGTTTTTGCTAATTATATAGAAGGCGAAATAAGTTTTGACATATTAGATGATGATAGATTTGAAGATATAGCAACAACTAATAGACAAAGTTTAATTCAAGACGATATAAGAGTTGAAAAACTTATAGAACTAGTTAAGCCTATTATTGGAAAACTTATAAGAACACGTATTCAACTATCAGATGAAGTAAAAAATGAAGTAAAAACAATAAAAGAACAAGAACAAGCTGCAAAAGAGAAAGCTGAAGCTAAAGCTGAACAGGAAAGAAAAGCAAAAGAAGAAGCTGAACTTAAAAAGAAAGAAGAAGAAGAAAAACGAAAAAAAGCGGAAGAAAAGGCAAAACAAGAAGAAGCTGCAAGAAAAGTTGCAGAAGAAGAAGTTAAAAATGAAAAAAAACGTTCTAAATTTATTGAAAGTAATTTAAGTGAAGACCAAATAAGCTTTACTAAAAAATTACACATGATTCGAATAAATCTTAGCACGATACAGAAATCAATAAGAAAAATGGTAATGCAAATACAAAGAAATAAATTTACTATAGACACAGCTTGGACTAATTTAAAGTCATTATCATACTATATATCAAGAGCTAAGGCATCGCTATCATACAGTCCATATGCAAAATTTGATACAAAAGATGAAAAAATAGAAGGTGATTTATTTGCATTTATAAAAGAATATGCTGAAAACATTTTAATACAATCAGATGGTGTAAAAATAATTGTAAATAATGTAAATGAACAGAAGTTTATAACTAAATTTTCACCACAAGACATTGCAATAATTATAGACAATATAGCTTCTAATACTGCTAAACCTGAACATAAATCTACAGAGTTAGAAATAACATTATTTATTCAGAATGATATAGCAAATATCGTTTTTAAAGATAATGGGGTTGGTCTAAGTTCAAAGATTAAAGATATAAATGAATTATTTGAATTCGGAAAAAGTTATACAGAATCTGGAACAGGAATAGGCTTATATCATGTTAAAGATATTGTAGAAAATCATTTAAATGGAAATGTGACAATTAACAAAACAAAAAAAGGGTTTGAAATACAAATTAGGATATAGCTGTGAGAGAAAATATTAGTATTTTATGGGTTGAAGATTCAAAATCTTATTATGAAGAAGCAAAAGATATTTTAGAAATGCATGCTGAAGATAAAGGAATAAAGGTCAACTTCAAATATGTTGAAAATGCTTTTTCTTTATTGGAAGAACTAGATAAGCAAGTGCAAGGTTTTCAAATACATGACATCTGTTTTATAGATTATGCATTGTCCATGCCTGATAATAAAACTGGCGAAAATATTATCCGAGAATTGAGACAAAAGAAAGTCGGTGCTGATATTTTGTTTTATTCTTCAGAAAACATAGCTACAATACGAGAAACAATCAAACAAGATTTATCATCATTTGAAGGTGTTTATGTAGCAGATAGAGATACTTTTGAAGATAAATCAAAACTTTTACTAAACAAAAATTCAAAAAAATTATATTCCATCAACAATATAAGAGGAATTTTAATGAATGAAACCTCCGAAAATGACTATATTATGAAATCTTATATTTTAAAAGAGTACTCAACCTTGTCAGACGAACAAAAAGAAGAAATTACCAATATAATAAAAGAAAAGATATCAAATAAAGCAAGTGATATTGATGATATTTCAAAAAAGCTTTTAAAAAGAATAGAAGATAAGCATTTTTTAGAAGCAAAAAAAATATTAAGTATAGCAAATGATTTACTTGGATTAAAAGATAGATATGAAATTCTTGAAAAAATTATTGAGTATAAATCTGTAAGCGATGTAGAAAGTGGTAAAATAGACAACTATTTAAACAAATTAGTTGATTTGCGAAATAAACTCGCTCACAGAAAATTAGAAATATGTAATTCTTGTCAGTACGTCTTACATTACAATGACATTGATGATTATGAGCAAAAACATTGTTGCAATGAATGTGATGACAATTGTGTGCACACCGAAGATAACAAAATATGTGTGGAAGATTGGAACAACTTAAAAAAAGAATTAATAGAGTTTGGACAATCTATGGATAAACTATTATAAATGATTTAATTGCTAATATTAGTAACAAAATTATTATAAATTTTTATATATTAATTTCTTTCTCGATAAAATCATATAAAAAGCCCTAATATCAAACTTAATCGGCTAGTTATAGGGGTAGATTTATAAAGGAGGAAAAATGGAAAATCAAGAATTAAGAATTGAGAAAATCCAATCAATACTTGAAGAAGCATTAGCAATGGTAAAAATAGGTGCCCTAGCTACCGAATCTTGTATTATTGATGAAGATTTGCAAATGCGGGATAATACGGATTATTACCATTTGTTCCGGCACATAAATGCACTATTGACAAATATAAGGCATACAATAGATAGTTAAAGAGTTTTAAAAAATTCTGCAAGGCTTAAATTAAACGCGCGTGATAGTTTGAATATTTTATCTACGCTTGTGTTTCTTTCTCCTCGTTCCACCATGCCAATAAAGTTAGTTGATAGACCAATTTTTTCAACGAGTTCAGATTGAGTTAATTTACTCTTTTTTCTTAACTCACGGATACGCAAACCAAAGATTCTTAAATCATTTTGTCTTTCTACTAATTCTTTATCGTCTAAATCTCTCATTACAGTAATTATGATTGTAATCAAACCTAAATAAAACAAACCCACCGTGTTATTTTATAAATTTTTGTTGTATA
This sequence comes from Candidatus Gastranaerophilales bacterium, assembly GCA_944325545.1. Classification (GTDB taxonomy): domain Bacteria; phylum Cyanobacteriota; class Vampirovibrionia; order Gastranaerophilales; family Gastranaerophilaceae; genus CAG-196. Next base: position 5,950 of record CALVAM010000028.1, on the reverse strand, counting down.
TTATTTTTAGAGTTAATTATGAAAAATAAAATTTTTTATTTAATACCAATAGTTATAATTGCAGCATTAGTCTTGCTATGTTTTGACAATAAACAAAATCAAAATCATATATTGACGCCTATAAAAGTTAATGATAAATACGGTTATAAAAATCAAAATAACAAAATAGTAATTAAACCTAAATATAAACAAGCATTTGATTTTTGTAATGGTAAAGCATTGGTTCAGTATTGCAATAATGAAAATGAATGTCATGTTGACTTGATTAATAAAAAAGGGGAAAGGATAAACAAACAAAAAATTATTTCTAACCTAGAATTTTTTAATAATCTTTCAGTTGCGGGCATAAATAATAAATACGGTTATATAAATAAGTGTGGTGATTTTATTATAGAACCTAAATATGAAGTTGCTTTTGCATTTAGTAATAATCTTGCGCCTGTTGCTGTTTATGATGTTTCACGCAGATGTAATTTGTGGGGATATATAAATACAAATGGCGAAATAGTCATTCCTTTTCAGTTTTTTGAAGCTAATAATTTCATAGATGATATTGCAATTATTAAAACTATGTTTGGTTATAACATTATAAACAAAGGAGGAAAAATGTTATGCCAACAAGTTTTTTTCTCTGATATGCCACCAATAATAAAAGATAAAAAGATTTTAACTTATGACACTCATTCTAATTGGCCTTTAGATACTTATACGGAAGTAATAGAGCTTGATTGTCATTGTAAAATTATAAATCGATATGATTATAATTCAGATTAAAGTTTAAAAATTTAAATAGAAAGCGAGGTTTTATGAAAAAGATTTTATTGTCATTAGCGGCATTATTTTTATTCAATGCAAGCGCAAATGCAGCTACAACAATTATTGAGAATTATGATGCTACAAAATTAAAACAAGATATTATTGGAATTTATGCTCTTAAAGGTGCAGTTATAGAATCTAATAAATTAAATGAATACTCTTTTACTGTGAAAACTCGTTATATGACTTTATGGAGTGGTTATCAATTTAAAAAAACATTTACAATTGTTCCAAATGGTAAAAATTGTATTTTAAGTCTAGTAAATAATTCTTTCATATGGCCATATGACGCTAAAGAATTATATGTTCTTAAAAAAGACTTAAAAGGTGGCTATACTTATGGACTTAATTATTTTATAAAATTAAAGGCTAAACCAAATAAAGATTATATGTCAGACGGTATTGATTCTAATGGCACACCAACAAGAATTAGCAACTCAAATGACGCCGAATCAGTTTATTTCTATAATGTAGTTCCTAAATCTACAATAAGAGGACCTCGTTTAATTTCAACATCACATAGCGCAAAAGAACAAGGCTTAAAAGCTAAAAATAGAATTGTTGAAATTAACGATAAACCTATTAAAAAATACAAGGCTGAAGAATTATGGACATTGTTAAATCCAACAAAGGCAGGCCAAACAATAAAAGTTGGGTATAAAGAAAAATCTTGTGGTAAAGTTAAACATGTAACACTAGAGAGTAAATACCAAAAACCGATTTTAGAAAATTTATAATAAACAAGCCCTTGATTTTATTTCAAGGGCTTTAATTTTATGCAACTTAGTAATAGCCGGTTATTACGGTTACTTGAAAACAAAATTTATTTTAAGTTAAAATTAAAATATGAATCAAGATTATTTATTACCAACTAACGATATTAGAGAAATTAAAGATTTGTATCTTGAACCAATTGATTTAATCAATAATGGTCAATGTACTGCATATTATGCTGTAGTTATTTATACAGAAGATGAAATTATTTATATAGAAAATAAAAAAATAGCCTTTCCTGATAGATTATTTCAATTGATATTACATGTTGCTAAAGCAGGAAAAAAGGGGATTAAAGGTCAAGAAATGGCTAATAAGATGAAGCTTGATTATAGTGATGTATATCAATACAAGGATAGAGTTAATCTCCATAAAAAATATAAAAAATTCTTTGATAAAGATTTAATTGTACTTGATGAAAAAGGATATTGGCGTCTCAATGTAAATTATGGTAATCATGGTCTATTGATTATTTAGTTGAAATCACACGCCACATTGACTTTATGACTTTTTTTGTAGAATAGATGTGGAATAATTGGGGTGCTTCTACGGAATAGAGTTATTTTTGATTCTTGCTAATAATATAATTGTCGACATTACCGGTAATGTTTTGTATTAAATATGAAACATGAAAGGAGACTCTAGAAATGCAAGAGTTTATCACAGCTTTCGACGATAGCTACAAAACAACGTCAAAAAAAATTACATCAAAACCTGATGATGAAAAGTATTTTACCCACAAAGAAGTAAAACCAGAAGAGTTTAGAGAAATGCTAATAAATCATTTTTTAGGCAAAGAACGATTGGGCGTTTCTCCCGAAATAGAGGGACAAGAAGATTTAATCTTATTTGCAGGAATCGATATTGACGGTAAAGCCAAGAAAAATAACAAAGAACTAACAACTGAAGAAAAATATCAAATCGCCTTAAATCTTCAAAAAGCCTTTTGGGAACAATATAGACTGCAAGCTTTAATAGAACAATCAAAATCAAAAGGTTTTCACCTTTTTACTTTTTTTGATATTCCGGCAAATCGTGAATTTATTCAAAAAGTTTTAGAAAACCTAGTAACCGAAGTAACCGATAGAACTATTACTAATGGCGATATTGAGATATTTCCTAAAGGTAAAAAAGGTCTAGCTTTAAATCTTCCATATTTTGGATTATTCAAAGACGAAAATACGATTAATGAAGATTTTTATGAGCTTAAAAAATCTTGCTTTGTTGAAGGTGAAAATATGGAGCCAATAGAAAATCCTTTAGAAAGAATTGAAGCAACTAAAAACGCTAATAGCGCAACTCTCTTGTTTCTTGAAACTTTAAAGGATTACCCCCTTTGTGTTTCAAAGGCAGCTTTAAATTGGACAGAAGGTGAAAGAAATTCTTTAACAATGGCAGTTGCAGGAGTGCTGAAAAAAGTTGCTAAAACACCTATTGATGAAGCGATAAATGTTATAACCAATATTGCAGAACATAATAAAGATGAAGAACTTTCTGGTAGAATTGCAACAGTTGAAGCGACTTATGCAAATGATGATAAAGAAATTGCAGCTTGTTCTGTTATGAAAGGTGATAATGAAAATTTGGTATTAAGCCAAATTTACTGTCAATCTAATTGTAAAGATAATAAACAACAAACTTCAATTAAGGCCCGAGTTCGAGCAATACAAGCTGACAAAGACTCAAGAGGTGTTTATCAAAAAGATAAAATTGCAGAAGTGATTATTTCTGAATTATTAAATCTTGGTAAAATATATAGAGCTAATAAGCTATACTATTTATTTTTAAATGAAGAAAAACGATTAATTTGCATTTCTGATGACCCATTAGAATTAAGAGCTTTGTTTACTAAATGGGGAATAAATGCGTCTGAAAATTTGTACAAATATGTCTTAAATGAGCTTTATGCATACTGTGTAACAAATCCTGAAGATGTTGAAATACATCGTTTTGCTTATTATAACCCAAAAAACTTTACTCTTTATCTGTATAACGGAATAAAAGAAATCTTAAAAATTACATCAGATAAAATTGAAACAATTGAAAATGGTGATGAAGGTGTAATGTTTGAGGAGTTAAATAATTATGAGCCTTTTAGATTGGTTGATTATGATAAGAAAATTGATTATGTAAGCAAATATCTTACAGATAATTTAAATATAGATAAAGTCGCTAGTTTGTTGAGTTTATCAACTCAAAGACAAATTGCAAAGATATGGTTCTATAGCTTATTTTTTGAATCTATAATGAAAACCAAACCAATCTTTACTGCAATTGGGAACAAAGGAAGTGGAAAAACAACCTTTTTAAGAAGAGTCGGTCAAATTCTTTTTGGTAAAAAGTTTAATGTGACATCTGTTGCAAATGATTGCAAGGATTTAGAAACAATAATCACGAATAATTATTACGTTGTAATAGATAATCTTGATAATCCACCTAAAGCACTTAATGACGCATTAGCGCGAATTGCAACAGGACAAATCATTAAAAAAAGAAAATACTTTACAACAAATCATGAACTTGAATTTGAAGTTAAATGCTTTGTGGCTCTTACATCACGAACTCCTCAATTTACGCGTGATGATGTTGCGGACAGATTAATTTGTATCTATTTAGAACGTTTTAGTTTGTTTAAAGATGAAAATAATTTATGTAGATTGGTAATGGATAATAGAGATGAAATCTTTAGCTATATAATAAATCAGCTACAAAAAATTATAAAAAAACTTGAAGATAAACAAGATGAAGATTTAAGTGTAGATTTTAGAATGGCGGATTTTGCAGTGTTTGCCTTAAAAACAGCTGAAAATGAACAAGTGCAAAAAGAACTTGAAGAAATCTTTGCAAAAATGATTAAAATTCAAAATGAATTTACTCTTAAAGATGATGTTCTTTATACCGTTTTAAGTAATTTTGCGAGAAATACAGACCACAAGGGTAAGCGATTCACACCAGCAGAATTATATCGCTTGTTTAAACTAGAAGCTGAGGGGTTGGGATTAGAAAAACCTTTTGAGGCAGTTTATAAAAATCCAAAATCTGTAAGCACAAGACTTCGCAACATAAAAGATAATCTTTCTGATGAAATTTTAATTTATTATAAAAAAGGTCATAGGAATCAATATTACTATACTTTTGAGCTAGTTGATGAATCTGAATACCAGGACCCATTAATATAGGTGAGCGCTATGAAATTATTAACAATAGATGACGTAGCAGAACTCTTTAAAACCTCAAAAAGCACAATTTATCGCTGGGTACACAAACGGGAAATCCCGTTTGTGAAGCTCGGTGGTAAGCTTAGATTCAATGAAGAAGATATTCAGATTTTCATAAAACAAAACTCTGTTAGCATTTCTTAGTCTAAAAGCTTACAGAAAGTAAAAACCACGTTAATATAAAAATGTTGGAGTTACGCAATGATAAAATCTGTTAGACAAAATAAAATAACAAAAAAATGGGAATTTGATTTTAAAGACCTTAAGGGCAAACGCCGTATTAAAAAAGGTTTTAAAACAAAAGCTGAAGCAGAAAAAGCGCAATCTAAACTTTATGAAGAATTAAACAAAGGCCGAAATCCTATTGATTCAAAAGTAACATTAAAGGAAGCTGGTGAATTGTTTATGAGGCTTCATGCTAGCACAAATTGCAAACCTTCAACATTTTTAACTTATCGTGGATATTTAGACAAAATTATTTATCCTTTTTTCGGGGATTTACAATTAGTAGAAATAAATCCCTTATTAGTAAAAGAATTTCGTAAAACAATGATTGATAAAGGTCGTAAAAATTCTACGGTTAATAAATATATGAAATTTTTAGGCTCAGTATTTAACTTTATGATTGATAGTGATGTGCCAGTCAGAAATCCATTGGCTAGAATAAAAGCCTTAAAAGAGACTAAAAATGACAAAATAAGAGCTTTATCTACTATTGAAGTTCAAGCATTATTAAAGAAAACAAAAATTGTCTATCCTGATTTTTACCCCCTTTTATTCACAGCAATATTTACCGGCATGAGGCAAGGCGAGTTAATGGCTTTAACTTGGGATTCTATAAACTGGATTACAAAGAAAATTACAATTGATAAAAACTATACGCACGGTAAATTAGGAACACCTAAAACTGGTAAAATTAGAATAATTGATATGTCAGATGAATTAGCTAAAGTCCTTAAAGAATGGCGTTTAGCTTGCCCAAATAGTGAATATAATTTAGTATTCCCAAACAATGAAGGCAATTATCAAAGTGCAGAAAATATGTTAAAAAGAAGATTTTTAACCTCATTAAATAGAGCCGGAATTGATAAAATAAGATTCCACGATTTAAGACACACGTATGCAAGTCTTCTTCTTGCAAA
>CALVAM010000027.1 GCA_944325545.1 Candidatus Gastranaerophilales bacterium | reverse complement strand
TCTTCGACTTTTGCAAAAACTCTCCACTCTTTGCTCGTTCGCGTTCGAACCCTTAAAATGCTCCGCATTGGGGTTCTGCGTTCCTTTATAGAGTAGTTTTAATTTAAGGCAGACTTGTAGAATAAATTTAAATAATGATAGATAATTTGTCTGCCGATAAAATGTTCTTTTCTTTTTGTTTACTTTTTCTTTTTAGTAAAGAAAAAGTAAATGTCGACGGGGGGACTTGAACCCCCACAGCTCTCGCCACATGCACCTCAAGCATGCGTGTCTACCATTCCACCACATCGACTTAATATTCAATTTTCAACTCTCTAATTTTAACATAAAAATTTTTCTTTACAAATCTTTGAAATCCGTTGACTTGTATCTTTATCTGACTCAAAATTGTTCTATAGAAAGAAGGTAATAAGTATGAAAATTTCATCAATTTCAATGAATGAAGATTGCAGACCTAGAAGAAATTTCTTTATTAAATATTCTAATAGTTTTATGTCTATGCCTAACGGTAATGAATCTCCTGTTGAAAAAGCTCATAAAACTCAACCTGAAACTAAAGTTGATAAAGTTAAGGGAATCGAAACTCTTACTATTTTCCCTAAACAAGTTATTGATGGCAAAACAATTATAACAGCGTAATAAGGAGTGTTATGATTTTAAAGATTTATAGAATGGAACATAATCGTTTTGTACCTGAATACAAGACAGAGGGTGCAGCTGGCATGGATTTGTGTGCAGCAATTAGTGAAGAAATTACTCTACAACCATTAGAGAGAAAACTTATTCCTACAGGTTTAAAAATTGAGCTTGAGCACGGATATGAAGCTCAAATTCGTCCTCGGTCAGGACTTTCTATTAAACACGGGATTAGTCTTATTAATTGCGTTGGAACAATTGATGAAGATTATCGTGGTGAAGTTTGTATTCCTATTGTAAATCTTTCAAATGAACCTTATACAATTAAACCTGATGAAAGAATTGCTCAAATGGTCATTGCTAAATATGAGCAAGCAAAAATTGAAGTTGTTACTGAACTTTCTGAAACTGAACGTGGAGCTGGCGGGTTTGGTTCTACCGGTAAATAAAGTTTTGTTTCAATTTTAGTCTGTATTATACTTTTACCCTTGACGAGGCTTGAAAAAAAGTTTAAAATGTGTGAATAGCACTGTTTAAGTGTTACGGTTATTAAATTATTTAGGAGAACAAGTCATGTACCAAGATGAAACGCTTATTTGTGAAGATTGTGGCTGTGAATTCGTTTTTACTGCCGGTGAACAAGAGTTTTATGCTGAAAAAGGTTTGACAAATAAGCCAAAAAGATGTCCAAGCTGTAGAAAAGCAAAAAAACAACAACGTAGAGGAAAGAAAAGAATGCATGATGCAGTTTGTGCTAAATGTGGTAAACAGACTCAAGTTCCTTTTAATCCTACTCAAGGTAGAGATGTCCTTTGTAAAGAATGTTTTGAAGCTGAAAAAGCTGCAGCAGCTACTGCTTAGACTTATAAGTTTAGATAATGAAATGCTCGGGGTGGTTTTACCCGAGCATTTTTTGTTTTAATTCTTGAATTCTTTTATTAGATTCAATTACCCGTTGTTGTAAAGCAGAATTTTTTTGAATTTCTTTTACTAAATCTTCAATAATTTCAATTGTTTTAGTATCAGCATCTCTATAAATAAACATATCCACTCCGGCATTTATTGCCATTTTGCAGGCTTCAACGCTTCCAAAATTTTGAACGCCTTTCATTACCATATCATCTGTAATAATAATTCCTTTGAAGTCCATTTTATTTCTTAAATATCCGATGGCATTTTTACTTAAAGAACTTGGGATAGATTCAGTGTCAAAACAAGTACAGTGAAGGTGGGCTGCCATTATCATTTCTTTTGCTTCATAAAAAGGCTTAATATGGATTTCCTCCATTTCTTTTAGAGGTAGATTAATTTTTGGTAAGTCTAAGTGACTGTCCTTATCAGCATCGCCATGTCCCGGAAAATGTTTTAGACAAGGTATTATTCCGTGTTTTCTGTAAATTTCTGATGTTATTTTTACTCCATCTATAACTTCATCCGTAATATTAGAAAAAGCTCGTTCCCCAATAATTGGATTTTTAGGATTGGTATTTACATCAGCGACCGGTGCAAAATTTAAATTTATTCCGTACTCTACAAGCTCATTTGCGATTTTTTCTGTTTGTTTTACTAAAAATTCTTTCCCTTTTTTATAAGCTTCTCTTGCTGAAAGATATCTCGCGTGGATATTTTCAGTTCTTTCAACTCGTCCGCCTTCTTGATCTATTGATAGAAATAAAGGTGTAGATGATTTTTGTCTGATTTCACTTATAAGATTTTTAAATTGTTCTTTTGATTTTATATCGCGAGTAAAAAATATTACTCCGCCTAAGTTGTTTTCTAAAGCATAATCTAAAGAATTTCCTGTTCCTAAAATAAACATTTGATAGACTAAATTTTTCATACATTAATCATACATTCAATTGATTAGAAAAATCAACTTTTGAGGTAAATTATTATTAGTGGTTAAAAATTATAATTTAATGTATAATAGGGGTATCGGAGCGAGTTATGGAAAGAGTAAAGAAAATATTTTTAACATTGGTTGTAGGTTTTTTGTTATTATCAGCGATTTCGCTTGATGTATCTGCGGCTAAAAAATCTTCTAAGTTATCAAAAGAAGCCATTGCTGAAATGTCAGATAGCATAGATAAATTAACTCAAAAGATTTATGGAAGAGCTTTGTTGTCACCTCAAGATAATGAAACTCTTATAGGTATAAAAATTAAGCTTGATAATCAAATGTTGATGTCATCTTCTACTGAATTAGCCCCTCTATATTATAAAGCCGGAAATGTTTATAAACTTCGTGATATGAAGCCTGAAGCTATTGAATGTTATCAAACGGTTTTAGAAAATTTTTCTGATACAGCTTTAGCTCCAAAAGCAAAAGCTGCTTTAGAATCTTTAGGAGTGACCGTTACAACTCCTACAACATCTGATGAAGAAGCTTCCGGAGAAGATATTTAAAATTTGCTATTATGTTGTATTTACTCTTGAAAAAGTCCTAAAACATAATATAATAAATATATGAATAGTATCGTTGGAGTTATTTCTAATTATCAAGCAGTTGATAATTTTTATATTAGAAATAGTTTAAAAGTAGAATCTTATAAAAATACTTCGAATAATCTTCAAGGTATAAACGGTTATTCTCAAAATGATGAAGCAGCTACTGCATCTATTTCAGCAAAAGCCTTAGAATTATATAATGCGGAACAAAATTCTAATTCAAAAGAAAATTCTACAAATAATTCAGACAAAGAATTAACTCAACAAGAAAAACAAGAGGTTGCTAAATTAAAAGCTACTGATGCAGAAGTAAAAGTTCATGAAAATGCTCATAAAGCAGCAGCAGGAGGATTAAGGACGTCTGCTCCTAATTATGAATACGAAACCGGACCTGATGGAAAAAAATATGCTGTAGCTGGTGACGTTAATGTAAGTTATTCACAGAGTTCTGATCCTGAAGAGAATTTAAAAAATGCTCAACAATTAAAAGCCGCAGCTCTTGCTCCTGCGGAACCTTCAAGTCAAGATAGAAAAGTTGCAATGAAAGCTGAAAGAGAGATTGCAAAAGCTCGACAAGAGATTCAAGAAGAACGACAAAAAAACGAAAAAGAGGTAGATGAAAATACAAACACCTCTAATATTCAAAATCAAATTTCTGAAAAAAACGAAGTAGCAAATGAAATTTCTGAAATATAATTAAAAAAAGACTAAGTTTTATACTTAGTCTTTTTTATTTATAAAATATAACTTCAACTATTTTGTTGTTTGAATAAATAAACTTATTAAATCATTCAAAGCTGAGTATTGTTTTTGATAGCTTTGAGATTGTTTTTCTAAAGTTAAAATTTGTTTTTTATATTCTTGAATAGAAGCTTGACATTCTCTAGCTGAAACTTTTAAATTTTCTTGAACTTGTTGAGCATCTTGTAAAACACTCTTCATAGAAATTCCTAAAGCTTCCATTGTTTGCTTAATAATTTGAGCCCCGGTATGTCTTGAAACACCACTTGGTAATTGTGAAATTAATTTTTTTAACACAGTAATATTTGCAGGCATTTCAAAAGATTCACTCATTGTTTCAACAATTGGTGAAGTCTGAACTTTAGGTTCTGTATAAAAAATATCTTTTTCTTCTTCTATATCATCAAAGAAATTTGAAACTTTTTCTTGTTTTACAGGCCTTACCGGTTCTGCAAATATATCATCGTTTGAAGAAAAAATATCCTCACTACTTTTTGTATCAACTGAAGAATCAAAACTTTCATAACTTGTATTTTCTTCCAAATCAATATTCTCCGCTTGTTTCTTTAATGCTTCTACTATTTTTTTTCCAACACTTTCATTGCTTGGCATTTTTCAATACTCCCTCATAAGGTTTCACTCTTGTAATTATAGTTTAAACATGTTAAAAATCCAATATTTTGTTATGTTTTGTAAATTATACAAGTTTTAGTTTAATACATAATTAAAAAAGGAGTCTTTAAGACTCCTTTTTAGTATTAGTTTTCTACATATTCTCTTAATCGTTTACTACGATTAGGGTGACGTAATTTTCTTAAAGCTTTTGCTTCAATTTGTCTGATACGTTCACGAGTTACACCGAACAATTGTCCAACTTCTTCTAATGTTCTTTGGCGACCGTCATCCATTCCGAAACGTAATCTTAATACATCGCGTTCACGAGGAGAAAGAGTGCATAAAACTTCTGCTAAATCTTCTCTTAAAAGTTCGCTTGCAACTGTTTTAATCGGAGCATCTGCTTCTTTATCTTCGATAAAATCACCTAATCTTGAATCTTCTTCTTTACCAATCGGAGTTTCTAAAGATAGAGGTTCTTGAGCGATTTTTACGATTTCTCTTAATTTAGAAATTGAAACACCCATTTCAACTGCTAATTCTTCTTCGGTTGGTTTTCTTGAAAGTTCTTGTGCTAATTTTCTTGTAACTTTCTTAAGTTTATTAATTGTTTCAACCATGTGAACAGGTATACGGATTGTTCTTGCTTGATCAGCAATTGCTCTTGTTATTGCTTGTCTTATCCACCAAGTTGCATATGTTGAAAATTTAAAGCCTCTTTCGTGGTCAAACTTTTCTGCTGCACGAATTAAGCCTAAGTTACCTTCTTGGATTAAGTCTAAGAATAACATGCCTCGACCAACATATTTTTTAGCTATACTTACTACTAATCTTAAATTAGCCTGTACAAGTTTTCTTTTTGCAATAGCTCCTGGGGTTCCACCTTGTATAATTTTTCTTGCAAGCTCAATTTCTTCACTTGTTGATAATAATTTGATTCGTCCGATTTCTCTTAAGTACAATCTTACGGGATCTTCTACCGCAACTCCGCGTGGAACTTCTGTTTCCATTTCTGAGTCTCTTGAGTTATCTATCATGTAGAAATCATCGCTTTTCATTTCTTGTAATTTAGAAGAAGTGATAATATCTTCGATATTATCTGTTCCTAAATCTGTTTCTATATAATCTACAGAATCATCTTCTTTTTCTGAATCATAATCTAATAAATCTAGATTTTCGTCTTCTACACTAATTACTGATGAATGTGAATTTCTTTTTTGAGCCATTTACTTATCTCCAGTTCTTAATTTTATTTTATCTCTAAGTTGCATTTGTATTTTTAATGCTTCAATTTCGTCATCATTTACTTGTTTATATTTTTGGCGTAATTGTTCTGTTTCTTTTTCCTGATAACATCTTTTTAATCTGACCACATTTTCCCTGACCGCACGTTCAAACTCTTCTGAATCCAGCCCTTTAAAAGCTTCAGAAAGTTCAATTATATCTGTTAATATTTCGGTCAACCTATCATCCTCAATGAATTCTGTATACAAATTTTTTGTCAATTCCTTAACATTATTTATTGTACAGGTTAATTTGTCAATTGTATTTTTTACAATTATTAACGTTTCATCTTGAATGATATTTTCGGGTAACAGTTCATTCAGTTTTTGAAAGCTTAGTGAACTGTCGCTTACTAAAAAAACGCTCAATAAATTTTTTTGCACTTTTATTTCAAATTGTGAAGAATTTGTTACATTATTTTTCTGTTTTATCACCGGAGCAACATAATTTATTGTATTAGAAGCTCTTAACAATTCTTTTGATATTGCATTTTCATCAATTTCTAAAATTGTTGATACCATTTTTACATATTCAGATTGAATTATCTTGTTATTAATATCTTTTAAAATATCTATAATTTGTGCTATTAATTCAGCTTTTTCCTGCGGTGATTTTGCAGAATTTTTTTCTTTTAAAACATTATTTAATAAAAAATCAATAAGCAAAGGTGCATTTTTTATATACTCTCTAAACGCATCTCCCCCCATTGTTCTTATAAATTCATCCGGATCTTTACCTTGTGGTGGAGATACAACTCTTATTTCACAAGCATATTTATTATCAGAATTTGATGAAATATGACTTTCATCAAATTGTTTCACATCACCTAATGTTGAAAGTGTTTCTTTTATAACATTACTGCCTTTTTTTGTGGCATTTATTCCTGCTGAATCAGTGTCAAAAGAAAGATAAATTCTGCGGGATTTTGTGTATCTTGAAAGTAGTTTAACGTGATCAGGTGTTAATGCAGTTCCACAAGATGCAACGGCATTTTCTACTCCGTTTGCTTGGGCGGAAATTACATCAAAATAACCTTCCATAATCACAACCCCATCTTCAGATTTTATTGAATCTTTCGCAGAATTTAGCCCATATAAAATTTTACTCTTGTTATAAATTAGTGAATCAGAAGAATTTAAATATTTAGGGTTTTGACCTTCATCAACTGCTCTCGCTCCAAAAGCTACAAATTCTCCGTTTTCATTTTGGATTGGGATTATTATTCTGTTTCTAAATCTATCTATCCAACCACCGGAATTAGATTTTAATATTAGTCCGGCTTTTTCTAAAATATCATCATTAAATTCTTTTTTTAGTTCTTTATATAAAACATCATATTTATTAGTCGCCCAACCTAGATGAAATTTATCAATAATTTCGTCACTTATTCCTCTTTTTCTTAATGCTGTTATTGCTTTATTTGCATCATCTGCAGATTTTAGTTGAATACTAAAAAATTTTGCAGCTTTTTCACAAGCTTTCATCATTTCTTTTTTTTGATTTTTAGATTCACTGGATTTTGTATATTTATTGGGGAGTTCAATTCCAAATTTTTCTGCTAATTCTAATATTACATCTTTATATTCACGATTTTGAATTTTTACTAAAAAGTTAAGAGCATCTCCACCTGCTCCGCAAGAAAAACATTTATAAATTCCCCTAGATGGGCTTACTGACATTGATGGATGTTTGTCGTTATGAAATGGACAAAGACCTGTATAATTAGCTCCGTTCTTTTTTAGGACTACATATTGTGAAACTACATCTACTATATCGAGTCTGTCTTTTATTTGTGATATTACGTCTTCAAATGAATTGACCATAATAATATTTTAACACCGACAAATTAAAAATAAAAAATATATTATTTTGCTTGAACTAATCTGAAATTTTGATTATCATTGTTTTATATATTTAAAGGAGATTTTTAATGAAGGTTTTACTTGTTAATGGAAGTTGTAATAAAAACGGTAGTACAAAAAGAGCTTTAAATGAAATTTCTAAGATTTTATTAGAAGAAGAAATTGAAACAGAATTTTTTGATATTGGAAATGCAGAAATTCGTGATTGTTGCGGTTGTTTAGCTTGCAGAGATTTAGGTAAATGTGTTTTTGAAGATAGAATTGTTAATGAACTTATAGAAAAAGCTAAAACTTCTGACGGTTTTGTTTTTGGAACTCCTGTTTATTACGCTCACCCTTCTGCAAGAATTTTGGCGGTTTTAGACAGAGCTTTTTATGCAGCCAAGAAACATTTTGCATTTAAACCTGCTTCAACTATTGCGGTTGCAAGACGTTCAGGAACAACTGCGAGTTTGGATGTTTTGAATAAATATTTAACCGTTAGCAACATGCCATTAGTATCTTCTAATTATTGGAATAATATTCACGGTAAAGTCGCGGATGATTTAGAACAAGATTTAGAAGGTTTGCAAATTATGAGAATTTTGGCTCGTAATCTTGCTTGGGTTTTAAAATGTATTGAGCTTGGTAAAAATAATGGGATTCAAAGACCTGAATTAGAAGATAAAATTATGACAAATTACATCAGATAGGTGGATTAAATGAGAGAAGAATTACTATCTTTAATTGAAAAAAATAGTCGTATTGATTTAAAAGAATTAGCTATTTTGCTTGGAAAAGATGAGATTGATGTTGTAAATGAAATTTCTAAATTAGAAGCAGAAGGTATTATTTGCGGATATCATACTCTTATTAATTGGGAAAAAACATCTATTGAAAAAGTTAACGCCCTAATTGAAGTAAAAGTAACCCCACAAAGAGGACAAGGTTTTGATAAAATTGCTGAAAGAATTTATAATTATCCCGAAGTTAGAGCTGTTTATTTAATTTCAGGCGGATATGATTTATTGGTAATTTTGGAAGAAAAATCTCTTAGAGAAATCGCAAATTTTGTTTCAGATAAATTATCAACTTTAGATAGTGTATTAAGTACAGCAACCCACTTTGTACTAAAAAAATACAAAGATCACGGAACAATTTTAGATAAGAAAAAAACTGATGAAAGAGAGGTCATTACTCCATGACAAAACCGCTTTCTAAATTGGTTGAAGAGATAAAACCTTCCGGTATCAGAAAATTTTTCGATATAGTTTCCGAAATGAAAGATGCGATATCTTTAGGAGTTGGAGAACCTGATTTTGATACTCCTTGGCATATTCGAGATGAGGGGATTTATGCACTTGAAAAAGGAAAAACTTTCTATACGTCTAATGCCGGTTTAAAAGAACTTAGAGAAGAAATTTGTAAATATTTAAAAAGAACTCAAAATATAGAATATAATCCATTGAATGAGGTCATAATAACTGTAGGTGGTTCAGAAGCTATAGACATTGGATTAAGAGCGATTGTTAATTCTGGTGATGAAGTTATTATTCCTCAGCCTGCTTATGTTTCATATGAACCTTGTGCTTTACTTGCAGGAGCTAAACCTGTAATAATTAATTTAAAAGCTGAAAATGAGTTTAGATTAACTGCGGAAGAATTAGAAAATGCAATTACTGATAAAACTAAGGTTTTGATTTTACCTTTTCCTAATAATCCTACAGGTGCGATTATGGAAAGAAAAGATTTAGAAAAAATTGCTAAAATTGTAATTAAACATGATATTTATGTTATGTCTGATGAGATATATTCTGAGTTAACATATAAGGATAAACACGTTTCTATTGCGAGTATTGAAGGTATGCAAGAGAGAACAATTTTAATAAATGGTTTCTCAAAAGCATATGCAATGACAGGTTGGCGTTTAGGTTATGCTTGTGGACCTGAAAAAATTATTAAACAAATGACAAAAATTCATCAATTTGCGATAATGTGTGCACCTACTACTAGCCAATACGCTGCTGTTGAAGCTTTAAGAAATGGTGATGATGATGTAAAAGAAATGAGAAATGCTTATAATCAGCGTAGAAGATTTCTTTTAAACGCTTTTAAAGAAATGAATTTAGAGTGTTTTGAGCCTTATGGTGCGTTTTATGTGTTCCCTTGCATTGAAGAATTTGGAATGACAAGTGAGGAATTCGCAACTAAGTTTTTAGAAGAAGAAAAAGTTGCTGCTGTTCCGGGAAATGCATTTGGTGACAGTGGTGAAGGCTATTTAAGAATTTCATATGCCTATTCTTTAGATAATCTAAAAATTGCGATGGAAAGATTAAAAAGATTTGTTGAGAAATTAAGAAATAAATCTTAAATATCTTTTTTAATTATATTTATTGGAGATTTTTTGCCTTCATATTTTTTGATTAATCTTGGTAGCCAATCTTCTAGTATTAAATTAAATTTTTTTAAATATTTTTCATCTCTGATTTGGCAAGGATAATTTCCTGTTGAATAAAATGAAAAGTCTTTATCGTTTTTTACGTGCAATATTTCAAATTCATTTAATTCTTGACCTTTTTTAGTAAGTCTTACTTTATGCCAAGCAGAATTATTATACAAAAATTCGAATTCTTTATTGCCATTTTTTATACTTAGATTTATTGTTTGTGGAGAAGTTGGATTATATAATTTATTTGCAAGTTCTATACATTTTGTTATATTTGTTTGGTTTTCTTTTGTTACAAATTCTATTGGATTTATTAATTTCCCAAGAGCTTTATCAAATCTATCCAAAGCATTTTCTACTCGTAAACCCCATTTCCCCTTATAATTTGGAGTAATATTTGTCTTCGGCTGTGTATTTATTTTCACTATATATATCCCTTTTTCTAAATTTTATATTACTGAAAAGAGATTTACAAGTTCATTTTATATTTAAGTAAATTATTCTTTTGGTAAAGTATTTATTTGTAACATATCTAAATTTTTTATAGCTCTTTTTATAGAATATACGACTGGTTCAACTGTTGTATCATGGGGATTAACTAAATAAATATTTTTTTCATCACTCCTAACAATCGTATAACCATGATTTGAAAATACTTGACTATCACCCTCACTAAATGATATTGAATAAACTTTATCATTTTTCTTAAAGTTTTTTAATAAATTTTCAATTTCATCTTGTTGTTCACTTGATACTTCTTCATATTGTTGAGTTTTACTATTATATTCTTTACCATAATAAGTATTATATGTTCCACCTGCCATAAGTTTTATTGCAGGACCGGCTTGTCCACCATGTTCAATTGTTCCGGCATTATTTAAATACAAATTTATTTCAGGCTTTCTAATAGTCTCTGAGGTAGAATTATTAAGATAATTACTTAAGCTATTCAAATTATAATAAATTTCTCTTTCTGTAGGTTTTTCAGGTGCCACTGGAGTAGATGTTTGAATATATTTTTTCATATTTTCTACAGTTTCTGAAGTCAAATAATTTACATCATATGGAAATATATAAGAATCTCTATCCTCACAAGTAGAATTACGATAATAATTTAAAAAATTCACTAAATCTTCATCACTCATATCCAAGGATATCTTTGTAATATCAGGTTTATCAGGAGCCACCGGAGTTGAATTATTAACATATTCTAACATTTTATTTACTTGTTCTTCTTTCAATTGTTTTATATAACTATCATAATTTGCAAAAGCTAATTCTATAGCAATAGCATCCGGATCAGAACTATAATATTTACGAAGATTTTGAATGCCATTGTGTTTATTTAACGTATTATAATTAACTATTTCCGTCCTCATCTTTACAACACTTTGAATTATTCGTCTATCAATTTTTGTTTCAAAATGTTTGCCAGAAATCCCATAAAATGTAACTACTGCATTTCCATCTTCGTCTTGTTTTACTATTTGACTAAACTTTTCCTTATCTGTAATAAAAATACCGTAAGCACCAGAAAGAGCCCAACAACTTCCGAAACGCCCCTGTTGATTTTCAAAATTACCATCTACTAATCCAAATGCTTTATGTAATTTTACACTTTCAGATTTCGTTAAATTTTGAGCATTTTTAATTTCTTGAAGACTTATTTCATCATCATTATTAATGTCAATTTTTTCTATTACATCTAAAATCTCATTTGCATTTCTCTTGAACTCAGGATTAGTAGATAATTCAAGCGGATACTTTATTTCAATCCCTAATATACTTGCAAGTTTATTTAATATTTTAGAATCTGCAACCCCGCTATTAATATAATTTTTTACCTCCTGAAAACTAATTTTGCCGTCTTTATTTTCATCAATAGCAGTTTTTTCTTCCTTATTAAGCATATTAAAAAGACTTAATTTATTTTCTTTATTTTCTGATGGAGTTGAAGATTGTTCTACAGGTGATGTATTAAGATTATTATGATTTTCATCAATACGCATATTTCTTATTAAATCCTTTTTTAAAATTTATAGATTATTTCTATTTTTCATTTATCTTACTTGTAACTTTTATATCGACATATTTGATGAAAACTTTAGATTTTTTTTTAATATTTAACAAAAATTTACAAAAACAAAATTGAATTTAAGAAATATTGTCATAGTAACTCTGTGTCAAGCTAGAAGTACACTAGCGTCAAGGGCTAAAAACAAAAAAAAGACCCACCTTTTGAGTGAGTCTTTTTAAAAATGCCCTTGGCCAGACTTGAACTGGCACCGAGGGTGAACCCCGATTGGATTTTAAGTCCAACGCGTCTACCGATTCCGCCACAAGGGCATGCGGATATTTAATTTTCATCTTCTCTGCTGCGGAATCGGTAGACTGCGTCTCCCTCCCCTCTCACAAAACTTGACATTTAGTCAACTTTTGTTCGGCAGAGTGCCACAAGGGCATGCGGATATTTAATTTTCATCTTCTCTGCTGCGGAATCGGTAGACTGCGTCT
>CALVAM010000026.1 GCA_944325545.1 Candidatus Gastranaerophilales bacterium | reverse complement strand
CTTGTAGTTTGACTTTCTAATTTATAAGACCCTGAAATGAATTCAGGGTGACGTATTTATAAGTTGAGAAGTTTAGATAAATTTCTATTCACTATTCACTAGTCACTAATCACTAATTATAAAATTTTGGTGCAAAAAATTGCACCTTACTTACTTTTGGGTGGGACACATTTCACCCCCTCCCCTTGAGGGAGGGGGCCGGGGGTGGGGTTTTAAAATTTAAAAGGTGCAAAAAATTGCACCCTAATTACTAGTTAAAAAAATTAATAATATTTGTCATTCCGAATTTATTTCGGAATCTTACACGCTTGTAGTTTGACTTTCTAATTTATAAGACCCTGAAATGAATTCAGGGTGACGTATTTATAAGTTGAGAAGTTTAGATAAATTTCTATTCACTATTCACTACTCACTAGTCACTAATCACTAAAAATACTTTACACAACTGTGTAGCATTGTTTTTGAGTGTGTGATTATAGATGAGCGAAATTAGTCCGATAATGTATCAAAATCAAATAGATAAGCTTCCTCAAATCCAACAGGATTATAATGAAGTAAAATCTTCTGTCGATAAAAATAATAGCTTAAGCTCAATTTTTGATGTGATACCAACATTTAGACGAATAGAAAATATTCCCAATAAAATTGAGCACTCCGACTATATTCCCGCAGCAGGATTACTATCACTTGCAGTATTAAACGCTCCGGAGGATTGGCGAGATATGAAATCTGCATATAATCAATTCAAATGTGCTGCAACAAATCAAACTTTCAAACCTTCTTACGACTATAGAATTGCACAACATCCATTTTCATTTTTTAGAGGAACATTATTACATAACTTTGTTAATCCATCAACAAGCCCTTGCCCCAAATTAGCTAAATGGCTTTTTAAAAATGATACGACACTTATGGATACAAAATTCGGAGATTATATTTCTAAAAAGCTTAAAATTGTAGATTCAAACCATAATACAAAAATAGAAAATATTACCTCAACAAATGAAAGACCTATATTCATTAAAGCTAAAGAATTCAAAGCTCCAAATTTATTTGGAGAATTAACCGCACGAGCAATGACAAGAACAACCAAAATTGGAACAGCAGTTTTAGGCGGACTTGAAGCTGTTCATTTAGCAAGAGAAATTTCTGATGGAGAAAATACAATCAAATCAACAGCAAAATCGGCCATAAACCTTACTAGCACAATTGCCGGCATAGGTTACGGAGGAGCAATCGGTGCAAAATGTATCGGCCCAATCGGCTCTCTTGTCGGAATGGGACTCGGTGCAATAGCAGGGAATCAAATTGCTAAACTAATAGATTAAGCATTTTGAACATCTTTTAATAATGTATCATATGCTTCCATACTGCCTGCATTAACATATTTCCTAGCTGCATTTATTGTATCTATAGCATCCTGTTTTGAAATCTCTTTAAATAGAATTACGCCATCTAAAATAGCATCATATCAAGTAGTGTTAATATTACCTCTTCTTCTATACCAATCTTCTGCTTCTTTCAATAATTTTTGATTCACTGCTTGAAATGCAGGCTGATTTGATTTTTTCACACCTCTATTTAATCCCACACCATTTACACTACTAACTGCAGGATTTAGACCTATTTTCATACTACACACTCCTAAATTTTTAGTTCCATTTTTCATGTGAATTATAGCAAATTTTTTTTATTTATTGTCACTATTTACGAAACAATTTGTAACAATAACGTATTGAAATAAAATCTTTTTTATATTTTAATAATCTTACGGAGGAAATTTCCTCTAGTTCAATTAGAAAGCGATTTTATAAATTTTTGAATAAGCCGAATATTAAACTAGCCAAATTTGCAGGATTCTGTTACGGAGTCAAAAGAGCCGTCGAAACTGCTATAAAATTAAAAAAAGAAAACCCAAACAAAAATATCTACATCTTAGGAGAATTAATTCATAATACAGATGTTATCAATGAGTTGGATAAATTGGGGATAAAGACCATTTATGAATTACCTTCAAAAGGTGAAGGAATTTGTATTGTAAGAAGCCACGGTGCTACTCCTCAAGTATTTGAACAGATTAAAAATGCAGGATTTGAAGTTGTAGATTTGACTTGTCCTGATGTAAAAAAAGTTCAACAAAGAGCTATTGAATTAGCTAGAAACGATTATTTCGTTGTAATTGTAGGGAAACCTAATCATCCGGAAGTTATGGCGATTAAAGCAAATGCTGATTTATATTCTGATAAAGTAGTTGTCGCAACTACGATTGAAGAATTAGAGCCATTTAGTTCTGCGATAAAATCTCACAGGAAGGTTGGGGTTGTTGTTCAAACGACTCAAATGGTTTCTTCTTTAAATCTTATTGTTAATTATTTAAACACTATAGCAAAAGAAGTTTTAATATATAATACAATTTGCCAATCTACAGCAATGAGGCAAAAAGAAGCTAAAGAATTAGCTAGCGAAAGTGATTTAATGGTAGTTGTAGGCTCTAAAAAAAGTGCTAACACTACTCATCTTGCAGAGATTTTAAAAGATTGTACCAAAACTATACATATTGAAAATGATGCGGAACTGGATGAATATAAAGAATTATTTAATAATGTTGAAAACATAGGAATAACAGCCGGAGCATCTACTCCGCAATCAATTATAGATAAAGTCATAGAAAATATAAAAGGAGGAATATAATTATGACAACAACTGAAATTCGTGATGAATTTGAAATGTTATTAGAAGAAAGCTTTGCAAAAGCTAACACTGTTGCTGATATCGTTGAAGGTACAGTAATAAAAAAAGAAGCTGAAGGATATTTAGTAAGCGTTAAGGGTGCTAAAATGGAAGCTTTCTTATCAAACAGAGAATTATCAAGCGATTCTGAAGAATTAGAAATCGGTGATATTAGAGAATTTTATGTATTAAAAGAAGAAAATAATGATGAACCTATGCAATTATCATTAAAAAGAATTGCATTTGCACAAGCTTGGGCACAACTTAATGATGCTAAAATACAAGGCGATACAATTCTTGCTAAGGTTGTTTCAACCGTTAAAGGTGGTGTATTAGTTGATGTAGCAGATCTTAAAGGTTTCATCCCTTCTTCTCAATTAAGAACAGGTACTCCTTTCGAAGGTCTTGTTGATCAAAAAATCGAAGTTAAAGTTCTTGAAGCTGATCCTAAGAAAAACAAACTTATCTTATCTCAAAGACAAGCTGTTGCAGAACAAAGAGATCAAGTTGTTGATAATGTTTTATCATCTCTTGAAGAAGGTCAAGTTGTTTCCGGTAATGTTGTTAGAATCACTGATTTTGGTGCTTTCGTTGACATTAACGGAATTGATGGACTTCTTCCTATCTCTGAAATCTCTTGGCAAAGAATTAAACACCCTTCTGATGTTATCACTTTAGGTGACACTATCGAAGTTAAAATTATTAAAATTGACCACGAATTAAAGAGAATTTCTTTATCATTAAAAAGAATGGGTGAAAATCCTTGGCAACAAATTGAAGGACAATTCGAAGAAGGACAAGTTGTTAAAGGTACTGTAAACAAAGTAACTACTTTCGGTGCTTTTATTAACATTTTCCCTGGTGTTGAAGCTTTATTACCGGTTGCTGAAATGGCTGATGAGAATGTTAATCCTTTCAACATGTTCAAAGTTGGTGCTGAAGTTGATGTTTTAATCAAAAAATTCACTCCAAAAGAACACAGAATTGCTTTATCTGTTAAAGATATTCAAAAATAGTTGATATTATAAAATTGAGGCGAGAAAGTTAAAACTTTCTCGCCAATTTTTTACTTTTAGCAAAAAATAATTTATTTAGTTTTAAAATATTAGTATGTTTATAAATAATATTAATAAAAATATATCTCCAAATTTTCAAGCAAAATTAAGCTTAAAAGAGTTAAATAAAGTGTATTCTAAACCAAGTTTCAAAATAGAAAAAACTTGTATTGATACAATGTTTAATGAAAATTACTTGGTAAAAAAGCTTGATAATTATTCTATTTTTATGAAAAATAATGTGCTTTGTAAATATTTTAGCAAGCCCAAAACTAAAGTAGAAAAAATTTTAGCACTTATTCAATATAAATCAATACTTTATGCAAGAAAATTAGCGGATAGAATTTTTTTATTACAAAATTTACCAAAAGTTAATAAAACAAATGAAGTTTTAAAACAAATAGAAAATGAACCTGATAAATATACAGAAGAATTAGCAAAAATCGGAAATTCTATTGATAATAAATATATTGTAATAAATAACGAGGACCACGTTTTAGAAAGAGTTGCAAAATCAAAAAATTCTACTATATTTGTCTTAAACCACCCTAATTACCATAAAGATAAATTTGTTTATGTAATATTAAATTCAATTCTTAGTAAGCTATATATTCTAGAGAATAAACAAGCACAAAGTCCTATGCCCAAAATTTTAGTAAGCAGAAATATGCTAAAAGTTGTTCATAATAAAATAGGTGAAATTTATAAAAAAATGGGATTAACTCCAATTGATGCCTCATTACAAAATAAAGACAGTAATTTCAATGCAGTATCAATTCATTCTTTACTAAAAGATTTTGTTAATAATAAAGCAAATATTTTTATTTTTCCTGAAGGTAATAATTCATCATACTTGGATAAACCTCTTGAAGAGAGATTACAAAACGGAGTTGCTAATTTTGTAAAAAAAGCAGTAAATAATAAAAGAAGTGTTCGTGTTGTTCCTGTAAGTATTCAATATACAAAAGAAAAAAACAGTTTAGGAAAAATTTTCATCGGGAAACCGTTATTTTTCAAAAAACGAAAAAATGAAATAATTTATACTGATGGTCAAACAAAACAAAAAATTAAAACAATCGAATACAAAAATTCAACTTCTGAAATATTAAATACCATTTGCCAAAGTATGAAATTTGGTTTGAAAAAAGTCAAAAATCTTAATTGATAAGCTAATCGTTATTAAACCTTCCCCTTCTTAATTCTTGCTGCTTTTTGAAGATAAAAGTCTTAATCGTAGAATAATATCCGATTGCAAGAACTAAACTTGCAGTTACCCAAGCTATAGGTCCTGCATAAAATACCCCTAAATATCCGATTTTTATCGCAAGATAAATCGCAACCCACGCTCTTACTAAAAGTTCTCCAATAGATGCAAACAAAGGTATTGTAGCTCTTCCTAAACCTTGCAGAGCATTTCGGTAAATAAAAATTTGAGCTAAAAAGAAATAAAATAATGAACTTACAAATAAATAATCATGGGCGAGTTTTACAATAGAATTATTGCCATCTCCGATAAATACTCTAACTAAATCTCCTCCATAAAAGTGCATTACAAAAGCCATAAAAAGACTTAATCCGATATTTATCAAAGATGCTCTTTTAACTCCATATCTTATTCTTGAAAAATTATTAGCACCGAAGTTTTGAGCCACAAATGTAGCAAGAGCAACACCAAAAGAAATCATCGGCAAAGTTGCCATTTGTTCAATTCTGAGAGCAGCCGTAAAAGAAGCAATAATATCTGCTCCAAAAGAATTACAAACACATTGAATAATTAAAACACTCAATCCCAAAATAGCAAATTGCATAGCCATGGGGAATCCTACATTCAAATGTTCCAACGCAAATTTATAATCTTCTTTCCAATTAAATTTCCAATCAGATTTCTTCAAATGAAGTATCGGGAAATGCTTTTTTACATATAAAAGACATAGAATCACAGAAATCCCTTGTGAAACAACGACCGCAAAAGCAGAACCTGCAACTCCCCAATGAAATTTTAAAATAAATAAAAGAGCTAAAAATATATTCAAAACAGAAGCTAAAATAAGACAATACAACGGTGTCATACTATCTCCCAAAGCCCTTATTATACTTGCTAACATATTATAAAAAGTTACGACCATTAATCCATAGACAATAATTTGAATATAATCAAAAGCATCCTTAAAAATTTCAACAGGAACGTTCATCCAAATCAAAATATATTTCATCAAAACAGAACAAACTATAGTAAATAAAGCTGTAAACACAAATCCTAAAATACAAGACATCGCAACGGATTTCCTAACCCCATCAAAATCTTTAGCCCCAAATCTTTGTCCTGTAATAACTGCAAATCCGTTAGTTAAACCGACTAAAATAAACATTATAAGAAAAAACAAAGGAGAAACCGCTCCAACAGAAGCCAAAGCATTTATTCCCAATGTTCTACCCACAATAATAATATCTGCTATATTATAAAATTGCTGAAATATATTCCCAATAAGTAATGGAATAGAAAAAAGCAACATTAATTTTACGGGAGCTCCCTTTGTCAAATCATTAATCATTTCGTCTAGCCTTTTTTATTATTACAATAAATTTCTTTTAATCTATAATAACAAAAAAAGGAGAAGATGCTATGTACAATATTAAATTGAAAGGTATTAATAAAAACGGAGAAGAAAAAAACTTTTCATTGAATGATTTTAAAGGTAAAAGAATTGTTTTATATTTTTATCCCAAAGATAATACATCAGGCTGTACTCAAGAAGCTTGTAACTTTAGAGATAATATAAATAGAATTACTTCATATGCAGAAGTTATTGGAGTTAGTCCTGATAGCATAAAAAGTCATTTAAGTTTTCGAGATAAACAAGATTTGAATTTCATATTACTTTCAGACGATGAACATAAATTAGCAGAAGCATTTAATGTTTGGAAAGAAAAATCAATGTATGGAAAAAAGTATATGGGAATAGAACGCTCAACTTTTGTGATATCTCCGGATGGTAAAATTGAAAAAGAATGGAGAAAAGTTAAAGTAAACGGACACGTTGATGAAGTTATTAATTATTTAACAACTCCCTCTTCCAACTAAAATAGAAATAAATTGCAAGTAAAAAGTAAACACTCCACATAATAATTGTGGAGTATACTTTTTCTCCTCCTAATGCAATATTAATCCACATAATCGCACTTAAACCATTGACAAACATCCAAAAAATCCATTGTTCAATACACCTTTTAACTGTCAAATACATACCCGTAATTGAAAAAACAGTAGTAATTGCATCGAAAAAAGAATTTTTATCTTTTACACAAATTAAAATAAAAGAAACCAATACTGAAATTAATGTTGAAATAATTAACAAATTCAAAAAAGTTTTCTTATCCAGCTCATTTTTTTTTATTTCAAATTTATCTCTTTTCAAATTCTTCTTCCATCTAAAAAAACCTAAAATTTGCATCGGAACATAATAAAGTAAATACAAAATTAAGTTCCCCCACAAAGAATTATTATAAGAAAGATAAATATAAAAGCCGGATCCTGATAGACCAAATAAATAACAAATAGGATTACCTTTCCCAGCCAAAACAGTGTAAGTAATTCCGAAAAATGCTGATAATAAAGCAGGAATACTATCTTTAAAAACGAAAAAATTAACCAAAAGTACAAAATAAACTAAAAAAAGAAAACAAAATTCAAAATTTTTACAAAATTTTAGTTTAATAAATCTCATATTTATGTTATCTAATAAAAATAGATGAAAGTAAATTCAAATAGGGATATCTCATTCAAAGGATTTTATAACAATAAAGCTTTAAAAAAGAGCTTGGAATTTGCCGCAGATTATGGTGCAATGTTTGCAGCTACAACAACTTTAGCACTCTCAACTTTTGCTCGCCCTGCTGCAATAATGCTTGCCCCACATACAGATAAAGAAAACAAAAAATTTGCCTGTGCTAAATCTCTAGCGTCATCAGTTGCACAATTTATACTAACATTTATTATTGCAACCCCGATGGGAAATGCTATTAAAAATATTGATAAAGATCCTAATAAATTTTTAAAACAAGAGACTATTAACAATTTACAAAAAACGAGTAAAAATTTAGTTGAATCAAAAAATTATGAATTTGCAACTCAATTATTTAAACTAGGATCAGGCTTAATCGTTTCAATGCCAAAAGCAATACTAACAGCCGCCTGTATGCCATTTATTTTACAGAAAATTTTTCATAAACCAAAACCTCAAAAAAATAAAGAAAATCCTGAATCAAATAATATAAATTTCAAATCAAAAGGTTCGGAAAAACTTTCAAAAGGTATCGGAAAAATTCTGGATAAAAAATGGCTGCAAAACTTCAGTGAAAAATACAAAGACAGTAATTTCGTAATGCATATAGTTGCCTTAACAGATGCCCTAACAACAGGAACATTTATCCACGAAGTCTATCGAAGCGAAAATATAGAAGAAAGAAGAAAAAAAGCAGTAATGTATAACGCAGGAATATCAACCGCTTTAAGTATTGGAACAGGATATCTGGCAGACAAATTAATGGATAAACCAACAGAAAAATTTATAGAAAATTTCAAAAAAGCAAACAAAGGTCAAACGAATTTAGAGAAACAACTACTCGGTATAAAAGTCGCAAAACCAATTTTAATAGTCGGAAGTGTATATTATATGATAATTCCATTTATTTCAACAATTTTAGCTGATCTAGCCGATAATGATCCAAGATTTGATTTACCACATAAAAAACATAAAAATCTAAACAAGAAAATCTAACTTAAATTTGTTTCACAATTCCCATAAAACTGATTTAATATAGTAAATTTTTTCACTTTATTTGGCTCTTTAATAATTCTGGCAGAAGAATTTGTTAACAAAACTTGATTTTGTACACATTCAAAACCTCTATCCATAAAATCTTGTTCATCTTGTTGACCTGTTTGAGTGTATTTTTTAGTTCTTATAAATAAATTAAATTTCTTATTTCTTTTACTAACTTGAGAAAAGGCAAAACTTATAATTTCATCTAAAATCAAATCAACCCAAGAAGATTTATAAATATCTAAAATATAATTAATCCCATCAGAAGATTTAATAGAAATATATGCATTAATATTTTTAGATTTATTATTTTCAATTACATATCTATACTCAACAAAATCTGCTAAACCTTTAAAAACAATTTCCTTAAACTCTCTTGCATCTTTACTTAAAAGTGTTCTAAAATGCGGTAAAAGCGATTCATTATATAAATTAGCAACTAAAGGAGCATCAGAGGATTTAAATTCTCTATAATCCTTTTTATTAAAATTTCCCAACTCAAAATTTTTAATTTCCCAAACTTTTTCATAAGAAATTTGAGTAAAATTACATCTCGCAATAAAAAGCTTGATTAATTCAGGCAAATAATCATCGACTTTTACAATAAAAGAAGTAGTCCCCATTGCTTTATATTTAGAAACAACAAACTGAATAAGTTCTGCAGCATCTTCATAACAGTTTTCCTCAAAAAATAATCTTTGAATTTTCATTTTCTTTTGAGGACATCTACTTGGAGAAACAGTAATCAGCCCTTTGATTTCATCTTTATCTTTTAGGACATAAGATTCAGGTAAAAACTTTAATTTTAAAGGTAAAAAATAATGCAAAGGTAAAAACGGATTAAACATAATATTATTTATCCTAACTTCGTTATTATTGAGAAACGAAATCATTTCTTGCATATTTTTCTTATCGAAATAATAAAGCTTTCTAATTCTTCTCATAAAAAAATTATAACACATAAACAATAACCATACTAAAGGATGAGTGCAAAGGTGAGTAAAATTTGATAGAATAAAATAAAGTTTAGGAGGTTTATATGTCAATTGATGACGCTTTGGTAATGATATTAGCAGGAGGAGAAGGAAAAAGATTATTTCCACTAACTCAAGAGAGAGCAAAACCTGCAGTCCCTTTTGGAGGAAGATACAGAATAATAGATTTTGTTCTGAATAATTTTATCAACTCAGGTTTTTTCAAAATCAAAGTGTTAACTCAGTATAAATCAGATTCTTTAAATAAACATATTTCAAAAGGTTGGGCACTGTCACCTTTTTTAAATCAATATGTAGATTTAGTCCCAGCTCAAATGCGAACAGGCGGAGCTTGGTATCAAGGAACAGCTGATGCGGTTTATCAAAATGTATTCCATATACATGATGAAGAGCCTGATTACGTTTGTGTATTTGGCGGAGATCACATCTATAAGATGGATGTTGGGCAAATGCTTGATTTTCATAAAGACAATAATGCCGACCTAACAATTTCAGCAATTCCAATTCCAATAGAAGAAGCTTCTGAGTTCGGGATTATCGAAGTAGATGAAAACTGGAGATTGACAGGTTTCATCGAAAAACCTCAAACTCCGCCTAAGGCAATGCCAAATAATCCGAAAATGTGCTTAGCATCAATGGGAAATTATATTTTTAACAAAGATATTTTACTAAATGCCTTGGAAGAAGATTCAAAAATACAAGAATCTAACCATGATTTCGGTAAAAATGTTATTCCAATGTTATTAAATCAAGGTAAAAATATATTTATCTATAACTTCCATGAAAATCATTTTCCTGGAATTACAGAAAAAGAAAAAGGCTATTGGAGAGATGTAGGTTGTATAGATGCTTATTGGCAAGCAAATATGGATTTACTTGATTATGAACCTGAACTAAATTTGTATTCAAAAGAATGGCCAATAAGAACGTTTAATTATAATTATCCACCTGCAAAATTCATATGGCAGCAAGGTGATAGAGTAGGAATGGCAACAAATTCAATGGTGTCTGAAGGTTGTGTAGTATCAGGCGGTATGATTTCAAGGTGTATACTTTCTCCAAAAGTTAAAATTAACAGTTACTCACAAGTAACAGATAGTATTTTGATGGAAAATGTAAATGTTGGAAGGTACTCTGAAATCAGAAAAGCTATAATTGATAAAAATGTTGATATTCCTCCTTATACAAAAATCGGAATAAACCGTGAAGACGATTTAGCAAGAGGTTTTTATGTATCCACAGGCGGAGTAACAGTAGTTCCTAAAAATGCCAGATTATAAAACCCGTTACAAATTGTAATATATAAGCAACTATTAACTTCTAAAAAACTTTATAAATATAAGGGATAAAAGATTAAGTTAATTAGGAGTTATTATGACAACAGCAACGACAGCAGGAGCAGTTGCAAATAATAATACGAGTTCTTTAAGGAAAATGCCAAAACTAGCAAAAGTTGGAGGGATGGCAGGAATTATCACACTTGGAACTTGTATTTTTGATTTTATGGACGTTCCATCAGCTTTCAAACTAAAATATGATGATAACGGACAAAAAGTTGAAGGGACAAATTGGAAAAACGGAGGTAAAGAAACAGGGAAATCACTTATTCGTTGCTTAAGTTATTTTGTTTTGCCGGCTTTATTATTAAATCCATTAAGTGCAGGCGGTGCAATAGCAGCAACAGTTGCAAGTGTTGGAAAATTTGTATTACCAATCGGAATATCTAAAATGTGGCAAAAAATACTACCTTCCGAGCAAAAACTGGTAGCTGATGCTTGCAAACAAAAAGGAATCGCATACAACCCTAAGGCTACAGATAATCCTGACGGGCATGATGTTGATAAAATAATGGATATAATTGATCCTAGCAAAATAACCACTAAAAAAGTTGAATACAGTGCTTAAATTTTACCGTCAAAAGGATTTTTTTTATCTTTATCTTCTTCCACCCAAATTAAAGTAATCGAAAGTGGAAGCTTGCCAAACGGATTTGTAGCAACTTTGTCATACTTATTAATTTTTCTATTTAGTAATTTAAAAAAATTTGTTACTTTCATAACAATATCATTACATTTTTATTATGTTGTTTAATTAGCTTAAAAGCTAAAAAAAGATTTTGGGTTATTAGACTTTTTAATTAAATAAATTTAATTAAATTAAATAAATTTAATTAAATTTAAAAAATTTACAAAATTTTACAAAAATAAATACAACAAAAAAACTTAAATATTTTAATTTCAGGATTAATAAAGCTAGAATTCTTGATTCAAAAAAAATCATTTTTAATAAAACATTCTTAAAACGAAAAAGAAAATCAAAAATTCATCTTTACATTTTCTTTACAAAACAAAGTTTACTAGCAATTTTTATTTTTAGCGACTTTTAAATGTATATCTTAGTTGATATAATCAACTTATATAAATAAAGTTATATGTGTATGATAAACAGAATAAATATAGAAAACACTAGTAAATTAAATAGCTATCAAATTGTTCGTAACCAAAAAGATGAAGGAAAGCAAAATCCTAATTTTAAAGGAGCAGGAGCAATGATATTAACAGGCATTCAAATGTGCGAAAGAATGCCAATGGTAAATGTTACCGTAGTTGATATGCTATCAGCAATTTTACCAAGAACAGTTGTGGAATCAACAACGAACTGGTTTGCAGGCTTTGAAGCATTTAGAAGAGAATCTTCGGGTTTAGTAGTAAACTGCTTAATTCCAAGTATGATAACATTAGGTATCGCAAAATGTTTAAATCCTATGATTATGCCAAAAGGTGCTAATATGTCAGATTGTTGGGCAGATAGTACTTTAATTGATAAAGCTGAAGAATATTACAAACAAGCTAAAGGCGAAGATAAAGTTAAAGAATCTTTAAAAAGAATTTTAGGAAATCTTGAAGGTTCAGAAGGTAAAAATCATAGAGTCGTATTTAAAGATGTATTATCAGAAAAAGAATTGGATAATTTTTCACAAAGATTAAGTGAATTATCTCGTTCAGGAAAAGATACAAAAACATTTAAAAAAGAATTTAATAAAATCGTAGAAGAAATTGTAGATAAAACAAAAATCTCTGAACATGTAAAAATAGCTGACGGAAAAGAAGTTAAGGCTTTATCTGTAGGTTCAATGCTAAAAGATTCGGTAAAATTCTATAGTGAATTCCAAAAACAAGGCAATAAACTTGGTATAGAAGAGTTTGCTAAAAAAAGTAAAACATTAGTAAAATCAAAAAGTTTAATGGGATTAGCTGTAGTTTTACCATTAGCAATTTCAATGCAATATATAAACCGTTGGATTACAAGTAAAGTATCCGGAGTAAAAGGAGCTCCAATATATGACGATTTTGGTAAAAACGGTCAACCTAAAGAAATGACTCCTGAAGAAAAAAGAGGATTATTTAAACAAAAATTAATATCAATATCTTCAATGCTTGGAGTCTCACTCCTTTCAATGATGAAAATGCCAAGTATGAATATGCTTGAATTTAAAGGCATATTCCCAACAATGGATCAAGCAAGAATTATATCAACTTCTACATTTGCATCAAGAATGGCAGCCGCTGAAGACAAAAATGAACTTGCAGAATCAACAATAAGAGATATTGCAACATTCTCAGGATTATATTTCTTAGGAGATTATGCAGCAAAAGGTGCCGCAACAATTATTCAAAGAAATACCGGAACTGTTTTATTAAATGAAACAAAACAATTAGATAAGAATGCAAATATTTTCCAAAAAGCTTGGCATTGGGTTAAAGATATAAACGTAAAATCTTCAGAAGAAGTTACAAGTAAAACAGAACAAATGTTAAAAGAAAAAGGGTTAACTCCAACAAAAGAACAGCTAAATATAATCAAAAAAGAATTAAATAACGCAAAAAATTTACGTTCAGTTTGCCAAATAGCGAACCTTGGGTTATCATTAATTTTGTTAGGGATAATAGTTCCGGTATTTACAAGAAAAAATACCAAAAAGAAACATGAATTAGCTTTAAAACAAGCTCAAGAAAATAATAATTCACAAGTCGAAATAAAAAATAAATAGCGTAGGTTTACTATGAAATTACATTCAACTCAACCAAATCAATACCAAAACAAAAATATTAACTTTAAAAATGCAATTGACACAAGTTTACGATTCTTTGCAACAAATCAGGCATTAGGAGCTAATGCAATAGATGTTGCATCTATGGTTGCCCCAAGAACTACAAGTGATATGATAAAGCGTGGTCCGACAGCAGGTATGGAGACTTTAAGACGTGAAATTATGGGTACGGTTAATGATACTTTAATCGGTTCTTATGGTATTCTTGCCGGTTCTTTAATAGCTTATGCTATGAATAAAAAATATGAAGTAAATATTAATAAAATATTTACCGCACCTGAAACTTTAAATATTTTAGCTGATAATAAAGCAAGACAATTAAAAGATAAAAAAACGCAAACTGAATATTTAAAAGAAACTTTAAGTAACATAAAAGCTTTTAACCCAACTTCTAAAAACGCAGATAAAGAAGGTTTTGTAAGATTATCAAATGATACTATAGAAGAAGCTGCAAAATATTTTGATGAAGCTTTAAAAAATGAAAATTTACACTTTAAAGAATGGACAAAAGATAAAACTGTAAACGCAAGAAACGTTATTATGAATAAAATAACAGAAAATACAGGAGCTCAATCAGAATATATATTAGAATCAGTAGATAAGAAAATAACAAGTAAGTCTAGTTTGAAAACATTGTTAGATGATATTTATTTAGTTTCACATTCATTTAACAAAGAAAAAGTAACAAAAGCTTTTGAAGAACAAATAAAATCAGGAAAAGGTATAAAAGAAAATTCTTTTGTTAAAGGTTTACAAAAATTTATGAAAACCAGAGCCGGAATCGGCTTTTTAATGGGTGCTGCAGTTGGTATGGCAACTCAACCAATAAATATGTATTTATCAAAATTAAAAACAGGTTCAGATGGTTTTGTTGGCGTAGAAGGAAGAAGTAAAGATAACAGTAATCAATTTAAAGTAATAAAAGCTGCAAGCAGCGTAGGTTTCTTTAGTATGATTTTAGCTACCCTAAAAGCAGGCCCACTACAATTTATGGATAAAATGGCATTTAAAGGAGTATGGCCAACAGTTGAACAACTTAAAGGTATTTACGGTGTTACAATTATTTCCAGAATTTTCTCTGCTCGTGATAAAGACGAACTTAGAGAAGTGCTAACCAAAGATACACTAGGTTACCTAAGCTGGCTTGTTTTAGGAGATATCATAAATAAACTCACAGCTGATATGTTGGATAAATCAGTTATAAATTACAATAATAAAACTAAAGATAAAAATATCTTTAAGCGTACATTTAATGCTCAATTAAAAACAAGAGATGAAATTTTAATTGAAACACTTGCTAAAAACGGAATTTCTACAACCAAAGAAAATAACGGTAAATTAGTTGCAAAAACTTTCAAAGAAATGCTAAAAGATTTAGATAAAATCAGTGATAATAATGTAAAAAAACTAACTAAAAAACGTTTAGGAACATTAAATAAAGCACAACTTACAGGTTATATATTCTCAGGTCTAGTACTTGGTTTAGGTATTCCAAACTTAAATATATATGTAACAAATATGTTAGATAAAAAACGCAAAGCACAAAAAGCTAAACAAGCTCAAAATGTCGCAACAGCATAATGCCTTAGCTTTGTTCCATTCTCTTTTCTATAAGAATAAAATAAGTCATTATTACAACTTGTACAATATGGACAAATATCAATTGATTTAACTCCAAATTCTTTAAGCTGCCTAGCATTTATCTTCTTTAAATCAATATTTCTATTTTTATAAAGCCCTTCGGGATTACTAACTGTAGTTAATAATTTTTCTTTAACATCATCAGAAACTTCATAGCAACAAACAGAAATTGCAGGCCCAATTACAGCAATAATATCTTCAGGATTTGACCTCATTTTTTGTATTGTCTTAACTCCAATTCTTTGAGCAGTTCCCCTCCAACCGGCATGAGATATCGCAATTATTTTTTGTTTTTTATCATAAAAAATCAATGGAGTACAATCTGCAAATTTTAAATAAATCACATCATTAAGATTTTTTAAAATTAATCCATCAGTATCAGGATATTCCAATTTTTCATCTATCAATTGAATATTATCACTATGAGTTTGTATTGGTGTCACAACTCTTTTTGATTGAATTTTACTAAAATCAAAACCTTCTCTTGTCGTAAAAAAAGCATTAATATCTTTCAAAAAATCACTTCTTAAAACTTTTTTACCCAAATATTCTTCAAAATAAAACATATTAAACTCTCTAAAAATATACTAATAATATTAAATTATACAAAAATCCATACTTCAGTCAAATCAACTATATTTTATCTTACCTCTTGTTTTATTTTCCCCCCTTCATTCCCCCCTTCATTCCCCCCTTCATTCCCCCCTTCATTTACCCCTTCATTTACCCCTTCATTTACCCCAATTATTTACCCTCAGACTTTACATTTACCCCTGTTTTTGTTACGATTTTAGTGCTAAAAAGAAAATTATAGGGAGATGAAAAACTGATGACCAGAATGAAATCAAATAATTGCGGAGAACTAACTCTGGACAATTTAAATCAAGAAATAACCTTATCCGGCTGGGTATCAACAGTAAGAGATCTAGGCGGGATATTATTTATAGAATTAAGAGATAGAAGTGGATTTTTTCAATTAGTAGCAAACCCACAAATTAATCCGGAAGTACATAAAGCTTTTGAAAAAGTAAGAAGTGAATATGTAATAATGGTAAAAGGTAAAGTTACCAAACGTCCGGAAGAAACATATAACGAAAAATACCCTACAGGACAAGTTGAAATGTATCCTGAATCTGTGGAAATTCTATCTGAATCAAAAGTCTTACCATTTGTATTAGGCGATGAAAATGTTTCAGAAGATATTCGTTTAAAATACAGATATCTTGATTTAAGAAACGAAAAAATGCTCAATAACTTAAAAACAAGGCATAGTATTTGTCAGGCAGTTAGAAATTATTTAAACAACAAAGGTTTCTTAGAAGTAGAAACCCCTATTTTAATAAAGACTACGCCAGAGGGAGCAAGAGATTACTTAGTACCGTCAAGAGTACAACCCGGCAAGTTTTTCGCCCTACCTCAATCCCCACAAATCTTTAAACAATTATTGATGGTAGGCGGAATCGAAAAATACTATCAAATAGCTAAATGTTTCAGAGATGAAGACTTAAGAGCAGACAGACAACCTGAATTTACTCAAATAGATATGGAACTATCTTTTGTTGAACAACAAGATGTTATCGAAACGGTAGAAGGTCTTTTAGTTGACGCATTTAAAGCAGCAGGGGTTGAAATAAAACCTCCGTTTATCCAAATGCCTTGGCAAGAAGCAATGGATAGATACGGTTCCGACAAACCAGATACAAGATTTGGTTTAGAACTATTTGATATAGGAGATATTATTCTTGAATCAGAATTTGAAATCGTTAAAAAGACACTTCAAAATGGCGGTATCGTACGTGGTATAAGAATTCCAGGCGGAGCTAAATATTCAAGAAAAGATATTGACGATATTACAAAATTGGCCGTATCTTTTGGTGCAAAAGCTTTAGCTAATATTATTTACAACGAAGATGGTACAGCAAAATCTCCTGTATTAAAATTCGTAACAGAAGAACAAGCAAGACGCATTCAAGAAAGGGCTGAAGCTCAAGCAGGAGATATTATATTCTTTGTAGCTGATAAGCCAAAACTAGTTTATGACATTATGGGTAGATTAAGATTGCATTTTGGTAAATCTTTGAACTTAATTGATGAAAACAAACATAATTTATTATGGGTAGTTGATTTTCCAATGTTTGAATATTCAGAAGAAGAAGGCAGATACATGGCAATGCACCACCCATTTACATCTCCAAACTTGAATGATTTAGACAAATTAGATAGCGGAGATTTAGGAAATGTTAAATCTATTGCTTATGATATCGTATATAATGGAACTGAATTAGGCGGTGGAAGTGTTAGAATCCATTCAAGCGAAGTTCAAAAGAAAATCTTTAAAGCATTAGGCCTAACAGAAGAAGAAGCAACCGAAAAATTCGGATTTATGGTGAATGCTCTACAATACGGAACACCTCCTCATGCCGGTTTAGCAATCGGATTAGACAGATTAGTAGCTCTATTATGCAGAACAGATTCAATCAGAGATGTTATTGCATTCCCTAAAAACGCAAGTGCTAAATGTTTGATGAGTGATGCTCCTGGAGAAGCTTCTTTACAACAGCTTAGAGAATTACATATCAAAAGTACAGTAAAAAAAGAGGGATAGGGGTAAATAGGGGTAAATTTAATCTAATTAATAGTTATACCTATAGACTTTCTGATTTAAATAAAAAATAAAAAAAGGACTTGCTATGAAATTAAGGCAAGTCTTTTTATATAAAAAGAAATAAAGGAAAATAAATTTTATTTATAATTAACCGCTACCCCAATCAAATACTGAAGATATAGCATCATCAATCAAAGATTGAATAGATTGAATTTCAGTATTGATTGATTCCAACTCCGTAGATAAATCTTGATTTTCAATATCTAACCAATTTTCTTTTTCAGAAATCCTTTCTTTCTCAGCATTATACCAAGCAGTTATTTCTTCTCTTACACTGGAATCAGTACGTGATTCAACTAACCCAGAAGTTATAAAGTAAGTTAATGAAGTATCAGGATCATAATTACCTTCATCATTAACAGTTGCAAGTTGGAAAGTTCCGCTAACAATGGCATCACTAACATAGTCTTCATTAGCAGCCATTTCTTTATTATATTCAGTCGTCCAACCATTTGCAGCAGCTGCTTGAAATATTGGATAATAAAAATCTACAATACTTTGTACTAAAGCAGTAGTTGAATCGCTACTATCAACTATAACATTCTCTCCTGTAGATTCACCTGTAACCGTCTGAACAGCATCTGCATCATAACTGGAAGAAAGCTTTTCATTATCAATTACTGTTTGGAATTGCTCAGTAGTAAACCCTGGTATTAAATTAGCTAAAATTTCGGGAATTTTATCAGTAGAAAAAGTTCCGCCTTGTCCTTGAGCATTCATAGCAGAACTTCCAAGAACTGAGGTAATCGCATCTGCATAACTCTTACTCATTACAACCTGACCTTTATAATCAGTTAAAATCATAGAATTTTCACTTTTTAAAGGTTGCGTTCCTGCTGTAACTGCAAGATAATTTCCACCATATCCCATTAAATAACTATAATTAATTTTATTATATTTACCATCAGCATAATAAGCAATTTGTTTAGATTGTAATTTACTTTGATATTCTCTGGACAATGCACTTTGTTCTCTAGTCAATGCCATTTTTTCCATAGAATTGATAGAGATACCGTACTCGCAATCAGCTTTGCGGGCGGTCAATGTTAATAGTCTAATTTGTGAGCAGGCTAATCCCATTTTTCTTTCCTTTATTGTCCCTTTTATATTATTGTTATCGACAAATTTTCTAAAAACTTTAAATTTTTCTTAAAAATTTTTACAAAACTTTACAAAATAGCAATTGCAAAGCTTTTTTTGTTTTATTCATGTTAGAAGGCTTATTGTAGGTGAATTATGACTCAAACTAATAACATTGTTAATACCCCACAAATTCCGGTATACACACCAATAAAAAATACAACTTCATTCAAGGCAACAAAAACAAATCAACCGGAAAATGAATTAGATAGCTTTATAAAACAACAAGAAGAAGCTAGAAAAAAAGCTAGAAATCAACAAAGATTGAATACAGGTATTCAATTAGGAGTCTTGGGAGCATTGTTACTTTCTGTTGGTTTTATGGCAAAACAAATGGACTTGTTTAAAAGATTTAAACTTGAATTTAAAGATTTAGCCAAAGAATTAAGCCTAGAAGAGATGGCAATGCCTAAAAGTCAACAAGAAGCAGCAAAACGTATAACAAACTTTGTAGAACATCACGACAAAATTGTAAAAATGGGTGGCCCAGAAGGTTCCTCAATTTTATTTTATGGTCCTCCCGGAACAGGTAAAAATACTTTTGCTTATGCAATAACAAAAAAATTCCCGAATGCAAAATTTGTGGAAATGGATATTTCTAAAATGAACTCTAAATGGCACGGAGAATCTGAACAAAATGTATTAGGTACAATGAAAGCAGTCATTAAAGAAGCAACCAAACATCCTGATAGAAAATATTTTGTATTTATTGATGAAATAGATTCTGTAATGATGCAAGATGTAGGAAGCAATGCAAAACTTTCTCAAGATATTTTAAATGCATTCAAAAAAGGTTTTAATGAGCTAACTAATAAAGAAAATATTATTGTAATGGGTGCGACAAACTTAAAAATAGAT
The DNA here is from genome assembly GCA_944325545.1 of Candidatus Gastranaerophilales bacterium. GTDB lineage: Bacteria > Cyanobacteriota > Vampirovibrionia > Gastranaerophilales > Gastranaerophilaceae > CAG-196. Next base: position 2,069 of record CALVAM010000026.1, on the reverse strand, counting down.
CCAGAACTTGCCAGATTAGAAGGAAAAGTCCTTGATAGTGCAATGCTTGATAGATTTGCCGAAAAAGTATTAGTTGATTTACCAACAAAAGAACAAATAAAGCTTGCAATAACAAATTATTATAAATCTCCAAAACGTACGGATGTAGAAAATGCTTTAAAAGATATTAATAATGAAAAATTAGATAAAATTGCAGAATTTTTAGCTGAAAGAAAACATGAAACATCATTTAGAAAACTTATTAATGGTATCTTAAGACCTGCAGCATCTAATAAAGAATATTCAAAAGATGCTATTATGACAATGGATGATTTAATTCATTCAATAATAAATAACAAAAACAATTTAAATATAACAGATAGTGAATTACAAAAATTCTTAGATTCTTTAAAATAATAGGAGATAAAAATGATTCAATCTATTAATACCCCAATTAAATTCAAAGCAGATACAACATATCCAGCAATAAGTTACAATAATCAATATACTCCGCCAATGCTTGATAACAACATTGAAGATGTTTTTTTAATGCAAGAAATGACTAATCAAAAAGCTGCAAAAAAAGAAAAATCAAAAGAAAATTGGAGCAAAGCCGGTGTAATTGCTCAAGTTGGAATTGCAGTAGGAATAATAGGTTCTGCGTTAGCAACAATTTTTTCAGCTAAAATGACTAAAAAAGCTTTAACAGGTGTAAAAGAAGAAAGCAAAAAATTAATTGATACGTTAAAACCTGTAGATGTAAGCAAAGAAAAAACATTTGATGAATTAACCCTTGGACCTGAAATGAAAAAAGTTGTAGAGGATATGAAAACCAGAATTGAAAGAGCTGAAGCTTTAAAGAAAAAAGGTTCAAAAGGAGGCTCAGGTATCATGCTTTATGGAGAACCTGGAGGTGGTAAAAACGCTTATGTATATGCACTTACTAAATACATGCAAGAAAAATTCCCGGGTTCTGAATTATACGAAATGAATGTTTTAAAACTAACTGATAAATACGTCGGTGAAACAGAAAACAATATCATGGGATTTGTAGAACAAATGGTAGAACAAGCAAAAGCAAATCCTAAAAAGAAATATATTGTGTTTATGGATGAATTTGATTCCATCGCAAGAAAAGAAGACGGTAACAATATAAAAATGGGTGAAAAATTCCAAAACGCTTTTAAAACAACATTAACAAAACTAACAGCATGTGATAATATCCAAGTAATTGCAGCTACAAATAAAGCAGAAAAAGATGCCGCATTGAATAAAGTTTTAGATGAAGCTATTTTAAACAGATTCCCGCAAAAAGTATTTATACCTTTACCATCAAAAGACCAATTAAAAAATGCGATTGTAGCACATTACAAAAGCTTACCTCAAGATGTCGTAGATAAAGAATTAACAGATATTAACAGCTCAAAATTAGATAGTATTTGCAGAGATATTGCTAAAAAATCTAACCATGCTTCATTTAGAGATTTACAATACATCTTTGAACATGCTCGAGTAATTTCTGAATCAGGGACAAGAAAAGAAGGTTCTCCTATTACTATAAATGATTTAAAAGAAGCAGTTAAAAAACATGCGGAATCCAACAACTGGGGCAAAGGAGTAAAAACTAGTAGTGGTAGTGATGACAGCGTGACAACAGGTTTATCTATCAAAGAAAAAATATCACAATTCTTTAATCGATTTAGAAAATAAAAGTTTACATTTTGTAAAATATAAAGCAATTTTTTAAAATAAAAATACTTTATATAAATGTAAGGGATAATTAAATGATTGAAATTAAAAATAAAGTTTAATTGTAAATGTAATTCAAATAAGAATATACGTTTACCCCAAAAGTTTCTTTTTATACTCTCTCTCTTAATATCCTCGTGTTTATTTAATGTTTGCCATCACTCATTGGCAAACTTTTTTTTGGGGAGGGGTAAATATAATTAGAAACAGAATTAGTTAGAAGAAGGCTTTAGATATAGTCGAGGCTTCCGCTTTTATTAACATAAAAAAAGAACCCCAAAAGGGATTCTATCTATATTTCTCTAGTGTTTAAATGGAGCAAGGACTCCGTCTGCGAACAG
>CALVAM010000025.1 GCA_944325545.1 Candidatus Gastranaerophilales bacterium | reverse complement strand
TCCCTCAAGGGTAGGGTATGCTTGAAAATTTGTTTCGTTCTGATTTATTTCAAATTCGTTTGATGTGTTGTTGTTTTCACCCCACCCCGAAATCGAAGATTTCGACCCTCCCTCAAGGGTAGGGTTTACTTCTAACCCATTTATTTGAGCGTTTTCTTTGCATACATCAATAACCGTTTCATCATTATCACACCCGTAAGCAGATTTTGCTCCGAATTTCATAGCACAAACCGCCAATATTCCAGAACCTGTACCAATGTCCGCCATTGTATCACCGGCTTTTAGATATTTTTCTATAGCTTTCATACATAATTGGGTTGTCTGATGAGTTCCCGTTCCAAATGCACAACCCGGATCTAATGTTATAGTTATTTCTCCATCTCTTGGCACATAATCAATCCAGCTTGGAACAACTGCAATCTTGTCTGTTACATGTGTTACTGTCCATTTTTCTTTCCATTTTTTTGACCAATCCTGATTTTCTTTTTCATCCAAAGAAATCTCCCAACTTCCTAACTCTTCATCAGAAAATCCTCGTTCCTTTAAAAGCTCTCGTTCTGTTTTTAAAACTTCTATAGGATTATTATTTAAATCAGTTAAAAATACTCTTAACGTACCTCTGGTAGTAGAAGTCATCTCCAAATCTTTGTATGCTTCTTCTGCTAACACTACCCCTTCACAATCAAAATTTGAAAAACAAATATCTGAAACAATTTCTTCTATCTCAGGATTTATTGATATTCTTAATTCATAATAATTATTCATAATATACTAATCCAAATCTATCTTAGAAACATCTACCAACTCTTTTAACTCAATATCCAAAGCTACAGCAATTCGCTCTAACGTATCAATTCCGGCGACACTTTTTCCACGCTCTATCGCTCCCAAAGAATTAGCACTTAAATCAGACTTTTCTGCCAAATCTTCTTGACTTAATCCAAGCTTATTCCTCAATAATTTAATCTTTAAACCAATTTTACTTACTATATTACTTTGTTTACTTGTCATAACAATAAGTATACTACTCTATTGACAATACAACAGCAATAAAGTATACTTGTGATTATCTTAACTAAACTTGTGAGGTTAAAATGTTAAACGAAGAAATTGACAAAGCAATCTGGCGAAGATTAGAAGCAATGGAAGAAAGTATTAAATACGAAATAGAATCAATGTGCGAAACTTTAGCTTCTATACACGAACTTCGAAGACTTTATTATTGGAAAGAAAAAGAGAAAGAAGAACAAAAATAAAGTCGGATTTTAAGTCCGACTTTTCTATATACCGAATATGGAATAAATTAAGCATAATTAGTTATTTGGGTTGTTGGATAATCAATTTTTGTATTTGCATAAGAATTGATTGCCTTACCAAAATTCATAATCCTTACCGTATCACAACCTTGAGCTTTTTCTACTACAGCTTTTGAAGTCTCAGGATTATTAGAAACTGCATGAGCTTTGCAATAATCAAAATATTCTTCATAATCTATTTTTTCTGATGTATTTGATTCAGTCGGTTTTGCTTGCGTAACTTGTTCTTCAGCTTCTTCTCTATTGTTTGGAACCATCCTTGTTGAGAATTCAAAACCGGTATCTTTTGAATAAAAATTTGATCTTATTTGTGATTGATTAATATTTAAACTATTTGTCATAACAACACCTCACAACTATAGCAGGGTACATGATAATTATAAACTATTTTCAATCACTCGCAATGATTCTCAATATCTATTTTTTATGTACAAAAGTAATACTATTTAACTATTTTTCAATAATAAAGACTTTACTAAAATATCAGAACCAATACACTTACAATCATAGATTTTTAAACTTTTTGCGTTAGAAATTTCGATAACACTATCACCATCAAAACAACTTTTTCCTAAATTATCATTTAATATCTTAGGTGCTATAAATTGATAAATTTCATCAACAAGGCCTTCTTTAAGAAAAGCTCCTGCAAGAGTACCTCCACATTCTACGAAAACATTACAAATACCTTTTTTATATAATTGCTCTAAAATAAATCTTAAACCCAATTGCCCATTTTTTAATGGAGTATTTTCTCTTGTCGCAATATAAATTTCACCATTTTTTAAAATATTAGAATTTTTATCAATTCGTGAATTTTTATCCAAAATACATTTAAACTTATGCTCCATATTGGGATTATCAGCAATTACTGTGTTTGAAGAAGTTAAAATACAATCAAAATTTTCTCTCATCTTATAAACCAAGTTTCTTGCTTCACTTGAAGTTATCCATTTAGAAGAGCCCGTTTTAGTAGCAATTTTACCATCCATTGTAGTTGCAGTCTTTAATACAACATAAGGAAGATGCTTTGTCTGATTTTTAATAAATACTCTGTTTAAAAATCTTGCTTCCTCTTCCAAAACCCCAACCTTAACTTCAATCCCTGCATCTTTGAGTTTCTTTATACCGTTTCCACTAACAATAGGATTAACATCCTGCATTGCAATTACAACTTTTTTTAATTTTCTTTCAATAATTAAGTCAACGCAAGGCGGAGTTTTACCATAATGAGAGCAAGGCTCTAGATTTACATATAAAATTCCACCTTTAGCCTCATTATTTTTTAATTTTAGCAAAGCATCACGTTCTGCGTGGTTTTTACCATACTTCTTATGGTAACCTTTTGATACTATAGTTCCGTTTTTATCTAAAACAACACAACCGACCAAAGGATTAGGTCTTGTAGCGTTTTTACCCTTTTTTGCAAGGGTAAAACACATCTTCATATATTTTTCGTCTAAATCTATCATAAACTTAAATAATAATCCTTCAGAAGCTTCGCATCATCTTCAATATTAGGGCTTTCACAAACAACAGCACCCTTAACATTAAAAGCCTTAAATGCTTTCAATAGATCTTTATAATTAAAATCAGACTCTTCAAGATTCAAATGTTTTTTCTCGCCCTTATCTCCATATTCAATACCCGCAACGTGAGCGTGAAAATTATCCAAAGCATTTTGCCCTAATTCGTTTCCAATTTTTTCAAATATTTGACAGAATTCATCATAAGTATTAGAAATCCCATTATAACGGGCATGAAGATGCGAAAAATCAACACAAGGTAAAACCGTTTCAAACTCTTTTGACAAATTAATAATTTCCTCTAAATCACCCCATTGAGTGCCTTTGCCCGTAGTTTCCGGTCTTACCCAAATTTTATTTTCAACTTTTGAAAGAGCATCTGTTATAATCTTCATTTGAGATTTTACCTGATTATAAACCAAGTCCTTACTCATCCCCATATAATATGCAGCATGAAAAGTTATACTGTATCCCCCAAGCTCATTTGCAACTTGTGCAGTTTCAATAATTCTCTGAACACTTGCATCTATTTTATCTTCTTCTTTGGAATTTAAATTCACATAAAAAGGAGCATGAGCAGTAATCACCTTTTTAGAATTACTAACTGCATCACGACTTTTATCGCTAATCCTAACTCCTCTAACAAACTCTAATTCCAGCCCATCCAAGCCCATTTCATCAAGAATTTGAAAACCAAGTTCATAACCTTTATTTCCGGCTTTTAAAGGAACTCCCGCTGTTAAAAAATTTAATTTATCCATAATACCCTTCTAACCTTATAATATTTTTACAGAGAATAAAACTTCTAATTAAGAACTTTCCCTCTATATTTATTTCTTTACCCCTTTAGACCTTTATCAACTAACCCTTAAATTCTTCGCCAATTTTAGGGTTAACAATTCTGATAAAATCTTTACTATCTCCCATAAAGAAACTTCCAAACTGCATAACAGTAGGAACAACAAGACCTTTTGCCGTAGCTATAAAGAATTTATCATCCTCAATTTTTGCAACAGTACCCGCAGGATGTGGAACACAGAAGGCATCAGACGCTACTTCCACCTTCATAATTTTCATCATATTCCCACGAAAAGTCGTACTTGCCAATATAAATGGATTTAAAGCTCTTACAAAACGTTCAATCTCTTCTGCTGTTTTATTATAATTAATAAACAATTCTCTCTCATCCAAACCTCTACCGGAGATAAAATCCCCAACAGGTTGTTTAATTCTTGGAAGCGGTTGATTTTCATATGCTTGTAATACCTGTAAAAGCAACTCAATACCTAAAACGTTAAGTTCATTAAAAAGAGTACCCATCGTCGCTTTTGAATGAATATGATAAGCCTTTTGAGCAATAATGTCACCAGTATCAAAACTTTCATCCATAAAATGAATAGTAACACCCGTTTCGGTTTCACCATTCATAATAACACGTGAATAAGGATTTCCGCCTCTATATTTTGGAAGCATTGACGGATGAACATTAATAAAACCATCTTTTGTAGACTCTAATAAAATCTTAGGAATTTTATAATTAAAAGAACAAACTACAGCTGCATCAACATCAAGATTTCTAATCTTTTCAATCAATTGAGGCTCATCTAATTCATCATAATCAATATAATTTAACCTTCTAGATAAAACGAAATTTCTAAAATCATAATACATTGCATGATCTTTTTTAGGTCCAAGAACACCTACGATATTTACACCTGCCATTAAAAGACCATCTAAACCGATATATGCCATATCAGGAATTCCGACAAAGAGTATTCGTTTTTTAAAGAAAGTTCTGTTAAACATATTTTTTTACCAGTAATACTCCAAGTATAACGGAAATTAAACAAATTGACAAACTTGTTAAAATGTAAATAATCGCTTTTATAAAATCCCCCTGTTGTAAAAATTCAACAATCTCTAGCGAAAAAGTACTAAATGTTGTTAAACCTCCACAAAAACCGGTAATTATTAAAGATTTATAAACAGGATTAATGTTACTTTTTAAAATAAAATAAGTAACAACAACACCAGCTATAAAACAGCCTAAAAAATTAACAGCTAAAGTATGATACGGTATATAAGCATTATCTTTTGGTATCAAGATAGAAAACAAATATCTAAGCATTGCACCAAAGCCGCCACCTATAAAGACAACAAGAAAATTTGTCATACTTTCACCTTAATTAATTCTTCTAAAATTCTTGAACAATCTTCAACCATATTAGCACAATGAGCTTTTCTTTCAGGAGACCCCATTTCCATGCCTGAAGTTAAAACTCGACAACAAGTAGCTTTATGATTCTTTTTAAATTCTTCCATAAATTGCTTTGCTTTAGCTCTAGCAATTTCTTCATTGCCGTTTTTATTTCCTCTACCAAAAAGATAGCCTAAAACCATTTGGGAACCTGAGATTGCTCCGCATAGACAACCGGATCCCATGCCACCAGAAAAAGCGGTTGCTATTGGTAATAATTCTTCCGGAACAAGACCTCGGTCAATTGCTCCTTTTATAATACTTTCAGAACAAGAATAACCATTTAAAAAATACTCTGATGCTTTCATAATTCTTACCTCTTTCGTAATTATTATATTATCATCAAAGTATTTTTTTAACTAGAAATTTTATCTTTAATTATCTTGTTTTAGAAGCTTTATTCCTTGTAACTTTTCCGTATTGCTGAATTTTAGATTCTAAAAGATGGTTATAATATTTTCTTACATCTTTTGCACGATATTCCGGATTATTTTGCTTTTGTTTCTGAATTTGTTTTTCTGCATTCTCTAAAGTCGTAATGATTTCTTTTACTTCAAACATTCTACTACCATCTACATTACGCTTTTTAAGTAAATAATTTACAAATTTCTTATTATTACCATTTACCATTGTATACAATTTCAAAGCATCTTTATTAGAAGAATTAATTCTATATTTCCCGACAGCTCTATCAGCTTTTCTTGTATCCATAATCGATGCAAAAATCTCTGGTAACATTTCGTATCGCATTTTTGTTGCATTTTCTACAAATGCTTCCCTTTGATTTTCAAAAGTTTTCACTCCTAATTTTTGTTTCGCAAATCCTAAAATATCATTCGCTAACAATTCCTTCTTTAATTTTTTATCGAGTTTTTTCGAAATTTTAATAACATCATCTGTTTTCACTTCTTCTTGTTTAACATTATCAACAATTTCATCAGAAATTTTTACAAAATTTTCATCTATTATAGGTTTAGCTATATCTTTTTTTATTACTTCTTCAAATACATTTTCATTTTTTTCTATATTTTCAATAACTTTTCCTGATTTTTCAGGCCTAAAATTTTTAACAAGTTGAGGTTCAGAAGTCAAATTATATTTTAATTTATTAAAAAAGTTTTCTACATTTGCATAAACTCTTTTGAATACACTTGGATACTTAACAAATTTATATTTGATATCTTCTTTTCTTTCTTTTTTATAACGATTTAAACCAATATATGGTTTTTCAATTCCTTTTTTAAGAGCAGCATCTCTGCTTTCTTTTGGGACATAGTACATTATTTTCTCAAAATTCTTATAAAAAATATCTAGTTTTTTAGGAGAAACATTCTCTGCCAAATTATTAATTTCCATCGGACTTTCAAAGTAATGATTACGTTTTTCAGTTAATTTTTTAATAAAATTATTTAAATATTTATCTCCGCTATCCAAAGAATTAAATAATTTATTTAGTTCACTGAAAAATTTAACATCCTCATTAAATTTTTTATATCTGGTATAAGGACTAGAAAAATATTTCATCACCCTAGATCTAATTTTTACATTTTTGTCATTTGTTGAATCATACATTTTATTTATTTCATCACCAACTTCAGGCTCTATTTGTATTGGTGAATGATAAAAATTTTGTTGTAAAGCTTTTAAAAACTTACTTCGTGATTTTGAATAATTTAACACTAATCCATCTACATTAAAATTATCTGATTGACGCTCTGTAATATTTTTATAAATGTTACTAATTTCTAATTTTTTATCATAAATTTTATAATCATACCCATTATTATTTATTAAACTATCCAAATTCCTTACAACATTCTTATCTTTTATATTAAGAGCTAAATAAGATTTAATTTTATCAAAATTATTAACATAAAAATCCTTATTTTTAGAATTTAATAAATCCAAAACCAAATCACTTTTATCATTTTGTTTATTATTATCTAATAAAACACTAACATTTTTTACAAACTTTAAAGACTTAACATCTTCTCCCGTTTTCCCAAAAATTTCACTCAATTTTTGCATCGACGTCTTTAAAGTTTTAACTATTTCTGAATGAATATTTTTAGGGAATTTTATATTTTTATACAATAAATCAATAACATTAATATTTTCTTCTTTATGATAGAAATTATTTGCATTATAAGCCTCAACTAAATCTTGAAAAAAATTAATTCTTTTTTCATTTGCCCCCTTAGTCAACAAAAGGACTTCCGAATAATCACGACCTAATATTGAAGAAGCTTCTTCTCTAACATAATTAAGTCTCTTTGCAAATTTTTGTGTTTTAAAGTTTCCTATACGACCATTAAAATTTATTGATTGTTGTTGGTTAATTTTCATTATCATATTCTCCTTATACACCATTTAAAACCTGTAATATTTTTTTTTGCTAGTGTAAAAAGAAAATAAATACTTAAATATTATATGCTATAAATCTGCATAATTCAATAAATCTTTCTGGATATATTCCTATAATAACAGTAATAACAGTTGTAACAATCAAAACAAATTTTTGTGAAAATACATATTTTATCTCTATTCCATTATCATTTTTATTGAATCTTGAAAATAAAGGAAGTAAAATTTTTAAATAATAAAATAAAGCATAAACAGTTAACAAGAGTAATATTAATAAAAATGGTATAAAAATTAAACCTGAATTCGCAATCGCAGTAAAAAGATAAATTTTTGAAATAAAACCGGATGTAATAGGAAAACCTGCTAAAGCTAAAATTGAAATAGCATAAGCACCTACAACCCCGTGATTTTTATGAAAAAGTCCCTTGAAACTATTTACATCTTGAGAATTTTTATCTCCATATATATTTAAAAATGCAAAAACCGATAAATTCATAAAAACATAACATATTAAATAAAAAATAACAGTAGAGAGATTATAAACAGAAACAAGAGACGCCGCTAATAAAGCATACGAACAATTTGCAGCAGTAGAACAAGCTAAAATAACTTTTACATTATTTTCTCTAATAGCATAAGTATTCGCCCAAAATGCAGTTAAAAGAGTTAACAAAGCTAGAGCAAACGTCAGTTCAAAACTATTTCCTAAAGGGAAAACCAATAAACGACATACCACTCCAAACAATGCTAATTTAGGAACAGTTGATAAAAATGCCAAAATAGAAGATTCTGTACCTTTATAAACATCTATTACCCAATTTGCAAAAGGGAAAACCGCAAGTTTTGATATTAAACCCAAAACTATCATAATTGCAGATATTGAATATAAAATAGAACTTTCTTGATTTACTATATATTCATAAATCGTTGAAAAATTTATAGATCCTGTTATTCCATACAAATATGAAACTCCAAATAAGAAGATTCCTGTAGAAATTGCTGAAGTTAATAAATATTTAAAGCTTGCTTCTTTTGAATAATAACCTTTAGACGAAGCTATTAAAAAATACGATGAAAAACTTAATAATTCAATAGATATAAACAAAGTTAAAAAGTCATTAGCAGAAACAATATTTATAGCCCCCAAAATTGCACTCAATAATATTGCATGAAATGTATAAGCATTTCTTTTAATTGTTTTAATAAGATTTCTTGTTAACAAAGCAACAAAAAATCCACACATAAGAATCACAAAATTAAAAAGTAAAGTATAACTATCTGACATTATCGAATTATGAAAACCAAAATATTGAGGTTCAACTTGGACTGTAGTTAAAAAAAGAATGCTCAAAAATATTCCAATTATTGAAACCAATCTTGCAAATCTAAAATATCTTGGCGATATAATCATTGAAAGAATTAATTGAAGAACAATAAATAATCCCAAAATCATCTGTGGTAGTAAAATATTAAAAATATCGTTAATCATCTATCCTCCAACAACCATATTTAATAAAGCATTTGGATATAAACCTAAAATAATTAAACCAAATAACACTGCTGCTAATATTATAAATTCATGTACAGAAATATCATTAATTTTTTCAAAGTCTTCAGGTAAATTTCCGGTAAAACTATTATGTAAAAACTTAAACATATAACAAGAACTCAAAATTAAAAGAGGTAAAGAAAATACACCAATATACTTAATAACATCAGACAAATCAGAATTCAAAGCCCCGAGCATCGTAAGAATTTCACTCACGAAAGGTGCAAACAGGGGAATTCCAACAGAAGCCAGAATAATTAAGGTTGCAAATCCAAATAGTCTAGGCATATTAGATGCAATACCACAAATTTCATCAATATTTCTTGTTTTACATCTTAAAAATACAATCCCCGCAACCATAAACAAACCACAAGTAATCAAAGCATGTGCAATCATGTGAAACACAGAAGCTGAAAGCCCCAAAGAATTATAAGCACAAAGTCCTAAAAGAATTAACCCCATATTAGAAATACTTGAATATGCAACAATCCTTTTTATATCCTTTTGAGCATAAGCAACAAAAGCTGTATAAATTATATTTACAATAGCAAAAATTGCTAAAACAGGAGCTATAACCTTAAAAGAATCTTCTAAAGTTAAATAATTAAATCTATAAATCCCATAAGCCCCCGTTTTCAATAAAATTCCTGCAAGAATCATACTAACAGGAGTTGCAGCACTTGTATGTGCATCAGGAAGCCAAGTATGAAGAGGAATTATTGGAAGCTTAACTCCAAAACCTATCAAAATACAAATTGCAATAATATTTTGGATATAACCGGGTAAAGATGAAACCATAATATCAGAAAAACTTGCTGATAAAATTCCGTTTGAAACAAAATTATAATAATGTAATAATAAAATACCCAAAAGCATAATCATACTTCCAAAGAAAGTAAATAACACAAATTTTATACCGGCCTTTTTAGCACCATCTTCTCCCCAATTTGAGATAAGAAAATAGGCAGGAATCAATTCTAACTCCCAGAATAAAAAGAATAAAAACATATCTGCAGAAGTAAAAATTCCCAAAATTGCAGACATTAACAAAAACAACATTGCATAATAAAATTTATGATTTTTTCTTATATTATACTTACTCGCAATTGAAGAAAGTAAAAACACAAAAGAAGTTAATACTGATAAAATCATTGATACAGAATCAATTCTAAAAACAAATTTTATTCCTAAAGACTGAACCCAATCCATTCCAAAAAAATGTATTTCACTAACATAAGGATTTGCTTGACTAAAACAAGCTAACATTAATATTGAATACAAAAAATGAAAAGTAAAAATACCCTTAGAAAAACGTCTTATTACAATTTCATTATTAGTAAACAACGGTGAAAGTAATAAAATCGAAATTACTAAAGGCATAAATATTAAAAACGGTATTGATAATAAGATTTCCATATTTCTCCTCTTAATTAAATTGACTTAACATAATTGTATATGCAATTATGACACAACTGATTATAACTGTTGTTATTATAAAAGCATACGAATTATAAACTTGTACATTTCCGGTTTGACTTTTCTTATCAAATTCTGAAATAAATTTTGAAGTATTTGTAATCAAATTAACCGAACCATCCATTAAATTTTTCTCTACCCAATTAATACAATTAACTTTCATTTTTGCACACCAAATTAACGGTTTATAATTACTAAAAACATTAACATCTATGAAATTCATACCTTTAGTAAAATAATCATAAACCTTCGGTAAAAATTTATTGTAAAAATATTCCAACAATTTTGGAGTATTTTGAAATTTCAAAAGTAAATCTTTTTGATAAAGAAAATATACCAAAACCCAACCTACTACAGCAATATAAAAAGGCTCAGCAATTTTATATTCTATTTTTGTTCTTATATAAAAATAAAAAACAATATTTAAAATTAATAAAAATAATATCGGTAGAATTTGAGCATAATTAATTCTCTTAAATAATTTTTCATCTTTCATCATAATTAATGAAAGTCTAATAATATAAAAAGCTGTCAAAAATGAAATTAAACCAAAGAAAACCTTTAAACTTAAACAATCCAAAGATGCATAAATAAATTCCTTAGCAACAAATCCTGAAAAAAGAATTCCTGCAAGACATAAAGCTCCAATTAAAAAACTAATATATCCAATATAAGTATTCTTTTCATCAAGAGATAAAAACAACATTGATTTAATAAAAGCATGTGCAATTAATAGTATTAGAGCAGCTTTTACATTTAAAATTCCAACCGCCAAAAACATTAATCCTAAATTAGCAGATGTTGAATAAGCCAGAACTTTTTTAGGATGAGTTTCTACAGAAGCTAAAATAGAACAAATTAAAGCTGTAATTGCACCCAGAATCAATATAATTTTTAAAATACTAACTTCTAAAGTAAAAAACGGTAATAATCTAATAAGCAAAAAGACTCCTAAAATCACTAATGTAGCAGAATGCAGTAATGCACTTACAGGGAGTTTAGCTTCCATTGCATCCTGAAGCCAAGTATAAAAAGGGAATTGTGCAGATTTTACAGAAGCAGCGATTATAAATAAAATACAAATTAAATAATATTGCCAAGTAGAAGTATAAGCATACAAAAGCGTAGAAATACCATTCATATCTTCAAAAGACAAGGTTGTAAACGATAAATTACCTGCATAACTATACATAAAATACGAAGTTAAAATTATCCCCCCAAGTAAAGCAGTGTCTCCTACTCTATTTATTAAAAATACTCTTTTAGAGGCCTCTGATTTTACAATATTTTTATACTCGAACCCTATTAACAAATAAGAAATAACTCCTACAAGTTCCCAAAAAATATACAATTGAATCAAATTAGGGCTAAATAAAAGAGCAGTCATTGCAAAATTAAATATATTTAATAACGCAAAAAATCTATAATTTTTGGATTCATTCTTCATAAAAGATATCGAAAAAATCTGAACCAAAAAGCTTACTAAAAACAGAGTTAAAGCAATTATTAAGGATAATTTATCAATATGTAATCCAACAGATATAGAAAAATCATTAATTTTAAGAAATGAAAAACTTTGTTCAATCGGAGCCTTCAAATTTAGTAGAGAAAATCCACAAAATAAACAACCTAAAAAAGAAGAAAAAACTGTTAAAAAATAAATCAAAAATTTATTAACATAAACAGAAAAAAATCTTCCACCGATTATAATTAAACAAATCCAAAACGGTAACAAAATTACTAAATATGCATTATCGATTATTAAATTTTCCATTTTTATCCTTTAAATCATCTATAAATCAGTATATTTTTCAATATTATCACTCTGTTTTTTAGTATACATAAGATAAAATAAATACAATGCCACAGCGAGTTCTACCGCCCCGATTGCTATATAAAAAAGAGCAACAACATACCCATCAAAATTAATATTATCGCAATACGTTGCAAAGGTTACAAAATTAATATTAATCCCAAGTAACATAAATTCTATAGAAATTAAAATTTTAATCACATTTTTAACAAATACAGAGCCCAAAAGTCCGATAATAAAGAGCAAAAGTCCCACTAATAAATATTGATACATCAAATATCCCTCCTTTTAAGCATTGAAAACCCTGCAATAACAATTAACAAAAGAAGAGAAAGTAATTCAAATGCCCAAACATAATTAACAAAAATACCTTTAGCAAATGCCCAAATTGTATCAAAAGAATTAACCTGCAAATTCCCCAAATAATGGAAAGTATCAGGTGACATCACTAATGACATTAAAACCAAATAAATAAATGCTAATAAAAAGATTCCTCCACACAAAAATGTTATGTAAGGAGTTAAAATTTTATATTTTTTAACTTCAGGATTTTTATAATAAGGCGAACAAAACATTATTGAAATTCCAACAATAATTGGAACCGCTAAACCATATATTGCAGCTTGTATAATTGCATTGTATTCAGAACCTAATACATAAAAAAACAAAGCTCCAAAGAAAAATACAACGATTGCAGATAAAAGTGAATAAACAATATTTCTTGCAAATAAAGTAATCATTGCAAATAAAATTATTAATACAAAAGACGGATAAAAAATAATTGGATTATCAATCATTACTACATTTCCCCTCATATTTAAGTATCAAATCTTCTTTATTTTCAGAAGCTAATTCATAATCTTTAGTCATTTTAATAGCACCTTTAAGACAATAATAAGAACAATTTCCACAAAAAATACATTTTTTTAAATCTATTTTATAATTACAAACTTTTCCATTCTCATCTTTTTGATAAGAAATAGCCCCTGTTGGACAAACTTTTAAACAAACTCCGCATCCAACACAACCGTTTACTTCTAATTTTCCTCTAAACGAATCATTTAAAACTCTCTTCTTTTCAGGATATTCTAAAGTAACAGCCCTTTTAAACAAATGCTTGAAGACCGTCATCAAACCTTCAAAAGTTGATTTAATTCCTACGAACATAAAAAGCCTCCAAACTTAATTATAACCATAATAAAAAGATTAAGGATAGAAAGCGGAAGCAATATTACCCATGAAAATTTTAATAAATCAAAAGATGCTAATCTAGGTAAAGTTGCACGAATCCAAATCATTATAAAAATTAAAACACTCGCCTTTAAAAACAGCCAAAAAGCTTGTTCAAAATACAAAAGAAACGAATTACTCATAAAATATTTTCCAAAAGGAGAAAGATATCCTCCGAAAAATAATATTGTTATAAATATAGAATTTGCAAACATCATCGCATATTCACTTAAATAAAAAATAGCAAATCTCATGCCTGAATATTCTGTGTTATAACCGCAAATAAGTTCACTTTCGGCTTCAGGTAAATCAAAAGGACAACGATTTAATTCAGCCAAAATACTAATAAACATAATTACAAAGCCTAAAAAACAAGGAATAAAAAACCAACTAAATAATCCATATCCGGAAAATTGAGCTAATGTTATTCCTGTTAAATTCATAGAAGAAGCTAAAACAACCACTGATAAAATAACAAAAGTGATGGGTAATTCATAGCTTAAAAGTTGAGCAATACTTCTCATAGCTCCGAATAAAGAATACTTATTATTACTAGCCCATCCTGCAAGAAATATACTTAAAATCGGAAAAGCAGCCATAATAAGATATAAAATAACATTAGTTTGAGTATTAATAAAAGTAAATTCTGCACTATAAGGAAGAACCCCAAAAGCAACAAACATAGGCACAAACGCTAAAATTGGAGCTAAATTAAACAAAAATCTATCAGCTTTAGTTGGAGTAATATTTTCTTTACATAAAAGCTTAAACGCATCAGCTAATGTTTGTAAAATTCCCCAAAATCCAACACGGTTAGGCCCTTTTCTTTGTGTAAAAAATCCTAATAATTTTCTTTCTACAAGTACTAAAATTAAAACTACAATTAAAAGAGCAGCTGCAATTATACAAAACGGAATAAAATAAAATGTAATATCTCCAAATAACTTTGGAATATTATGCTTAGTAAGAAATTCTATGTATAAAAAATAAAGGTAATTCATTACTTATCAACCTCCGGAAGAATAATATCCAAAGATCCTGCAATTGCAATTGCATCATTTAAATATTCACCCACTAATAATTTTCTTAAAAGATTAACAGAATAATAAGATCCTGTTCGCCATTTTAACCTGTAAGGATTCTCTTCTCCTACTGATTTTACATAACAAGAAGCTATACCTCGAGGAGCTTCTATTTCTTGATAATATTCTCCATTATCTAATTTCAAATTAATAGGATTAATAAGTTTTTGTTCCAATTTCTCATTTTTACTC
Source organism: Candidatus Gastranaerophilales bacterium (assembly GCA_944325545.1). Classification (GTDB taxonomy): domain Bacteria; phylum Cyanobacteriota; class Vampirovibrionia; order Gastranaerophilales; family Gastranaerophilaceae; genus CAG-196. The sequence continues at coordinate 9,803 of CALVAM010000025.1, read as the reverse complement.
AAATAATCTAAAGCCTGAGAAATAATTTTAATACTCTCTTTAATCTCTAAAATTCTAGCTTTATATCTGCTCCAAGCATCTTTTCCTTCTAAAACAACAGGAGCAAAATCAAAACCTTTATAAAGATAATCATTTTTTCTTAAATCATAATTACCCCCACTGGCTCTTAAATTTACTCCTGTAATAGAATAATCTAAAGCAACATTTTTTTCTAAAACACCCTTATTAACGCATCTTCTTTTAAAAATAGGATTTTCAGTAATAATTTTTTCATAATCATTAAGTTTTTGAGGCAAAATAGAAATAATCTTTTGAATATCCTCAAGAAATTCAATATCTTTTCTAACCCCGCCAAAAACAAAATAATTGTACATCATTCTCTGTCCAGTAAGTCTTTCAAAATAATTTAGAATCATTTCTCTTTCTCTAAACGCGTAGAAAAAAGGAGAAGTAGCACCTAAATCCATTAAAAACGCACCAATCCAAAGCAAATGAGATGCAATTCTATTTAATTCCAATAAAGTAACTCTAATCACTCTAACTTTATCAGAAAGTTCAACATTCAAAGCTTTTTCAACAACACGACACAATAATTCTGAATAGAAAAACCCCGCAAGATAATCAATCCTATCAACAAGAGGAAGATATTGGATATACGAAAGTTTTTCCGCCATTTTTTCCATCCCGCGATGAAGATATCCGATATCAGGCTCACAAGATAAAATCTTCTCCCCGTCTAACTCAAGCAGAAGTCTTAAAACACCATGTGTAGAAGGATGTTGAGGTCCTAAATTTAATTTAAACGTTGTCAGAGTCATTCCAAGCTAACCTCGTTTCATTTTGTACGTAATCTTTTCTAAGCGGAAACCCTTCCCAATCTTCAGGCATATATAAACGTTTTAAATTTTTATTACCAATAAATTTTATGCCAAATAAATCATAAATTTCATTTTCATCAGCCTGAGCAGATGGAAATAAATCAACGATTGAAACAATTTCATTTTTAGCAGTAATAGATAAAAATAAATCTTCTTCATCAACTGTTGTATAAAGGTGATAAATAAGTTCTATTCCCAAATCTTTATTATCAATTGCAATAATTTCTTTTAAAATATCATATGAATAGTTATTTTTTACAAATTCAACAGCTTCATATAATTTAGATTTTATAACAATCTTATTATCAACAAGTTCAGAATCATTAAATATATTTATAAATTCATTAATATTCATTCATCACCTCTTTATTTGAATTTGTATCAAATAATTTCGTTTTATGTTTTTCTAAAAATTTTTTTCTATCAAGGATGGATTCTTTTTTAATTTTATTTTGTAATTTTCTAATTGCATCTAAAAGTGCTTCAGGACGAGGCGGACACATAGGAAGATAGATATCCACAGGAATAATTTTATCTATCCCGTTAATAACGGAATAAGAAGTATCCGCAAACATTCCTCCACCGCAAGTACAAGCACCCATTGCAATAACATATTTAGGTTCCGCCATTTGTTCATAAAGTCTTACAAGAACTGGAGCCATTTTATAAGTTATAGTCCCTGCACAAATTAATAAATCAGCTTGCCTTGGAGAACCTCTAAATACTTCTGAACCGAATCTTGCAATATCATTATCAGAAGCAACTGTTTGCATCATTTCAATCCCGCAGCAAGAAGTTGCAAAAGTAAGCGGCCACAGAGAATTTGCTCTACTCCAATTTAAAATATAATCAATTGATGTCACAATAATATTATTCACTATAACCACCTTAACATTTTTTTATTTATTGCAAAGATTAAACCAAATAAAAGTATTAAAACAAATACAAATGCTTCAACAATAGCAAACCAGCCTAAAGTATTTGTAAAAATAGCAAACGGATATAAAAAAATTGTTTCAATATCAAAAATTAAAAATAAAATTGCATAATTAAAATATCTAATATCAAAATTAATTCTTGCATCTGATATAGGATTTATTCCGCATTCGTAAGTAGAATTTTTAAGAGAAGAATTTTTTTTATACTGACAAATAAAACCTGCAACAATCATAGCAATAGCAAAAATCGTTGATAAAATTATAAATAAAGCTAAACAAACAAGTTCTTTCAAATTTATCCTCTCTACTTTCGGGGGCTTTTATCATTTTATAAATTTACCCCTTACTCTTTTATTTATTTTACCAAAAATTTCTTGATATAATAGATATTATTATGGAATATTAAGATAAATATATGCGACACATGATTAGGATATTTTTATTAATTTTATTAATATTATCAATGTATCAACCTTGTATAGCGTCAATACAAGGAGGAATTAATTATCAAATTCCAATTGATTATTCAAAATTAGATGAAAAAGAATTGCAACAAAAAGCGGATTTTTATTATTCTTATGCAATAAAAACAGGAAAATTAGATGAAAATATGACAAGTGCTTTAACCTTATTTCATCTTCTTGCTCATAAAAATCCTCAAAATATATATAATTTAACCAAATTAGGGACTTTGTATGATTTAATCGGAAAAGATAGAACTGCAAAATTAGCTTTTTATGATGCAATCGGAATAAATTCTCAAAAAGGTGAACCGTATTTTAGATTAGGAAATTTTTATTATAGACGAGAACTTTATAAGAAGGCTTTAAAAATGTATAAAGAAGCTTATAAAAAAGAATATTCCAATCATTATGAAACTTTATACCAAATAGGTGATATTTATGAAAAATTTGGGGATACGGAAGCCGCATTAAAATATTTAAATTTAGCAAAAAAAATAAATCCTAATACGGAGCTAGACGATAAAATATTAAGGGTAGAAAATACACACAAAATTAATAACGAATATTATTCAAACACAAGAATAAGAATACTTGAACGATAAAAAAATAAAGTCAATACGATTTTAGTTAAATAAAACGTAAATTTTTGTTAAATCGGATTTTTAATAATAATTATGGGGAGCATGGTCGATTGTAAAAATTTTTACAGATTTCTTTACTTGATAAAAAGATAAAAAAATTATACTATATACACATACTTGAAAGGAGTGATGGCTACAAGACTTGGGGAGAGTCAAAGATACGAAAAAGATTTAAAAATTTAACAAAAATTTTGGGAGAAAAGTTAAGAAATCACAAATCAAACATTTACCCATAAAAAAATATTTTAATTATTAAGAGAGGTTTAAAATTTTGGGGTAGGAGATTATTGGGTTAAAAATGACCTTCCTTTGTTTGAGGAAGGTCTATTTTTATTAACGTTTATGATTGATAACCTCTTATCAAATCCTTCAAATCTATTGAATTCTTTTGAGTTTCTTTATTAAAATAATTCAACGTTTCATTTACTTTTTTTAAATCCGGATTCGCCTCTATTTCATGCTTAAAATATGAACATAAATAATCATAGTTATCTTTATGTACCAGAGAACCATTTCTTATTAATACTTCTTTTGTTTCATTATTAGAATCAATAAGCTTAATACAGCCATCAGCATTGCCCACTTTTTTTGTATAAGGATCAAATTGATATTTTAAAGAATTAATACCATCATCATAGTATACAAAGCTATTTTCTGTACCATACCCATTTTTTAGCTCTGAAGAATAAGAATATTTATAATTTCCCTTTTTAGCCAAAATATACTTATCATTTTCACCTAATAATTTTACATAAACTTCATCAGCTTTCCCTCCATAGTACCATTCTTCTTGCTTAAGCCCATGAGTCTTAGTCTTTACTAAAATTTTTCCAGTTTCAGGATCCGTAAAAGTTCGCTCAACAGCACCATTAGCTAATTTTATTTCATTTATAACCAAATCATTAATATCACGATTCAAAATTTTTGCTACATTTGCTTTTGGCTGTTTAGCTTTCAGTTCTATTGTAGCTTTTTCTGCAGCTTCTTTAGCAGCAATTGCTTCAGCTTCGGCTTTTTTTGCTGCATCTATTATTGTTTGTTCTTTTGCGGCGACCGCTTTTGAATACTTAGATTCATCTACTCCAAATTTATAATAATTGTTTCTTCCATCAAGAGAATGTAATATATTTTGACTATCGCTTGGAGCTTTTAACATATCTTCATAACTGCTGGAAAGTGGAACTTCATTATATAATCTATCTTGAGTAGCATTATGGTGTGTAAAAACTTCATTACCTGAATTTTTATCAAAAATTAAATTTTTGTGCTCAAGTACGCCATTTGAACTATAGTCTTTAGTTAATTGTGTTTTTTTATTGTAGCTCCAATGCACAGTGTAGTCTTTTTCAATATTAATTCTATTGCCACCCATAATGCTGGCGTTTGGTTCTCTTGTTATTTTTTTATTGCTCCAAATATATGCAAAATTGTTGTTATTTAAAATAGACATTTTGCTGTTACCATCACCTAATTTTTCCCAAACAGCAGTAATGTCATTACCTTGTTTATCTCGCATTTTACGAGTCATTTTAACAACCTCACCTGCATCATTAGTATAACATTGAGTTTTAGGAAGTATTGCTTGACTAACTTGTTCTGCTTTTGATACTTTTTTTCCCAAAAAACCTATAATTCTTCCAATACTTACCATATTGATTCTCCTAATTCTTTTCCCGTAATTAATCTTAAAAAAGTCTGTATATTTATAAAGTATTGAAAATAAAAAAAATTGCTAAAAACAAAAAAATATTAATAAATATTAAGAAATATAATGTATATTATTGAATGGAATTATTAGATAGTTTATTAAAATTATCCAAATAAGTTTGAGCGAGTTTTTCTTTTCCCAACTCTTTATAAACATATGCCAAATTATAATGAAATTCAGGAACATCAGATTTAAGCATGATAGCTTTATTCAAATTTGTTTTAGCTTTTTTAATTTCTCCGATTTTAATATAAGCACACGCCAAATTATAAAAAATATACGGATTTTCTTTATTTAAAGAAGCTGCTTTTTTATAATTGTCAATTGCCATATGGAATTGATTATTTTCTAAATAATTATTAGCTAAATTATAATAAGCTTTATAATATTTTTTATCGACATTTAAAGCTTTTTGATACATAAAAATAGCATTATCTTTTTCGCCCTTATCATCCAAAACATTTCCCAACATCAACCAATCTTTAGCAGATCTGTCTTTTTCATCAATTTGCAAAATCAAATCCATGGTCTTTTGAAAATTATTGTCACTATAAAAAGCTGTAGCTTGTTTAGACAGATCTTCAGAAGCAAAAGTCGGTAAGAATAATAATAAAGCTAAAAATGTTAAACTCTTTTTCATACCAAAATTATAAAAAAAAATCCCACATTAATCAAATATTGAAAGTTTTGTTTATATTAGTTATAAATAATTTATATGAAAATAAAAATAATTGCACTGGGAAAAATTAAAGAAAAATTTCTTAAAGATGGAATAGATGAATTTTTGAAACGTCTTACTCCATATACTTCTATAGAAATAATTGAATTACAGCCAATAGAAATCAAAGATGAAAATCTTATTAAAAAAGCTTTGGATCAAGAAGCTGAAAAAATTTTAGCTAATATAAAAAAAGATTCCTACGTAATTACACTAGAAATTTTAGGAAAACAGCTCTCATCAGAAGATTTTGCTTCTAAAATTGATGAAATTATCAAAAATGGGATTAGTGAACTAGTTTTTATAATTGGTTCATCTTGTGGAATTTCTCCAAAAGTTTCTCAAAGAGCTAATTTTAAACTTAGCATTTCAAAAATGACATTCTTACATCAATTTGCCCGACTATTACTAGTCGAGCAAATTTATCGAGCTTTTAAAATTTTAAAAAATGAAACTTATCACAAATAATTTAAGCTTCTTCAACCAATTTTTTCATTTCTTTAATTGCTTGTTCCAAGCCAACAAAAATAGATCTGGAAATAATTGAATGTCCAATATTTAATTCGTGCAAATTAGGGATTTCATGCATTCTGCTAACATTTTGATAATTCAGTCCATGCCCGGCATTAACTCCTAATCCAAAATTCTTAGCAAAAATCGCCGCCCCTTTCAAATCTTCAAAAGCTTTTTCCTCTTCCATTGTTCCAAACGCTTCAGAATACCTTCCTGTATGTAATTCTATAAACGGAGCACCTGTTTTAGAAACAGCAGAAATTTGATGAACATCAGGATCTATGAAAAAACTTACTTCAATTTTTTTCTCTAAAAGGGGGCGAGTAAACTCAATTGCCCAATCCAATTGCCCTGCAACATCCAACCCTCCTTCAGTTGTAACTTCCTGTCTTTTTTCAGGCACAATACAAACAGCATGAGGTCTTATCCTTAAAGCAATTTCTTGCATTTCTTTTGTCATTGCCATTTCTAAATTTAATCTTACTCTCGGTAACATTCTAATAGCTTCAACATCAGCATCCTTAATATGTCTTCTATCTTCTCTTAGATGAGTGGTAATTGAAGCAACTTTACACTCTTTACATATTCTAGCTGCAGTCAAAACATCAGGTTCTAAACCACCCCTTGCATTTCTCAATGTTGCAACATGATCTATATTTACTCCTAATAGCATTTTTTACTCCTTAAATCCTTTCATTTTATTTATTTTCAATAATGCAGTATACGTTGGTAGTATCGTAATATCATTTTCAGCTTTTTTTGATAAATATTCTACTGCACTATCAATATCATCAATAATTTTAACATTATCAACATCTGCATATTTTAATCTTAAAGCCATATCATTAGCCCTAATCCCGGAAACAACTATTTCTTTCTTTGCATTTTTCAATAATTCAAATTGAGCGTCCCAAAGCCAAGAAACATCACGCCCATCAGCATAATTATCATTAATAACAATTAAAATATTAGATTCCAAATCCACAGTTTTTAAAACTTCATTTGCTCCAATTGGATTTTTAATCAATTGAATTAGAACTTTTTTACCATTCAAAGATTTTACTTCACTTCTTCCAAAAGCAACTTTAAAAGAAGCCAAATTTTCCTTTATATTTTCAATACCTAATTCTAAGCATAAAGAAATTGCAGCAAGAGCATTATAAGCATTAAATAATCCCACCAAAGAAACTTCATAAGACTCTCCGTTAATTCTTATAACAGAACAATCTTTATACAAAGTTACTTGAGCTTTATATTTAGGTTCAGGTCTTGAATATCCGCATTCGCAATAATAGTGACCTTGTTGAGCATAAAACTTCTTTGAATATTTTAATTCTTTACCACAAGGGCATCTAAAAATTTCTTCCACAGAATTCTTATTTTTTAAAGTTTCATCAGTGTAAAAAACTTCTTCAACCCCGTAAAAAATTTTATTTTTTCCTTCGAAACTTGCAACCAAAGGATCGTCAGCGTTTAGGAATAATGTCAAATTCTCTTTTTTATCTATTCCGTTTTGAATAAATTTTTTGGTAGTTTCTAATTCCCCATACCTATCAAGTTGATCCCTAAACAAATTTGTCACAACAAGATAATCAGCATCAAATTTATCATAAATTTTAGCTAAATATGCTTCATCAGATTCAATAACAGAAAAATCTGTTTTTTTAGAAGTATCAAGAGCAATCGCAATAGCATTAACAACACCATTAAGCATATTAGCTCCCATAGAATTATTAATAACACTATGTCCGCTTTTTTTTATTAAATGAGAAATCAATCCTGAAGTAGTAGTTTTTCCGTTAGTTCCGGTAACATTAATTTTAGTTGAAATAAAAGAATTAGAATTTTTAAGAAAATCTTTATCAATTTTTAAGACATATTTACCAATAATAGATGTCCCTGAAGACAATTTCGTAACATTCAGAAACCCAGATAAAGTTTTTGCAAATAATAATGCTACATAAAAATTCCAACTTTTCACCAGAAATAATCCTCCAAGTGTATTTTAAATTAGATTAATCTAAAATATAATCATATAATAATACAAATATGAATGGATAAATATGCTTTTTTATTTCTTTATTACAATCGTTTTTATCTCACAATTAATTATAGCTATAAGTTTGATAATAACCTTAATAAAATTTGACTTTAAAATAAATCAAATAAACAAACATATAAATAATTCTAAACCTAAAATAAAAACTATCTGTAACTTAAGCAAAAAAATATCAGAACAATTAAAAGATTTATCAGGAATTTTTGTGGAAAAATTCCACGAAGAAAAGAAAAGAATTACCCTTGAAATACTCAAAAGTCTAATGTCAGGAATTTTATTTTGGAGTATAAACATAAAAGTTGCTAAAAGACTAAAAAAATCCAAAATACTAAAAGCAGCGTGGAAGGGTTTAACCCTAGTACAAAATATGATATAATATTTGAGCAAAGATAATAAGAAAGAGGTTATATTATGAGTAAAGAAAAATCTTCAATCGGATTTGGTATAGGACTTTTAGCAGGTGTAATCGGGGGAATCGTTGCAGGAATATTATATGCACCACGTCCGGGTTCAGAGATGAGAGAAAAACTTAAAGATGCAGTTTGTGATATGGCTGAAAAACACTCTCCAGCTGTCAATGAAGCAAAAAAACAAGCTTTGGATTCTATTGATTTATTAAAATATAAATTAGAAAAACAATACAAAAAATTCGGAAATATGCTTAAATCGAAAAAAATGAGAAAAGCAAAAGAATTAGAAGATATTTCTGACTACGATTTTAACTAATAAGGGGAACTAATGGAAACTACTCAACTATATCACGGTTTAACTTTTTTAGCATATTCAACAGGAGCAATAGTACTTTTAGTTGGAATAATGCTATTCAAAGTTTTATTCGATTTGTCTAAATTAACACAAAATGTCAACGAAACAGCAACAATAATAAAAACTGAATTAGAACCAACACTAAAAAATATTAATAAATCAGTAGAAATTGTTAGCGGAATAATCATAAAAACAGACGAAGGGATAAATAGAATAAAAAATGCTATAAAAAATTCGCCTCTAAATCTGTTATCTAAACTTGCAAGTATCACCGGCTCAATTTCTAAAGGTTTTACCAGCGGGCTTTGTGCTGCATTCAAAATATTTAGCAAAAAGAAGTAAAACAATCGGATAATACAAAAAATCCAAAAAGAAGTTAAACTACAAAAGAAGGAGAAATATTATGTCAGTAACACGATTTTTAGCAGGTTTTGCAATAGGTGCAACAATAGGTGCAGTAGCAGGGATTTTGTTAGCACCAAAATCAGGAGCAGAAACAAGAGAAATGCTTGGAGATATGGCTTCTGATATGGCAAAGAAAACCGATGAAACAGTAAGAGATATCCAAAGAAAAGCTGATAATTTGATTTCTGATGCTCAAGAAAAAAGTGAGGAAATTATGAACAAATTACAAGATCTTTTAAACAAACAAAAAGAAGGTCAAGAAGCTTAATTTTAGGATATAAAAACAAAAGCTAAAAAGAGTAGAGAAATTTCTACTCTTTTTTATTTGACTTCTAAAAACTTTTATATTATATTTAACTAGTAGTCGTTAAGGTTACTTGAAAATTAAATATCCGCATGCCCTTGTGGCACTCTGCCGAACAAAAGTTGACTAGCGGAAACGAGCAGAGGGTGAAGGTGAAACCGAACCCGTTTAACGCGAGTTTTCAAGAAAATGTCAAGTTTTGTGAGAGGGGAGGTAGACGCAGTCTACCGATTCCGTAGCAGAGAAGATGAAAATTAAATATCCGCAAGCCCTTGTGGCACTCTGCCGAACAAAAGTTGACTAGCGGAAACGAGCAGAGGGTGAAGGTGAAACCGAACCCGTTTAACGCGAGTTTTCAAGAAAATGTCAAGTTTTGTGAGAGGGGAGGTAGACGCAGTCTACCGATTCCG
>CALVAM010000024.1 GCA_944325545.1 Candidatus Gastranaerophilales bacterium | reverse complement strand
ATACTTCAATAATTATAGAGCTTACTCTCCCTATTTATAAAAATGTAGGAACAAAATAAACACCTATATAAAGTAATTACATTATTACACATTAATTTTTCTTTTTCAATTCCTCAAGTGTGTAACAACATTTATCTTATGATAAAATCTTCTTATGAATAATTTTGTTTTCAAAGAAATTAAAAATAAAGATCTGAATAAAGAACTCGATTTAATTGGTTTTGATAAAGCTTATCAATTAAAATTTCAAGATAAAATGAATTACAAAAATATAAAAATATTCAATCTTAATCTTGCTCAAGCTAATATTTTAAAACAAACAGCATTAATTTTTGGAGCTGATTGTGCAATAAATAGAAATGTTATAATTGGTAATATTGAAAAAAGCGATGTTATTTTGTGCGGTAGCATTTCTCAATTACGAAAAATTTCTGAAAAACTAATTTCTCAACCTTTTAAGTTAAAGATTTTAGCCGAACAAATTTTAGATTTATTAGATAATCAAACAAGAAATAAAACAAAATTAGTTGGAATTTTAAATATTACTCCGGATTCTTTTTCAGATGGTGGATTATATTTAAATAAAGATTTGGCAATAAAACATTTATTAACTCTTATTGAAGAAGGTGCTGACATTATTGATATTGGGGCAGAATCAACAAGACCTTACTCAACATCAGTCGATACTAATACGCAAATAGAAAGATTAAAACCTGTTTTAAAGTTTATACAAAAGGAAAACTTAAAACTAGAAATTAGCGTTGATACAAGAGATTCTAATGTTGCTGATTTCGCGTTAAATAATGGAGTTGAAATTATTAATGATGTTTCTGGTTTTGATTTTGATAATAAAATGCCTGACATCATAAAAAAATATGATGCAAATATTATTATTCAACATTCTAAAGGCGACCCTTCTTCCATGCAAAACAATCCTCATTACAATAATTTGATTGAAGATATATTTTTTAATTTAAAAAACAAAATCGAATTAGCAGAAGAAAAAGGTATAAAAAATATAGTCATTGACCCCGGAATTGGCTTTGGAAAAACAAGAGAACACAATTTAGAAATCTTAAACAGAATAGAAGAATTTTACTCTTTAAAAAAACCTATAATGGTTGGATTATCCAGAAAAAGTTTTTTAGGTAATTTTGATAATAACCAAGATAAAGATGCTCTTTCTTTAGCACTTTCTTATCCTTTAATAAAATCAGGTGTTGATTATTTAAGAGTTCATAATGTTAAATTACATAAAAATATACTCAACTTAATATAAAATACTATACCCACTTAGGCAATTTATATTCTTTTCATTATAGGATAACATAATATAACTAACGAAGATAAATAGATAGGATATTATGAAGGATTTAATGCTTTTAAGTATATTTTTATATTCTTTAAATTTAGTCTTTAAACAAGATTCAATTTTAGCTTTGATTATAGTCACATTTTTAATAATAGTATATTCTATTAAATTTCATAGATTAAAATTAAAGAACTATAACCTTAAAAAGAATTACCATAACGAATTAAAAGAGAGCCTCAATAAACAAAAAGATATTTTTGCAGATATTTTAACTCATGATTTAAAAATTCCGACACTTGCTCAATTAAGAGGGCTTGAATTGATTAGAAACGAAACATTAGGATCTATTAATGATGAACAAAAAGATTTAATAGAAAATATTGAAGCATCCTGCAAATATATATTAAATATGATTTCTATGCTGCAAAATACGTATAAAATTGAAACCGGAAAAAATAAATTTAACTATGAAAAATTTAATATTTCAAAATTATTAGTAAATTGTATAAATAAAATATCAAAAGATTTAAATGAAAAAAATATTTCTCTTGTTTATTTTTCAAGTGAACCTGATATTTATATTGCAGCCGATCTAGAAAGTATTAAAGAAGTTATTATTAACCTAATATTATTTGCAATATCATATTCTTATAATAATGATAAAATTTTAGTTTATATTTCTAAAGAAGAAAATAATGTAAAATTTTTACTAAAAACCAGTGGGGTTTATTTGTCTAATCAAGTTTGCTCTAATATTTTTGAACAAGAAAATATCAATTCACAAAATTATACAGTTATAGGACAAAAAATAAGTTTATATCTATGTAAAAAAATAATTGAAGAACACAATGGGTATATCTATGCAAAATCAAGTCAAGATAATTCTCTATCCCTAATCTTCAAATTACCTATCTATAAAGAAAACAGCATAAAATCTGCGATTTCATCCTTATATTAATTAATTAATTATGTAAACAAATGTAACAAAGAAAAAAAAGGTTGAAATTTGCAATTTATTATATACTTTATATATATGTAAGATAAATATAAGAGAGAAAAAACAAAAGAATAATAATTTAAAAATAAAATAATTATATTCTATTGTAAGTTCTGTCTTAAAAATAAGAGGTAAAATTTTATGGCAGTTTTAAATAGTTATAATATTAATGCAATGGCAACTCAAATTTCTAGAGAATTCTATAAAGACGAAAATTCTACAGAAGATAAATCATATATCTTAGTAGATGAAATGCGTTTATTTGCTATGGATATGAAATCTCGTGTAACATTTATTTCTCGAGTAAAACAATAACTAAAATTTATTTATAATACCTAACTTAATCTTACTAATTTAATTAATTCCCCAATTAATCTTCTAGTGCCTGATTTTAACAAAAAATCAGGTTTTTTTTATTTAACTTTTTGTTATAAAATATATATGGAGGTGTAATTTTGAGTATTTGTATTTTCCCTGGAACTTTTAATCCTATACATAATGCACACTTAAAAGTTGCGGAATTTGCACTTGATTATTATGGATTTGAAAAAGTCATTTTTATACCTGCTTACATACCTCCACATAAAAATATTAACAAAAATTTAGCAGAGCACAGATATAATATGGTAAAAATGGCAACTTCTATAAATCCAAAATTTGAGATTTCTGATATTGAGTATAAATCAGAACAAAAATCTTATACTTTATTAACCGTAAAAAAAATTATTAAGCAGTATAAAATTGAAGGGAAATTAAATCTTTTAATAGGAACAGATGCATTTGATAAAATTGAAAGTTGGTACAAGATTGACGAATTAAAAAAACTTGTTCATTTTATAGTTTTCCCAAGAGAAATTAAAATAACAAAAAAAACAGAGTTTGATTATGAACTTGCTCCGATGGAGTATATTGATATATCTTCTACAGAGATAAGAGAAAGAAAAAATAACAAAACATTAAGTTTAGTAAAGGAATATATAGAAAAAAATGATTTATACAACTAAAGAAAATTTAAACAACTGGTTACAAAAAAATTTAAGTAAAGAAAGATATGAACATTCGATAGGAACAGCCGAATGTGCCCAAAATTTAGCTGAAAGATTTGGCTTAGATCCTCAAAAAGCTTATTTTACAGGATTAGTGCATGATTGTGCTAAATGTTTATCGAAAGAAAAAACTCAAGAAATTTTGTCTAAATTAGATATAAAAAAAGGTGAATTATGTAATCCAAAAACTCATCATGCTCCTGTAGGAGCTTATATTGCAGAACACGAATTAGGAGTAAATGACGAAGAAATTTTATCTGCGATAAGATGGCATACATTAGGGAAGTTAAATATGACAGATTTTGAAAAAATTATATTTTTAGCTGATAAAATTGAAGAGAGAACTCGACCTTGTGAATTATGTCAACCTATAAGACAGGCTTTAGAAGAGGAAAATAATTTAAATAAGGCTTTATTATTATGTTATAAAAATACGATTAAAAGTCTTGTTGATAGAAATTTAGGAATTTGTATTGATACTGTAGAAATATATAACAGTTTATTGTAACGATTTGGCAATAAGGTAAAAGAATTGTATAATGAAGTTATGAAGAAAATATTATCATCAATTTTAATAAGTTTATTTTTTGTAAATTCAGTATTGGCGGAAGGAACTTTTCAAGGTCATGCTGAATATGATGATGTTTATAACCAACAAGATGAACAGTTATTTACTGGAAAAAAAGAAGTTTTAGAAAAACGTGATGTTATCCAAATGACAGTTTCTCAGGTATTAGATGGAACATATTCTATAGAAGGTGATGAATTTTTTGCAGAAGTTACTCAAGATGTTATTGGTGATAAAGGAGTAATCATACCTAAAGGAACTGTTGCTCATGGAACAATAACTCAAACAAGTGAAGCAAAAAGATTAGGAAGAGACGGACACTTAAGTTTAAGCTTTGACTATCTAGTGACCCCTGATGGAAGAGAAATTCCAATAGAAGGTCAAATGAGCACAAAACTTCATCCTCTTAAGGCTGCAACAAAAATTGTTGCAACAGATTTAGGCTATACAGCAGTAGGCGGTGTTGCAGGAGGTATTTTTGCTCTTCAAGCATTAGGTATAGAGGCAGCAATTGCTTCTCAAGGTTATACCTTAGCAGGTGGGGCTGCTTTAGGAGGTACTATAGGGCTTGGAATGTCACTTTATCGCAAAGGAAAGAATGTCTTAATAGCTCCAGGGGATGAAATCAAAGTTAGGATTTTATCGGAAGTTGAGCTCCCTGTTTACAGAGAAGAAGCTTTAAAACAAAAAGAATTAAAATATCCGGGTTTAGAAATTAGAATTGCTAATATTTTATATGATAAAGATCCTTTTGGCGAAGTTAATACTATAACTTTATCTTTATCAATTGCTAATATGTCTAAGAAGTCTTTTTCCGGCATGGATTTAGCTTTAATGAATGATTATAATTCTATTTTTAATCCTTCAATATTTGGGGATACAAAACTTTTATTTTCTCAATTAAAACCGGGAGACAGATATGCCGGTAAAATTTCATTTGCTGTAAACAATGTTAAAGATTCGTATTGGTTAATTGTAAATGATAGAGCTACTAATAAACCTTTAACTAAAATATCTTTAGATAATGCTTATAAGCATATGTCGAAAGATATAAAAAAACGTAATGATAAAATCAGAAAAGGAAAAAATAACTACTACAAAGAAGAATCTCCTTTTGATTTATAAATAAGAGTTTTAAGTATTTATTAAGTTTTGTAACAAAAATAACAGCCATTGAAATTACATCTTTTTTATACACTTTATATATATGTAAGATTTAAAAAAGATGGTGAAAAAAGATGGCAATAGCAAATTTACATGAAACATTATTATCATACAAATTGAGAAGAAATGAGTTAAATTTACAAATAACAGAATTTCAATCTCAAAAATCTCTTGCTACATATTCTCAATCAGACTCACAATCTTTAAAAAATGCACAAGATAGAGCAACAAGAAATTATTATAAAAATTTATATGAGGCAGATCAAGCTAGAGGCGGTGAACATCTTTACGATGATTATAAAGATTATACAGAAATTCCTGATTTTGAAGAAGAAATGGATAAAATTACAGCTCAATTTCAAGATCAATTAGATGAATTAACAGCTTGGGAAACAGCTATCGATGCACAAATTACAACAGCTAGTGCTGAATTAGAAGAAGTTAATGCTTATATGGAATCATTAAAATCTATGTTATCAACTAACATTCAAGAAGATTTTAATTATGGATTAAATGGTTAATATCGCTAATTAAAAATCCATATTCCTAACAAAGCGAAAATAATAAGTGCAATATTAAAATGTAAAAAAGTAGGAATACAGGTATCAAAGATGTGACTATGTTGCCCATCCGCATTTAAACCGGAAGTTGGACCTAAAGTGGTATCAGAAGCAGGTGAACCAGCATCTCCTAAAGCAGCAGCCGCTGCTAATAAAATTATCATCTGAGGAGTATTAAAACCCAATTTTACACATATTGGAACAAATAAAACTGCTAATATCGGAATTGTACCGAAAGACGTTCCTATACCTATTGTAATAAATAAACCCAATATCAATATTATAAATGAAGCTAACATTATACTATTAGGCAGAAGAGTTAAAACAGCATTAGCTAAATGTTCTATAGACGCCGTATCTTTTAATACAGCCGCAAAACCAGCAGCAACAAGCATTACAAATGCTACATAACCCATTAAATATATTCCTTCATTCATCATATGATCCATTTTTTCTTGCGGAATAACTTTACAAGAAAATATTATACCTAAACCTACTAAAGCTCCAAGAGGAAGAGATTGGGTCAATATCTGTACAATGAAAGTTGATATAGCTGCAATTATCACAAACCAATGTTTTTTCTGAAATTTTGTAGAAATATTATCATTAATATTAATACTAATATCTTTATAATTTCGAGATTTTCTATAAGATATGAATACTGCAATAAGTAATCCTGTTAACATACCTAAACCAAGTATTGTCATATATTTCCATATTTCACTTCTTAGAACGACGACTCCATTTTGAATCATATTGTCAGCAACTAAGTTTTGAAAAATCAATCCAAAACCGGCAGGAATAACTATATAAGGAGTTTTCAAACCAAAAGCTAATACGCAAGCTACGGCTCTTCTGTCTATTTTAAGGTTATTCATTATTTTTAATAAAGGAGGTATAATTATTGGTATAAAAGCAATGTGGATGGGTATTATATTTTGTGAAGCCATTGCTATTAAAGTTAGTATCAAAAGTAAGAGATATTTGTTATTTGAAACAATATTAGATATTTTTTTTGAAATAACATCAGTAAAGCCTGAATGTGACATAGTAGCCGCAAATGCCCCTAATAAAATATAACTTAGAGCAGTTTCCGAATTCCCGCCCATACCTGATATAAATATTTGCATTGTATTACTTATATTCATACCTGAAATAACACCCGCAATAATTGTTGAAATAATTATTGAAAGTAATACATTAACTTTCTTTAAACAAAGAACACATAACACTATAATCGAGATAAATGCCGGATTAAAAACTATATCATTAAATAAATCCATAATACTTAATGCTTTTCTTCCTCTTGAAGAAGATTAATTATATCTAGTGCAACATCTTTTTGTAATTCAGCCGGTAGAGATTTTAAATATTCAAAAGCTTCCGCAATCTTTTGATCTGTATCATACCAGCGTCTTAAAACATAAGTAAAAGCATCTGTTAATATATTATCTGAAAGATCTATACCATTATCTTTAGATTTTTGTACAATTAAATCTGCACACTTATACTGAGTCATTATATTTGCATTTCTCATTAAACTTACTGCCAGACTTACTGTAGGATCAATATCATACCAACGTTTATACATAAAACACCTTTACTTCTATTCTTATTTTATAGTATAGTTTTTTATTTATTTTGTCAATTGAGATTTTATTAAAGCTCTTTTTTCTATATCTAAAACTTTTATTAACAAAGTTTTTTCCTTAGAAGTTTCTCCCTTTAAAATTTCAATACTTGTTTTAGGTATTTTTAATAATTTAGATAAAAATTCTATCAAAGCTTTATTTGCTTTATTTTCAATGGGTTGTGCAGTGACTTTAATTTTTATAAATTCTTCTTCAAAGATCAAATCATTTTTAGAAGAATTTGGGACTATTTTAATTTTAATAATTAATCCGTCTTCAACATCTTTTATCATACTTTTTGAAATACCATAACATATTCATGCTTAAAAATATAAAATCCACCTGCTAAAGCTCGATATCGCCATAAATTAGCAGTTTTACCTTTAGCTCTTTCGTTACCTTGCATATCTTTTATAATAATAGCCTTAGTTATAAAACCTAATTTATTCATTCTTGCCATACATTCAAAGCCTAATGGAATATGTTGTGAATTAGCATATTTATCACCAATTATAAGACATGCGAATCTGCCTTTTTCTAATAAATCATATCCATTTTTTGCAACTTTTTCAAATAAATCATAAAATTCTTCTGTAGATGAACAATTAGATAAATCTTCTTTTTTATCAGAAAACTTAATAATATCATCATAAGGTGGATGCAGCATTAGAAGTTGAGCTTTTTTTTCGCCCATGATATCTAATCTGGCTTTAATTTTCTCCTTAGCCAATTCACTTGCAGAATCGGCACAAATTATGTTTACGTCTGTAACAAGTTGCTTGGGGGTAAATTTTTCAGAAACTTTTTCTGCCAAATCCTCTTTTAATTCAACACCAATACATCTTCTATTCATATTAATAGCCTCAATGCCGGAAGTTCCTGAACCAAAAAATAAATCTAAAACGATATCATTTTTTTTAGTATACCTCTCATATATTTGTTGAGCTATTTGAGGAATATAATTACCATGATATTCATTAGAATGCCCGCCATCTTTTAAACGACTCGGAAATTCCCATAAAGTATCAGTCTTTACATGTTCATAATCTCGCCATTTTTTTAAGTTTATGTCACTATAAGATGTTGTTTTAACAGCATTATTATCAACAACTTTTAAGTTATTGTTTTTAACGACTTTTTTTTCTTTTAAATTTGATTTAACCATATCTCTCCCCATTTAATATTAATAGTTTATAAAACTATTTTCAAATTGTAATCACATAAATAGAGGATAAATACGGAATTGACGGTAGAAACATCTACCGTCAAATAAATTTTTAGCAAATATTTACTTAGTCATTTCTTGTAATTTATCACAAGGATCACATTTTGCCGGTTGTTGCATTTGTTTTTGGCAAGGATTACATGGTGCTGGCTGTTGCATTTGCTTTTGACAAGGATCACATGGTGCTGGGGCTGCTGCTCCTGTGCAAGGACATGGATTTTCTACTTTTTTGCAAGGATCACATTTCTTTGCCTTTTTACAAGAACAATCAGCTTTTTTCTTTTCACATTTTGGACAATGTCCCCAATAAGCCGGATTTAAATTAGACCAATCAAAAGCATTTGCACCTTGAATACCTGCAAATGATAAAATCCCTAATGCTGCTAACATAGATAATGTTTTTTTCATCTTTTACTCCTTTTTTACAACTATAAACTGTATTTTTAATACAACTCTATTGTAAAAAAAGATAATTTCTTTACTATTACCTACATGTAGATTTTGTATTTAAACAACAGGACTAATTTTTACTCTTATCAATTAATTTATCTTTTTTACCCCAGCTAAAAGAAGAACGAATTTCATCCCCGATTTTTTCTATTAGATGTTCTTTTGATTTATTTCTCAATTCTTTAAATTTATAACCACCATTACTCATTTCATTCATAAATTCTTTAGCATAAGCTCCTGATTGAATATCGGCAAGAATCTTTTTCATTTCTTGTTTTACATTTGAGTTAATTAATTTTCCACCTCTTGTTAAATCTCCATATTCTGCATTATTAGAAATTGAATAATGCATATCTTCGATTCCACCTTGATAAATTAAATCTACAATCAATTTAAGTTCATGGCAAACTTCAAAATATGCCATATAAGGTGAATAACCCGCCTCTACCAGAGTCTCAAAAGCAGTTTTTATTAATGCAGAACATCCACCACATAAAACAGCTTGTTCACCAAATAAATCGGTTTCGGTTTCTTCTTTAAACGTAGTTTGAATAATTCCGGCACGACCAGATCCTATTGCTGACGCATAGGAAAGTGCTATTTCCTTAGAATCGTTTGAAACATCTTGATATATAGCAATTAAAGAAGGAACTCCTTTCCCTGCTTTGTATTCACTCCTAACAGTATGTCCTGGAGCTTTTGGTGCAACCATTATAACATTTACATTTTTAGGAGGAACAATAAAACCATAATGAATGTTAAAACCATGAGAAAACATCAAATATTGACCATCCTTCAAATAAGGCTTTATTTCTTCGTCATAAACTTTTGCTTGTATTTCATCAGGTATTAAAATTTGAATAATATCAGCTTGTTTTACAGCTTCAGAAATCTTCATAGTCTTCAAGCCATAATCTTTAGCTTTAATCTCAGAAGCACCACCTTCTCTTAAACCAAAAACTACATCACAACCGGAATCTTTTAAATTTAAACCTTGACCATAACCTTGTGATCCAAAACCTATGATTGCGATTTTTTTATCCTTTATTAAATTTTGATTTATATCATTATCTGTATATATTTTTAAATTATTCATAATTTCTCCTTTTATAAAATTTAGGTCGGGATATTCCCGACCTTTTAACTTATTCTTGAACTTCCGAAACTATTGTCGTTTGTTCTCCTTCCGTATTTTGCTCTATTCCTACTTCAGAAGATGTGTCATCGTCTTTATCAGTATTTACTATTTTATTAACAGAGACAACACTATCATTATCGACAAGATTTTGAGCTCTAACACCTGTTGCAGGTCTTCCTTGACAAGAAATATCACCGGCTTTAATTCTTGTTACAATACCATTTGCAGTAACTAGCATAATTTCATCACTTTCTTCTACGATTGTTAAAGCAACTAATCTAGAAGCATTTGATTTAAATTTAGTAGCAATTAAACCGATACCGCCTCTATTTTGAGATCTAAATTCAGATAATTTGGTTCTCTTTCCAAAACCATCAGAAGTTACTACAAGTAAATCAGCATCATAATTTCTAGGAACAATATCACAACCAATAATAGTATCAGCTGCTCTTAATTTCATAGAATTTACACCTCTAGCACTTCTTCCTAAAGGTCTTAAATCTTCAATTGGGAATCTAATTGCCATACCACAAGATGTACCGATAATAATCTCATCATTTGCTTTCGCTAATTTAACCCAATTTAACTTATCACCTTCTTCTAAAGAAATGGCTATAATACCACTTCTTCTGATACTTGCAAAATTATCTAGTTCAATTCTCTTAATATAACCTTTTTGAGTCAACATAATTAAGTTCGCATCATGTGAGAAAGTACTTACAGGAACAACCGCAGTTATTGTTTCACCTTGTTCTATAGGTAACACATTTACAATCGGCAAACCTTTTGATTGTCTTCCTCCTTCAGGGAAATCATAAACATTTAAGCTATACACGATACCTTTAGAAGAGAAGAACAACACTTTATCATGCATCATAGCTGTGAAGAAATGTTGGATATCATCATCATCTTTTGTCTTCATACCTGCTTTTCCACGAGTTGCACGATTTTGTCTTTCAAAAGTATCTAAAGAAATTCTTTTTAAATAACCTTGATGAGTAATAAATACTGCCATTGGTGTATTTGGTGTTAAATCCTCAATTGTTACTTCTCCTTGTTCAGGAACAATTTGAGTTCTTCTATCATCACCATATTTTTCTCTATCTTCTAAAAGTTCGCCCTTGATAATATCTAAAACTTTTTGACGATCAGCTAAAATTCCTTCATACTCAGTAATCTTTTTAAGTAATTCGTCATATTCATTTTTAATTTTATCTTGTTCTAAACCTGTCAAACGTCTTAATTGCATTTCTAAAATTGCATTAGCTTGATCAACATCTAAACCAAAACGGCTCATCAAACCGACTCTCGCGTCATCAGTTGTTTTTGATTTTTTAATCAATTCAATAACTTCATCTAAAGATCCTAATGCAATTAATAAACCTGCTAAAATATGAGCTCTTATCTTAGCTTTCTTCAAGAAGTAAATAGTTCTTCTTGTAACAATTTCAACCCTATGTTCAACAAATTCACTAAGAACTTCATATAAATTAAGAAGTCTAGGCTGCTTTCCACATAAAGTAACCATATTAACACCAAAAGTTGTTGCTAATTGTGTATACTTAAACAAATTATTTTTTACAACTTCAGGTTTTGCATCTCTCTTTAACTCAATAACAATACGCATACCTTCTCTATCAGATTCATCTCTGATATCAGATATACCGTTAATTCTTTGTTCCTTAACCAAATCCGCAATTTTTTGAATTAACATAGACTTGTTAACTTGATAAGGAATTTCAGTAACGATAATTGCAGTTCTTGTTTGTCTTCCAGCCCCTCCGGGAATTTCCTCAATAGTAGCTACAGCTGACATTTTAATCGAACCACGACCTGTTTCATATGCTTGTCTTATATCATTTAAACCAACGATTGTAGCTGCGGTAGGGAAATCCGGACCTTTAATATGTTCCATTAAACCATCTATTGTTATTTGAGGATTATCAATCAAAGCAATTGTACCGTCAACAACTTCTCTTAAATTATGAGGAGGAATATTAGTTGCCATACCGACTGCAATACCGGAAGAACCATTTAAAAGTAACATTGGTAATCTTACAGGCAAAACAGAAGGCTCTTCCAATGAACCGTCAAAATTTGGTTCAAAATCTACAGTTTCACAATCAATATCAGCCAACATAGAGGTCGTAATCTTATGCATACGAGCTTCTGTATAACGCATTGCAGCAGCACCATCACCATCTACTGAACCAAAGTTACCATGCCCGTCAACTACCAAATACCTCGTATTAAAATCTTGAGCCAATCTTACAAGTGCTTCATATACGGAACTGTCACCGTGTGGGTGATATTTACCTAATACTTCACCTACAATACGGGCACATTTCTTAAACGGCTTATCTGGTGTCATACCCAATTCATTCATCGCATATAAAATACGTCTGTGTACAGGCTTCAAACCATCTCTTACATCCGGTAACGCTCTACCTACAATTACACTCATTGCATAATCGATATAGCACTTTTTCATTTCTTCTCTTATATTTACCGGTACAATTTTACCGTCTGAAAACATATTTTGTTGACTCAAAATCTTTCTCCTCTATCCCACTATACCTTTAATCTTAACATAAAAAACCTTTGTGTAAAGCTATTTAATATTATAAACCATATTTTATATCTAGACAGTATATACTCCTTAAATCCTCTATTTATAATACTTTAAGCTTTGTAAATTATTAAAAAAAATAGGCAATTTCAGTTTTAACCCAAACTTTATATAAATGTAAGGGATAATTAAACAAATCAATAAGTTTAATTAAGTAAATAAAATTTCAAATAAGAGTTTTTATTTACCCAAAAGTTCTTTTTATACTCTCTCTCTTAATATCCTCGTGTTTATTTAATGTTTGCCATCTCTAGGCAAACTTTTTTTTACTTTCTAAAACCACCAAGGATATCTTCCCCAATAATAATCATAATATCGTGGATAATAATTATAATTACGCATATACTGAATACGATTTTGCTCTTGAATTAGTGCATTTTGTTGCCTTAATAATTGATTTTGTTCTTCTCGTTGTTTTATTTCAATTCTTCTTGCTGATTCTTCTGCTAATTCTTTATCCAGAACCTGCTGATTAGAATTAATATCATTAAAACAAGCAACTAAATTTTTACCATAATATTTTGAAATACAATTATTTGTTGCTTCAAAAAAATCATCTTGTCGTCTATCCCAATAAAGAATATCATCAACAAGTAAATTAGAATTTTTAGCCTTTATTTTTGACCAATCCGGTTTTTTGCAATATAAAGATAATTTTTTGAAAGCCTCATCTATTTTCGCTTGTTCTATTGGTACAATTAACTTATTAACTTCTACTATTGCCGGTAAATAATTTTGAGCAAAATATAACTGCTTTGCCTTATAATAATTATTTAATTTTTCCAGTTTATTTGTTGTAACAAAAGCTAATTTCATGTAATTTTCAGGGTTATTAGGAACTCTATTGATTAAATTTTTCGCAACAGTATATGCTGATTTATTGTCTTTTATATGTAAATACGAAGAATACAAAAATTCTTGAGCTTGGACATAATTAAAATCAGAACTTATAACTTTTTTTAAATATAAAACTGCCGTTTTATAATCTTGTATATAAAAATAATTTTCTCCTATTTGATAATTCGCTAAAGATACTTGTTTTTTATCTTTAGAGTTTATATAGGGTAATAATATTTTATTAGAAGTTGAATATTCCCCACATCTTGCATATAAAATCGCTAATTTTTGGTCTAGTAAATATTCAGGAATAAAATTTACCTTATCTAAATTTTTTAGTGATAGACATTCTTCCAAAGCTTTTTTATAATCAAGTTTACCCTGATAATAATTTGTTAATCTTACTTTATTAGGAATGAAATTTTCACAATATCTGTCTGCTTTTTCTAATTGATTTTTTGAAACATATTTTTCGTTTTTTTGGATAGTTTTATAAAATTTTTTATCTTCTTTATTTAAAGATTTTTCATTATTCTTAGTAAGTGGTATATACGTAATTTCAAATTTATCATTAATTTTATAATATTTTGTAAAATCAGCATCTATTTCCTTTGCCTTTGTAATCAAGCAAAAAGAAAAAAACAAAATATACAAAATTAATATTTTTTTTAACATAAATCAAAAATTTCCTTATATGCGGACATACATTTTAAAGCTGTAGATTTTGGAATACACTCTACTCCAAGCGAGTTCGCGACTTGCCTTATATTGTATGAAGCAGATATCATAACAACCTTTGTATTATTATAACGATCAAAAGTTTTTATTTGTTCAACAAGCCATTCTCCTGCTTGTTTAGGAAAAAAAGATTCCTCCATTTGTAAATCAGTCATTATAATATCGAAATCCATTCCTTGTAATAATATGTCATATGCTTCTGATGCACTATTTGCAGTAACAATTTCTACATCTTTGAACAATTCTTTTATTACATCCGAATTAAATTTAACCCATCCATTTACATCATCAACAATTAAAACCCTTTTCATTTTCTTAAAACTTCAGCTCCATCTAAATAAACAAATTCAGGTATAAAATTTTCACCACAATTAACAACAATCAAAACTCTTAAACATTTTTTTAAAGCATTAGGAACATTTAGTTCTGTAAAACACATCATCGCAACATCTTTCCAATCCAAATTTATTCGTGCAAATTTTGCAGGAAAAGCAGCATTCAAATCTGATGTTAAAGTAAAAATAACATGCGAGATCATACTTACTTCTATATTATTTTTTTCTATTATTTCCTTCAATAATTTTAAAGTAGCAACCTCTATAGACTTTGAAGAATTTTCTTTTACCGTTATCGCACCTCTTATACCTTTTGTTATCATACTAAACTACCTTTCTAAATAAAATAATGCGGCTAATGTAGATGCTGTTAAAGCATTACCAAAATTTTCTTGTTCTTTTAGCCAAGAATAAACATTAGATTTATCAACCAAAATTCTATCAACAATAATACCATTATCACTAATAGGTTTTTGAACCAATTTGTATTCTTTTATATAAGCAATAGCAATCGTAATGGTTTCAGAAACACAACCTGCAGAACTTGCCATTTTTCGGGTTTTAATTTCAATTCTATCAGCAACTAACCCAGCTTCTTCGAGTAACTCAGCTTTTATCGCATCTTCTATTGATTCCCCAATTCTTTCATCCCCGACAAGACCGGCTGGTAAGCCTATACAATATTTAGCAATATTTTCCGCTTGTAAAGGTGGACGTTCTTCTTTTAAAAACAATATTTTTTTATTATTTATAATTGGTAATATTACAACAACGTCTTTTGCATTAGGTCTATGAGCATAAACCCAATCGTGCCCGTTTTTTGATTTCGTGCATTTTAATTGTAGATATTTTGTATCATATAAAATACTACTCATCATTATTCTCCATATAATAAATTTTTAACATTTTCTGAAACAGGTAACATAATCGAGAATTCAGTATATTTACCTTCCTCACTTTTCACTGACAACTCCCCTCCGTGAGCTTTTACTATCTGTAAAGCAAGGTACAAACCTAATCCCGTGCCTATTTTCCTAAATTTCTTTGCAGCAGAATAATATTTATTGAATATTTTGTTAATATCTGTTTCTGAAATACCTTTTCCGTAATCTTTTACATTAATAACAATATATTTAGGAATTTCTCCTATTTTTATTTCTATAGGAGAATTAGGTTCCCCGTATGAAATTGCATTTGAAATCAGATTTTTTATTACACGTTTCAATTGAATTTTATCAGCAAAAACCCTTATATCTCTGGATTGTATAAATTCAATATTATTATTTGTCTTTCCTGCAATACTCTGCATTTCATCTATTATTTCATTTATAAAACCTTTTAACATAATGTTCTCTTTATAAAGCCGTACTTTACCGTCTTTAACTTTATATGTTTCTAAAACAATTTGTACCAAATCTAACAATTCTTTATTTGATGTTTGCATATTCTTCAATGCAATAGCCTGTTTATCAGAAATCGGACCAAAATTTTCATTTAAAAATAACTCAAGCATATTAGTTTCCGCAATAATTGGAACTTTAAGATCATGAGTTAATGTTGCGACAAAATCTTCCTTCAATATTTCTAATTCTCTTTGGTCAGTTACATTTCTAATTATTATAATAAACCTCTTTTTATTATCTTCCAACTTTAACTCAACAGTACTAGCAACAAAATTTGATGCTTTTTCATTAAAAATAAAAATATCATCTTCTTTTAAATCTTCAATATGCTTATTTTTAGGAATTTTTATATAATCAAAAATATCGTGAGCAAACAATTCTTTTCCTGGAACTCCAAACCATTGAGCAACTCTGGATGTCGCTCTTAAAATTTTATATTTTTTATCGATAATAATTAACCCGTCAGAAAGCGAATTAATAACCTCTTCTAAAAGCTTATTTTGTCTGTTCAATTCATTCTGATATTCAACAATCATCTTCTCTCTATCGTATAAAGTCTCAATCATACGATTAATACTTTCTGTCAAAGGTTCAGAATTAGGAATATCCATATTCTCAATTTTTTTCGACAAATCACCATAACGAACTGAATTCACAGTTTTTGTAACAATCCCAAAATAATCATTTACTTTAGAATATTTTTTTCTAATTTTTCTTACAAAAACAAAAAGTATCAATAAAATAAGCAAAACAAAAAGATTTAAAACATGAATAAACAATTCACTATCCTTTTGTAAAATAAAATTAAACACTTCCATTAGCATGACATCTTGCCCTATTTAATAATTTTATGATAGAATTATATCAGAAAATAAGGTAAGTTTAAATGAAAAAGATTTTGGGAACATTTTTAACAGGAGTAGCTTGGCTTTATGCTATATCAGCATATGCTGTTGATAAATTTGATGTTTTGCCGGATCTACCGGAGCCACTCGCAAATGCAGCACAAGCTTCATCTGTTTCAACAACAGACACTGTTAATACAATTGGCACTCAAGCTGTAAGTCATGAACCCAATATTATTTCAATTTTCTTTTCTCTTATTTTCGTAATTCTATTAATTTATGCAACAGGCATAATATATACAAAATTAAACAAATTCGGGATCAATGCTTTAAAACGAGAAATCGGCGATAAAGCAAACAGTCATGTTTCTGTGATTTCAACTACACCACTGGGAAGTAATAAAACTTTACACGTTGTAGAATTAGACGGGAAAAGAATGTTAATCGGAGCATCCTCTAATTCAATACATCTAATTAAGGATTTAGGCAGTTACCCTCCTATTGAAATAAAAGAAGGTGAATATTCAAAAATAGAAATACCAAACATAAGAATTCCTAAAATTGAAATTCCCAAAATTGAAATTCCCGGTTTTACAAAAGTCGTAGCAAAGCAACAAGAAGAAACTAAAAATATTAAAGAAGAAGAAAAAACTTCTAAAGAAGATGAATTTGAATTTACTGAAATTTATAAAGAAGAAAATCCTGACGGTATTATAGATGAATTATTTAAAACAACAGCTGATAATACAAAACAAGAAGAAGAACAAATAAATCAACCGGATAGTTCTCATAAAATTGATCCTGATGAATTCGTTCTATATAAAAAATACTTAAGTTAGCGGGAGTAAGAATGAAAAGAAAGTGTGTACAAATTGCTAATAAAACAATAGGAGATGAATTTCCTTGTTTTATAATAGCTGAGATTGGGATTAACCATAACGGTTCTGTTGATTTAGCGAAAAAAATGATTGATATAGCAGTTACAACAGGCTGTGACGCTGTGAAATTCCAGAAAAGAACTGTTGATATAGTTTATACAAAAGAAGAACTCGCAAAAGAAAGAAAAAGTGTTTTTGGAAATACGAACGGAGATCTAAAAAGAGGACTGGAACTTGGAGAAAAGGAATATTCAGAGATAGATAGTTATTGTAAAGAGAAAAATATTTTATGGTTTGCCTCTTGCTGGGATGAAAATTCGGTCGACTTTATGGAAAAATTTAATGTTCCTTGTTATAAAATTGCCTCAGCATCATTAACAGATGATAATTTATTAAAACATACAAAATCAAAAGGAAAACCTATTTTATTATCAACAGGCATGAGTACAATGGAAGAAATTAGGCATGCTGTAAATATATTAGGTGAAGATAATTTAATAATTTATCATTGTACTTCTACATATCCTTCAAATGCTGAAGAAACAAATTTAAGGGTTATTGAAACTTTTAAGCAAGAATTTTCATGCCCAATAGGATATTCAGGTCACGAAAGAGGAGTAACACCATCTGTTCTAGCAGTAGCCTTAGGAGCCAATTCTGTAGAAAGACATATTACTGTAGATAGAACTAATTGGGGGTCTGATCAAGCTGCAAGTCTTGAAATGGCAGGGCTATATCATATGGTAAGAGATATAAGACAAGTTCCTTATTTGCTGGGGGATGGCAAAAAAATTGTATATCCAAGAGAAATTCCTATTATAGAAAAATTAAGAAGAGTTAAATAATATGAGTTTAAAAACACCTAAAACAGTAAAATTTATAATTA
The DNA here is from genome assembly GCA_944325545.1 of Candidatus Gastranaerophilales bacterium. Taxonomy (GTDB): domain Bacteria; phylum Cyanobacteriota; class Vampirovibrionia; order Gastranaerophilales; family Gastranaerophilaceae; genus CAG-196. Next base: position 10,071 of record CALVAM010000024.1, on the reverse strand, counting down.
CAGATTTCGATGGAATTATAACCGATAATTGTGTTTATATTGATTCTAATAAAAATATGTCTAGAAAATTAAATTTTAAAGATATTATGGCTTTTTCAATTTTAAAGAAAAATAATTATAAAATAGGTATCATTTCAGGTGAAAGTAATTCTGCAATAGAAATTCTTAACGAAAAATTTAAAATAGATGAAATTCATCAGGGAATAAGAAAAAAAATTGATGTACTCAAAAATATAATAGAAAAATACTCTTTAAATGAAGATGAATATATTTATATTGGAGATGACATAAATGATATAGAATCTCTTGAATATACAAAATATTGTTATACCGTTCCAAATGCCGTTAATAAAGTTAAAAAAATTAAAGATATACAAATAACAAAATCAGAAGGCGGAAATGGAGCTTTCAGAGAAATTGTAGATACAATTATCGATAATATGTAAACATTTATTGCAAAACTATGCAAACAAGAGCGAAATATTATATAATATAGGTGATATGTATATCGTTAAGAACTTAAAGGACTATAATCTGTCCCATAAGCAGCGAATTTTTGCTGGCTACTTAAAGGACAATGTTGATTCATTTGTTTGCTATGAAAAAGTGACAAACCGTGCTGCAATGCGTAGATATTTTGCACCTGATAATCAGTTTATAGAATACTCAACGGCAATTGCAGAACCTGCTGAACTTTTAGCTAGAGCAATTGTTAGCTAGTTTTGTGCAATAAAACTTAATGATTTGCCATGCTCACATAGAATTTGTTATTCTAGATTTGAAGTATAGTCGATTATTAAGGGTAATTATTTATGAAGAGTAATAAAAAATTTTGGGGTATTATTTTAGGGATTATGTTCTCTATAATACCTTCATATAGCGCGATGACGTTTCCTAACATTAATATAGGCGTGGGAAATGCTAACACTCCGCAAGATTTTACTAATGGATTACAAATCCTAATTTGGTTAACCATATTAACTTTAGCCCCAAGTATATTAATTATGACAACTTCTTTTATACGTTTAGTAGTGGTTTTGTCATTAACAAGACAAGCATTAGGGGCCGGAAATCTGCCGCCGAATCAAGTAATAACAAGTTTAGCGTTAATTTTAACGTTTTTTATAATGGCTCCAACATTCAATGAAATTAATGAAAAAGCTCTTCAACCATACATGAATAATCAGATTACCCAACAGGCAGCTTTGGATAGAGGCATTGTTCCCATCCGAAATTTCATGTTTAAACAAACACACGAAAAAGAATTAGCATTATTTGTAAGGATGGCGAAAATAGAAAAACCGAAAAATAAAGAAGATGTACCAACATACGTACTTTTACCGTCATTTATATTAAGCGAATTAAAAACAGCATTTACGATAGGTTTTGTTGTGTACTTACCATTTTTGGTAATTGATATAGTAGTATCATCAGTATTAGTATCAATGGGTATGATGTTTTTGCCACCAACAATGATTGCTTTGCCATTTAAGTTAATAATGTTTGTATTGGTTGATGGTTGGTATTTGGTTGTAAAATCATTAGTAGAAAGTTTTGTCAGATAGAGGTTAAATAATGAATCAAGATGTCGTAATAACACTTTTACAAAAAATGTTTATATTAACATTAGAAATTTCAGTACCAATATTATTAGTTGGTGTTGTATTAGGTTTATTAGTAAGTATTTTTCAAACAGTAACACAAATTCAAGAATCAACATTAACATTTGTGCCTAAAATTGTTGGCTGCGTTCTTTTGTTAATATTTTTAATGCCTTGGATGATAAGTATTTTTATTACAACGGTAAATGAATTTATGGATATGATACCTCAATTAATCGGTGGGATTTAATGTTTAATTTAGATGTATTGTTTTCAGTTGGAAATATAATATTATTTATGGCAATTTTTACTCGTCTATCAGGACTTTTTGCATCTGCTCCTGTATTTTCAACATTTCCAATTCCAGTACAAGTAAAAGTTTGGTTAGCAGCAACAATTGCTTTTATATTATTTCCAATCGTACAATATAACACACACTTAGTTACGCCAAATTCAGTACCGGCTTTAACTTTAATATTATTTAAAGAATTTCTAATAGGTTTTGCGATAGGATTTTGTGCCAATATTATGTTTGTAGGTATAGAATTAGGAGTAAATATGTTTGCAATCCAAATGGGTTTATCCGCAGATCAAGCATTAAATCCGGCTTCAGGAGGAAATTCTCCGGTTATAACACAAGCTTTCACTTTTTTAGCAATAATGATATTTTTAGGATTAGGTGCCCATCAATGGCTTTTTTCTGCTATTTATAACAGCTTTAAACTCATGCCTGTAGGTTATATTTTTGATTTTTCACCTCATTTAGTTCAGCAAATAATAATTATAACAAGTCAAGTTTTTAATATAGGTTTAAGTATTGCCTTACCAATTTTTGGAGTTCTTTTTATAACAGATGCTTTATTAGGTTTCACATCCAAAATGATGCCGCAGATGAATATTTTTATGGTTTCACTTCCTTTAAAGATATATTTAGGATTATTATTATCATTAATATTTATGCGGCCAATGGCAGAATATATAGCTGTTTTAACAGAACAATTTATAGAAAAAATTACAATATTATTTTAAAAAGAGAAAGAATAAATTAAATGGGGAATGACGCAGCAGAAAAAACCGAAGAAGCCACCAGTCGACGGCGAACGAAAGAGAGGGAACGAGGTAATGTTTCCAAAAGCCGTGATATGGATTCAGCCCTTGTTATGGTAGCAGGGGTAGCTTTGTTAGCTTTATTTTCCAAAGGAATGATAGAAAAAATCCAAAGTATGATGAGAGATTGTTTTTCAAGCCTTAATGCCAATCCCATAAATGTAGACAATATTATGGGGATCTTGTTCCCATACTTTAAATATTTAGCAATAATAACTTTACCATTTATGGTTTTATTAGTTATTTTTTCAATTATAGTAATTCGATTAGACGTTGGACAGGTTTTTGCGTTAGAAAAAGCTAAATTCAATTTAGAAAATTTATCTCCGCAAAGAATGCTTCAAAATGCAAAAAGAATGATTAATCCATTTGAACCTCGTTCAATGGTAGAATTTGCAAAATCAATTTTAAAATTAATAATAGTAGGTGCTTGTGGCTTTTCTGCTGTAAATAGTCGTAAAGGAGATTTATTAGGTTTAGTAGGTTTAGAAATTCCTATTGCAATAAATATCATTGTGTCAATTTTAGTAAATATGATTATTAATATGTGCCTTGCAATGTTAATTTTAGGTTTTTTAGATAAAAAATATCAAGATTATGAATACGAAAAATCAATAAAAATGACAAAGCAAGAAATAAAAGATGAACATAAAGACACAGAAGGTGATCCAAAAATTAAAGCTAGAATAAAATCTATACAAATGCAAATGGCAAGACAAAGAATGATGTCAAAAGTACCAAATGCTGATGTAGTTGTAACAAACCCTACACACTATGCTGTAGCTATAAAATATGACAAAACACAAGCCCCTGCACCAATGGTTGTCGCAAAAGGTGTAGATTATTTGGCATTCCAAATTAGAGAAATTGCAAAAGAAAATAATGTTCCGATTGTAGAAAACAGACCAGTTGCAAGAACACTATACAATTCTGTACCAATTGATGGTATAATACCATCAGATATGTATGTTGCTGTTGCAGAAATTTTAGCTTTTGTCTACAAATCTAAAAATAGTAATCAATAGCGGGAGAGAGGATGGATTTAAGTAAATTATCAAAATTATTAAGCAATAATGATATAGTCCTAGCAATAGGCTTAGTAGTTATTGTTTGTATGATGGTAATTCCACTACCGGCTCCTTTTTTAGATTTACTTCTGACTATTAATATATCCTTAGCAGTAGTAATTTTATTAGTATGTTTATATACTCAAGAACCATTAGATTATTCTTCTTTTCCAACAGTTCTTTTAATTGCAACATTATTTAGATTAGGTTTAAACGTTAGTTCAACACGTTTGATTTTATTAAATGGAGAAGCCGGTAATGTAATCAATTCTTTTGGAGAATTTGTTGTTGGTGGTAATTATGTAGTCGGAGCTGTTATCTTCTGTATTTTGGTATTAATTAACTTTATGGTTATCACAGGCGGTGCTACTCGTGTTGCTGAAGTTTCTGCAAGATTTACATTGGATAAAATGCCGGGTAAACAATTGAGTATTGACGCTGATTTAAATTCAGGTTTAATAAATGAAGATCAAGCAAAAGAAAGACGACGTAAATTAGAAAGAGAAACCGATTTTTACGGTACTATGGATGGTGCTTCGAAATTCGTAAAAGGTGATGCAACTGCAGGTATTGTAATAACAATCATTAATATTGTAGGAGGTCTGATTATCGGCGTTGTACAATTACATATGAATATTCAAACAGCTCTTTCAACATACACAATTTTAACAGTTGGTGATGGTTTAGTTTCTCAAATCCCTGCCCTACTAATATCTACAGCTACAGGTTTAATAGTATCCAGAGCTACAGGTAAAGATGAATCACTATCAGAAGATATTAAAAATGAAATGTTCTCAGATCCTAGAGTATTAGGTGTTGTGGCAGGGCTTTTAGGCTTTATGGGAATAGTACCTGGCATGCCTACTATTCCATTTTTAACAATTGCAGCTGTTACAGGAGGATTAGCTTATTTTAAAGCTCAAAATAAAAAAGTTATTGCACAAACTCAAGAAGCTGAAAAAATAGCCCAAGAACAACAAGAAAAATTAGGAAAAAAAGAAAAAAGAGCAAAAGCTACTCGAGAAAGTGTTATGGAATTGCTCAATGTCGACACTATTGAAATAGAAGTCGGATATCGTTTAGTACAACTTTTAAATGTAGAAATGGGCGGAGATTTATTAGAAAGAATTGCTCAAATAAGAAGACAAACGGCCTTAGATTTAGGGATTGTCCTTCCTTCAATTAGAGTTAGAGATAATTTACAATTATCACCAAATTCTTACCAAATAAAACTTAAAGGTGTTGCTTTAGAATCAGGAGATGTTTATCCGGAAAGATATCTTGCAATGTGTGCAGGGGATCCTATAGGGAATTTAGCAATAAATGGTATTCACGCCGTAGAACCCGCTTTTGGTTTACCAGCTTTATGGATTGAAGCTAAAGACAAAGATTTAGCAGAAATGTCAGGATACACTGTAGTATCAGCTTCCGCAGTTATTTCTACTCATATTACTGAAGTAATTAAGAAATGTGCTTCAGAAATTTTATCAAGATTTGATGTACAACAACTGATTGATAATTTAAAGAAAGAAGTTTCAGAAGATTATGTAAACGATATAATGAAAGATATTTCAATAGGCGATGTACAGGTTGTTATGCAAAACCTATTAAAAGAAGGAGTTGCCGTAAGAGATTTAAAAACTATTTTAGAAACTATCAGCTTACAAGCTAAGGTTAATAAAAGCCCTAATTTCTTAACAGAACATGTTCGCCAAGCACTTTCCAGAAATATTTGTAAACAAAATCTTGCAGATACAGGTGAATTATATGTAATAACTTTAGCTCCTGATGTAGAAAACACAATCGCCAAAGGGGCTAGTCCTGATGGTCAAAGCGTTACACTCGATCCAAGTTTTACAAGAAATATGTTTGATAAAATGAATGTTGAGCTGGAAAAAGCAATTACTGCGACCGGCAATCAACCTGTTATTTTATGTTCTTCTCCAATAAGATTATTATTTAGAAAACTTGTGGAAAGAACATATCCTCAAATTGCAATTATGTCTTATAATGAAATAAGTCCTAATGTAAAAGTTAAATCAGTTGGGATGGTAAAAGTTGAAACAGCTAAAAGATAGAAAGGATAAATATGAGAGAACTTATAAAAAATAATCAGATTGTAACTATTGTTCCTCAAGATTTCAAAAAAACTAATAAAGGTAAAGTTTTAGAAGTCTCTAATGAAGGTTTTAGAATGGAATTAAAATATAAACCTGAAGGACTTATTGTAAATCATATTTGTGACTTTTATTCTTTTACAGAGAACGGCTACTTATATTTTGAATCATATATAAAATCTTTAGAAAATAATGTTATAACAATTGCAAATCCTGTAAAACACAGATTTTTACAAAGACGTAAGTTTACACGTATAAAATATTTAGAAAATTTAATTTTACGCTGTGGTGATAAGCAACATGAAGTCAGAACATTAGATTTATCAGCAGGCGGTATGAAACTTACTACAGCTGACAATATTGATATGGAAAAACTTTATGATGTATCAATTAAATTAAGTGATGAACAAGAAATCAAATGTAAATATCAATTAATAAGAGTTGAAAAAAATGATAATGGAAAATATACCATCTCTGGTAGATTTGTCAATTTAAGTAATATTGATAAAATGACATTAGTTCAGTTTTGTATGAAAAAAGATATGGAAAATTTAACAAAAAAAGGTTAAATAAAAAATGGGTTATACAGAAAATATACGTTTATTATTTATAGTAATAACAATGATAGTCATTGGAACTGTAAGTATTATAAGAGTTGGAGCTATAGATTTACACGCTATAATAACCACTGCAACAATATTAATACCTGCAATTGTGGTAATGGGATATTTAGGGCAACGAATAGGAGAAATAGTTGATAATCCAAAGAACAAAACAGATGCTGATTATAAAATCTCTGTATTAAATGCCTTAAAGAAAATGGATAAATCAATAACTTTACAGGAATTAAATGAAAAACTAACAAAACAAGTAAAAGAACCTGATTTACCTGATAGCGAAAATGAAAAAGAAAATGATGATGATATTGATGTGTAAGTTTATGATAAAATAAATTTATACATTACAGATAAAGGAGTAAAGGAATAGATGAAAGAGTCATATTTTCCACAAGAGATAGAAAAAAAATGGCAAAAGATTTGGGAAGAAAATAACGTTTTCCATACGCCGGATAATAGTGATAAACCTAAGTATTATGCTTTATCAATGTTTCCGTATCCATCAGGAAAGTTACATATGGGACATGTTAGAAATTACACTATTACAGATGTAATTGCTCGTTTCAAAAAAATGCAAGGATACAATGTATTGCATCCAATGGGTTGGGATAGTTTCGGACTTCCTGCTGAAAATGCAGCAATGAAACATGGTGCGGATCCTGCTAAATGGACTGATGAGAATATTGCCTATATGACTAAACAGCTTAAAATGTTAGGACTTTCTTATGATTGGCAAAGAGAGGTTACAACTTGTAAGCCTGATTACTATAAATGGACTCAATGGCTATTTATTCAATTATATAAAAAAGGTCTAGCATATAAAAAAGAAGCTGCAGTAAATTGGTGCGAAAACTGTGGAACAGTACTAGCAAATGAGCAAGTAATTGATGGAAAATGTTGGCGTTGTGACAGTGTTGTTGAGAAAAAATATCTTTCTCAATGGTTCTTTAAAATTACAGATTATGCAGAAAGATTATTGGAAGATTTAGATAAACTTGAAGGTTGGGGCGATAATGTTAAAACTATGCAAGCTAACTGGATTGGAAAATCTCAAGGTGCAATTTTTAGATTTAAAGTAAAAGAAATTGAAGGACTTGAAGTTCCTGTATATACTACAAGACCGGATACAGTACACGGGATTACATATTTAGTTGTAGCTCCTGAATATAAAGATATCGAAAAATTAACAACAGAAGATAATAAACAAGCTGTTGAAGAATATAGAGCTAATGCTCGTAAAATGACTGAAATCGAAAGATTATCAACTGATAGAGTGAAAACAGGAGTACCTTTAGGTACACATTGTATAAATCCGTTCACTGGAGAAGAATTCCCTCTATGGACGGCAGATTACGCTTTAGTAGAGTACGGAACAGGTGCTGTAATGGCAGTTCCAACTCACGATACAAGAGATTTTGATTTTGCTAAAAAATATAATCTTCCAATGAAAGTTGTTATCCAAAATCCTGAAAATCCTTCAGATTGCAAGGATGCCGCTTATACAGAAGAAGGTGTTTTAGTTAATTCAAATGAATTCAATGGAATGAAAAATACAGAAGCAAAACAAGCTATTACACAAAAAGCTGTAGATGGCGGTTTTGGGGAATTCAAAACACAATATCGCCTAAGAGACTGGTTGATTTCTCGTCAAAGATATTGGGGAGCTCCAATTCCAATGGTTTATTGTGATAAATGCGGAATTGTTCCTGAAAAAGAAGAAAACTTACCGGTAATGCTACCTACAGATGTTGATTTTTCCGTTGTAGGCAAGTCTCCAATTACTACATCAAAGACTTTTGCAGAAACAACTTGTCCTATATGTGGTGGAAAAGCAAGACGTGAAATGGATACAATGGATACATTTGTATGTTCAAGCTGGTATTATTTGAGATACTCTGATCCAAAGAATACTGAAAAGCCATTTTCTAAAGAATTAGTAGATAAATGGTTACCAGTCGACCAATATGTAGGTGGAATTGAGCATGCTATTTTACACTTATTATATTCAAGATTCTTTACTAAAGCTCTAAAAGATTTAGGTCTGTTAAGTTTTGATGAACCATTCAAAAATCTATTGACTCAAGGTATGGTATTAAAAGATGGCTCTAAAATGTCCAAATCTAAAGGTAATACAGTAGATCCGGATGAAATATTTGAAAATTATGGTGCTGATACTGCAAGATTATTTATTCTTTCAGATTCGCCACCAGCTAGAGACTTTGATTGGTCTGATGCAGGTGTTGAAGGCTGCTATAAATTCTTAAATAGAGTCTGGAGACTAGTTAGTGATAATCAACAATATTTGACTAAAGACTATAAATTATCATTCCCTCTAAAAAGAGAAAATGATGACTTAGTTCGTGTAGTAAATATGGCTATGAAAGGTATTACTAACGATATTTCTAATGATTTCCAATTCAATACTGTAATCTCTAAGTATAGAGAACTTACTAATGCTATCTATGATTGGAGGGGTAAATGTAAAGGTGAATTATCTGAAGAAGATAAAAATGTCTTAAGTTTTGCAGTAATCTCTTTAATCAAATTAATGGCACCTGTTACTGTTCATATGTCAGAAGAAATTTGGTCAGATTTAGGGTTTGAAGGTTCTATCCATGATTCTAAATGGTGTGAATGGGATGAAAACTTAGCAAAAGCTAGTAAAATAACTCTAGTCGTACAAGTAAACGGTAAAGTCAAAGATAAAATTGAAGTAGACGAGGGTGTAAGTGATGATGAATTAAAATCAGTTGCATTATCTAGTGAAAAAATTAAAGATCTTACAGCAGGAAAAGAAATTGTGAAAACAATAGTTGTTCCGAAAAAGCTTGTTAATATAGTAGTTAAGGGTTAGTAAAATTAAACTAAAGTAAAAAAGAACAAGGATAATTATCCTTGTTCTTTTTATGGTGGGCGTTACAAGACTGTCTTGACCTGTTCGCATTTAACGGCAATTCCGTATTTTGTGCGATATTTCATATCTTACAAAATACTCCAGCCTCAGCTCACAGGTCGCTCTAACTTAAAAAGAAGCTTCTCGTAATGAAAACATAACAAAATAAAAATCCAGATAACTAATGTCATCTGGACTTTTATGGTGGACTTTAGTGTAACAAACATCACACTTTTTGTCAATAAATTAATCGAGGTTGTAAGAAAACCTGAAAATATAATTTTCTTTGAAGCTGCAAAAATCTATCTACAAGCGGCATAAGAACAGATGGAATAAAAACCAGTTAATTTTTCAGTGGAAAATATTCCAAGAAAATATTCCGCTCGAGCAAAATTATAATTTATCAACTACAAAATGAATACCGTCAGTTGTTTTCTTAAATTCTTTTCTATTTACTGATGCCCCACCTGCTTTATAGCTAAAATGTACCCAAAACATATTGCCTTGTTTTTCTTGTAAGCACTGATCAACGCTAAGTTTACCAGCCTTAACCCACATTTTTATATGATTGTAAGTTGTTTGATAAGGTAAACCAAGCCTTGTGCCATCTGTAAAAATCAATACAACTTCAAAGTCAACTGCTTCACCTGTACAATGCTGGCTTGTTTT
>CALVAM010000023.1 GCA_944325545.1 Candidatus Gastranaerophilales bacterium | reverse complement strand
TGCTTCGAGATTTCATCTCTAGCAAAACTCTACAGCCTCAGCTCCCTCGCGTGATTCGAACCTCCTTCTCCGGTTCGAACCCTTCCCTTCATTATAATTTAAATAAACACAAAAAAAGACTTCCTTAAAGGAAGTCTTTTAAAATCTGGGGCGGAAGCTCTTGCTCGGTCGCGTGTAACGGCATTACGAGTTGTGCTTCGAGATTTCATCTCTAGCAAAACTCTACAGCCTCAGCTCCCTCGCGTGATTCGAACCTCCTTCTCCGGTTCGAACCCTTCCCTTCATTATAATTTAAATAAACACAAAAAAAGACTTCCTTAAAGGAAGTCTTTTAAAATCTGGGGCGGAAGGATTCGAACCTCCGAGATGGCTGGACCAAAACCAGCTGCCTTACCACTTGGCGACGCCCCATCGCGTCACATTTATTATAATAAAATATCAATATTAAATGTCAAGATTTTTTTAGAAAAACAAAACGTCTGAGATTGCCTCAGACGTTACACACATATTTTGAAGGGGAGTTTGTATTAATCTCTTGTTAATTGCCAGCAGATATCTCCGGCCATAGCTGCTAATGCTGCAATTTTACCCCAACGCCCACACTTAACACTGCTATTAGTTGCTAAACTTGTTATTCCGGAAGCTAAAAGTCCTGCTCCATAACCTGCGGCACCTGCAGCTAACGCTTCAGCACCTTTGCCCACATAACCTCCAACTTTTTCTATACGATCTTTTCCGGCTTTATTATCAACTGTCGTTCCAAATAAATAGCTCAAAGTTTCTTCTGTATATTTATCATGGTATTCTTTCTTTCCTAAGAATTCTTTATTGAAGCCGTGCATAAATGCGGTTTCTCCATATTTTCTGATATCTCCTCTAAGATCAACTTGTGCTCCTACTTTTGGAGATATTTGTTGTGTGTATAATTCTTCTATAAATTTATTAACAGCATCTTCAACATTCATTTTGCTGCTATTTGATTTGAAATAATCACTGTATTTAGTGAAAATTGTTTGTTTTAATTTATCATATTCTTCACAAATTCCGTCTTGATCGCCTTCTACAATTTTATCGTGCAATGTTCTGACTTTACTTTCTATTCCTGTATCAATCATTGCTTGTTCAAAAATTTCTCTATCATGTGAAATCATTGCTTTGGTTTTATTTTGTAACATAATATCGTGAACAGCACTACTGTGGGATAATTGAGATTTCTCAATATTTTGATATGCTTGATTCATTTGTCCCATAAACGCTGGATAATACATTCCCATCATCATAGGATTATACATTCCCATACCGCTCATCGCATTCATAGGAGAATAATAAGAACCATATGAACTATAATCACTTAGTCCTGTTAATCCTATCGGATTCATATACGGATTGTAACCTATTCCTGTTATGCCAGATAAGTATGACATAATTACCTCCTACGAAGTTCGTTAAACTAACCTATTTTTACCTTACATATTTATAAAGTTGTTTTATTTTTAATAATTGATATTTTTTATATTTATATTTACAAAACTTTACAATTTATTAACTGTTGCTTTTGTTGTATCATATTTCTAGGAATTTATACGGGGAGCTGTAATGGAGATAAAGGCAAATAATTTAGTAAAAATTTATGGTGATAGAAGCGTAGTAAATGACATTTCTTTTTATATGAATAAAGGTGAGGTAGTTTGTTTATTAGGTCCTAATGGGGCAGGTAAGACTACAACTTTTTATATGATAGTGGGGTTAGTGAAACCTAATAAAGGGTCAGTTTATATAGATGATAAAGAAATTACAGCTTGGCCGATGAATTTGCGTGCAAAGGCTGGTATTGGATATTTGCCACAAGAAAATTCTATTTTTAGAAAGTTAACAGTTGAAGAGAATATTAATTTGGTTTTAGAAATGAACGATAAGTTAACTGTTAATGAAAAAAAGATGAAGTTAGAAGAGCTTTTAACAGAGTTTGGGGTTATGAAGTTACGAAAAGCTCCGGCGGTTGCTTTGTCAGGAGGAGAGAGAAGACGTGTTGAAATTGCTAGAGCTCTAGCAGCAAGTCCTGATTTTATGTTATTGGATGAACCTTTTGCCGGTATCGACCCTATTGCGATTGGCGAAATCAAGGATAATATTAGAAAAATTTCTGAAGATAAAGGCTTGGGGGTTTTAATTACTGACCACAACCCTAAGGCTACGTTGTCTATTACTGATAGAGCGTATGTAATTTTTGATGGAAAAATAAAAATTCAGGGTAAGAGTACTGATGTCGCGAATGATCCTGTTGCTAAGGAATTTTACTTAGGAAAGGATTTTAAACTTTAATATGAAAAGAATTTTTACTGTATATGATAGGTATATTTTTACGCAAGTTCTTATAACGACGATTGTTGCCATAATGTTGTTTACTATCGTTTGGATTGCTCCCGAAATGCTTTTAAATACTATAAAAAAGGTTTTGGCTCATGAGTATACTGCAAAAACAGGGGTTTTGGTTTTGGTATATGAGTTACCAAAAATCTTAGGAAAAGCTTTCCCTGTTGGCTTATTGTTAGGTTCTCTTTTTACTTTTGATAAATTAAGTAAAGATTCAGAACTTACTATTTTTAGAGCTGTTGGTATGTCTTTTCATAGAATATTAGCTCCGGTATTGGTTTTAAGTTTTATTGTTACATATTTATGTTTTGTAACTTATGATAAATTGATACCATATTCTTGTCAGAAATTGTTGGAAATTAAAGGGGGTGCAGCTTTAACTCAGTATATATATACAAAAAAAGATGAGAATAATTATCCGGAACAAGCTGTTGTCGTTTCAAGGTTTTTTCAGGGTGAGATGTCTGATGTTATTGTTATGAATTTTTCAAAACAAGTTTTTAATGATTTGCATGGATTAGAAAATATTTTGGTGGCAAAAATAGGACATAAAGGCTTAACGATTGACGGGAAACCAAGCTGGATATTAGAAGATGTAACATCTTATGATATAAATGAAGAAGGAATTTTTAAGAGAGTTACTCAAAAAAATAGGGCGGATATTTTAATTGGAGATGATGCTAATGATGCTTACACAATAATGATTAATTCTACAAAAAGAGATAGAGATATTGATAACAAAAATCTAAAACACTATGTAAATTTGTTAAAAAAGGCTAATCTTGATGAAGATTATCGTTTAATGGCAAATAAATATTATCAAAGATTTTTTCATCCTTTTGTTTGTGTTTTGTTGGCTGTTATGGGATGTCTCCTAGGGTTTAGTAAACCAAGAGAACAAAGATTAATCGGGTTTACAATAGCAATTGGATGTATATTTGTTTATTATATAACTCTGCCATTCTTTGATTTATTGGCAGAAAAAGGTGTGTTGCATCCTCTTTTAACTGCAGCATTTCCTCCAATAGCTTTTTTAGTTGCGATTATTATGTTTTATAGGACAAGGGATTTATAATATGAAAAAATTATTTTTATTTTCTTTATTGTTTGTAACAACAGCTGTTTTTGCAGCTGCTCCAATTAATGTGACTTATGATGATGGTATATATCATATAATATTGAGTGGTGATAAAATAAAAAAACAAATTAAGTTTGTTTCTTCTTCTAGTTTAACTACAAATAAAGAAGTGCATAATAAATCAGGTTCATTATTAACAATAAATGCCGGTTTTTTTGATCCAAAAAATGAAAAAACAGTGTCTTATATAGTGAATGATGGACAAATTGTAGAAGATCCGATTTTTAATGAAAATATAATGATAAATCCTATTTTAAGACAAAATATGTCTAAAATATTGAATAGAACAGAATTTAGGGTTATGGATTGTGATGGTAAATACAAATACGAAATTGCTCAACATAATTCTAGTGTTGATTTTTTATGTTCTATTCAAACTTCTGCTCAAGCAGGTCCTCAACTTTTGCCTAATTTAAGGTTAGAAGAAGAGTTTTTTATAGTTAAAGATAAGGATGGTAATATTATAAGAGAATCAGCTTCTGTTACACAAAAAACTCCAAGAACATTGATTGGTATAAAGAATTTAGCAGAAGGTAAACAAGAAGTTCATATTTTTATAGTTACAAATGAACATCCAATGGATATTTATGAAGCTAGAGATTTGTGTTCAAGTTATGGTTTAGATAGTGCTATGGCTTTTGATGGCGGTAGTTCTACTTCTTTAAATTATAAAAAAATAAATGTTGTATCAACCCAAGATAATAATGATACAGGCAGAGGTTTAAAATCATTTATGATAATTCAGAAGAAATAATAGTTTATTTTGAAATTTTTTCGAATGTTATTTTATAACCAAGTTCTTCGAGAATCATATCTAACTCATTAAAGTTAGCAGTGCCTTTTTTAAGTTTTGTTGATAAATTTTGTATAGAGTAAGCTTTTCCTTTTTTTTTCAGCAATACATTTTGCTAAATAAGTAAGGATTACTCCGTTTTCAAATGCTAATTTTCGTATTTCATTTCCAATATTCATACATATATTTTACAATAAATTTATAAAAAGACCGAATTGAATACTCAATTCGGTCTTTTTTATAAAAGATGTCAAACTATTTGATTTCAACAGTAGCACCAGCAGCTTCAAGTTGTTTTTTAAGAGCTTCAGCTTCGTCTTTTTTGATGCCTTCTTTAACAGCTTTAGGAGCAGCTTCAACTAAATCTTTAGCTTCTTTTAAGCCAAGACCAGTGATTCCTCTAACTTCTTTAAGAACTGCGATTTTCTTATCAGCAGGAACAGAAGCTAAGATTACATTAACAGCCGCATCAGCATCTTCAGCAGGAGCAGCAGCCGCAGCAGGAGCAGCAGCAACAGCTACAGGAGCTGCAGCAGATACGCCGAATTTTTCTTCCATAGCTTTTACTAATTCAGCAGCTTCTAATAATGTTAATTTTTCAATTGATTCTAAAATTGATTCGATACTCATTGTTTTTCTCCTTTTATGTTTTTGTTAATTGTAATACGTTTTTAGCATAAATCTATGCTGCTTTTTGATCTCTAACTGCTGCAATAGCTCTAACAAGAGATGACATAACAGCATTGACAGAGTTTGCGATACCAGAGGCAGGTGAATTGATACAGCCAAGCATTTTTGCGTAAATTTCTTCTTTTGATGGAAGTGTTGCAAGAGCTTTTGCTTCGTCTGCTGACATTAGTCTTCCGTCCATTGCTGCAGCAATAATTTCGCCTTTTTTAGCCTCTTTAATAAATTGTGATAAAGCTTTTGCAGGTGCTACCTGATCTTCATAACCAAATGCTAAAGCGATTGGTCCTTTTAAAGTTTCTGCTAACACTTCATATTGAGTGCCTTTAAGAGCTAACTTTGCAAGGGTATTTTTTGTAACCATATAGTCACCACCATCTTTTTGAAGAGATCTTCTTAATTTGGTGATTTCTTCTACGCTTAAACCTTGATATTCGGTAACAATTACAACTTGTGCTTTGTCAATTTTTTCTTTGATAAGGGCTACCTTATCATTTTTGAAAGCTTTTGTTGACATTTTTTGCTCCTTTTTTCATACATCTTTAAGTTTTAACTTAAGGTGTTTATATTTATTTTCGACCTATTTTTATACTAAAAAGATTTTGCAATCTTCTTTAATCGCAAAACCTACACAACTTAGCTATCTATATTTTATCTGTTAGCTCAGGCCTTTTTCTCTTATAAGTCTTTTGCCCTGGTGTAATCTCGGCTAGCTTATTTCTAATTTAAATCCTAACTAGGATACTAACTGTCTGCGATTATATAGAAAGTCTATCAATAACATGCTCTATTGTCAAGTCTATTTCTTTGTCGCCGTTATTACTGTCCATGAGCCGATTTTATCGACTTTATAATTTGTGTATTTATTATTTAATTCTTTTATTAGAGAATTTTTTATAATTGAAAATGTCATAAACATTTCCGGTATTTTAGGATTATTTTTGTTTGATTTTACAAAATTTTCATCGAAAAAAGAAACACTGTCTAGAAAAATTACAGAAATCGTTTCATTTTTATTAATGTCTTTTAATATTAAACTTGGGTTTTCTAGGTATTCGAAACGATTAATTTTGCTGATGTAGTAGGTTTCTATATTATTTAGATTGACGTATCTATAAAATCTATCCGGTTCATAGTATGTAAAAATAATTTTATCTGGGGACCTTCTGTTAAGAATTTCTCCAACTATTCGATGCCCTTCTGTCCTTCTAATTTTTGTAACGTAATAAGGGGTAAAAAATGCCATTAGATGAAAACATATAAACACTATAAAAAGAGCTAAACCTATCTTTTTTAGTCGAGTAAATCCAATTGTTATAAGTAGTACTAATATTGGTAAAATTTCTATTGAATATTTTGTTATAAATACTATTTTTCCACTGTAGGCTAGAGTTGAGAGAGAGAGAATTGTTAATAACGTAATAGTTGTAAACCCTTTAAAATTTTTTATTCCATATAAAAGCCCTGTTATTGCTATTAATGTTGGAATAGTTTGCCAAATAATATAATTTTTATTATAGAAAAACACGGTTGGAGCGTTTATGTTATTTGTGAGTATCGGAGAAAAATAGTCACTAAAGAGAAATAAAATATTTGTATAGGTAAAATGTCCCCACCATTGAGAAGAAGGAAGCATTTTTAATATATTTATTCCTAATGGAATAGTAATTAATATTATTGTTGAAAAAATAATTATAAATTTTTTAGATAGTTCTTTTTTCTTGTAAATAAGGTAGAGCATATTAAAAAGTACATATATTATTCCTAAATGGTGGGTAAGAATAATAAGAAGATTTGATAATATATATCCTATTTTATTTGCGGTTGAATTATTTTTTAAAAGTTTAATAGTGAATAGTAATGAAAGTGTTGAAAATAGGAAAACTAAAGAATAAAATCTGACTTCTTGGGCATAGTATATTAAAAATGATAAAAAAGAAGTTATACTTGCAGCGATTAGTCCTGTTTTTTTAGAAAATTCTCTCCCTATAAGGTACATAACTAGTATACTTAAAAATGATGGTATAACTGAACTAAGTCTTAATATAAAGTCAGAATTTTTAGCAAAAATTTTCAAATAAAAATAATAAAGAGGCATATGGCATTGTTTTATTATTTCTTGAAAAAATCCTTCTCTAAAAGGTGTTTGAGCTATAAACCAGCTTACATATTCGTCATTCCATAGCCCTTCCGGTTTATTAATAAAACTAAGCCTAAGTAGCAAACCAATAAATAGAATAATAAAAAACAACTTGCTCCCCTTTTCTTATTTATATATAATATTTTACATGACAAAGCTTATTATTCAAATACCTTGCTATAACGAAGAAGAAACTCTTTTAACAACTTTGAATGCTCTTCCTAAAAAGGTTGAAGGAATTGATAAAATAGAGGTTTTAGTAATAGATGACGGTTCTGTTGATAGATCTGCTGAAATTGCTAAAAAGTGGGGTGCAAGTGTTTTAGAGATAAAACCTAACAGAGGTTTAGCTAATGCTTTTCGTTCCGGTTTGCAGGAAGCATTAAGATTAGAAGCTGATATTATAGTAAATACGGATGCTGATAATCAATATTGTGCAGATGATATAAATAAGTTGGTGAAACCATTGTTAAAAGGTGAGGCTGATATTACGATAGGTGCAAGAGATATTTTTTCAATAAAAGAATTTTCTCCAATAAAAAAAATATTTCAAAAATTAGGTTCTGCGGCATTAAGACTATTATCATCTACAAAAGTTGAAGATGCCCCAAGTGGTTTTAGGGCGTTTACGAAAGATGCAGCTTTAAAATTAAATGTTTTTGATAATTATACTTATACAATGGAAACATTATTGCAAGCTAATGTTAAAGGGTTAAAAGTTGAGTCTGTTCCAATAAGAGTTAATAATAAATTAAGAGAGTCAAAATTGGTAAAAAATATTTTTGATTATATTTTTAAGTCTATGAAAACTACAATACGCATGTTTATCGTTTATAGACCTTTTAGATTTTTTATTTCTTTAGCTTTTTTGGTAGGATTATTAGGGTTAATTTTAGTTTCTCGGTTTGTTTATTATTATTTCATTGGAGATGGAAACGGACATATTCAGTCATTGATTTTTGCTGCAATATTTTTAATTTCATCTGTACAGTTATCTATTATTGCAATATTAGGTGATTTATTATCTGTTAATAGAAAGTTGTTGGAAGATATCCAAATAAGAATTAAAAAATTAGAGCTTAAATAAAAAGAAAAAACCACTATAATAAGTGGCTAAAGAAAAGGGAAAAGGGAATAAGGGTTATTAATTTTAACTAAAGATACCAAAAGTTCTTTCGATATTATCATCTCGAACTTTTTTTATTGAATCCATTTCTGTAGTGATAGAAGATCTTTCTGTTTCTAATTTACTTAAATCTTGATCATATTTAGTATCTTTATCATTAATTTTGTCTAATTCATATTCGTATTCAGCTTCAGCTTTTTTTAAGTTCGCATCGTCTTGAACTTCTACAAGCATGTTTGTATTTGTACTTGTTGCAACACTTGTTTGGGTCCAGTCTTTTCCATCAAAATATTCGATAATTATACGTCCGGTTTCAACCATATTGTTGAACCAAGAATTACCATTGTCTCCGGATTCACATTGAGGTGGAACTGATGTGCAACCGCCTTTTGATTGTATTTCTTCAAATAAATTAGCGTAAAAATTGAATTCGTCCAGTGGAAAATCTTCAGGAAATGTTTCATCGTATTCCGGTGGGTCTTGAGGGGCTTGCTTATCTCTTCTCATATATTCGTATATATCTTTTCTAATTTCTGCATTGTTATATAGTGCATCTCTAAAAGTTTGTAAAGCTTCTTTTTGTAAATCGGTATCATCCCCCTCAAGAGCCTCTTGTAATGCATCATATTCTGCGGTTACTTTATCGCTATGATTTGCAAAAGCATATCTTTCGGCATCTGTCATAAATAAATTGTTTTCGCCATCACCATAATCAATACTATCTTGCAGTTTTCCAACGCCAATTTCTGTTCCTTGTCCGTATGCTCCTAATGATAAATCTGTATCATCATAACTGAAAGATCTTCCCATTCCCAGCATTGCCCAAGCAAAAGAGTATTTATCGCTATTTGAAAATTCATTGTAGATATTCTCGGTTTCTTCTGTTACATATACTTTTCCGGTTTTTGAATCTACTAAAGAATATTGTTTTGTTCTATCAGGATTATATCCGCATAGTGTTGAAAAGTTTGCATCTATAAAACTTGTTGTTCCATCATTATTCATATAGGCTACTTGTATTTTTGTTGCATCTAATGCATCACAATATTCTTGGTACAACTCATCTTTTTGAGTTGACAAAGCTATTTTTTGATTCATGACGTTTTGAGCTTTATACTCTACATCATGGAGTCTACTCGTTAGAGTTAATAATCTAGCTTGTGACGCTGCCATTCCCATAGTATTTGTAATGTCCTTATATTTTTCCCTTGTTAATATTTTTTACGGCATTTTTTACTAAAAACTTTAAACTTTTAATAAGAAACTTTACAAAAATTTACATAATAAACAGTGTTATAAATAAAATTGCAGAAATAAGTTCCATATTTAATTAATTTAAATCAAGAATACTCTAAAAGATTGATTGAAAAATTATTGTATAAAAGTTATTCTTAAATCAATAGAGGTTTTTTTGTGAAAAAAGATAGTTTGAGAAAAAAAATTCTTCAAAAAGAATTACAGATAAAAAGAATACATTTACAGCCAAAGTCAGAATTGCTAAGTGATTTGTTGAATTCTTTAATATTGGAAAAAGCAATATTAAAGAAGGAACTCGAAAGTAAAGAGAAAAACGTCTTTATTAATAAAATAAAAAGAGTATTTCAAAGAAAAGAAAAGTTGATCTGTGATTATTTTAAAATCTAAAATAAGAAAAATTTCCTTGTTTGTGATATAATCTTGTTACGAGGAATTTTATGTTAAAGATAGATTATGATAATAAAAAATCAATAAGAAGAGCTTTTGGAGAAATTTTAGCAGATTTAGGCGAGAAAAATCAAAATATTGTAGTTTTGGATGCTGATTTGGCCGGTTCAACTCAAACGTCCATTTTTGCAAAAAAATATCCTGAAAGATTTATTGATGTTGGAATTGCAGAACAAGATTTGATGACAACAGCTTTAGGACTTTCTTTGGAAGGAAAAATTCCATTTGCGGCAACTTTTGCGGTTTTTGCTACAGGGAGAGCTTATGATCAAATAAGAAATTCGATTTGTTATCAGAATTCTAATGTTAAGATAATAGGTGCTCACGGAGGCATTACTGTTGGCGAAGACGGGGCTAGTCAT
This sequence comes from Candidatus Gastranaerophilales bacterium, assembly GCA_944325545.1. GTDB lineage: Bacteria > Cyanobacteriota > Vampirovibrionia > Gastranaerophilales > Gastranaerophilaceae > CAG-196. The sequence goes on along the minus strand of CALVAM010000023.1, from coordinate 18,788 downwards.
CAAGCTTTAGAAGATATATCATTAATGCGAGGACTGCCAAATATGATGGTAATTTCGCCAAGTGATTATGTTCAAACTAAAAAAGTTGTTGAATATGCTTCAAAATATGTTGGTCCTGTTTATATAAGGTTGTCTAGGTTAGAAGTTCCTTGTATTTTTGATGAGGGGTATGAGTTTAATCCGCAAAAAGCAATAGTTCTTAAAGAGGGTTCAGATGTTACTTTAATTGCAACCGGAGATATTTTATCTGAAGTCGTAAGGGCATCAGAAATGCTTGAAAATGAAGGCATTAGTGTAGAATTGATTAATGTGCCTGTTATAAAACCTTTAGATTGTGGAACTATAATAGGTAGTTCAAAGAAAACAAAAATAGTAGTTACGGTAGAAGATCATTCGATAATTGGCGGATTAGGGTCTTCTGTTTGTGAATGTTTGGCTGAAAATAATCCTGTAAAAGTTTGTAGAATAGGTATAAGAGATTCTTTTGGACAAAGCGGAACTCCAAATGAACTTGTAAAATATTATAATTTAGATGCTGAAAGTATTACAAAAAAGGTTATAGAGTTAAAAAAATGATACAATTACGTTCTGTTACAAAAAAATATAAAAATAACTATGCATTAAAAAATATAAATTTAGATATATTATCAGGAGAGTTTGTTTTTATTACCGGAGCATCAGGAGCCGGTAAATCAACATTAATGAAAATGTTGTATAAAGAAGAAACTCCAACTACAGGAACTGTATTAATAGGTGGTATAAATATTGCGAATCTACCCCCGGAAAAAGTTCCGAATCTCAGACGTTGTATGGGGATCGTATTCCAGGATTATAAATTATTACAGAATCAAACTGTGTATGATAATATAGCGTATGTTATAAGAACATTAGGTATTAGCTCTTCTGATATACGAAATAGGGTTACAGGAGCATTGAAAGTTGTAGGTTTATTAGATAAAGCAAAAGCAAAGCCTTCGGAATTGTCAGGCGGAGAGCAGCAAAGAGTTAGTATTGCAAGGGCTTTGGTTAATGGTCCTCCATTACTTATAGCTGATGAACCTACCGGAAATTTAGATCCTAAAAATTCTTTAGAGGTTATGCAAATACTAGAGCAGATAAATCAAAGAGGAATTACGGTTATTGTATCGACTCATGATTATACATTGGTTGATAGATTTAGAAAGAGAGTTCTAACTCTTGAGAAAGGTGAAATAATAAGAGATATTCAGGCAGGTACATATGGACAATAGCAGACAACAGCTAAAAAGGCAGGTAAAAAAACACATACCTAAGGATTGGTTATGTGAGTTGCGTATTGCCTATAGAATAGTAAAAGAAGCTGTAAATGATATTAAAAGAACAGGAATTGTAAATTTAGTTATTATAACAACAATGGCTGCCATTTTAACTATTTTTGGAGTTTTGTTCAGGTTTACGTTGTCTTTGTCTACATTTGCAAACGAGTTGGGTAATGTGCTTGAGATATCTGTATATCTAAAACCTAATACATCTCCTGAAATAGTAAAGAATAGGATAAAAGAGATAAAGCATGTAAAACAAGTAAATTTAAAAACCAAAGAAGAATCGTGGAATAGTTTAAAACAGGAATTAGGTTTGCACGATGTAGCCAATCCTCTTCCTGATACGCTTAGAGTAAGTGTTGATAAACCTGAAAATATCGGGGAGGTATTCTCTCAAATAAAATCAATATCAGGTGTTGAAGATATGGGATATGCAAAAGATTTAGCAAAAAAAATGCAAGTACTTACTCAAGTTGTTAATACTTCTATGTTTTTTGTTATTATAATATCAGGAGCATTAACGATTACAATAATAAATAATACAATACAGTTGGTTATACAATCAAGAAAAGAGGAAATAGAAATAATGCGTTTAATGGGGGTTAGTAACTGGTATATAAAAACTCCTTTGATAATGCAGGGGGCTTTTTATGGTTTTGTGTCCTCAATAATAGCTGTACTTCCGCTTAATTGGGTTCAAGGTTTGTTAATAAATGTGCATAAATTTTTTCTGATACCAAATCCTATGTATGCACAAAATATTGTTATAATAACTTTGTTAATTATAGGTTCAACTTTCGGTGCGATAGGAAGCTTCTTATCTATAAAAAAACATTTACAAGTATAGGTTAATAAGGTGATATGTTATGGATAAAACTATAGAATTAGTAAACAGTGTAAAAGATATTCACGCAATGCCAAGTGTTATTGTGAAAGCGTTAAATATAATGAAAAAGCCAACGGTAAGTATGAAAGAATTAGGTGATATAGTTATGTATGACCAATCTTTAACGATAAAAATTTTGGCATTAGTTAATTCTGCGTATTATGGTTTTTCACAACAGATAAGTTCAATAAGTATAGCTTTGTCTTTATTAGGAATGGTAAAAGTAAAAAATATAATAGTGGCGGTAGCTATGAAACCAATGATGTCAAACCAAGGAGATAAAGAGCTTTGGAAGCATTCTATGCGTGTTGCGGCTGGTTGCGAGTATTTAGCAAATGTAACAAAAATTATGGACTCAGATGAAGCTTTTATTGCTGGTTTTGTACACGATGTAGGAAAACTAGTTTTGCATATGTCTAATGAAAAACTATATACTAAAGTTACAGAAGCGGTTAATGATGGTGCTGATATCATAGATGCGGAACATAAGTATTTTGATTCAGACCACGTGAAAACTGGTTCTTTATTAGCAAAAAGATGGCAATTACCGATTTTACTTGCAAATATAATTTCTTATCATCACAGTCCTTCATTATCATCAATACCTGTACCTTGTAATTTAGTGTGTCTTGTGGATAAATTAGTTCAAGCGAATTATAATCCGAATAGTTTAGACAAGGATTTTATTAAAACTTTAGGTATTGATTTTGCAGATATTGATGAATTAAGAAAAACTATAATGCAAAAAGCGGACTTATTGATATCTGAATTAGCATAGGGATAGTTATGTCTAATAAGATCATTTTGGTTTCTGAGGATTTAAATTTTTTTGAATATTTTATACAAAAACTCAGATTAAGAAAAAGTGATGAAATTTTTAGATTTTCTTTTGAAAAATTAGTTAGTAATTTTCATTTAGTCAATACTTCAGTAATTATACTAAATGCGGATAATAATTTTGAAAATTCTTTAGAAATTTTAAAGTTAATAAATGAAGCTCCTTGTATTATTTTTTCTTTAAATGAGATTCAAACTAAAAAAAATAAATTTTTAAAAAATGGAGCAATAGATTTTATTACTCCTTTTAATACTGAAGAAGAAATAAATCAAAAGCTTAATATCGCCTTGAAAATATCTTCTTATTTAGATAAAAAAGAGCATTATAGAAAATTTTTAATAAAAGGCGGCATCATTTCAGAAAATAATGAGGTATATCTTGATTATAAAAGTATAATTGAATCTGAATTAGAGCGAATAAATTCAAATTCTATTCCTGCTGTTCTTGTAGCAATATCTCCGAACGAAAAAACAAAATTTTTATTACAAGCAAATCAAATTGAAACTGTAATATTGAATCAAGTAAGAAAAAATGATATTTTGATGAATTATGCAGCAAACAAGTATTTTTTATTGTTATTTAATATTAATATAGAAACAGCACAAAAATTATGGGAAAATATAAAAAAACAAATTCCTGAAAATATTTATGCAGGATTTGCAAACGCTTTATATAAAAAAAGAGAAAATTTAATAAGTGAAGTTCTTAATAATCTTCATGAAACAATTAATAATAGTAAAAATTCTTTAACACAAGATGAAAATTTCTCGGATTTAAATAATAATTTTAAAAATTTTAGGCAAAATTATGAAAAAAAGATAAAAAATATTATAATTCCAGTTTTTTATCAAATACAGCAAAAATACAATAAAAAGTTATGGGACATAAATCTTACAGAGGAAGCAACAAAAGATACTTATTTGTTAAATGTTAAAAGTAAATACAATAGAGGGGTTTTAAGAATAACGATTCCCGGCTTTTCTATAATAAATATAGATATAGAGTATTACGGGAAATCATTAAAAAACAAAAGAATTTCATATGCCCCTGAAGAGTTTGAATCAGGTGTATTAGAAGATATTATAGAACAATTTATTAATGAGTTTAAAAAGGAGACGAAAAATGACAATACTTAATATAGAAGATAGTTTGGTTTTAATAATTGATGTTCAGGAAAAGTTGTTAAATGCTACTTTTAATAAGAGTTTATTAGAGAGAAAAGCAGAAATAATAGCAAAGGCAGCTAGTATATTAAATATTCCAATTTATATAACGGAGCAGTATCCAAAAGGTCTTGGCTCAACGATAAATGGTATAAAAAATTCTATAAATAATTCTGTGAAATATTATGAGAAAATAAGTTTTTCAGCATTAGATGATGAGATTTTAAAAGAAGAAATAAGAAAAGAAAATAAGAAGCAAATAATAATCTTTGGTATAGAAACTCATATTTGTGTAAATCAAACAGTGAATGCTTTATTAGATATGGATTATGAAGTTAATGTAATAAGTGATGCTTGTGGTAGCCGCTCAGAAATGGAATATTCAGCAGGGCTTAGTAGAATGAAAGATAATGGTGCACATATAATTACAACAGAAATTGCTTTATTTGAGTGGTTAAAAAGTGCAAAACATGAGAAATTCAAAGAAATTCAGAATTTAATTAAATAATTAAAAAACTTTTGTAAACTTAATATTTGTATTAGAATACGAATATATGGAGGATTGAAGATGACAAAAGTTCTAACAATTGGCAGTGCTACAATGGATGTTTTTGTAGAATGTGATGATGCAAATATAGTTTCAGTTTGTTCTAAAAATAAAAGCTCTGATTTTATGAGTTATCCATATGGGGCAAAAATTGACATAACGACTTTTTCTTCAAATGTTGGTGGAGGGGGTGTTAATACTGCCAGTAATTTTGCTAATTTAGGTTTTGAAACTTCTGCAATATTTAAAATTGGAAAAGATATATATTCAGAAGGTATATTAGATTATTTTCAAAAAAAGAGTGTAAATTTAAGTAATATTATACAAAAAGAAGAAACTTCAACTGGTTTTTCAATAATCCTTGTAAGTTTTCAAGGTGACAGGACTGTTTTAGCTCACAGAGGAGCAAATGCAGAAATAAGAGAAGATGAGATTAATTATGATGCTATAAAAGATGCAGATTTTCTATACGTTGCACCATTAAACGGAGAATCAAATAAGGTTCTTGAGCCTATTGTCGAGTATGCTCATCAACATAATACAAGGATATGTTTCAATGCAGGAACTACAAGTATAAAAAGAGGTTTTGAACATATCAAAACAATCCTTAAATCAGCTCATATTGTTGTAATGAATAAAGAAGAAGCAACAATGACAACAGGTATTCAAGTAAGACCTGACACAAAAACAGAAAAATTCTCCCACGAATTAATTCACAGAGATATCAAAAAAATGCTTACAACACTTAAAGTTATGGATTATCAAATAATTGTAATAACGGATGGTGGAAAAGGTGCATATGCATACGATGGAAAAAAATTCTATTTTTGTCCTGTATTCCAATCTCCTGTAGTTTCTACTCTTGGAGCAGGAGATGCTTTTGCTTCTACTTTCTGTGCTGCACTAGAGAGAACAAAACTAAATGTTGGACTATCTTTAATGTACGCATCTGTTAATTCTTCTTGCGTTGTATCTGAATTTGGAGCAACAGAAGGTTTAGCAACTTTTGAAACTATAGAAGAAAAGCTTAGAGCTAATCCTGAATATACATATTTAGAAACATAATTTGGAGTAAATTATGTTTAATCAGTTATCTCCAAATATGTTAAAAACATATGAAATATGTCCTCGAAAATTTTATTTTAAATATGTAAAAGGAATCTCAATGCCAACAAATGATAGTATATTTGAGTTTGGTAAAAATATTCATGCATTGGCTTTTTATAACTTAAGGGGAGAGAACATTGATAAAATGGAACTTGCTTTAAGTGAGAAAGAAAGAGATGTTTGGAATTATTTAAAATCATTAAAATATTTATCATACGAAGTCGTCGGAGCAGAATACAATTTGTCTTTGAAAATAGAAAATACATTTTTCGGAGGAAGGCTCGATGCTTTGCTAAAAAATGACGATAGATATTATATTTTAGATTATAAGACAGGTTCAATTCCTAAGAATCCTAAGTTTGATTACCAAACAATGATTTACACGCTTGCAGTAAAAGAATTTTTTAAAACAAATGATATAAGCTTTGTTTATCTCGACTTAAAAAATAAAACAGAATTAAAAATTGATTACACAGATGAATTAGAAAAAGAATATATAAAAAAACTTACAGATATAAAAAACAAAATAAATTCAGAGGAAAATTTTTCAAAACAAAAAGATTGCAATTGCGAATACTCTCTAATTTGTTATTAGGTGATATAATTTACTTATGAAAAATTATTTAATTGATACACATGCTCATATTGATATGTTAGAAAATCCCATTGAAGAAACCTTTTCTCAAATGGAAAATTATAATGTAAAAAAGGCTATAATCCCATCTGTAGAAATAGCAACAATGGAAAAAGTTCTTTCACTCGGTCAAAAATATGACAATTTATATTCTATGTTAGGTATTTTTCCGACAGAAGCAAAAACTTTTTCAGAAGATATTGAACAATATATAGAGAGTAATATAGATAAAATTGTAGCAATTGGAGAAGTCGGATTAGACTACTATTGGGATAAATCTTTCAAAGATTTACAAAAAGAAATTTTCATAAAACAAATAAAATTAGCAAATAAATATGAATTACCATTAGTTATCCACGACAGAGAAGCTCACAAAGATACATATGATATTTTAAAAGAATACAATAAATCTTCAGAAGTACTTTTTCACTGTTTTTCAGGTAGCGTAGAATTTATGAAAGAATGTGTAAAACAAGGTTGGTATATTGCAATAGGTGGAGTTGTAACATTTAAAAATGCGAAAAATATTAAAGACGTAGCCAAAGAAGTTCCTCTTGATAAATTAGTACTGGAAACTGATTCACCATATCTAACTCCTGTTCCTTTTAGAGGAAAGTCCAATACACCAGCTTATGTTAAATACGTAGCAGAAGAAATTTCCAATTTAAAATCAATTCCTTTGGAAGAAATTATTGATATTACTACAACAAATGCAGAAAGGTTGTTTAAAATTTGAAAAAAGAAAGATTAGATAAATTTTTAGTTGATTTAGGGTATTTTGAAAATAAAAGTAAAGCTTCTGCTTCAATTTTAGCGGGAAATGTAATGATAGGGACGGATGTTATAACAAAGGCAGGATTTCAAATTGATCCATCAAAAGAATACGATTTTAAAATTAAATCAATGCCTTATGTCTCAAGAGGAGGTTTTAAACTTCAAAAAGCTCTTGAGAGTTTCGATGTAACTGTAGAAAATAGAATTTGTTTTGATGCGGGAGCTTCTACAGGAGGTTTTACAGATTGTTTATTACAACACGGTGCAAAATTTGTTTATGCTGTAGATGTTGGATATGGACAGATTGATTGGAAAATTAGAAGTTCTGACAAGGTAAAAACGATAGAAAAAACTAATCTAAAAAATTGTAAATTAGAAGACATTTATTCTGAAAATGATACTATTGCGGACTTATTAGTATCGGATTTATCATTTATATCATTAGAAAAAGTGCTTCCAAATTTAAAAAATCTTTTAAATCCTAACTTTCATGAAATGGTATGTCTTATAAAACCTCAATTTGAAGCAGGAAAAGATTTAGTAGAGAAAGGCGGAGTAGTAAAAGATAAGAAAACACATATTTTAGTAATAGAAAGTGTTCTTGAATGTATAAAAGAACTGGATTATTCAATTAAAGGTCTTACATACTCATCAATAAAAGGCCCCGCAGGTAATATAGAATATCTAGTTTGGCTTTCAACTGATAAAGAAGGAATTACTCTCGACATTAATCAAATAGTAGAAGATGCTCATTCAAATCTTAATTAAATAAGTCATAAATCCTTTGACGAATGTCTTTTTCAGAAAGTTCTTCTGTAACTTTATTTAAATCTAAAGTCATTTGATAATATTCTGCAGCTAAAGCTTTATCTCCTAAAGCTTGATAAGCACGAGCTAAATTAAAATAAGCTAACGTATAGTTAGGGTTAATATTAATAGCAGTCTTAAAATAATCAATAGATTCTTTAGGGTCACCCATTCCGTCTAAATAAACAACACCTAAATTGTTTTGAGCGATTTCAAACTGAGGATTCAACTCAATAGCTTTATGAAATGCAACTATAGATTCTTCTAAATAATCCTTTTCCCATAAAGCAAGACCGGTTTTTGCATAGGATAAATAATTTTCAGGATCAATAGTTACGGCATCACAATAAATTTTAATAGCTCTATCTAAATCACCTTGAGCCATAAATAAATCTCCTAAAGAAAGTTGAATATCAACATTATTGGGATCAAGAACAATTCCCGCGTTAAAAGTAGTTTCTGCAGCTTCATAATTTCCTTTAATTTCTGCATAAATTGCACCTAAAGCATGACACACTATAGAAGTCCATTCAGCATCAGGATTTAATTTAATAGCTAATTGATAATATTCAATTGCATCATCATACAATTCAGCTTTTATATAAGCATAGGCCAAAGAATTGTTATAGTATGGATTTTCAGGGCATAATTCTTGTGCTAATTTAAAAGCTGTTACAGCATGTATTTTATCTGATTTATTTAGATATAAATGGCCTAGCTCATAGTAAATTTTATCTAAATCTATTCCAAATTCTAATAAAGAATTATAATAATCAATAGTTTGATCTACATTTTCAGGGAAATAAGTTTGATTAATTGTTGCTAATTTAATTAAAACTTCTCTATCCTTAGGATTCAATTCATAAGCTTTTTTGTAGCATTCTAAACTCGCATTAACATCATTACATTCTAAAGACAAATCACCCATTTTTTGGTAAAACAAATTTCCTTGAGAGGTTTTTTGTAATCCTTTAGAGTATGCATCTAAAGCTGATGGAAATAATTTCATTTTTTCGAAGGTTTCACCTAAAGTTTTATAAGAAAACACAGAAAAATCATGTGCTAAAAATTTACAAAACATTTTAATAGAAGGGCAGTCCCACATAATCATCATGCTCCCTGATAAGAAATAGTACAAAAACTTCATTACATTTAAAACTGAAGAGTTATTTTGCTTAAATTTAGCAAATAAAACTTTTGATAAAAACAATCTGGCTCTAGCGGATTTTAAACCGGAATTAGAAATTGCTGTCTGAAATTCTTTTTCAGCAGCTTCAAAATCTCCATTAATACATTGGAAATATCCAGAATAAATATGAGCATTAGTATTTTGAGGATCTAAAGAAATCGCTGTTCTACACTGTTCTAAAGCTCCTTCCACAGAAATTTCACCTTTTGCAAATAATAGGCTAGCTAATCTGTAATAAGATTCTGCAATCGTCGGATCATTTTTTATAACATCAACATAACCTTCAATTGCTTTTTCTAAATCTTCATCTTGCTGTTTTATTAAATATCTTTCGTGAAAAACTCTTGCATCTTCAAGCATAATACTTGAATCATTTTTTAATGCCAAAACCGGGGTATCTGTCATTTTTTTCTCCAAACCAAATTTCTGCTCGTAAACATGAATTCGTCTTAGGGATAAATTTCTTTAATTATTTTATTTACAAATCATCCATTTGGGGTAATTTTATAAATCCATGCTCATAAAATGATTTTTATAATCTCTTATCGAGTTCATAATTTCTGCAAATTCTGCATATTTAAGAGTATGCAATGTTTTAGAAAGTTCAATAGCTGATATAAATTCTATTTTAAAAACAGAATCTTTTCTTTCAAGAATTTTAATCATGCCGACATCTTCAAACATTTCTAACATTATTTCGATGACTATATCAGTAATGCCAAGAGCTGCTGCCGCTCTTGAAATATCAAAAATGCCATCTAAATTATTACAAGTATACTTAATCATTCCTGAAAACATTTTTAAGATATATTCATCATTATTTTTAATCTGTTGATAATTCATATAATGAATAGCATCGGCTCCAACAGTTGTCAAAATCTTTTGATAAATATCGTCATCCGGAGGATAATCAAAAAACATTAAAACATCTGATTTCTCAACATTATTTCTATTATTGATAATATTAAATATGTTTTTAAAAGGTTTTAAACTTTCTAAAATTAATTTATCTTCAACAAAAGCAGATATTTTTAATTTTGAATTTTTAATATAATCATTTACTTGAGCAAGGATATTAGTTTTTTTTCTGTGATCATATATTTTTTGTTTAACTTCCTGTTCTTGATCTAAAGCATCAGAATGTATATCTTTTATAATGAGCTGAACTGAAGTTACACCATTAAAAGTATTTAATTGCGGAGCAAACGCAATGTCAATTTTGTCTCCTTGAATTAACGGAACGTCTCCTCTTGACCACCAAACACAATCCAATGTTCCATTTGGAGTTTCTACAATTAACTTTAAATGTTCCTTAGTAGAGCCCATCAATTTTTTTTGTTTTAAGACTAAATTTTTAATAACAAAAGTAGGTGAAGGATTTGAAGCTCCAAAAGGCTCTAACTTAGAAATTTCATTAACTAAGTCAATATCAACTTCATCAATAGACAATTCTAAATCTACATCAAGAGATGGTACTAACTTTTGCCCATTAAGCATTTCATCTATAGTTTTATTTAAAGCTTTTTTTACCTCTTCAAAAGAAACTTTTTCCTCACTAAAAGCAAAACCAGCCGCAAGTTGATGTCCTCCAAAACCTTCTAATAGCTCGGAAATGTTTGAAATGATCTCATAAAGATTTAATTCTTTAACTCCTCTTGCAGAACATCTAAAAGTTTTGGTTTCTTCAGAATAATTCATTATAAAAGTAGGTTTATAATATTTTTCAACAAATTTTGAAGCAACAATTCCGACAATACCGACATGCCAGTCTTTAGAAAACAAAACTATAGCGTTGTCACGAGATTTAGAATTAACCCACATTTCATCAGCTTCAGCAAAAGTTTGAGAACACATTTCCTGTCTTAGCTTATTAAAATTTTCTAAAGTTATAATTGCCATTTCAATTTCTTGCTTATTATCCGAAATCATCACTTTAATAGCAGCATCAACAGAATCAATTCTACCCGAAGCATTAATTCGAGGAGCAATCGTAAAAGCAATTTGTTCTGCTGTTAAACCATTTTCGACACTAACACCCGCAACATCAAGCATTCTTTTTAAACCGTAATGCTTACCCGCAGCTATTAACTCTAAACCTTTAGTAACAAAATATCTGTTTTCCCCAATTAAAGGTACCAAATCCGCGATAGTTCCAACAGTTACAAAAGGCAAAATTTCATAACAAAATTCTAACTTATCATACTTTTCTAAAACAGCTTGAGCAAGCTTAAAAGCCACCCCAACACCTGCAAGAGATGTTAAATACTCAATTTGTTTAGTTGAAAGCTTTTCGTCAAGAGCATTCATAGCTTTAGGATTAATAATTGCAAACGCGTCCGGCATAATTTCAGGAGCTTCATGGTGATCTGTTATAATAACATCTCTTCCAAAACTATTAATGAATTTAACTTCTTCAACACTACTTATACCGTTATCTACCGTAATTATCAATTTAGGCTTCTTTTTAGTAAGTAATTGCACTAACGCTTTTGTATTAAGCCCATGACCTTCTGCTTCTCTATCAGGAATATAAAAATCAACATTTGCATCCAGAAAAGAAAAAGTCTTCATTAAAACAGAAGTAGATGTAACTCCATCAGCATCAAAGTCACCGTAAATGAGAATATTCTCTTTTTCATCAATAGCTTTAACAATTCTTTCAACAGCTTTTTGCATATCACAAAAAGCATTAGGGTGCATTAAAGTTAACTGTAAAGGATTTAAAAATTCAAACTTTTCCTCTTCAGATTTAATGCCCCTAATATCAAGCAACTTATCTAATAAACTTAATTTCTTATCATCTTTAGAACATTTTATGTTCCACTCTTTTGTACAAGACATGTCATTTTTTCCAATATTTCAATAGCTTTTTTTAACTGAACGTCATCTTTAGCGTCAACGTTTTCCTTAGTTAATTCTACCACAATATCAGGAGTAATACCTTTCTTATTAATATCTCTACCGGATGGAGTTAGGTATCTTTGAATTGTAATATTCATACCGGCTTCATCAGGCAATCTATTGATTTCTTGAACTAAGCCTTTTCCAAAAGATTGTTCTCCAATAATTGTAGCTCTATGATTATCCTTTAAAGCCCCACTTAAAATTTCGCTCGCAGATGCTGAACCTTTATTAATTAATACAACAATAGGTTTATCAGTCACTTGTTGAAAACGAGCTCTTGTTGTTGATTTATAACTATCTCTATCAACAGTACTAACAATTACACCGCCTTTTAACAACATATCTGAAATATAAATCGCATTAGTTAAAAGTCCCCCCGGATTAGAACGTAAATCTATAATAAACCCTTTCATACCGGAAGAATTTGTTAAAATTGATTCAATCTCACTTGCTGCATTTTTACTAATAAAAGAACTTAATCTGATATATTGGATATCATTAGGAATCTTTGTTGTATCAAAAGGAGGCTTACACGAAACAGATTTTACTTCAATTTCATCTCTTACAACACTATAAGTCTTATTAGGAACCCCTTTTCTCTGAATTAAAAGAGTAACCGTTGTACCTTTTTCACCTCTTATTTTATCGGCAGCAGCATCAATACTAATACCCTTAGTACTTTCTCCATTAATCTCTAAAATCTTATCATCTGCTAATAACCCCGCTCTTTCTGCAGGAGAATCTTCTAATGGAGCAATAATAACTAATTCTCCATCTCTAATTCCGATTTGTGTTCCAATTCCTTTTAAAGAACCCTTAATAGACTGAGTTTCTTCTGAAAACTCTTTTGGATCTAAAAACCTAGTATATGGATCATTTAAGCTTGATAGCATTGTTTCAATTGCAACGTATGCATCTTCTTTTGTCTTAAGTTTATTGTCGTAACGGTATCTCCACTTTTCCCAATCTTGAGCGTTATTTGTTGGATCATAATATTTTTTACTAACAATTTTCCAGACATCATCATATAATTCAGCAGGCGTAGCTGCAAAAGACACTCCCATTGAAAATAATAACAATGATGATAATATTAAACTTCTATTCAAAAATCTCTTCATAAACACTCCCCTTATAAACAAAAGGTACCTCATTAAATATATTACACAATCTATATAATAATTTCAAATCCTGTTAATGGACAAATAATCTTTCTAAGAATATTAAGTTATGTAAATTTTTATACAAAAAAGCTAAAGTTTGAACAGAAATAAACCGTATATACAATTAAGAATAAAAATCGGAGGGATTATGGCAATACAAGGATCTTACAATTTGGATAATGCTCTATACTCACAGGCATATGCTTACAAATGTTGGTATAACTACAATTATGGAGGAAACACATTAGGTATTTCCGCAAATGACATGGGAAAAATCACTCAAACCTGGAGTGGAGAATTAAATAATTGGCAAGCAACAGCGATGGATGATGAAAACGCTTATGAAATAGAAGATGATGATTATTCAATGGCACTTGACGATGGATATAAACTTGGTCAGGATAAAACCGGTTACGATGGCGGTAAAAATGGTATGGGAGTTAGAAGTGGTATAGATCTTGCTTCTGGTGCAGCTGGTACTGTTATGACTACTGCTCCTACAATATGTAATGCAGTTACTGGAGCTGTGAAAAATGTTACTGCTAAAATTGCAAGTAAAGAAGCGGCTAAGTCAGCAGGTAAGGAAGTGGTTACAGAGGCAACAAAAGAAGCAACAAAAGAAGCAACAAAAGAAGTCGGCAAAGAAGCTGGTAAAGAAATTGGTAAAGAAGCTGGTAAAGAAGCTAGCAAAGAAGTTTCAAAGGAAGGAAGTAAAAAAGCTGGAGCAAGTGCTTGGATTACAGCAGGAATTGCGATTGCAACAACTGCTGCTTACTTTATTAAAAAACCTAATAAAGAACAAAAAGAAGCTTGTGATGAATTACAAGATGAAATGGTAAATTCTCAAGCAGCTTTAAGTGCAGCTCAATGTGATATGAGTACATATAATGATGAAGTTATAGCTTTGTCAGACGAAGCTGCTGTTTATAATGAAGATGCAAATGAAAAGATTGAAGAACAAAAAAGTGAATATGATGTATATAAAGCATCATATGATGATTTAATGGAAAAAGTTAAATCTGGTGAAACACTTAGTGAAGATGAAAAATCTATGTTAAAAGAACTTGTTCCAATAATGCAGGAATTGGGTGTTACTATAAATGAAACTTCAGAAGAAACAACAGATACTACTTCAGAAATATATGATGAAATGGACAGTTATGTAGAGGGTTATGATAATGCAGCAGCAACAGTGGCAGAAGTTCAAGGTGTAACAGATTTTGCAGCTAGTTTTGATGAAGCAACAAAGAATAATTGCATAGTAGGTGCTGTTGGACAAGGTTTAAATGCCGTTAATGGCGTTACTTCTGGAGCTAGATTATGTGCTACAGCGGGATTAAATATTGCCCAATGGATTATGGGCGGTGCTGCTATTGCTGCAGGAGGAGTAAGTGGTGCTGCGGCAGTTCCTGAACAATCAAAATGGGCTGGAGAAGTCGGTAACGAAATAGAGATGAGGAAAACAACTCAAGATTTAGGCTCTACTACTAGTGATATATATGATGAATCAATTGATGGATATGAAGGCTCAATGGCAGCAGTTGAAGATTTAGAATTATTAATTCCTGAAGATATGGAAGTTCCTGAAGAAGCTCCTACTATACCTGAAGGTAACGGAGAAGAAGATAAACCTGCCGCTACAGGGTTTGGTTTAGCTGGTAGTAATTCAGGTGAGGATGGTAAAAAAGACGAAAAAGACAAGTCTATTTAGATAACATCAATAAATTTATGAACTTGAGGAATAAGTCTTACTTTTTTGTATAATTTCAAACAAGAATCTAAGACTTTTTCCATTTTTTCAGAACTTACAGCTAATAATTTTCCCTTCATCATTGGCTGTAATATAAGTTCTATATCAAACTTTTTCGCTAAATTACACATATCAAAAATTTCTTCATATGTAATATTTTCATCAAAAACAACTTTAGCAAATAGTATTTTTTGCTTACCTATTTCAAAAAAATTTTCATGTTCTCGCCACAAAGGTTTTAACCCTGTGCAACTTCGAAGTTTAATATCAGATGAAATGTAAGTTACATTATCAATTATTTCATTAAGCTCTTTATACAATGTACCATTGGTTTCTAAATAGACAGGTAGATTAACTTTAGGAAGCAATTCTTTCAAAAAATCAACATCTAGAAGAGGTTCACCGCCAGTAAAAGAAACTGAATGACAATCAATTGAATCATTAATAATTTTAGCTAACTCATCTGGCGAGAACTCTTTGGCATCATTAATATCAAAATCCGTATCACAATATTTACAATTCAAATTACATTTGCAAAATCTAACAAACAATTGTTTATATCCAACGTACGGACCTTCTCCTTGAATTGATTTAAAAATCTCTTTAATTCTTACCATTTTTATACCTCTTAGAAAATATCTATTCACTAGTTTATATTCACTATTCACTAATTTTAATTTATATCATAAATCAGATAACTTGTAATATTTAAATATATTTTATATAATATGAGAAGTGTTTATTCAATTTACACTAAAAAGGAGAGAGTTATGTTAAAAAAACAATTGGGATTAAAGTCATTGTTTTCAATTTTGTTTGCAATGATTTTATCAATTCCTGCATATGCGGGGGAAGCTTCTCTTGTAGTTCCAAATATTAAAATGGAATCTCCTTTTAGTTACAATCTTTTAATGATTGGCTTAGGAGTTTCTATTATTGGAGTAATATTTGGACTAATAGAGTTCTTAAAAGTAAAAAAAGTTGAAGTACATGAAGCTATGAATGCTGTTGGTAACACAATTTTTGAAACTTGTAAAACTTATCTTGTTCAACAAGGAAAATTCTTAATTGCACTGGAAATTTTAATTGGTTTATGTATAGCATTCTATTTTTGGTACTTACAAGGAATGGAATTAAAATCAGTATTGACAATTCTAGCTTGGTCAATACTGGGTATCTTAGGTTCATACCTTGTAGCTTGGTTTGGTATAAGAATGAATACATTAGCAAATTCAAGAACAGCATTTACTGCTCTTAAAGGTAATCCTTTAAATATCCTAAATATTCCATTAAAAGCAGGTATGAGTATCGGAGTATTACTAGTTTCAATTGAACTTATAATGATGCTTGTAATCTTGTTATTTGTTCCAGGCGAACTAGCCGGAGCTTGCTTCATAGGTTTTGCAATCGGAGAATCTTTAGGAGCATCAGCTCTTCGTGTTGCAGGCGGAATTTTTACCAAAATTGCAGATATTGGCTCTGACTTAATGAAAATACAATTCGGCATTAAGGAAGATGATCCTAGAAACCCTGGAGTTATTGCTGATTGTACAGGAGATAACGCTGGAGACTCAATCGGGCCAACAGCAGATGGTTTTGAAACTTATGGTGTAACAGGTGTTGCTCTTGTTAGCTTTATTCTACTTGGAGTATTCAAAGATTACCAAGTACAATTACTTGCTTGGATCTTCACTATGAGATTCTTAATGATAATTACATCTGTAATTGCTTATTGGATAAACGGAGCTGTTACAAAAATATATGCAGCTACAACTAAAAAATTCGATTTCGAAGCACCTTTAACTAATTTAGTTTGGATAACTTCAATTTTATCTATTATTATGACCTTTGGAGTTAGTAAATGGTTATTAGGAGGAATAGAGGTAGAAAACTTATGGTTAGTGCTTTCTATCATTATTTCTTGCGGAACTTTAGGAGCTGCATTAATACCTGAAGCTACTAAAATATTTACAAGCCCAAAGGCAAAACATACTCACGAAGTTGTTATCGCATCAAAAGAAGGTGGAGCTTCTTTAACAATACTTTCAGGTATCGTATCAGGAAACTTCTCCGGTTTTTGGATTGGTGCTATTGTTGTATTATTAATGGGCTTAGCTTATTTTGCAAGTCAGTATATCCCAAATGAAGTAATGATATATCCATCAGTATTCGCATTTGGTCTTGTTGCTTTTGGTTTCTTAGGAATGGGACCTGTTACAATAGCAGTTGACAGTTACGGTCCTGTTACGGATAATGCACAATCAGTTTATGAATTATCTTTAATAGAAGAAATTCCTAATGCAAAAGAAGGTATTGAAAAATACTACGGTTTCACTCCTGATTTTGAAAATGCTAAAAAATACTTAGAAGAAAATGATGGAGCAGGAAACACATTTAAAGCAACATCAAAACCTGTGCTTATTGGTACTGCGGTAGTTGGGGCTACAACAATGATATTTTCTCTAATCTTAGTTATTAAAGAAACATTAGGTATTCAACCTGAAATGATTTTAAATCTTTTAAATCCGTATACTTTACTCGGATTTATTGCAGGGGGTGCTGTTATTTATTGGTTCAGCGGAGCTTCAATGCAAGCGGTTACAACCGGAGCTTATTCTGCTACTGAATATATCAAAAACAATATAAAATTAGGAGAAGCAGATGATAAGTCTGCAAATCTATCTAATTCAAAAGAAGTTGTAAAAATATGTACTCAATACGCTCAAAAAGGCATGTACAATATATTTATAGCTTTATTTGCGTTTGCTCTGGCTCTAGCTTGCTTATCAGCTCCGGTTGGAGAAGATTCTGATCCGGTATCATTCTTTGTTAGTTACTTAATTGCAATAGCAGTTTTTGGTTTGTTCCAAGCCGTATTTATGGCAAATGCCGGCGGTTGCTGGGATAACGCTAAGAAAATTGTAGAAGTTGATATGAATGAAAAAGGTACAGAACTTCATGCCGCAACAGTTGTTGGTGATACAGTCGGAGATCCATTTAAGGATACATCATCAGTAGCAATGAATCCTATTATTAAATTTACAACCTTGTTCGGTCTTTTAGCTATGGAAATTGCTATAAACCCAACATTCAAAGAACATGCAAAAATTGCAGGCGTTGTAATTTTAATTTTGGCATTAATTTTTGTAATTCGTTCATTCTATGCGATGAGAATTCCTACAAATAAAGAATAATGTTTAATAACTATTCTAATAAAAGGTATTGATAAAATTTATCAATACCTTTTTGATTACAAATATTAATGAAAAATTAATGTTTTAAGATTCAAAATTGCTTGATTAGAAATTTTGTTTGATTTACGATAAAGCATGTTAAAAATTGTACTACATGAAATAAGAAGGAGTAAAACTTATGGTAAAAGTAGCAATTAACGGATTCGGTAGAATCGGACGTAACACTTTAAGAGCAGCTATCAGAGAAGGTATCTTCGATGAAATAGATTATGTTGCAATTAACGATCCTGGTTTAAAACCGGCTGAAGCTGCTCTTCTTTTCAAACACGACTCTGTAATGGGTAAGTTTGACGGAACTGTTGAAGCTTATGAAGAAGGTATTATTGTAAACGGTAAGAAGATTAAATTCTTCGCAGAAAAAGATCCTGCACAATTACCTTGGAAAGATTTAGGTGTTGAAGTTGTTGTTGAATCAACAGGTTTCTTCACAGATGCTGAAAAAGCAAAAGCTCACATTGCAGCTGGTGCTAAGAA
>CALVAM010000022.1 GCA_944325545.1 Candidatus Gastranaerophilales bacterium | reverse complement strand
TCACTAATTTACAAAAAATTGTACCCTACTTGTTCAAAAAACATGTCACCCTGAATTTATTTCAGGGTCTTTCAAATTAAGAAGCAAAACTTCTAGCAGGAAAATTTCCGAAATAAATTCGGAATGACAAAATAAACGATTAAAAAGGCGAGTATTATCTTTAATTTAAATTGGTGCAAACAATTGCACCCTACTTGCTTTTTATTACCCCACCCCGAAATCAAAGATTTCGACACTCCCTCAAGGGGCGGGTATTTAGTTCTGTTTATAAGTTGAGAAAAAGTCAACAATAAAACTCTATTCACTAGTCACCAGTCACTATTCACTAGTTTGTCTTTTAAGAAATTTTCCCGCAGCAATTTTTATATTTTTTACCGCTACCGCAAGGGCAAGGTTCATTTCTTCCGACTTTTTCTGTTATTGGAATTTTTTCCTCTACCGGAGTTGTTATGTAATCAAAAATTTCGGAAAATGATTGAGAACAGAATAAGATTGTTGCTGATGAATAGATTTTATTTTTAAGATAATCTAATTTATAATTTTTAATTAACTCTTCATAATTATAAGTTGTTCCCATAATTTCATTTATTATGTCCATAAAGTTGGCATATTTTGTTGAAACTCTATCTAAAATAGTATTTGGAATAGAATCATTGGTTAAAAAGTATTCAATACAAGCTTTTGCATTTTCGACTTTTTCTTTGTCTTCAAAAATTTTACAGA
Source organism: Candidatus Gastranaerophilales bacterium (assembly GCA_944325545.1). Taxonomy (GTDB): domain Bacteria; phylum Cyanobacteriota; class Vampirovibrionia; order Gastranaerophilales; family Gastranaerophilaceae; genus CAG-196. Next base: position 28,801 of record CALVAM010000022.1, on the reverse strand, counting down.
ATGTTTCAAAAAATGGTATTGCATAAAGCCCATTCTTTTCCTCAAAAATTACTGCTACATCATAAGTTTCGTTATGTGAAGAGAAACCTCCCATTGAATTTTCTAAAAAATTAGAATAATTATTATCTAATTCTTTTACGTGGAAAAATTTATAATTTTCGATATTTGAACCTTTATCGGATAAATCAATTTCTTCATCATCATTAAATGCACCAATTATTTCATCTGCGTGCTTATTTGTTGTTAAAATTATATCGGTATCAAAAGTTTTAATAAATTTTTGATACATTTCTGAAATTGTATTTTGAATTTCTTTTTCTTTTTCAGGATTATCTAAATATAAAAGTCTTGGTGCTTGTACTAATTTCATTACAGCATATCTGATTGCATCTGCTTTTTGAGAATGAGATAAAATACTTGAAATTTCTATAATATAATAATCTCCATCTAGTTCGAAAATTCGAGCAACGATATATTGTCCTGCGTATATTCCTCTAAAATTTGTCATTTTAGTTAGAGAAAGCACTTTATATGTTTTTTCATTTATCAAATTATATAATTCAAAACCATTTTTTAAAATCTTTTTGATTTCAAAAATTGATGCTTGAGCTTTTATAAAACTATCAATTATTTTTTCGTTTTTAATTCCGCTTTCTTTAAACATTTCTAAAATTGATTGATTATCAATCCTGCGTTCAAAAATATATGGAAGAAATACTTTTTCCATTTGATTTAGAGAAATATTTCTAGCCCCAATCGTTGCAAGATATTCATCAAAGTCTGACTTTACTTTTTCATTATTTTGAGTAAATTCAAAAATTTCCTTTACAACGTCATTTATTTCATTAATTTTTTCTATAACAGTCATTTAGCTTTCTCCTCACCCAATAAAATATATTAATAAAAGTTTTTCTGCAATAATACAACCAGCCAATTAATTTTTACTTTCCAAAAACAGGAGGCGGTTGTATGTATAAAGGTTTTAGTTTTCTCCAATCAGTTTCTGTTTTTTCTAATGCAAGTTTTGCAAGTATTTCACTAAGTGGATATTCATTTTGTTGATATGAAATAACTTCGTTAGCATTTTCCTTCAATCTTGCATACAAACTGTTATCAGAAATAACTCTTCTACCTTTTACAATTTTGTCAACTTCTTCAAGTTCTACAGCACCTAAAATTTTTCCATCAAAAACATAAGCCTTATTTTTACGAGCATCTAGTGCTACTAAATCATTCCCACCTAGAATTTTTGACAAAATTTCTAAAGAAGATACCCCAACTGCTTTAAGACCTAATTGTTGAGCTAAAACTCTTGCAACTGTCGTACAAGCTCGAATTCCTGTAAAACTTCCCGGTCCTATATCCGTTGCAATCATATCAATATCTTTAGGTTCTAAATTATTAGATTTTAGAATTTCAACAATAGTTGAAATAAGATATGCTGAATGGTAATTCTCACCATCTGATAAAATTATTTTACTTTCAATAATTTTATTATCTTCACTTAAAGTAATATAAGTCTTGTCAAGGCAAGTATCAAAAGCTAATATCTTCAATTTTTTAGTCCTTCTATAATATCATCTTTACCGATTGATTTGAATTCATAAATTCTGCTATCATCGTCATCGTATGTTACATTTATTTCAATTCTTTCAAATGGTAACTCCCCTTGAGAAAATTCTGCCCATTCTACGAAAGTAATTTTTCTTCCGTAAGAATATTCCCTTAATTCATCAGTTATTGTTTTTATTCCTGTGTGTTCAAGTCTGTATAAATCAAAATGATAAACCGGAATTGAAGCACTATGATATTCATTAAGAATAACAAAACTAGGGCTTGTTACTTTTTCTTTTATTCCTAAAGCTTCTGCAACTAATTTAACAAAAGCGGTTTTTCCGGCACCTATTTCTCCAAACAAATTAACAAAACAACCATCTTTTTCAACAAGTTTTGCAAATTTATATGCTAACTTTTTAGTATCATCTAAGGTTTTGCATTTTTGTCTATACATACCCTGTTCCTTCCGCTTTCCTTTGCTTCATACAGAGCTTTATCCGCTCTTTTGAATAAATCTTCACCACTTTCATTAGAGTCTAATTCGGCAAGTCCCATACTAATTGTGACATTTATATTTTGTTTGTCAAGACAAATTGGCGTATCTTGAACTGCTTTTCTAAGACGCTCTCCTACTATTTGAGCTTCTTCAATATGAGTATAAGGAAGAAGAATTGCAAATTCTTCTCCGCCATATCTTGAAGGGATATCAGATTCTCTTAAGTGTTCTTTAATTATCTGTGCTACTGTTCTTAAAACAATATCTCCGCTTGAGTGACCGTAGGTGTCATTGACCTTTTTGAAAAAGTCGATATCAATCATCATTGCACATAGTGGATTTTTTTGACGTTTGGTAGTTGCAATTTCTTGACCTAAACGAACTTCAAACTGTCTACGATTATTTAAATTTGTTAAAGCATCTAATGTCGCATATTGTAAAACTTTTGAATAAGTATTAGCTCTATTTATCGTAATTGCAGATTGCCTTGTTAATTGTTCCAAGTAACTGATATCTCTTTTTGATAGTGAATCTAATGTACTTCTGGCAACAATACATCCTGTAATTTCATTTTCAGACATTAGCGGAAATGCTCCAATTTTATTATCATTTGTTAAAAGATATTCAGTACCATTATTTAACTTAGATAAAATCTCATAAATTCTTTCATCATTACAAGCTTTTGGCCAAACAAGATTAAATTTTTCATCTTGTTTTAAAAATACATAAATCAAATGATCTGAAATAAACCTGTCTAACATTTCTCCAATTAGAGGAACTATATAATTTAATTCATATTGAGTTTCTATTATTTTTGCGATATTTTTCATTGAATCATGAAAGTCGACATTAATTTTTGATTGTTCATTTAAAATAATATTTTGTATTTTTAAAGAGATTTCTGTAGCAAAAATTTTCATTATTTGTAAAAAATATGTATTTAAAACTTCCTCATTATTAAATTCTAAATCTATTAACCCAAAAATATTCTCTCCTTTAATTAAAGGAATAATTAATGAATTTATTTTTATAGAAATATCCCCGATTTGAGCAGGAATTTTATAAGCTTTTTTATTAATTATAAAATCATATTCCTTAAAATTTTCAAACGCTTCATAAACTGCATCATTATCATTAATAATACTCCAATTATCTCCGCAATTTCTTAAAGTATTTGTCACATCATCAAAAACATATAAATTCAATTTTTCAAATTTAATAAATCCTCCAAACTCTTCTTTTAATTTTAAATCCAATTCGGAAATATTAAACTCTTTGGTTAAAATATTAGAAATTTTTGATAAAAATAAAAAATCTTTATTATCCATTAAAATTCTTCTTCCTCATTAAAATATTCAAATCCTGCACAAGTTTTAAAATTTTCTATTATTGCTTTATCAAACTCTTCATCAGGAACAATTTTACCGTTTACATACGTATAGGATAAAGCTGTAGTAGGTTCATCCGATAAACGCTTAGAATAATATTCTTGACTGGAAATAAAATTCCTTGTTACATCGTTCAATAAATTGAAAATATAAGCTGATTGTAAATTTGTAGTATCAGGATCTTCTAAGATTAACATTGCAGCTTTTTGAAGCTCATCAACTGAATCTCTATATCTATGTAGCCCTTTTAAAAGTACGGCCAAATTATAATGAGCTTCATATTTCATAGGCTCTATTTTTATAGCTTTACAGTAATCTAAACCCGCTTCTCTAAAATCCCCTCTTAAATGATGTGCGACTGCCTTATTATAATAAACATCGTAATTATTTTTTAAATATTTAAGAGCTTTTTTATATGCTTCAACAGATTCTCCTAAGTACTTATATGTTAAATATCTTTTATCTAAAGGAAGATACATTGCTTTCTTTTTGTATGCAACTCCTTTATTATAATAAGCAATTCCTCTGTTTGCAGGAACACTTTTTATATTACTGTAAACAAATGGTATCCATAATTTGAAAATTTTTATTTTAGGAATAGCATCAAATTGTTCTATAGCTTCATCAAACAAACCCAAATTTTCTGAATAAATTATACCTAAATTCATTCTTGCTAAAACATAATTTGGGTTGTATTTTATAGCGTGTTCATAAGCATCAACTGCTGAGTAATAATCCTCATAAACTGCATAAATATTACCCAAATTAAACCAAGCTTCATAATGTTCAGGGTATAATTCCAAACCGGAATTATAATATTCTAAAGTCTTAGCAATATTATTTTGGTAATAAGCTTGATCTCCTCTATAAATATAATAAGTACCTTTAGCTTTATTAATTTGTTTTTCTATCCATCCCCAAAAGAAAAAAGCTAAAAGAGCTAATATACAAACTAGAATTATTAAAGTTACTTTAGAAAAAATCTTCTTGAATATTCTTTTCATACCTGATGATTATATCATAAATTAAGTAAGAATAACTATTTGTTTAACATAGATTTGATATATTTTGATACATTTTGATATATGTAAATTAATTGATAAATTTTTTTGCTTAAATTTACAATTTATTGAAATAAGTTTTTGTAAATGATAAACTTCATTATGAATAAGAAAAGGAGTAAATATATATGGTCTGTTTAACATCACAAAAAATAGATACTAAGCTTGTTTCAGAAGCACTAAAAGCTTTAGGAAAAGAAAATTTTGCATTAATTATTCACGGAAGTAGTTTCCCTTCCACAAATGGAGAAGATACCGGTTTTGGTACATTTAATTCTAATGCTGGACATTCCTTAATAAACTACGCATCAGGAATATTTAATGCTATTCAACTTGGACCCGCAGGGAAAACTAAAAGTTCAGATTCTTCTCCTTATACAGGTACAATTTTCTCAGGAAATCCTTTATTCATTGATTTAAAACAATTAACTGAGAAAAAATGGGAAAATATTTTGTCACAAGCTTCTTTTGAAAAAGTGGTTAATAATAACCCTAATCAAAATCAAGGAAAAACTGCTTATTCTTATATTATGAAAGCTCAAAATGAAGCTTTAAAAGAAGCTTGGAATAATTTTAAAGATTTAAGCAGCGGTTTATTTGGCTCTTCTTTAAAGAAAGATTTTGATAAATTTAAAAAAGAAAATGATTTTTGGTTAGATAATGATTCTTTGTATGAAGCTCTTTCTATCGAAAATGATAACGATTTTTGGTACACTTGGGAAAACGAAATTGATAAGAATCTAAAAAATCCGAAAAATGATGAAGAAAAGAAACTTTATGAAGCAAGAATTAAAGAAATAAAAAATAAATATGCAGATGAAATAGATTTTTATAAATTCTGCCAATTCATATTAGAAGTCCAAAATGAAGAAACAAAAAAATATGCATTATCTAAAAATATAAAGATGATTGCAGATAGACAGGTTGCTTTTTCGGACAGAGATGCTTGGGCTTATCAATCATTATTCTTAGAAGGTTGGTATTTAGGTTGTCCTCCTGATTATTTCTCAAAAGACGGACAGGCTTGGGGCTTCCCTGTTATGGACCCTGAAAAAATGTTCAATTCTGACGGTTCATTAGGTGAAGGCGGTATATTAATGAAACGTCTTTACAAAAAAATGTTCCAAGAAAATCCTGGCGGAGTTAGAATTGACCATATTGTAGGTTTGATTGATCCTTGGGTTTATAAGGTTGGCAAAAAACCTATGTGTGAAGAAGGAGCTGGTAGATTATATTCTTCTCCGGAACATCCTGAACTTTATAAATATGCGATCGCAAAATATGAAGATTTAGATTTAACCTTAGAAGCGGATAAAGAAAAACGTATTAAAAGTTTATCTGATGAACAAATTTCTTTATATGGCAGATTGGTAGAAAAAATTGTAATTGCAGCTGCTGAGGAATGCGGATTAGATAAAAATGCGATTGTTTGTGAAGATTTGGGTACATTAACAAACCCTGTAGATGCAGTTATGAAAAAATACGGTTTACAAGGTATGAGATTAACACAATTTGTAGTTCCTGAAAAACCTGAACATCCTTATCGTTGTAAAAACATTACTGAAAATGTTTGGACTATGGTTGGAACTCATGATAATAATCCAATTGCAATGTGGGCTGAAAGCATGATTAATACTCACGAAGGATATTTACATGCTAAAAACTTGGTAGAAGATTTGTTTGCTGAAGCTGAAAATAAGGATGATATTATTGTTAGATTAACTCAAGATAAAGAGTATTTGACTTTTGTTAAATTAACTGAAATTTTTGCTTCAAAAGCAAAAAATGTTCAAATGTTCTTTACTGATTTCTTCCAAATTAATGATGTTTATAATCGTCCTGGGACTTCAGGAGATCAAAACTGGTCTTTAAGATTACCTAATAACTTTGAAGATTTAACTCCGATTGATTTGCATGCAATCTTGAAAGCTGCAATTATAGCAAGAGGTAAGGAATTTGCTTCTAAATATGCAAGTTTGATTGAAAAACTTTCTTAGTTATTTAGATTAGATTGTATAAAATAAATGGGAGTTAAATAGCTCCCATTTATTTTTTGAAAAAATGATTTTCAACAATTCCACAAATAATATGACCTACTATTAAATGTTGTTCTTGAATATAATTTGTTATTTTAGATGGCACATTGAGGGTAATATCTGAAAAATTTTTCATTTCTCCACCGGTTTCTCCTGTAAGAGAAATTGTTTTAATTCCCATACTATTGGCTGTTTTTAGTACTTCTATTAAATTTTTTGAGTTCCCTGAACCTGATATTGCAATCAATACATCTCCTTTTTTTCCGATACCTTGAAGATGTCTTGAAAAAATGTATTCAAAACCGTAATCATTTGCTATAGCAGTAATTGCAGAAGTGTCTGTTGTCAAACTTATTGCAGAAAGAGGTGCTCTATCAAGTTTATATTTACCCATTAATTCTGCTGATAAGTGCTGAGATATTGCTGCAGAACCACCGTTGCCACAAAAGATTATTTTGTTTTCATTCTCTAATGAGTTAATTATTGTCCTTGAAATTAATTCTATAATTTCTGTTTGTTCACTTAATTCTTGCAAATATTGAGTAATTTGATTAAGTGAATTATTTATACCCTCTTTGATATTCATAAACAAAAAATCCTTTATTTAGACCACTATTTTTTTATTTTTATTTTGTATATTTATTATCATAGTAATACGAACTTTTTGCAAATATTTTTTTTATTTTTTCAATTAATAGACCATATGGTCTATATTGAATGTATGAAAATATAATCTCCTGATTGATGGCATTGGCATGCCTATCTAGTACACTAATATCAAGGGGAGAGAGAGTATATTTTATGAAGAAAACGTTGTTATTTTTTGGAATGTTTTTATCAATGTTAAGTGTTTTAGCAGAAGATAATGTGTTACAGACAATTGAAATTGTTCCTGTTAAAGATACTTATAATATAGTTTTAGTTGCCGATAAAGCGGTTGATGTTAAGAAAACTGTAAAAGCACCTAATCAAATTAGTTTGGATTTAAAGGATATAAGAGCTTCTAAGAATTTGAATACAATTTATAACAATGTATCAAATGTTGATACTGTTATGGTAGAACCTTCTGGTAATGGGTTGAATATATTTTTCCAAGCAGAAAATGCTGCAGGAACAAGTATTTCTTTTGATTCTTTAGCTCCAATTGTTGCTCCTAAGAAAACTGAAACTCAAAATTTAAAATTGAGCAATCCTGTTGAAAGCTATGCACCTATTTATCAAGAAGATTTAGCACAAGCTAAAACATCTCCTTTATTTGATAAATTAAAAAATTCTTCTGCAGTTGAAGGGATAAAAGATTCTATTGATGAAGATACTGTTTCTGACACTGCTAATAAAGTATTTTCTTTCGGATTAATCGGTTTATTAATTTTTGCAGTTGCAAGATTATTCAAACGCAAAGAATCAGATATTAAAATTGGACTCACTCAAAGTTTAAATGAACGTGAAATTGAGATGTATAAAGGTACTCAACCTATAGGCTCTTCTTATGTTAATGTTGAAAAACCTTTTACTACTGTTAATTACGGATTAAATGCTTATCAGAGAGAAAATAGAAATCCATATGAATCAGCTCCTATGCAAATTCATAATCCAAGATTGAGAAATTATGTTAATCAACCTGCAGAGCAGCACATTGCTTCTATGGTGCAACCTCAAAGACAAAACATTCAGACTGCTGTTAAACCTAACGTAAAAAAGAACACGACACCTGTTAATACAGCTCCTGTTAACCAATCAAATCCTAATATTGATAATTTGAAGTTTTTGGAATCAATGACTGCTATTTACGAAAAAAGCGGACGTCACGATTTAGCGAAAGGATTGAAAGCTAGTTTGACTAAGAATAATATTAAAGCTTAATTTGGGAAGAGAAATAAGAAGAGAGATGGTTTTAGGCTTACAAAGAGTTTTTCTGAGTAAGCCTTTTTTGTATTAAAATAAAGTTATCCGGAGATGTTTTATGAAAATTTGTTTTATTCCTATTGATAATAGACCTGTTTGTTATAATTTGACTAAAGATATTGTTGCGATTGATAATAATTTAGAGCTTCTTATTCCGCCTAGAGAATTTTTAGGAGATTTAAATAAAATTGCTGATATTAAAAAAATTTTTAATTGGATAAAAAATTTATCTGAATATGATTGTATGGTTTTATCTCTTGATACTTTGGCGTATGGAGGTTTAATTCCTTCAAGAAGATCTAGTGATAGTTTTGAGATGATTAAAAGTAGAATGGAAGAGCTGAAGCCTTTTTTAGTGGGGAAAAAGGTTTATGCGTTTTCCAGCATTATGAGAATTTCTAATAATAATTATAATGAGGAAGAAAAAGAGTATTGGAAAATTTATGGAAAAAAAATTTTTGAATATTCATATTCCGGAGGAAAAATTAATAATGGAATTCCAAGTGAAATATTAGAAGATTATTTAAAGACAAGAGAGCGTAATTTTAAGATAAATAAAATGTATCTTGAATGGCAAAAAGAAGGTTTATTTGATACTTTAATTTTTTCAAAAGATGATTGTGCAGAATTTGGGTTTAATGTTAATGAAGCAAAAGAATTAGAAGAACTTGGAGGCACTACAAAAACGGGTGCTGATGAAATTCCTTTAGCATTATTAAGTCGTGCGATCAAAAAAGATATTAAGGTTTTTGTTGAATTTATAGAACCTGATTATAAAAATTGTATTTCTAATTATGAAGATGTTTCAATTGAAAAATCTGTTCAAGGGCAATTGGAGCTTGGAGGTTTCAAACAAGTTTTTGATAAAAACGAAGCTGATTTGATTTTGTTAGTAAATAATTTTATTGAAAAGCAAGGTGAATTAGTTATGGGTTGGGATACTAAACCTTATAATAAAAATTTTGTTGAACCTGATAAAATATACGCTATAGCTGATGTTAGGTTTGCAAATGGTGCGGATAATAATTTTGTCAATAATTTTATTGATAAGATTAGTTTGAATAAGTTTTATGGGTATTCAGCTTGGAATACTTCTGCTAATTCTTTAGGTTCTCTTTTAGCTGCTATTAAAGTCAAATTTAATGCTAAACAATATAATGATAAAGCTTTTAAAAAGTTACAAATGATTAGGTTTTTAGATGATTGGGCTTATCAAGCGAATATCAGAGCTTTAATTGAGAAACCTATCGATATAAAGAATTTGATGCAAAAATACGAACAAAAACTTAGTAAAATCTTTGATTATAAAGCAGACTTTAAATATTCTTTCCCTTGGGGTAGAAAATTTGAAGTTGAAATTAGTGAATAATCTTATTTAAGTTTTATTTTTATTCCTAATAGTGTTAAGACTTTTGTTTTTGTTTTGCCTTTATATTCATTTTTTATAGAAAATATTTTCTTATAAAAAGCAACTTTATTAGAAGGTTCTTTAGATTCTTCATAGTCTTTTTTTAGTTCTTCATAGATTAAAGATTTTTGAGCATATTTCCACCATTCATCTTTAAATTTATTTTCACAACCTTTAAAAGCCGGTTTTAGTCCTGTTAAATGAACGATAATTGGAGAGTCTTTTGCTTGTAAATATTCTTTTTCTTCTTCTCCTTCAAATTCATAATAACCTCCTCGCCACCAAGTATCCATGAGGTTATATTTAGGATCTAATACAACTTTGTTTTCATCAGCTATTTTATTTATGGAATCTTGATCACAAAATTCGATTATTTGAGAATTGTTTTTTGCAAAATCTGTTATTTTTTCAAAGAAGTTTTCTTTTCTGCAATAATCACAATTAAATAGGAGCATTCCGGAATTTACATAAACAGGGCTTTTCATATTTAAACGTTTAACATATTTGCTTACCCCCCAAACGTCTTTTACTCCTGCAAAATAACAGTTTGTTAAATCAGTGTTAAATAATTCTGATAAATCTCCTAAAATTAATGTATCACAATCTAAATATAAAACTTTTTCTAAGTCTTTACATAAATCTGGTATTAAAATTCTAAACCAAGCTTGTACTGTTACCCAATGAGAAAGTGGAAGTGAATTAAAAAGTTCTTCCTTTACTTCTAAAAGATTTAATTTCATATTAGAGTATGTATTTTCAACATCTTGAAGTTTTTGGATACTTTCTTCTGTTAATTTTGAGTATAGAATAATAATTTCGACTTCATTTTTTGTATTATTTTCTAATGCACTTATAATAGAGACAATAGTTTGATTCATATATTTATCATCAGGACAATATGCAATATTAATTTTCATTATTTATACTCCTCGATAATATGTTCATAAAAAGTTCCACTTATATTAAAATCTTTTTTCTTAGTTAAAACGGACTGTTTATGAGTAAGTTTATGTATTGGACTTATTTTTTTTATTTGTTCCCATCTTTCAAAAGAAAATGGATTTAATAGTTCGCCTTGCAATTGTTGCACAGGTAAAAAATTAAAGAATGGAATGTTATTATATATATTCTTATTACTTTGATTTGCTTGAGTTACCATTGTAAAAGCGTGTAAAAAAGTAAAATAATTAATTAGAAAATTATTTTCATTCCAGTATTCTATTAAACTAGAAAGAGTATCTTTTAGAATTTTATTATTAGATTTTGCCGCTATAAAATAGCTTGCCATATTAAGTCCGTCTAAGTCTATTTTTAAATCATTTTGGAAGACAAATAATTCAGCATTTTTAATATGTTCAGGTAAGTCTTCAGTTAAAAGGACAGTTGCATCAATCCAAATACCTCCATTTTGAATTAAAAGGCAAGTTCTTAAGATATCTGAAAAGAAAGCAGTTTTTATTATGCCTTTTTCTTTTAATTTCCAAAAAATTTCAGGTATTTTTACATATTCTTTTACATTATTAGGAGTTAATAATATTCTTTCGTAGTTTCCTTTATATTTTTCAACGCTATTTAAGCAGGCTTGAACAAGTGGTGGAATTTCACCATTAGGACTTTCCCAATATTGCCAAATGATGGAATTTTTGTTTAAAAATTTTTTTGTGTTTTCGATGTATGGCAAAATATTTTTTTCAGAATTTTTTATTCCTTTATTTACATATTTTCTTAAATAAAATTTGGCCCAATTTCCTTTTAAAATTCGTCTTATTTTTCTATCAAAAACAAAAACCTCTAATAAAATTTTTACAATTGAATTGATTATTTGCCAAAATAATGATTTTATAAACATTTATTCCTCTTTTTCTAAGATTTCTATTAGTTTTGGATATTTTTCCGTGATGATTTTATATGCTTCATCAAGTGACATTCCTATACCTTTTTTATTGATTTTACAAAGACCAAATTGTTGAGAATTTTCTACATAATTAATAGATTCGGAATATCCTTTGATAAGTCTTGTTTTATATCCATTAAGGCTAGCCATAGCCCACAGCCAAATATCATCGTGTGTTGGTATAAGTTCTTTTATTAAGTCTTCATTTAAAATATCTTTGTAAAAACAATTTGGCGGGTATAATACTGCACCATATCCTGTTAACCTGTTTCTAAAACTTGCGATATTTTTATGTCTGTCTAAATAAAGTTCTCTGGTTTTTTCCCAAATAATGTTTTTATTAACATCTAAACTTAACCAATCACAACGATGAGCTTGGATTTCATTATTATGTAATTGGTAAGATTTGTATAAAGTTTCAATAGTGTCTTTTGCATAGTAAATATCATCATCAGTGGTTATGATTATTGAATTAGGATATTTTTTTAGAGTTGGAATAATTTTTTTATAAGATCTAATATCTTTATACCAATCAATAGTTAAACCGAATTGTCTTAAATCTAATAATTCTTTTGGTAAATCTTTTTCAAGATTTGGAAATTGTTCCGGTGCTAACCAAAGAATTACTTCATCAGGTTTCATTGTTTGAGTTAAAAGAGTTCTTATAGTTTTTATAACTATATTTATTCTTTCAGGAAAGCTTGTTAGAGAAACAATAACTTTTTTTTCTCTTTTAAATCTTGTTACTCCAAGTTCTTTAACTTCAGGACAATTAAAAGGAATATTTTGTTTTATTCTAATAAGTATTCCACAAAAATTAATAACTAAATGTCCATCAAATCTTTGAATAAATTTCATTATTCTTCACCTGTTAATTTTACAAGTTCATTAAAAATTTCAATAGGTTTTGGTCTTCCAAGAAGAGTTTTGGAAGGATAAAGTTCAGGATTAGGAGCCCACATTTCTGCACAACAGTGGTAGAAAATATCTACAACAGGTACTTGCATTGCATTTGCAAAATGCATTGTTCCTGTATCAACACTAATACATCGCTTTGCAATTTTTAAGATATTAGATAGCTCGATAAAATTTGTACAGTTGACTAAATCTATAAAATCGAAGCATCCCAATTTTCTTAACGCTAAAGAATATTCTTCACTGACGTTTCCTGCTCCTGTTAATATTGGTGTATATCCGTTATTATTTAAAATGTTTATTAATTCTACACAATCTTCTACAGGCATGTCTTTTGCTTTCAGTTTGCTTGTTGTGCATAAGACTACTAATTTTTTGTTTTTCCCAATTTCTTTTATTTTTTTTATTAAATCATTTTCAACTAAAGGTGGATTAAAAGTTATTGGAAAGTTTTTATGTTCTCCTACAAGAGGTTCAATCATTCCTCCCCATTTATCGTTCATATGTGTATATTCTTTTATAGGGAATTTTTCTTTTGTGTTCCATAATTTTACGTGATGATGTGAAATGATATGTTTTGCACCAATAAGTTTTGAAATTAGTAAGTTCCGTTCGTTGGAATAAGTCACAAATGAAGCAAAAGGTTTCTTATAAGGGAATTTTTTTGCAAATTTTAAAATTCCTATAAGTGATTTGTCCTTTTTCTTATCAAAAGCAATAACATCATTAATTCCTTCTTGGTATTTTGCAACATCAATGAAAGGTTTATTGCAAACAAAAATAACTTTTGAATCGGGGTAAAAATGTTTAATATTTTTTACTAAAGTGTTGGTAACTAACATATCACCAATAAAAGCTGTATTAAAAATAATAAAAACTTTTTCATTTCCCATAAGGGAATTTTATCACAAAAAAAGTGGTAAAAATATTTTTAAATAATTATTTTAACCTTATGATATAATTTATAAATGCGAATAAATTGTATCGGTAAAAATCAAACTTCTGTTAATTATAGAGCGATTAAAGTTGCTCAAATTACTTCTAATATTAATAAAAATGATAAGACTTTTATATATGAATTAGAAAAAACAAAAGATTTTGAGTTTTGTAATACGCTTAGAGATAATTTGGTTAAATCAAAGAATCAAAGAATGCAAGTTGATAATAAAAATATAGGACATTTTGTAAAAAATGCTTTTAATTCATTAGGTTTTTCTGACTATGCAGCTATTGGCGTTAGAAATAACAAACCTTTCGGGCTTATGACTCTTTTATCTTCGAATAAGAGAGATATGCATTTGGCTTATTTATTTACTTGGAAAACTCCGGAATTAATAAAAATTAAAAATGGTGGAACAGATTTAATAAATTTTATCTTTAACAAATTCCAAAATAAAGCTAATATAGATTTAACACCCGCTTTTAATTCTGATTTGTTTTATTATAAATTTGGTTTTGATTATGATGACGAATATGAAAGAAATCAAATGAGTATTTCTTCGATGGATATAAAAAAACAGTTGGTAGAATTTTCTAAAAAAAGCACATATGAATTAGTAGAAGATAGTAAATCTGAAGATTTATCGAAATCTGTTATTATTGATTAAAGCCTTAGTCTTTTGCAAAAAATCTATTTAGATAATCTGAAGTTATTTCATCTTTTTTACAAAAAGAATCATAACTTTTACTAAAGTCTTCAAAAGAGATATACTAGCGTTGTTTTGAATTATATAATTAATGGTTTCTTATTCTGATAAAATTTTAGGTATAAATAAATTATCTAAATCATCTTTTAATTCGTATTTTATAAAATCTAAAGCATATTTTGAATATAATGTATCTTTATATATATCCTTAAGATTATATCTTAATAAGTATCTTAAATTATTTAAAAAAGTAAAAAATAAATTCATTTACTATATAACCTTTCTAAAATAAGAGAAAAAACTAATTCCAAATGGAATGTTACTATATAATATTTCTAAAGTCAATTAAAAATCTAATTTTATATCATTATTATAAAAAATAAAATATACTATTCTAAGAATTATGAATAATATAAAAGAAATACTAGGCTTAAGAATTAGAGAATTACGTAAGCAAAAAGGTATTACTCAAGAACAATTAGCAGAAATGATAAATATAGATCAAAGAAATTTGAGTAATATAGAATGTGGGGTTACTTTCCCATCAAAGTCATTAGGAGAGATAGCTAATGCTCTTAATGTTTCATTAAGAGATTTATTTGATTTTGAACATGTGAAATTGACATCTGAAGAAATGAAAAATTTTATATGTAATTCTTTAGATAATTTATCAGATAGTGATATAAAAATTATTTATAGGTTGATAAAGTCAATGGTATGAAAAAAATTTGAGAATACAAACCGTTTGATTGCTATCGCAATCAAATAAAAAAGGACGAGATAAATTTTGAACTGCACCCTAAAAACAAGACAAAGTAAAAAAAGTCGGTTTTAGGGTTGCAGTTCAAAATATGAGTCTTTTTTTTAATAACTAATCTTGTATCCCTCTTGAATAACTCTTGCAGTACAGCCTGCTCCCTTATATTCTTCAGAAGAACCTTTATCAGCATTAGTACAACTAAATTTATTACCGGTATTATCCCAAGTACCTGCACTATCCATTCTTGCGACATCCTTTCCTCCTGCAGGATAAAGTATGCCATTTTCTGCAAGTTGAAACCAGAAAATATCTCTTCCCAAAGTATTTGGAGCATCTATACCATTTACATCTATGATTACATCTCCTGCATGACTATAATAAGAACTACCATCTGATATTGCATTAGTCTTTAATGTATCAAAATCATCAGGTTGAGCAAATGTTCTTACAAAAACAGCAGCTCCGTTTTTAGTCATTATTGTTATACATTTAGTAGTTCCTGCAAAATCAGTTTGAAGCTTATTAGTATTTTTAGAACCATTGTTATTCATTGGATAAAAGCCACCAACTTTATTATAAAAAGCAGAAACAGTATCTTCGTGACCTGAAATTATTAAATTTTTACCTAAACTACCAACAAAATTAGCAATATTAGTACTATCACTTTCTGCATTAATAGGAGCGTCCTGCCAAAGCGATGTTTCATACAAATCACCTACATTTTCTTGAACTATTGTTGTTGTAAAAGCATTTTCAAGATTTGATGCCAAAACAGTTAACTTTGAAGCATAAGCTTGATTTCTATTGTTTGTAACTAAAGGAGGAGCTGTTAAAGCTGCTACTATTCCAATAATACCAATGGTTACCAAAGCTTCTGCCAATGTGAAACCGTATTTTTTCATAAATAAACTTCCTCTCTTACTTTTAAATTGTTAAGTAAATGTATTTACTCGATATCATAATATCATATGTTTTCAGGTTTGTATAGATTATAATTATCTATAGTTCAAAATATTCTGCTTTATCAAGGATTCTTTCATCTCGATAATAACTGTTATAAAGTCGTGCATCCTTTATTATTTTATACCACTTATTATATTCGTTCATAAATTCTTGTTTATTTTTATTCATATAATGAATAGTAATTGTTCCTTCATAACTTCTGGTTACTCTTAAAAATTCACACTGACTTTGAATTTTTCCATAATTATTAGTACATCTTCCAACTATAGCATTATCGGGCCTTAGAAAAAGCGTCTTATAACTTGCCGTAGGATTTATTTTCAGCATCCTTGCCGTAGTATTACTTAAAAATACATTAATAGGATATTGAGAACCTTTATAGGAATGAATAACAACTGTTCTGGTCCAATTATTACTGCTTTGACCACCCGGAACGTATTGCAAAATAGCCTCTGTTGGTGTTTTCTTGTAGTACCCCTTAATCCATAATTCTTTGTCCGGAAAATGAACAATTACAGTTTCATAAGCAAAAACACTTAACGTTAAAAAAAACAATAAACTAAATAAAAGGACTCTTTTCATCTGCAAGAACTCCTTTTTCTCCTACTTGAGTAACTTCTTTTAATAATTCAGGCACAAAAATTTCACTCTCAAAATGCCCGATATCAAACACAACTTGTTTAGAGTCTAATGCTGTATGAAATTTCAAATCTCCTGTTACATATGCATCTACATCATATTTATCTATAAATTCAGCTCCCGAACCAGCACAAAACCCTATTTTTTTTATCTGTGTTTTATTCAAATTATTTACATAACGTAAATTTGAAGAAATTGTCTTTAACAAATCTCTAAAATCTTCTATATTAATAGGGTTTTCAAGTTCAACTATTCTTACAAAATCTTCGTTTTTACTTTTTTTAAGCCCCAATTTATTTATCAAAGTATCAGTAGTACCACCTTCTGCCCTATCTAAATTTGTGTGAGCAGAATAAATATTTATATCACTATATTCTAAAGGAATATAAAAAAGCGGATGATGTGAAATTATCATATCACAATTTTTATCTCTCGCTTGTTGAACAACATCATCAGTAATTGTAAGAGCAAAAAGTATTTTATGAACTTCACTATCTTTTTTATCAACTCCCCAACCACAAGAATCCCAACTCTCTTGTGTTTCAATCGGTGCAAATTTTTCTATTTTTTTTACTATTTCGTATTTATTCAAATACTCTCTCCAAAATCTGTTTTGCGATATTTAATTTTGTATTTTTTTCTATATGTTGAATGTTTAAATTTTTATCTAAAACATAAACTTCATTTTCATCACTATTAAATCCGATATCTTTTCTGGAAATATCATTCGCTACAAGATAATCACAACCTTTATTTTGAATTTTTATTTTAGCATTTTCTAATAAATTTTCGCTTTCTGCACAAAAACCTACAATAATAGCCCTCGTTTTTAATGAAGAGATTTCCTTTAAAATATCAGGATTTTTTATAAGCTCAAGTGTTAAATTCTCACATTTTTCTTTCTTAATTTTTTGTTCAGAAACTTCTTTTACCCTATAATCAGCAACTGCAGCTGTCATAATTACACAATCTTGTTCTTCAATATTTTCCTTAACAGCTTTTTCCATTTCTAAAGCAGTTTCTGTTAAAACATTTTTATAAGGTTTTTCAACTTTAAAAGTTGATATTAAAGTAACATCAGCCCCCATTGAAAAGGCCACGTCAGCCAGTGCTAAACCCATTTTTCCTGAAGAAGAATTAGAAATATATCTCACAGGATCAATTTTTTCCTTTGTTCCTCCTGCTGTAATTAAGATTTTTTTACCTTTAAGTTTCCCTGATAAAATTTCAAGAGTTTTTTCGAAAATATCTTCAACCTCTCTCATTCTTCCGACACCGCTTGTTCCGCAAGCTAAAAATCCATTATCAGGCTCTAAAATATGATATCCTGATTTTGTTAATTTTGATAAATTTTCTTGAACAAAGGGATTGTTCCACATATTTGTATTCATTGCAGGAGCAATTAAAATAGGTTTGTTAAATGCACACGCTGTAGAAAGTAATAAATTATCACAAATCCCGTTTGCAAGTTTTGAAATAGTATTTGCACTTGCAGGAGCTATAACAAAAATATCAGATTCAGTTAAAGCTATATGTTCAGGTTTATACTCATCCATTGTAAAATTTTCAACATAAACTTCATTATTCGATAGCGTTTGAAGTGTCAATTTTGTCACAAAATTCAATGCATTAGGAGTTAAAACTACTCTTACATTAGCATTAGCTCTCTTATACATTCTAATAAGCTCACATATTTTATATGCAGCTATTCCACCTGTTATTCCTATCAAAATATTTTTATTACTTAACATAAAATTATTGTAACATGATTTTTTAACATTACCTAATTTAAACATCTTTATTTGTTATAAAATAATCTTATGAAGGTTGATTTACATTTGCATAGCAATAATTCAGACGGAAGTGATTCTGTACAAATTTTATATAATGAAATTTGTAACGCAAAGTTAAACGTCTTTGCCCTAACTGATCACGATACAATATCAGGACTAGAAGAAATGGAAAATTTAATTTCTTCTAATATCAAATTCATAAAAGGAGTTGAACTAACTTCTCTATGCAATGATATTAAATGTCATCTTTTAGGTTATGGAGTTGATTATAATAATTTGGAATTAAAAAACTTAATCGAAAAAGGAAAATTATTACGTCGTCAAAAATTAGAAACTCGTATTGATTATTTAAAAAATACTTGGAATATAGAACTTACTGAAGAAGAGAAACAATGGTTATATTCAAGAAAAAGTGTTGTAAAAACTCATGTTGCAAATATTTTGGTAAAAAGAGGTTTAGCAAAAGATAATTTATCAGCAATGCAAAAATATTTGGATGCTTGTAAGACAGGAAACACTCGTTTTTCCGGAGAGGAAGCAATTTCTGCGATTAAAAATTCCGGCGGAATTGTTGTTTGGGCACATCCTTTAGGCGGCGAAGGTGAAGTGCATTTAACAAAAGAAAAATTCATCCCTAAATTAGAAAAAATGCTAGATTTTGGTATCCAAGGTCTGGAATGCTTTTATTCTCGCTACAATGAAGAAGAAAGTTTATTTCTGTTTGAATGTACTCAAAAATATAACTTATTCGCCTCTGCCGGAAGCGATTATCACGGTGCAAACAAATCTAATATTGAAATTGGCAAACTAAATTGTGATAATAAAACTATCGACCCTAAAAAAATCACAATATTAAACACTCTGCTAGAAAAATAACAATAAAAATATTATAATATATTCAAAGGAGCTTCTATGAATAATGTAAAATGGAATTTATCTTATGACGTCGGAATAAAAAAATTTAATGAACATCATAGAGTTTTATTCAAAGCCCTTGATGATATTTATGAAGCTATGGAAAATAAAAAGGACAAATTCGCCCTAGCTAAAATTATTAATGAATTACAAGAATTTGCAAGATATCACCTAACAGAAGAAGAAGCTTGCTTGTTAAAAAATAATTATCCGGATTATGACGCTCATAGAAATCATCACAAAATTTTTATCACTAAATTAGAGCAATTTATCGATGATTTTAATTCTGATAAATATTTACTTCATCATGAAATTGCAATATTCTTAAAAAGTTGGATTGCTAATCATATATTAATATATGATAAGAAGTACAAAGAATATCTAAATTCTAAAGGTGTGTATTAGGAGTATTTATATGAAAAAATTTGTTTTATCATTAATTTTATTATTTTTTATATCAGCTTATGCAATTGCCGATAATATTCAATATGGCTATAATGCACAAGGTGATTATGTCCCAACTTCTATAAACGGTAAGCGTGTAGAGTACGGTTATAACGCACAAGGAGATTATGTTCCGACTTCTATTGGAAACGAACGAGTTCAATATGGTTATAATGCCCAAGGAGATTACGTTCCAACGTCTGTAGGCGGAAACAGAATCCAATACGGATATAACGCCCAAGGAGAATATAAACCTAGTTTCTATGGAAATCAACAAGTCCAATATGGATATAACGCACAGGGAGATTATGTTCCGACATCAGTTGGCGGAAACAGAATCCAATACGGCTATAACGCACAAGGGGACTATGTCCCAACAGGATATGGAAACTGATATTTAAAACTTATTTCTTATCAATAAAGGTAAGCTCCATATCAAGAGCTTCTGCAATAAGTTTCATTTCTGAATACCTAATAGTATTACCTCTTAATTTTTTAGATAAAAGATCTATTGAATATTTTTTTCCTGAAATTTTTGCTAAACGCTCCGCAAGCAATGTAAGAGTTATACCCCTTTTAGCAACTAACATTTTAACTTCGTTTATAGCATTCATACTCAAGTATTATACAATATTTTTTTGTTTAGTAAAGAATAAATTATTTCTTATCAATAAAGGTAAGCTCCATATCAAGAGCTTCTGCAATAAGTTTCATTTCTGAGTATCTGATGGTATTTGACCTTAATTTATTAGATAAATTATTAATAGAATAAATTTTTCCAGAGTGTTCTGATAAATATTTTGCAAGAGATGTTAGAGTTACACCCTTTTTTGCAGCAAGCATTTTTACTTCATTAATCGCATTCATAACTTTATTATAATTTAATAAACAATAATTTTTAATAATTATAATCAAATCTTGACATAATTAAATTATTTAATGTAATATTGAATTATATTGTTCAATATTTTAAATATGAGGATTAAAATGAATAATACAATAACAGAAGAAATAAAAAACAAGCTTGAAGAACATTCAATAAGATTAATTACAGCAAAACAAGCTCTTTCTTTACTTTTATTTTGTATTGAAAGTGATTGGTATAATGAAACAGTAGTAGAATTGTATAGCTTTGGAAAAATCCTAGAAGAATATTTTCAAAACACTTACAAAGAATTTCAAGATGTAAGTGAAGCTATAGGAATTAATTTATAATAAGAAATTAATTGCAACTGCTATTACAGAAAGAATTAGAGAAACAAGAGTAAATTCTTTTACTATTCTTATTTCAGAATGTCCGCATAATTCAAAATGGTGGTGAATAGGGGACATTTTAAAAATTCTTTTTCCTGTAAGTTTAAAGCTTGTCACTTGAAGAATTACAGAAAGAGTTTCCATAACGAATACTCCACCAAATAAAGCAAGTAGGATTTCGCATTTTCCAAGTATAGCTAAAGTTCCTAAAAGCCCGCCTAAAGCAAGAGAACCTGTATCACCCATAAATACTTGAGCTTTTGGTTTATTGTATCTTAGAAATCCGATTAAAGCCCCGATAACTGTAGCAGAAACGATTGCAACAACATTATGTCCGTCTAAAAATGCTAATGTTCCGCAAGCTAGGAAAGCAGGAATTCCGGTAGAAGCTGCAAGACCATCTAACCCATCTGTTAAATTATAAGCATTAGATGCTCCGACAACGATGAACACTGCAAAAATAGGATATAAAAAACCTAATTCTAAGGTCTTTGAGCCTAATGTAACAAAAGTTCCAAAATTATTCATTGCATAAACGGTCGGAATAAGAGCGATTAAAATTTGTCTTACGAGTTTTCCTCTTGGACTTAGGCCTTTATTTTCGTGTCCTTTTATTTTTAAATAGTCATCTTGTAAACCGGCTAGTCCCATAAATAATAGAGTTATCAAAATTATCCAAGCAGATTTATCCATTTGTTGTGCCATAAGAAGTGTAATGATAGAAGAAATTATTATTGCTAAAATGATAAATACTCCACCGGTAGTTGGAGTACCGGCTTTTTTTGCATGAGCTTCCGGAGCAAGATCTAAAACATACTGTCCGATTGTTTTTTTCTTTAAAAAATCAATATACGGAACCCCAAAAAGAAGACATAATACCATACTTAAAAGCAAAGCTACTGCAATCATTATCATACTTAATTTCTCCTAATATCTTTTAAGAATAAATATACTTCAAAAAGAAACTTAAGTATACTGTTTTTTATTTCATAAGTAATATTAATGTACATTTATGATGAATTATGATATAATCACTTTATGTTTACCGGAATAATTGAAGAAACGGGAAAGATATTAACTATCACAGAGAAAATCGTAGTAATAGAAGCTGATATTGTACTTAAAGATACAAAGATCGGCGACAGTATTGCTGTAAATGGAGTTTGTCTTACAGTAACAGATTTAAAAAATAATTCTTTTAGTGCGGATATTTCACCTGAGACATATAAAATTACTGCTTTAAAAGAATTAAAAACAAATTCTATAGTTAATCTTGAACGAGCAATGGCAGCAAATGGAAGATTTGGCGGTCATATAGTTTCCGGTCATGTTGATAGTATAGCTAAGATTATTTCAATAGAAAAACAATCCGAATTTTATAACATAAAAATAGAACTGAATGATTCTTCCTCAAAATATGTTGTAAAAAAAGGTTCAATAACAATAGATGGAATAAGCTTAACTGTTGCTGAGATACAAAACAATATAATAACCTTAGCAATTATTCCACATACGTATGAAAATACAAATTTAAAAACACATCAAAAAGATGATTTAGTTAATATAGAGGTGGATATTTTCGCTAAATATATTGAAAAATTTTTATCAACGGGTGATAATAAGTCAAGAATAGATATGGAATTTCTCCAAAGAAATGGATTTTGCTAACATGACAAATCAATTTAATACAATAGAAGAAGCATTAGAAGATTTTCGAGTAGGAAAACCTATTATAGTTGCAGATGATGAGGATAGAGAAAACGAAGGCGATTTAATTTGTTCTGCTCAATTTGTAACACCTGAACTTGTAAATTTTATTACAAAAGAATGCCGTGGGATTGTATGTTTAGCGATTTCTCAAGAGATTGCAGAAAAATTAGAACTGCCACAAATGGTTGAAAGAAATACCGAGAGCATGCAGACAGCTTTTTCTTTAAGTATTGATGCACATCCAAAATATGGAGTCACAACAGGAGTTTCAGCATTTGATAGAGCAAAGACAATAGAAGTAGCAATAGCTCCTGATGCTGTACCATCAGATTTAAGAAGACCGGGACACTTATTCCCTTGTGTAGCAAAAAAAGGCGGAGTTTTAAAACGTTGCGGACACACTGAAGCGGTTGTTGATTTAGCAAAATTGTGCGGTCACAGAGAAGCCGGTATTATGTGCGAAATCATGAAAGAAAACGGTGAAATGGCTCGTAGAGATGATTTACACGAATTTGCTAAAAAACATAACTTCAAATTCATCACCGTATCAGATTTAATTGCATACAGATTAAAACAAGAAACTTTTGTAAAACGAGAAATTGAAGTATTTTTACCAACTCAATTCGGCGATTTTAAAATTGTAGGATACACTGATACAATTACCGGATGCGAACACGTTGCTTTATATAAAGATGACGGTTCTGATAAAATCCCGCTAGTTAGAGTTCATAGCGAATGCTTAACCGGTGATATATTCCATAGTTTAAGATGTGACTGTAATTGGCAATTACACACAGCATTAAAAATGATTAACGAGTATGGAAAAGGTGCTTTAATATACCTAAGAGATCACGAAGGCCGCGGAATTGGCTTAATTAATAAGCTTAAAACATACAAACTCCAAGACGAAGGACAAGATACTGTTGAAGCAAATGTATCTTTAGGCTTTGCTCCTGATTTAAGAAATTATGGAGTAGGTGCCCAAATTATTCTTGATTTAGGTTTTAATAACTTTAACTTGATTACAAATAATCCTAAAAAAATAGTAGGTTTAAAAGGATACGGTTTAACAATTCACGAAAATATAAATCTTAAATCAGAAACTAATAAATACAACGAAAAATATATCAATACTAAACGTGAAAAAATGCATCATATAATGTAAAGGATTTTTTATGGCAGAAACAGCTTATGAAGTAGGATTACTAGATGGAAGTTTATTCAAAATTTTTAAGGGAGTATACAACGACTTTAAAGCAAAAGCCGTTGATGAATACAAATTTGAGTTAGCACCATTAGAATATGAAGAATTTATAGATGCTATAGAAAAACAATATATGAAATGTATCGTTTTAAAAGAAAATGAAATCCCGACAGCTTTTTTAGTATACACCACATCTATATCAGAAGCTATAGAATTAAACTTAATCCATTGCTTAGGAACAGAAGATGAAATTAATAAAGTAAAACTGCTTATTGAAAAATTTCTTGAATTAACAGAAGAAGAACGTCAAACCAAAGTAGTTTCATATCCGATGTTAGGGCATCAATCAATATTTAGCGGGGATATTGCAAAATATGGTTTTAAATTTATAGGATTGGCTGTTTTAAGATTTATAATGGGCAATGCATCATCTGAACGGATATTAGAAAACATGAAACTACCAGAAAAGCCTGAAGGATATAAGATTGTAGGGTATTCAGATACATATAAAACAGATGCTATAAGAATTATTCACGAATCATTTAAAGATACACAAGATGCGGTTTATGATACCAGATTTTTGTCAATAGAAGGAACAACTGATATAATTAATAAAATAGTGGAAAATATCTACGGTGAATTTTTACCTGAGGTTACATCAGTATTACTATATAAAGATTCACCAGTAGGATTTGCGTTTGCGAATGTAACAGGCGGTACAATTGCGAATTTGCCATTGGTCGCTATAGAAAAAGAACATCGAGGTAAAGATTTTTCAGCTTGTTTACTAAATCGTTCAATAAAAATGCTAGTAGACTGGACAAAATTAGGTGAACGTATTTTTCACGAAGTAAACGTAACAACGGAAACAAATAATTATAAAGCTTTAAAAATGTACCGCAAAGTCGGTTTTAAAGAGGATTTCTGCTATCCTCAAGCATATTTAGTGCAGAAAAAACGTTAGTACTGCTTACGAAAGGAGAAGTATGAGAGTATCAACTAAATTATTAGCAGCCCTAAGTGCTGTGTGTGTGACATCCTGTATGGTAATGGCAAAAGAGCCAACAAAAATTCAAGCTTATGCACACCCAACAATGTTCGGTTCACAAGCTCAAACACTTGTAAACGCTGAAAGTGATGCTATTATCGGCGGAAAAGTTTACAAACCTTGCCAAGCAAAGACAATGGAAGGTAAAGAAAATGTTATCATCGGTCATTTTGCAAAACATATGTTAGATAACATGAAATGTAAAATGGATGCAAAAAGAGCCGGAATTTTCAACCCTAAAATGCCTGTTTTACGTTCAGAAATGGCATTTATCTTAGCTGAAGGATTAGATTTAAAAACAGTTAAAGCCAATAATTACAAAGATATAGAAGCTGATTATTGGGCAAAAGATGAAATTGATAAAGCTCTAACAGCAGATATTATGATTGGTTACCCTGATTTAAATTTCAGACCTGATCAACCTATTACAAAAGCTGAAGTTTTTGCAACATTTGCAAAAATGATTAATCTTGATGTTGATACAAAAACAGCACCAACATTTGAAGGAAGTACTGTAAAATATATTCCTCAATGGGCTTATAATGCAACAAACGAAGTTATAGCATCTAATATTTTAAACAAAATGCCAGATAAAGATAAATTAATAAATGACGAATATCTTTCTAAAGAACAAGTTGCATACATGTTAGGAGCATTAAAAGCAGGCTTCGATATTGATACTTCAAATGGTCTTGTTAATTGTGCAACTAAAAAATATGAACCAATTAGTATGAAAATCAAACTAAGCGAAAGAATTAGTGCAAGAACTTCTAACGTTGGTGATACATTTACAGCAAAAACAACTGAAGATGTTACAATCGGAGGAGTATGCTATCCGGCAGGTTCTACTGTAAAGGGTATTGTTTCAGGAATTTCAAGACCTGGAATTAAAAACCCTGGATTTGTTCAAATAGAATTCAAAAATATTAAAAACGGAGATAATATAGCAGATTTTCCTAAAATTATGTCAAGTGCAGATGTTAATGTTTCTAAAAACCCTAACATCGCATCAAGAGTTTTAGGAGCACCTTTCTCTATAATAGGAAGAACAGCAGGTGTTGCAGGACGTTCAATTTCTTCTACTTGTGAAGTAATCTCAAATGGTGCAGAAGAATTTGGCGATAACTGGTCAGATGCTTTCTGTGATACAGCATCTCTTCACCCTCTAAAAGGCTTGAAAAGTGTCGGAAGCAGCTTTATTACAATAGGTAAAGGAGTTTATAACGTAACAAAAATAGCTGCAAGCGGTATCTTTGGTATTGGATATGAATTAGTTGACGAAGTAAAATATATCTTTGTTCCAAATACTACAAACGATTCAAGTCTAAATCCGGATGAAGAATTAACTATTCTTTACTAAAATGATTTAAATCATAAAATAAAAATCCTTGTTATTACTAAATAGCAAGGATTTTTCGTAACAAAACTTAATAAAACATGTAAAATTTAGCAATTTTTTCTTTTTTTAAAACTTAATATATATATCCAAGATATCAAAAATCATTACATAGTAAAGGAGAAATATATGGCAAGAGTTTTAATTTCAATGCCCGAAGAATTTTTAGACAGAATTGATCAAGTAGCAGAAGGCGAAAATCGTACACGTTCAGAATTAATCAGAGAGGCTTTAAGAAGCTATATGTACAAAAGTCGTGTAAAAGCAAATACAATGGCAGGTAAAAATGCTGCTATATTAGAAGCATTACTTGATTAGCCAATATATTAAATAAAATTTAACCAAAGAAAATTTATCTGTTAAATTTTCTTTGAGGGAAGCGGAAAAAGGAAAAGGGAAAATTTAGGAATAAAAAAACCATCATTTATATTGATGGTTTTTTATTATATATTTTCATAAGAATCAATAATCACATCAAGAATCACTGTACCATTATGATTAATCGCTTTTTCTAAAGCCGGAATCAATTCTTCAATACTCCTAATTCTTATCGCCATTAAATCATAGGCTTCCGCAATTTTAACAAAATCAGGATTTGTCATCTCAACTTGATAACATTTATTATAAATTTTTTCCTGTAACTGACGAACCATACCTAAATAACCATTGTTCATTATGATTATTTTTATCGGAATATTATGTTCTCTACAAGTTGCAAGCTCTTGCAAATTCATTTGAAAAGAACCATCACCGGTAATATTCAAAATCAAATTATCAGGCTTTGCAATATTCGCCCCCATAGCAGCAGGAAGCCCAAACCCCATAGTTCCAAGTCCACCTGAGGTTATAAATTTTCTAGGTTTATTAAAATTAAAGAATTGAGCTGTAAGCATCTGATGTTGTCCAACATCAGTAACTACTATAGGTTCATAGTACTTAGTGTATTCTGATATAGTTTTTAAAACTAATGAGGAAGATAACTTTGCAGAAATATTTTCCTCAAAAGAACAATCAGATTTATATAAATCAAGTTCTAATAACCATCTATTATATGATTTATTAATCTCATATTCAGACAATTTGCTGACGAAAAAACCAACGTCAGAAATTAATTCCATATAAACATTTTGTTTAGAAGATACGATATTAACATTAATAATCTTTAAATTTTCAAAGAAATTCTTCTTCTTACAAGTAGACCTATCAGAAAAAGCAGTCCCCAAAGATATCAACAAATCACATTCATTTAAAGCCCTATTAGCGACTTCATTCCCATTTAATCCAATCATTCCCAAATATAAATTATTTTCAGAAGGATAAATTCCAATCCCCATAAGAGTAGAAATAACAGGAATTTGAAACTTAGAAATTAACTTCTCAATTTCAACAGCATAATCAATACAACCTCCACCTAAAAGAAAAAGAGGTTTATTTGCCATTTTAATTTCTTCAACAATTTTATCTATATCACTTTTATCAAAATTAACTTTTTCCTGATTAAAATAATTTACAGAATCACTATTTTCAAAATTAGCTTCAAGAATATTTCTAGGAAGAATAAAAACTACAGGTCCTTTAACATCAGAATTTGCAATTTGAAAAGCTTGATTAAGAATTTTATTAATATCATCGCCTTTTTTCAACTTTAAAACTTTTTTACAACAAGGTTTTACAATAGATTCAATATCAATATTTTGAAAAATCTTATCATTAGTATAATTTTCTGCAACGTCACCAACCAAAATAACAAGAGGAGTAGAATCAGCAAAAGCGTTAGCAATTCCTGTAACTGTATTAGTAAACCCAGGTCCGGAAGTCACAAGAACAACACCGGTTTTACCACTAACTCTTGCATAACCTTCTGCTGCATGAACAGCAGCTTGTTCATGCCTTACCAAATAATGTTGAATAAAATCATTATCCGCAAGCTCATTATACACACTTAAAACTGCAGCCCCCGGATAACCAAAAACACTATCAACTCCAAGATCTTGAAGAGTCGAAACTAATGCAGAAGAATTAGAAATATGTTTCGATTTAACACTACTTATCATCGCATGGATATTATACCTCAAAATAAAAAATAAAATACTTGATTTCTATTTTTGTTTAAAGTAATATTAACATGCACTTTGAAAGCCGACATAAAATTTGTTTTGAAGGTTTTGGAAGATGTTGAAAACTAAATAACGGGATGTAGTGCAGCTTGACTCTGCCGACGAGGAGGTGACTAAATGTCACGTCCGAGGAGAGGTAGCACCGTAGGTGCGCTACCAAAGAAAAATTGAAAACTAAATAACGGGATGTAGCGCAGCTTGACTCTGCCGACGAGGAGGTGACTAAATGTCACGTCCAAGGAGAGGTAGCAC
>CALVAM010000021.1 GCA_944325545.1 Candidatus Gastranaerophilales bacterium | reverse complement strand
AGGGGGTGGGGTTTTAATGATTGAAAACTTATTTTTTTTAAATTGTTGGGTTTCACCCAACCTACTACTACTTCTCAATTTATAAGTCCCTGAATTCATTTCAGCAAGTAGGGTGCAATTTTTTGCACCAAAATTTTTTATTTAGTGAATAGTGAAGAGTGAATAGTGAATAGAATTTTATTATTAACTTTTAAACTAAAAAACCCTCCCCTCCCCTTGAGGGAGGGGGGTAGGGGGTGGGGTTTTAATGATTGAAAACTTATTTTTTTTAAATTGTTGGGTTTCACCCAACCTACTACTACTTCTCAATTTATAAGTCCCTGAATTCATTTCAGCAAGTAGGGTGCAATTTTTTGCACCAAAATTTTTTATTTAGTGAATAGTGAAGAGTGAATAGTGAATAGAATTTTATTGTTAGCTTTTAAACTAAAAAACCCTCCCCTCCCCTTGAGGGAGGGGGGCAGGGGGTGGGGTTTGTATGATTAAAAACTTATTTTTTTTAAATTGTTGGGTTTCGCCCAACCTACTACTACTTCTCTATTTATAATACGTCACCCTGAATTCATTTCAGGGTCTTATAAATTAGAAAGTAAAACTACAAACATGTAAGATTCCGAAATAAATTCGGAATGACAAATATTATTAATTTCTTCTAAACTCCTCAACTTATAAACTTTTAAACTAGTGATTAGTGAATAGAATTTTTATTATTCCCAATAATTCTAATACCATATTTCTTAATACTTTACCCCTAAAAACTAAACTAACAGGTAATTTATGTTCATACAGAAACCTTTAAAATTTCTGTATGGAGATTTATTGCTATGGAAAAATTACAAAATAAATATTTAGAAATAAAAAATATAAATAAAGATATTGTTGATTGGGTAGAAGACGTTGCTGAAGAAAACAATTGTAAAGTCGAACGAAAAGAATGGAAAAGTAAATATAACAGTTATGTTGTTTATGATTATGAACCATTCTGTTCAGAAGGTTTTGAAATAAATATATTATTGAGTTCTTTTGACATATCATATCTTAATTTTATTAAGTATTTATACAACGAAAAATTAAGTACAATAGAGTATTTGGATAATTGTGCAAAAATTTCTACAATAAAAAACTGTTCACTTTAAAAAAAATAGTATATAATAATCTTTATCTAGATTAATAAGGATTAATATATGCAAGAATTTTTTAATGATTATGTACAAACTCTAGAAACATACATAATGTTTCGAATAAAAGAAACAGTATCAAAAATAACTCCAGAACTAATAGCAAAAGGCAGAAAACCGATTATGTTATCAATGGGAGCTCCAACAGCAAAGCCTCCACAATTTGTAATAGATGCTCTCAAAAATGCTCTTGATAAAGAAGGAGTTCATACTTATTCAACTCCTAAGGGAGAAGTTTATTTAAGAGAAGCCATTGCAAAAAAGATGAAAGATTGTTTTGGAGTAGAACTTAGTCCTGTCGATGAAATATTTTCATTAATAGGTTCAAAAGAAGGCATTGCAAATTTTATTCGAGCAATGATTAATCCTACAACAAACAAAGAAGAGCAAGATATTATAATGGTTCCTGATCCGGGATACGCTTCTTATAAAGAGATGATTAAAGTATCCGGAGGTAAAGCTTATTCAGTACCGCTTAAACCGGAAAATAATTTTATGCCTGATATGGAAGAAGTTTTTATAAACTTGAAAAAAGAAGGTTTTAATCCAAATAAAGTTAAGGCTTTAATTATTAATTATCCAAATAACCCTTTGGGAGCTTGTGCAACAAGAGAGTATTTGGAAAGCGTTGTTGAGTTCTGTAAAAAACATCACATTTTGTTAATTTCAGACGCTGCATATGTTGATATGTATTTTCATGAAGATAATAAACCTGTAAGTATTTTAGAAATTGAAGGGGCAAAGGATATTGCAGTAGAATTCTTTAGTTTTTCAAAACCTTACGCAATGACAGGCTGGAGAATAGGCTGGATTTGCGGGAATAAAGAAGCTGTTAAGATTTTTGGAAAACTAAAATCAACTATTGATTCGGGCATTTTTAAAGCTCTACAAATTGCTGCGTCAGAAATCTTGAATTCAAAAGAAGGTGATGAATACATAAAAAAAGCAAATAAAATTTTTAAGGAAAATCAAGAGATTTTTGTTGAAGGCTTAAAAGAACTTGGTTGTAAAGATTTTCAAATCCCGCAAGCGACTTTCTATTTATGGCTGCCAATTCCTAAAAGATATAAAACTTCAGTCGAATTTACAGATGATTTAATGAAAAAATCCGGAGTTGTAGCGGTTCCAGGAGATGCTTTTGGAGATTACGGACAAGGATATTTCAGAGTCTCTATCGTATGCTCTAAGGATGAACTTAGAGAAGTTATCAGAAGAATGAAAGAAGACGGTTTTGTTTGGGAATAAATATTTACTTCAAAACTTTTTCTAATATAATAAACATATTATGAAATATAGAGATAATGTACGAAATTTTTGTATAATCGCTCATATTGACCATGGAAAGTCAACTTTAGCTGACAGATTGTTGGAAGCAACAGGAACAATTGCCGCAAGAGATATGCAAGATCAGCTTCTTGATACTATGGACATTGAACGGGAACGTGGTATTACGATTAAATTGAACGCAGCAAGAATGAATTATACTTCAAAAGCCGGCGAAAAATATGTATTTAATTTGATTGACACCCCGGGGCACGTTGATTTTTCATACGAAGTCTCTCGTTCACTTGCTGCTTGCGAAGGAGCTTTGCTTATTGTTGATGCTACTCAAGGCGTCGAAGCTCAAACATTAGCAAATGTATATATGGCAATTGAACAAAACTTGGAAATAATACCCGTTATTAACAAGATAGATTTACCGTCTGCTGACGTCGAAAGAGTTAAAGCTGAAATTGAAGAAATTTTAGGAATTGATACATCAATGGCAATTCCTGTAAGTGCAAAAACAGGGATTGGTATAGATGAAGTTTTGGAAGCAATAGTAAAATATGTTCCGCCTCCTGTCGATACCACCGAAAAACCTCTTAGAGCTTTAGTTTTCGATAGTGCATATGACCCATATTTAGGAACTCTATGTTTCTTCAAAATTATGGATGGAAAAATGAATCTCGGTGACAAAGTCAAATTTATGGCATCAGGAAAAGAATATGAAATAGTTGAGCTGGGTTATTTGACGCCTCACAGAGTTCAAGTAAACGAATTAATTTGCGGCGATGTAGGTTATTTTGCAGGTTCAATTAAAGAAATAACAAGATTTGTTGGCGACACTGTAACAAATGCAGAAAATCCTTCAACAGAACCACTTCCAGGATACAAAGAAGCTTTACCAATGGTATTTTCAGGCATGTATCCGGTAGATAACGAAGATTATCACGAACTTAAAGAAGCTCTTGAAAAATTAAAATTATCTGACAGTTCAATTACGTTTGAACCTGAAACCTCAAGTGCATTAGGTTTTGGGTTTCGTTGCGGCTTCCTTGGGATGCTACATATGGAGATTGCTCAAGAACGACTAGAAAGAGAATATAACTTATCAATTGTTACAACAGCACCTTCTGTAATATATAAAGTACACAAAACAAATGGAGAAGTCGTAGAAATTGATAATCCGGCAAACCTCCCCGCTGCTCAATACAGAGATTATATTGAAGAACCTTATGTTAAAGTTTCAATAATTACCCCCAATGATTATGTTGGAACCTTAATGGATTTATGCCAAACTAAAAGAGGAATTTTTATTAACATGAATTACCTTGATAAAGTTCGTGTTGATTTAATTTATCATCTGCCATTAAGTGAAGTTATAACAGATTTTTATGATCAATTAAAATCTCGTTCAAAAGGCTATGCAAGTTTAGATTACGAATTTGAAGACTATAAACGTTCTAAATTAATAAAACTTGATGTAATGCTTGCAGGAGAAGTTGTTGATGCTTTATCTGTAATATGCCATGAAGATAATGCATACTATATAGGACAAAAATTAACAGAAAAATTAAAAACAATTATCCCACGTCAAATGTTCGAAGTTCCAATCCAAGCAGCAATTGGAGGAAGAGTTATTGCAAGAACTAATATCAAAGCTCTTAGAAAAAGTGTCTTGGATAAATGTTATGGTGGAGATATTACTCGTAAAAGAAAATTGCTTGAAAAACAGAAAAAAGGTAAAAAACGGATGAAAGCAATCGGAAGAGTTGAAGTTCCTCAAGAAGCTTTTATGGCAGTACTGAGTTTAGATGAAGAATAATGAATACAAAAAGGGCGAAAATCAAAGATTTTCGCCCTATAAATATTTTACTCATCAAACTAACTTAAAAATGAACTATAATTTTGTTGCATTTGTGAAATTGCCAATTCCATCTTATAAAATTTATCTTCTAACTGTGCTTGATAATTATCAACTCTTGTTTGTTGTTTTGAAATTTTCTTTTCCATATTACTTATATCAGAATCAAGAGTAGAAGTTTTTACATCAAAGAAACCTACTGTAGCTTTTAAGCTTTGTTCTACAGCATTTTCCATCATTGTTAAAACCCCATTGTCTCCAGCTAAAATAGATTTTACAGATTCCGGATTTTCTTCTAAAGCTTTTAAGAATTTTTCTTCATCCAAACTTAATTCACTCGTATCAGTAGATAAATTATTACCATCTGCTGCAGCTGTTGTTATTCCGATATCGGATAAAAGCTTATAAATCCCGCCATTAGACGTATTAGAACTTGTAGTATAATTTCTTAATGTATTCTTAAGACTTGTTAATGAAGTTTCACCATTCAAATCCGCACCACTTGCAGTTACTTCATCAACTTTTGCAATCATATCATTATATGCTGTGATGAATTCATTAACAGCATCTTTTAACTGTGATGTATCTTGCTCAATCTTTAAAGTAGATGTTCCATCTTCTTCAGTACTTGCTTTTTTCAAAGTCAAAGTCACACCTTGTATCCTTGATACATCAGAAGTTACAGTGTTTGAAGTTGATACCATGCTGGTTCCATTTACCGTAAACATAGCATTTTTACCAAGTTCTTGAGCATCAGTATACATCTTTGAGGACACAACATTCCCGTCTTCATCCCATTCAGAAGTAGTAAAGCCCATTACATCAGTAAAATTACTTGTTCCTGCTTCAATATTTATATAAGAAGCACCCTCTTTTTTAGAAGTTATTGACAACTTACCAGTAGCATCATCCCAATATGCATATGCCTGAGCATCTTCATTACTGTTTATTTCAGAAATTAAAGATGAAAGAGTTGTCTTATCATTAATAGTAAATGTCGCATCTCCGATTGTAAATGTTCCAGCTGTAATTTGTTCTTTAAACCCGGAATCCGCATCTGTTAATTTTGAAGCTACAGATGCTTTGTATAGAGAATTTGTTGATGCATAGCTTCCATCTTCTTGTTGAGTCAAGCCAAGAAGTGAAGTTAAGTTTGAGCTGTCTGTTGTAGAGCCAACATTTATAGTGTCACCTTCATTTTGAGCAGAAAGATTGAGAACACCTTTGTCATCTATTTCAGCTTTAATTCCAAAGCCTGCAAGTTGAGCTTTTAAATCACCTACTGTATCATCTGCTTCAATATTTACAGTATGTTTCTGACCATTTACATACGTTGTTAATGTACCGGCACTTATCCCAAGATTTTTCAATGATGTTTCGTCATCAGCAACAGCACTGGCAGCTTCCTTTGAATTGGCTTTTGTATATGTTGCTAATTGTTGGATTGTAATATCATAGCTTTGTCTTGCAGCATCACTTGTTACGGTTGCAGTAAACAAATCCTCATTTGACGATGTTGCAACATTCTTACCGAATAAATCAAAAGTTCCACCAAATTTAGCATCCGTTAATTTTTCAATCGCACTTCTTAAAGCTGTAAATGCACTTCTAGTGTCATTTAAAGTCGTTTTTACAGTTTGTAAGCCTTTTAATTCGGTTTCTAGGGCTGTTACTTTTTCTTGTTTTATTGATACAAATGCTTCAACCCATGATGAGGTATCTAAGCCGGAAGCCAAACCGCTAAATGATATAGTCATAATAAAAATCCTTTTTTTACTTAATATAGTATATACAGTATATACTTATTATAATACATGTGATATTGCTTTTCAACCCTTTGAATAGAGGAGATTGTTACAATTGTAAACAATACACATTGTGTGAATAATTTTTATCTAAAATATAATGTATAATGTAGCTATGAAAGGTATTTTAATATGAAATCAAAAGAAGATGTTGTAAAAGAGATGCAGTTGGTAGTCGAACAAATGCGTTTGGATGATATAGAAGAAAATCCGGATTCTGAAAATGAAATGTTCATATGTAATGCTTGCGGAGAAGAAAAACCTTTAGCAGGCTCTGTCCAATATGGGCCTTATCGTTTGTGTAATGATTGCGTTTTATATGCTGAAGTCGGGTTTGAATTGGGACAGATTAAATCAATTGACGATTTAATTGAAGCAATGGAAGACAAACGCTTGGAAGCTGATTGTGAATTTTTACGTAAAGAACAAAAAAGATTAGAAAATTAGTAATTTTGTTGTAAAATTATTTGGGGGAGTAAATCCAATTACACAGGTACGAGGTAAAAAAAATGTGGGAATATTCAGAAAAGGTTTTGGATCATTATAGACATCCAAGAAATGTCGGTAAAATAGATGATGCAGATTTGATAGGAGAAGCCGGCTCACTTGCTTGCGGTGATTCTTTAAAATTATATATAAAACTTGATGGTAATATTATTAAAGATGCTAAATTTTTAACATTTGGTTGCGGTTCTGCTGTCGCAAGTTCTAGTATTTTAACAGAAATGATTATTGGAAAAACAATTGAAGAAGCAGCTAAAATCACAAATAAAGATATTGCAAATGAATTAGACGGGCTTCCTCAAGAAAAAATGCACTGCTCTGTTATGGGACACGAGGCTTTAGAAGACGCTTTGAAAAAATATTATGGTGAAAATGAAGACGTTCTTGAAGAAAATAATAATCATTCACATTCAGGTGATAAAATAATTTGTACTTGTTTCAATGTAACTGAAAACCAAATTTGGGAAGCTATTAAAGTTAATGGTTTGAAGACGGTTGAAGATGTAACTAATTATACAAAAGCAGGAGGAGCTTGCGGTCGTTGTAAAGGAGTTATTAAAGACATGCTTGAAACTTATCTAAAAAAAGAAAAACAGAACAAAGACCTTACTCCTACTCAAAAAATCCTAAAAATTAGTAAAGTCATAGATCAACAAATTTCACCTCAACTCCAAAAAGACGGTGGTGATATTGAATTAATTGATGTTACCGGAAATATCGTAAAAGTAAAATTAACAGGTATGTGCAGCGGATGTAAAAATGCAGCTATGACATTAAAAAATTTTGTGGAAACAATTTTAAAAGATAAAGTAGATTCTTCTATAGAAGTGGAGCAGGTATGATTTACTTAGATAATAATGCAACAACAAAAGTAGATGAAAAAGTGCTGGAAGAAATGTTACCATTTTTAAAAGAAGAATACGCTAATGCTTCAAGCATGTACGATTTTGCTAAAAAACCGGCTGATGCTATAAAAAAAGCAAGAGTCCAAATCAGGGATTTTATTGGAGCTGCAAATGAAAAGGATATCTATTTTACATCTTGCGGTTCAGAATCCGCTAATATGGCAATAAAAGGTGTTCTCGATTGTAATAAAGAAAAAAAACACATTATTACGACTAAAATAGAACATCCTTGTGTTTTAAACACCTACAAATATTTTGAAAAAAACGGATATGAAGTAGACTATATTGGAGTCAATTCGCAAGGAGAATTGGATTTTGAAGAATTAAAGTCAAAACTCAGAAAGGATACGGCTTTAGTCTCTGTAATGTGGGCAAACAACGAAACAGGGGTAATAAATCCTGTTGAAGAAATCGGGGAATACATTAAATCAAAATCTCCTGAAACAAGATTTTTTGTAGATGCTGTTCAAGCAGCAGGTAAAATACCAATGAATGTTAAAGATACTAAAATTGATTTATTAGGAATTTCCGGCCATAAATTTCACGCACCTAAAGGGGTTGGAGTTTTATACGCAAGACCTGATGTAAGATTTACTCCATTAATTATTGGAGGACATCAAGAAAGAGGACTTAGAGCCGGAACAGAAAACGTTCCTTATATTGTAGGTATTGGAAAAGCTGCTGAATTAGCTCAAAGTGCTCTTGATTATGAACTAAAAGAAGTAAAAAGATTACGTGATAAATTAGAACAAGGAATTCTGAAAAATGTATTTAATGCGAGATTAAATACTTCTATTTCCAACAGAGTTCCAAATACTGCAAATATTGGTTTTGAATATGTAGAAGGGGAACTCATTTTACTTCATTTAAGTGATATCGGTGTATGTGCAAGTTCCGGCAGTGCTTGTACTTCTGGATCTCTTGAACCAAGTCATGTGTTAAGGGCAATGGGAATTCCTTTCACTGCATTACATGGCTCAATTAGATTTAGTTTATCAAGATTTACTACAGAAAATGATATCGATTTTGTGGTAGAAAAATTACCGGCAATTATGGATAAACTAACTTCGTTATCTCCATTCCAAGATGAATTAGCTGAATTAAGAAAAAGAAAGGGGTAAAAGGATAAAATCAAAAAGATAGCCCCTAAAAGAATTAAGAAGAAAATCTCATAAAACATAAGCTTACCCCAAAACGGAACCCCAAAATATAAAACTAAAAAAGTAAGAATATTAATGAAGAAAGGTTTGAAGTATGGATCGTATTTCTGCTTATATTATTAAATTTATTGAAACTCATATGAAATTTGTAATCGGTGTCGGCATAAATATTTTTTTAATTTGGTTAGGCTGTAAAATTGTCGATATCTTTTACAATAAATTAGAAAAAAAATTAAAAGCTAAAAATTCCGATTCTGCTTTGTATAATTTATTACCGGTACTTTCCAGAATATTAAAAGCAACAATTGTTTTTATTCTGTTAGCCGGTTTTCTACAAAGTTTCGGATACAACGTTTCATCACTAATTGCAGGTTTTGGAATTACAGGTTTAGCAGTTGGTTTTGCAGCTAAAGAAGCTATTGGAAACATTTTTGGCTCAGTTGGCTTATTAGCTGACAGAGTTTATAAAATTGGTGATTATATTAAATTTAATGGCTACGAAGGAACTGTCGAAAATATTAATTTACGCTCAACTTCAGTAAGAACTCTTGAAGGATATTTAGTAAACGTACCTAATAATCAACTTGCAAATGAAGAAATTACTAATGTTTCTCAAGCATATAAAAGAAGAATAGACCTTTATATAGATATAGAATATGGAACTTCTAATGAAAAAATAGATAAAGGAATCGAAATTTTAAAAGAAATTGCAGTAAAAAATAAAAATATTTTAGAAGGAAATTTAGCTTTTATTGATAATATGTCACCAAGTTCAATTCAATTAAGATTTATTGCATATACTGATAAAGCATCTTGGTCAGAATGGGTAGAAGTCAAAAGCTGTATTATAAAACAGATAATTCATCGTTTTAGAGAAGAAAATATTGAATTTGCTTTCCCTTCTACTAGTATTTACATGGCAAATAATAATTAAATTTTAAATTCTAAATGAAGATATAATTAAATAAAATTAATGTGTTTAAAGGATTACACAGACATTTAAATATAGTTTAATATATAGGGAATAGTATAAAATCGGAGATAATTATGGATATATTTGCAGTCATAGGGCTGTTTTTCGGGATAACAATGATTTTAATTGGTCAAGCAATGGAAGGCGGCAATATCGGTCAGCTATTACAGATTACAGCAGCTTTCATTGTATTAGGTGGTACAAGCGGAGCGGTTATATTAAGTTTCCCTCCTAAAACTCTTGCCTCAGCAGTTAAAATCTTGAAAGACGTCTTTATGCCCCCAAATGTAGATTTTGATGCCTTAATATCCGAAATAGGAGGTTTCGCAACTAAGGCCAGAAAGGAAGGGATTATATCTTTGGAAAAAGAAGCTAATAATGCATCTGATTCTTTATTAACGCTTGGTTTGGGAGCTGTTGCGGATGGTACTGATCCGACTCTTGTTAGAGAAATGTTAGAAAACCAAATTGAACAACTTGAAAACTACGTAAACAACGCAGCAAAAGTATTTGAATCTTTTGGAGGATATTCTCCTACCTTGGGTATTATCGGAGCTGTTATGGGACTTATCCAAGTTATGCAAAATCTTTCTGATCCTTCTAAATTAGGAGCCGGAATTGCCGTTGCTTTCGTTGCGACCATTTATGGTCTTTTTGCGGCTAACTTAGTTATGATTCCTATTAGTACAAGAATTAAATTTATTTATCAAAGTGTATTTTTATACAAAAATATAATACTTGAAGGGGTTCTTTCTATTCAGGCTGGAGAAAGTCCTGTTTTAATTGAAAGAAAGTTACGTTCATTTATTTTAGACGAAAAGAAAGACGAAAGAGTTAATGGCTAAAAAACAAAAACATCCTGAACACGAAAATCTTGAAAGATGGTTGGTTTCTTATGCCGACTTTATCACACTCCTGTTTGCTACATTCGTAGTTTTATACGCTTTAGCTCAAGTTGATGTTGCTGATTTTGAAAAATTAGAAGAATCTCTTAAACAAGCTTTTAGTCAAGGAGCTATGTTTGATGGGCAACAATCTGTTATGGACGGCAGCAATTCTTTATTTGACGAACAACAAGCAAATTCTTTTATCCCTAGTCTTATGATGGAATTTATAAATCCAAAATACGAAGATGAATCTTTTAAAGATATTGAAGAAGAAATCCAAAAACTTAAAGAAATGGATGAATTAGAAGGAATTACTACCGAGATTACAGACAAAGGCTTACTATTAACTTTTGACGATAAATATCTTTTTGCCCCTGCTTCAGCTTATCTTGATGCAAATGCCAGAAAAATGCTTGATAAAGTTGGAGTATTAATTTGCAAAAAATTTATACTTCATTCTATGAGAATAGAAGGACATACAGATAGCGATCCTATTCATACAGAAAAATATCCTTCTAATTGGGAACTTTCTTCTGCAAGAGCTTCAGCTGTTGTCAGGTATATGATTAATAGATTTAAGTTTTCACCGTCTTTATTTTCAGCTATAGGTTATGCTGATACAAGACCGCTAAAATCTTCTATTTCACCAAGAGATCCTATTAACAGAAGGGTTGAAATTCTTATTATGAAAAATAAGTATAAAAGACATTTTGAAACGAGAAATGATAATTCTTTTAATTTGACTAAGGAAGAACAAGAAAATATCCAAAAACAAAGAATGGAAGTTATTGCAAAAGTTGAAGGAGATTCAATTTCTCCTGCTGCAAAAAAATTGTTGGAAGAACATAGAAAACGTTTAATAGAAAAACAAAAAAAAGATAATTTATCAAAACAAAATAAAGATTTATACATTAATATAAGTAATGATGTTTCAAATGATAATGATGATGATATAATGCCAGCTATTGAAAAAAGAGTTATAAAACTTAATTCTAATACCCCTGAAGATGAGGATTTCGGGCTATGATAACTCATTTGGTGGGTATTTCATTAGCTCCAACTTCTTCTATTGAAACAGGAGTTGCTGTTAGAGAGATTTTATCCGGAGATTTGATCTATGTTGATAAACTTTTTTCTATGAGTGATGTTCAAACTTTTTTTGATAATTATGTTTCTTTAAAAAATTCAGTGATTTGTGTTTCTTTACCTTGGGATAATACTATGTTAGATGGTAAATGGAGAGTTCTTTCTAAACCTTATCAATTAATACATTCTAATGCTAATAAATTTATAAATAAAGATAATTGGATGCAAAGATTTTCTTCTAGAGGGTGTGATTTGTTATTGAATTTGAAAAATCAAAGTATTGATGTAAGTAGATTTGAAGTATATTTAACAAGGCAAAAAATGAATTTGTATTCTAATTATAAAGAAAGATCTTCTGCTGATTGCAAGTTTTTGCAGTCTGCGTTAAAATTCGAATATGGTTTTACTAATTTACCAAATAATATGATGCCAGTAGCTCAATTAGAGGCAATTGTAGGGGTTTTACTTGCAGAACAAAAGATGAAAAATAACATTAGAAAAATTTTTGAATATAAAAATTTGGATGTGATAAATTTGTAAATATTTGTAAATATCTTTTGATAAATAAGCAATTAAAAAAATTTAGGTGTATTAATAAATCATAAGTAGTGTATGTGTCGAAAGGAAGTGTAAAAAATGGTTCAATCAATTGATAATAATATTAATAAACCAAATTATAATGCCGTAAAAATTCATATAAAAAATCCTACTGTAAACAAAGAAGATTCTATTCAACAAGTTACAGATAACGGAATATATAATGCTGTAGATATAAATGTTGATAATCCTTCGATTAATACAAATACAAGAAAAATATATGATTATCCTTTGGCACAAAGTCCTATAACATATGATATGGCAAATATTCATCCAATAGATTTACCTAAGGGATTTCATGTTGCATACCAAACTACAAATGTTATTTTGCCTAAGATAGAAAATGAGATAGAGTTAGAATCTTCTAAAGGTGAAGATTATGAAGAAATTGATTTTACCGAAGAAATTGAACCAGAACAAGATATAAATTCAGAAGAAGAAGTTGCTGTTTCTGAAGAAAAAGATGTTGTTGTTCCAGAGCCTAACTATACAACAATAGAAGCTGAAAAGGGTTCTGATAATTTAAAAGAACTCAAAGATGAAATTATTGATGATGTAAAGATAATGGAAACTGAGGTTAAAGAGGCCGAAGATAAAAGAGCTGATGTTTCAGAAATAAAACGACCAGAAATTATTGAATCAGAAGAAATAAAACCAAAAGTTGATATTCCTCTGGTATTATCAAACTTATCAAACCCTAATTTTGATATACAAGCTCAACAAATGGAAGAAATTGCAAGAATTTCGTTAGATAACCCCGAAAATGCTGTTCCATATATAGTGAGAGAAGTTTTTTCTTCATTGATTGATATCTCAAAAAAGGATACTATGAATTTAGATACTCCGACAAATGAACAAATAGAAGCAAGAAAGAAAGTTATAGCTAATTTTATAGCTTTAGAAGAAAATAAAAACAGCAGTAGCCCAAGTAGTTTACCATACAATTTAACACAACAAGAAATCACTCTAGCAAATGAATTATCCCCAATGGAACAAGCAGAACGTAATAAAGAATATGCTTTATATACTATGGCTGTTTTAGCAAAAGTTTATATTGATGAAGTTGAAAAACAAACCGGAAATGTTGTTCCACTAACAGATATTCCTGGTAGTTCTGCAATGGTTGATGCTCTACGTTTCAATCCAAATTCAGGCGTGAAAATAGCAGCTTTAGATGCTTTAAGACATATTCAAAGGCCGGAATATAAAGATGAATTAACAACAATTTATACTTTAGCTCAAGCTGATACGAATCCTGATGTGTCAATTACTGCAACTAGAGCTTTGGAAAGACTTAATTAACACACATATAATGCACTACAATAAGCGGCAGATTTAAAAAATCCGCCGCTTATTCTTTTTATTTTTTTAATTCCATTTGTTTTTTATGCATTTCCTTATACTTCTTACGCCCATCATTTTTCATTTGTTTTAAAGTCTTTTTTTGAGATTTAGTTAAAATTGATTCAAATTCTTTCATATTATCTTTTCTTATCTCATTAATTTGTTTTTTTAAATCTTTAATTTCTTTATCAATTTGTGCTAATTTTTCTTCTTGTGCCCAAGTTGCAATTCTTGATAATTTAACCATTTCTGCTTCTTGTTTCTTTAATTTTATTTGTTCAAATAATGGTTTTAATTGTTCATGACCTTTTTGACGAATTTCTTTCGCTTTTGTTTTTTGTTCAGCCGTTAATCCTAATTTTTGTTCAAAAGCAGCTTCTCTTGCCTGACGTTTTGCTATCATTTCTTCTTTTGTCGGAGGATTCTTAATTCCTTCATTTACTTTTTGTGTATTATCTTCAGCTGCAATTGCAACAGTTGATAAAGCTCCTAAAACACATAACATTACTGCTAATTTTTTCATAATTCACCTCTCTTTTATAATAATTCTTTTAAATTCTCTGCTAATTCTTTTTTAGCATTATATATTCTTGATTTCACAGTTCCTATAGGACATTTTAACTGTTTTGCTGCCTGCTCGTATGTGTATCCATTTATTTCACATAACATAATAACCTCTTTTAATTTTGGTTTTAATTTTTCTATCGCATCTACTATCTTTTGTTGACGCTCTGATATTAATAACGATTTTTCCGGAGTACTTTTTTTATCCTTTATACTATTTAAAATTAAATCTTCTGATGTAGAATTTTGTTCATATTTTACAACTTTTGACTTTAAATAATCTTTAGAAGTATTTTTAGCAATAGTATTTACCCAACTTTTAAAAGAACCCTTTTCTTGGTATTTATCTTTATTTTTCCATAGTTTTATATAAACTTCTTGCTCAATATCTTCATTATCTTGTTTTGTAATTAATTTGATTATACTTCGTATATTGTTTCTGTTTTGCTTAATTATTTCATTAAAATTCATTAATCCACCATTATTAAACCGTACGAATCAACAGGAAAGCCTAACTCTTCCGCTGTTAAAGTCTCTCCATACATTAATGTATCTATTAAATCATTATTTGAAGTTAAAATTCCTAAAGATAATGTTGAAAATAATACTAAACTCATAGCACAAGCAATTTTAAAATTTATTATTTTTTTCTGTTTTTTTCTATAATAGAATTTAACTTCGTTTATTAATTCTGAAACTTTTTGCATTTTTTCATCTTCTCGACGACAATCTTCACATTCTTCTATGTGTTTCTTTAATACATCATCGCCAGAAAAAACAAATAAACTTTCATATTTTGAGCATTTATCTTTCATAATTTGTTACCTCTTATACTAGTATAACGAAATTTAATGAAAAAAGTTCAAAAAGTTTAAATTGGTAATGTAAACTTTTGTAAAATGTTTGACACTAAGGTAGCAAAAATTTTTTTGATGAGATTTTAAAATAGTATATAAAGCTCTCTCTTCTTATTTAAACGGACAGGCCTTGGTTATTTATACAAGGTCTTTTTTTTATTTATTTATCATTTAATTCTGTATTTCATTAGGTATTTAATACCATAATTTACGTATTTTTGTGGTAATTTTGATAATATGCTTACGCAAATGGCATCAAATCCTATATTATAAGATAATTTGGGATTTTTTGTATTATCAATTTGTATAATTTTATTAACAACTTTTTCTACATTAAGTCCTTTTGTTGAATTTTTTTTAGCATTTGCGATTAAAAATTGCATTTCTTTTTCATATCCTTGAGAGATATTAAAATGTTTTGAATTTTCTTGAATTGATTTTTCCCAAAGAGGAGTTGATATTACACCGGGCTTTACAGAAATAATTTTTATATTTTTTTTAGTTTCTAACAAAAGAGAATTGAATAACATGTCTAGACATTTCTTTGATGCACAATAAGGTGCTATAAAAGGAAAAACTCCATAGCTTGCCATTGAACTAATATTTATTATTTTTCCATTTTCTAATAAATTTAATAAACTTCTAGAAAATTCTAAATGTCCTAATGTATTAATATTAAATTGATGCTTAATTTCATTTATATCAATTTTTTCAATTGGTCCCGCAACAACATAACCTACAGCATTT
Organism: Candidatus Gastranaerophilales bacterium; assembly: GCA_944325545.1. Classification (GTDB taxonomy): domain Bacteria; phylum Cyanobacteriota; class Vampirovibrionia; order Gastranaerophilales; family Gastranaerophilaceae; genus CAG-196. Next base: position 20,087 of record CALVAM010000021.1, on the reverse strand, counting down.
ATAATCGTATCGATTTTAGTACATTTTGATGAAATAAATTCTGTTGCGGATTTAATTGTTTCTTCTTTATCGTAGTCAAGATAAAAAGGATAAATATTAGGTGAAATTTCTTTTAATTCTTCTAAATATTTATCATTTCTGTAACTAGCAAAAATTATATTATCATTTGCAAGTTTTTTTAGTAATGCTTTTCCAATACCGGAAGTAGCACCTGTTATAATATATGTTTTAGTCATCATTTAGAGGTCTCATTATCAATATTGTTGATAGGTTTACTTGAATAAACTCGTGATATTCTACATCTTTTTGAGGAACCAACTTAGATTCCATTGAACAATTTTTTACTGCTATAAATTGCTTAGTAGTATTCAAGATTTCAGATAAAAGTCTATTTCTTTTACCAATTTTAGGCATGAAAACATAACCTTTTATAACATATTCTGTTGTTTCAATATAAACTTTTTCTCTCCAAGCAGATGTTGTTAATTCTAAAATTTCTTTATTTTCCATATTTAAATTCTTTCTTTTTTAACTCATATATGATTGGAATAAAGGTAGATACAAGGCTAGTGCCATGACAAGAACAATACTACCGATTACAATAAGCATAATAGGCTCAATCATTTTTGTCATAGTATCAATAATACCATCTAAAGTTTTATCGAGGAAATTTACGCCTTTCTCAAGCATATCTCCTAAACGACCGGATTGTTCACCGGTTGCAATCATAAATAAAAGCATTTTCGGAACAATCTTAGTTGCTTTAAAAGCTTGTGATACTTGAAGCCCTTGTTGAACCTTAACAATTGCATTACTCAATTTGTTCTTTAATACAGAATTAGTAAGAGTAATTACAGCCAAATGTAAGCAATCTACAATAGGGATACCAGCATCATAAGAGACACTCATTACCGATAAAAAGTTTGAATAATTTGAATACATAATTAAATTATTCAATAACGGAATTTTCAAAACTAACTTATCTAATACGTTTCTTGCAGGCTGCCATTTCAAAACTACTATACAAAATGCAACAAATATTAAAATAAATATTGGAATCGTATACCAATAAGTTTTTAAATAATCTCCAGCACTAATCATTATAGAAGTAATTAAAGGTAGAGCTTTTTCTTGTTGCTCAAACATTTCTTTAAAAGCCGGGAAAACAAAAATTAACATTACAAGTGTAATTATAAATGCCAGAACTACGACAAACATAGGATACATTAAAGTTCCGATAACTTTGCCTTTAATATCAGATTGTTTTGTTAATAAATCCTTTATACGACCTAAAGTTTTTTCTAATTCACCGGCTTCTTCACCAGCTTTTATTAAACCTATAAAAATATAACCAAAAACTTGCGGATAACGAGCCAAAGTATCTGCAAAAGTAGAACCTGCCATAATTTGATTCTTTAGCTTTTTAGCCATATCACGAATTTTTTTTCTTGCAGCCTCTTGTTCCATAAACATAAGCGACTCAACAGCCGGAATACCAGAAGCCAGTAATATTTGAAAAGTTGAAATAAAATCAATTTTTTCAGTTAAAGACAAAGCTGCAAGCTTCGCAGATTTTTTCATCTTTGCTTCATTATATTCAGTAATTTTTGTTGGAACAAGTCCCATTTTTCTTACTATATCTTTTGCATCCTTCAAATTTGATGCTGTAATTTCTCCGGTTACTATCTCTTTACCTTGCTTCAACGCTGAATAATTATATATTGGCATACAATCCTCTTTACATTTGTTTATTCATTTGCATAACCTAAAACTCTTATAAATTCACTTGTAGTAGTATTTCCATTGATAATATGGTTTAAACAAGAATATTTAAGAGTTTTCATTCCGGCAGCAACTGCTGCTTCTTCAATTTCAATATCATGAGCACCTTGTGCTATTAATTTTTTTATTTCACGTGTAATTGGCATTACTTCATAGATACCAATACGTCCGGTATAACCCAAAAACCCGCATTCCTTACAACCTTTTTTACGATATAATTTCGTATTCATTAATTCTTCTTGAACCTTAGCATCCGTAGAAATATGTTTTACTTCTTCTTCCGTCGGGAAATACCCTTCTTTGCATTTATCACAAAGTTTTCTTACAAGACGTTGTGCGATAACTCCTGTTAACGTAGAAGACACCAAATAATCTTTAGCTCCCATCTCTATCAAACGAGTTACTGTTGCTGCGGCAGAGTTTGTGTGAACGGTACTTAAAACCAAGTGACCTGTAAGAGCTGCTGAAATGGCTACTTCTAAAGTTTCAAAATCACGAATTTCACCTATAAGAATAATATCAGGATCTTGTCTTAATATTGCACGCATACAAGACGCAAACGTAATATCCGCCTTCGGATTAACTTGTGATTGGTTAATTCCTTCCAACTTAATTTCTATAGGATCTTCAATTGTAGTTATATTAACATCTTCTTTATTCAAAGATTTTAAGATTGTATACAAAGTTGTTGTTTTTCCCGAACCGGTAGGACCGGATGTTAAAATAATTCCATTAGGGCACTGAACCATATCATGTATTTTTTGAATATCACTTTCGGATGCTCCTGCTATAATCATCTTATCCCCGGAAGCTTTTAAACTCACTGCGGGAGCTAAAATACGGATAACGACTTTTTCTTTTCCGGAAACAGGTAATGTATTAATACGAAAATCATACATTCTATCATTATATTTTATTGAAAATGTACCATCCTGAGGACGCCTATGTTCAGCAATATTCATCCTTGCTAAAACTTTAAAACGTGTAATTACAGCTTGCTCAATACTCCCAGGAATTTCTAAAACCTTTTTTAAAATCCCATCAGAACGTAATCTTACAACATAATAACCTAATCTTGGTTCAATATGAATATCTGATGCTTTTGCATCTATTGCATCAGTTATTATTTTATAAACAAACTTAGCGACATTACCACTTGCATCTTGTAATTCTTTTTCTACTTGTGTCCACAAAGATTCCTCATTAGAAAATTGAGCAGCTTCCTCTTCAATACTTTGTATAATTCGTTCGGTTTCTTTTGCGGCCTTTTCTGTCTTTTTTTGAACATAATATTCTTTTAAATACTGCTCGTACTCAAAATAAGGAATACAATACACATTTAATGAACGCCCCGTCGAAAGAGAAATTTCTCTTACTGTATACTTATCATTGGGATTTACCATTGCGACAGCAAGTCTGTTACTTTCATCTAAAGACATTATAATAGTTTGTTTTTTTTCAACAAAATCATCCGGCAAAAGCTTTAAAATTGACTTATCTACTATAATATTTTTTTTTGAAACAACTTCGCAATTATATTTCTTTTTTAAATATGAAACTATATGTTCATAAGAAAGATATCCCTTTTCATAAAAAATTGCATCTAAAGGTATTTTTTTTTCTTTAGCAATATTAGTACATTCTTGCAACTGTTCTTGTGTTATCCAGCCGACAGCAACAAGCATATCCTCCGCCGAAGGTTCTTGATTTCTATTTTCATTATTTATTTGTGTAGCCTCAGAAAAATTTGATGAAACATAATGCATAATATCATCAAAATCACCTGACTCCACCGGAATAAATTGAGGAGTTAAATGATTTAATTTTTCTTTTATTATACTTTCTATTTGAGCTTTACCGGTACTGCTATTTTTATTTAATATTATGAAAAAATCTTTTTGCCTCTTATCCACTGGAATAAAACCTGATGATTTCATCAGGTTTATTCCAAATACATTCAAATACTGTTTATTAATGCTATTTTTTAATTTTTCTAATTGATTATTCATAATATTATAAATTGTCAGCTACAGCACCATCTCCATCATTTATAATTCTCGGAGTAATCATTATAACAAGTTCACTCTTAGTTTTTCTAGAAGTGGTTGTTCTAAATATTGTTCCAATAACAGGTAAATCTCCTAAAACTGGTATTTTTTGAACTACTTTTGAATCTTCTTCTTGAATCATACCACCAATTACTAAAGTTTCACCATCTTTAATTCTAATATTCTTCAAATCTAAATTTCTTCTGCTTAATAAGGTTGCCTGTATATCAGTTCCTGATCCAGTAGCAGATGGAGTTGTTACTTGCCCTACTTCTGTTGCGAACTCAGGAGTAATATTTAATGTAACATACCCTTCAGGAGAAATAAACGGAGTTAAAGACACTTTTATACCTTTATCTTCACCAATTGTATATGTTCTTTGTACTGTACCAACAGCACCAACTCCAGCTCCAGTTGAAGATAAGAATTCAGATGTTACTTTTTCTACATAATCTTGAGTTAAATCAATTACAGATTCTTGCCCATTTGTGATTAATAACTTAGGATTAGCAAGAACTCTTGCTTTTCTATTTTCAACTAAATAATTCATTTGCCAAGATATATATGATGAATTGCCTCCTGGATAAGGTTTTTTCCCTGAAACAGCTATATATTGAGGTGGATTGAATGTTCCATCTTCGTTATAAGAAGGCTCAACCCAATAATGTTCGGTAACGTCATAAACTCTTTGACCTACCCCACCTTCTCTTCCACCGGAAGATGTTCCACCATTAAATGTAAAATTCCAAGCTTTACTTTGAATAGCCCAATTGTTAGCAAATTCTTTACTGCCTTGTTCATTTAATTCTACGATAGAAACTTCTAAATATGCTTGAGGCTGTTTTACATCATTTTCTTTTATAAATTTTTCAACCATTGCGATTTGTGCTTCAGAGCCTCCCATAAGAGTTATAGTACCTCTTTGAGGATAATAAGAAACAGCTAAGTTTTGAACATCAAAAGATGATGCTGTTGAATTTGTAACAGTCGGAGCAACAGTACATGCTACTACTCCTTCTCCTAATTTAAGGTCTCCGCCGGATCCACCAGAAACAGACGCGGCACCTCCTGTTGAGCTTCCTGAACTTGAAGATCCTGATGATGAACCGGATGAACTTGATGATCCATTCACACTACCTCTTGAAGGTAATAACAAATTACATATCATATTTGCCATCTCAGCAGGCGTTGTATGATTTACTGCAAATGTTTTAGACAATGGCTCCCTGTCAAGCTGTTCAATAACTTTTTGAACAATAGCTGCATCCGATTCCATACCAAAAACGATAACCTCATTTGTTGCCGAATTAACTGTAGCTGCATCTACAGATGAAATCCCCGCTTTTTTCATTCCAAATACATTTTTATTCAAAAATTCTGCTATCTTTGTTGCACTAACGTATTTTACCGGAAAAACCATCATTTCTTGCTTTGAAAAACTTGCGTTATCTGCATTGTCTTTAGCAATCACTACAAGTGTATTTCCTTGTGTATAATAATTTAATCCTGTGATTTGCAACACTAATTTAAAAGCATCATTTATCGGCATATTTACCAAGTCTAAAGTAACTTCACCTTCTACCGAAGAGTGAAATACAACATTCATGCCAGCCTTATCAGCAAACATTCTTAATACTTGCTTCACATCAGAATTTCTTAAACTTAATGTTATATTATTATTATTTTTATCTGTTAATTTTATATTTCCTGACAAAGGCATAGCACTTGAATACGGTGCAGATTGATTATACACAGCATCCGCTAAACTTATCGGAACAGTAAACGCAAATAACAACGCTGCTGAAAGTAATCGTTGTATATTATTATATTTCATCATTTTCTACCTCCGAATTTTTTACTTAAATTTGAAACGTCATTATTATTTACTGAACCTTCTGTTAAAATTTCACCTATCCCAGCTTTATAAACATTGGTGCCCAGTTTTACAGTTACACTATCTTGCATTATGTTAAGAATGTGATAATTATTTACCACATCACCTTTCTTCACTAAATAATCATTACCTTCAATATTCAAAATTGCTGAAGGACTAAATTTATCATACAATATTCCGGAAACTATCGTATCCATAACCCTGGATGCTTCAGAATACTCATTAACAGTTTCAGGCGGAGCGACTAAATCGTAATTAGGTACATCACTAACAGCATTACCACCTATATCTCGATACGGCAAAAAAGGATTAGCCTTAACTGTCCCACTTGGAATTGATATTAAATCTTTCTTGCTCCCAGTTGCACTTATCGGAATTGTCGCCATTGATAAAGTCGGCTCATCTGTCATATTATCAAGTGTTACGTCATTTAAAGACTTTATTTTTACAAAAGACACTACCATACAAACACTCAACAATAACAAAAACATCTTTAGTCTTGAAAACGAACCGCGTCTTGATAACATTTTTATCAGCTCTTCTGCCGATAAGTCTAATGTATCAGGTTTTTGTTTTAACTTCTTGTAACTACGCATAATTCTCTTTAATACTTCTTTTTTTTGCTCTCTTACTACCTTAATAATATATAATAATTCTATATATTTAAAATCCTGTATTTATATTAATATTTTATAATTTTGCATAAAATACTAATTCTTAAGTATATCATACCATAATTTTTAAATATTGCAATCAAATATTACTTTGGTATCTTACATAAGCGTATGCATTGAAATCAAGTGAGCCAAAGATTATTTTTACAAAATTATCATCGTAAGGTGTAAGTTCTATGAAATCAATAGTTTCTTTGTTGAAGTCGTTGTCTGTAATTGAAGCTCTTATTTGTCCTTTAAAGAATTGTGACTGATAAAATTTAAAGTATATATCGTTATTTTTGTCTTTTTCTGCAAAAACTTTATAGTACCCTTTTTCTAAAGGTGTTCCGTCAATTATGAGATTAACAGGGATATTTAGGAGTAAACCCTCTTCATTTTTGGTGATTTCACTTAATTTCTTTATTTCTTCTCCAACTCCAAGCTCAGAATGTAAACTATTGCCTCCACCACTTATTTTTTTTATCTTTCTTTTGTTTTGTTTTTCTTCTTTTTGTTTTTTCTTACCTTCTAATACATTTATAGCTTCTTCAAACTCTTTATTTGTAATAGATTTTTGCCCATCCCAAGCTCTATCGATATTTCCAAAATTATCCCAATCATCTTCAGCAAGAACAGATGATGATAGAAGCAATGATATGAATAAATACATAAAAATTTTTTTTGTCATAATAATAATATATAACTAATTTTTGTAAAAAGTAAAGTTTTTGTAAGTCCTTTATTTTTAAATATTTGGTAAATTAATATTTATTTTTTTAAATAATTGTGTATAATGAAAATATAGGGCATAGAAGAGAACTAAATATTTATGACAGATGTTAACATCATAATTATAATTGTAGCTTTTGTGGCGGCTATAGCTGCAATTTACGTATTATATTCAATAATGCTGTTTCAGGGTATTACAAATAAAAAAGGTGATGAATTACAGCTGTCTACAAAAAATATACTTGAACAAGTTGAAGTATTGTATGACAAAAAGGAATACACGTTAGTTCAATTGCTAGCTACAAAATATCTTGATAGAGTTCCTGATCATATCGATGTTAGAATTTATTTGGCAAAAGCTTATTACGGGGATAGGAAATATAATCAAGCGATAAAACAATGTTCTATTATTTTGAAAAGAAAATCTAATAATATAGAGACAAGACAGCTTTTAGGAGATTGTTACATAAAAAAACAGTTACCTTTAAAGGCTATAAAAGAATATGAATATGTTTATGATTATAGAAAGACGGATAAAGATGTAGTTAGAACATTAGCAAAGTTATATAGAGAAACTGATCAGATTTTTTCTGCGATTGGTGCATATGAAGTTCTTGCTGATTTATTGGATTTAGAAGAAGATATTGCAGATGTCCAGTCTATTCTGGCAGAACTGAATGAAGAAATTCATGATTATCCTGCTGCTTTTGAAGCATACAAAACAAGGCTTGGTATTTATCCGAATGATGTAAATACAAATAGAAAGCTCACAGAACTTTATATAAAAATAAAAAATTATCCAGTGGCAATCGAAACCCTTTTATATATGCTTTCTTTTGTTACAGAAGCAAAAGTTTTATTATGGATATATGATACTTTGGTAAATCTTAGCGTTGAAACGGAAGATTACGAAAAAGCAATTGAATATTCTGAAAAATTACTTGACATTCAAGGATCAGACAAATTTAAAATAAGAAATAATATTGCTTCATTTAATTTGAAACTTAAAAGAACAAATGAAGGGATTGCAATATTAGAAGACTTGGTGATGATGTCACAGAATGGTTTTGATGTCACATTAGAACTTTCGGATGCATACATTCAGAATAAGGAATATCAAAAAGCATTAGAAAAATACAAAGTTTTATTAGATAAAGCAACTCCAAGAGAAGCAAAAACTGTTAATTTATTATTATGTGAATTATACATCACTTGGGCTATAGATTATGCTAATCAAGAAAAGTATGAAGAATCTTTTGACATGCTAAAAGAAGCCATAGAATATAATACTCTTAATCCTGAAATTTATTATAATATGGCTAGAAATTATTTTCATCTTAAGAATTACACTTCAACGATAGAAGCGGTTAATAAAGCAATTGAATATGACAAGCAAAAAGAATATCAGTCTAAATATTTATTATTATTATCAGATGCACACCATCAACTGGGAAATTTTTTCGAAGAAAAGAAAGCATTAACAGACCTATTAAAGTATGATGATAAAAATCCGCAAGGTCTTTACAGAGTAGGGCTTATGTATGCTGCACAACACGACTTTAAAAATGCTGAAGACTCGTTTAAAAAAGCTATTAACAATGATCCTGAACTTATTAAAGCGAAATACAATTTAGCACTTCTTTATGAAAATAATAACAGAGATAAAGCAAAGGAACTTTACATTGAAATTCTTGAACAAGATCCGACATTTGAGGAAGCAAAAAATGCTTTAGCCGATTTATCTTCTTCCGATTATTACTAAATATCTTCCGGAATGTATATTACAGTATCACTTAAAAATATTCTTGCCTCTTCTACATTTGAAAATCTCGGAACAAGTCGTTGATAATCTTGAACTATTGATAAAATATCATCAACTGACATTTTAATTAGTCTTCTTGAGGAATTTTCACTTGTTTCAATAATTCTTGCCATTAGTTATCCTTTCTTTTCTATAAAGATTAACGGCATATTAAAAATTTTCTTTAAACTAATCATTTCTCAGTATTAGGAAAAACATTTCCACTTTGAATATAAATTTCAAAATTTTCATTAATATTTACACTTGCAGCTGTAATAATATAATCTTCAAAATGAAGTTTTTTAAATTTTTGAGCAGGTTTGCCTAATTTATATTCAGCCTCATATTTTGTCCATTCATTATAAAACTCTTCCAGCGTATTACATTTAAATCTCATACGCTTTGAAATATCTTCAAAGTTCCTTAACTTTATTTGCTCAATATCAATTCCGCAATCATAATCCGAAAAAGCTAAAACAATGTAATCATTACTATGACTTATACTGAAAAATTTTTCTCTACTTTCCAAAAAAGGTTTTTTCCCATTAAAAATAATTTTTCTATTTTCAATTTTGTAAAATTCTCTTAAAATTCTGTCAACCATCAAATAAGATAAACAATGTTGTTCCCACTTCTTTTGATTAGAAATTTCTTTTTTTTGAAATTCTTTTAAAAGTTCTCTGTGAACATTATCTACATCTATTAATTCGATAACAAAAATATCCATACTCAATATTATAAAATAAAAATATAAAAATTTTATGTTAAAATAAACTCATGAAAAAAATCGCTTTAATAAGTTACGGATGTCCAAAAAATCTTGTTGATTCGGAATTAATGTTAGGTTTATTAGCAGAAAACGGTTATGCAATAACATTAAATGAAGAAGAAGCAGATACTGTTATTATAAATACTTGTTCATTTATTTCTGATGCCGAAAGAGAATCTATTCATGCAATATTAGAAATGGCAGAAAAAAAGAAAAATATAATTGTTACAGGTTGTTTATCACAAAAACATCCTGAAGAATTAAAAAAAGAAATTCCGGAAATAAAAGCAATTTTAGGCACAACAGATTTTACTAAAATAGTAGAAGTTTTAAAGAATTTAGATAAAGGTTTTATTGATGAAGTAAATAGAAATCCGGAATACATTTATCCTGAAAATATAGAACGTCAACAAATAACAATGGGAGCCAGTTCTTATATAAAAATTGCAGACGGATGTAATTATCGTTGTGGGTATTGTGTAATTCCGTATTTACGTGGTAATTATCACTCAAGAAAAATTGAAAATATAGTTGAAGAAGCTAAAAAACTTGTAAAAAAAGGTGTCACTGAAATTATTTTAATAGCACAAGATACAACCGGATATGGAGTTGATATTTATAAAAAGCCAATGCTTCCAAAACTATTGGAAGAGTTAAATAAAATTGAAGGTTTGGGTTGGATTAGAATAATGTATGCTTATCCGACTCAAATGAATGAAGAGTTATTAACTACAATTGCGAAATTAGATAAAGTTGTTAAATATGTTGATATACCGCTACAACATTCACATCCTGAAATGTTAAAAATGATGAATCGTCCATCTTTTGATTATCGTCCAATGATTGAAAATATAAGAAAAAGAATTCCAAATGTTTCTATAAGGACGGCATTCATAGTTGGGTATCCCGGAGAAACAGAAGAACATTTTGAACACTTATGCAAGTTTGTTGAAGATATGAAATTTGATAAAATGGGAGTATTCACTTATTCAAGAGAGAAAGGAACTCCTTCATATAATTTACCAAACAGAGTAAATGCAAAAATTGCAAAACAAAGATATAAGAAATTAATGGAAATTCAACAGAAGATTTCATTAGAAAGAAATAAGGCTTTTGTGGGGAAATTAATTCCGTGTATTATTGAGTGTTATTCAGATGAGGGCGAAGTTATTGCAAGAACTCAATATGATACTCCGGAAATTGATGGAATTGTTAATATTAAAACGGATAAACATGTTGTTCCGGGTGATATTGAAATGGTAAAAATTATAGATTCAACTGAGTATGATTTAATTGGAGAATTATAAGTTAAATTATTAATTTTTTCTTAATTTTCTCATTATTTCGAAAAATTTAAGGTATAAGTTAAATATAGTTAAAATGTCTTTTGGGCATGTTAGTAAAATAGGAGGATATTATTATGGCATTAAAACCATTACAAGACAGAATTGTAATCAAAGTTATTGAAGATACAGAACAAACTTCAGGTGGAATTTTTATTCCTGATAGTGCAAAAGAAAAACCACAAAAAGGTGAAGTTATTGCAGTAGGCGAAGGCAAAACTAATGATAAAGGTGAAAAAGAACCTATGGGAGTTAATGTAGGGGATATCATCCTTTATGCTAAATATGCAGGAACAGATGTAAAAATGGATGGAGTAGAATACAAAATTCTTTCTATCAAAGATGCTTTAGCAGTAGTTGAATAGATTTAGAAGCAACTAGAAGATAGACAAATAGTTAAGAGTGATGCGTGAAGAGTGAAGGGAGCATTATGAATCATAAAGATTTAAATGCTTGGAAAGAATCAGTTAATTTAGTTACAAAAATATATAAACTTACTGAACAATTCCCTAAAGAAGAAATGTTTGGCATCGTTAATCAGATGAGAAGAGCCGCTATTTCTGTACCATCTAATATCGCAGAGGGATGTGCAAGATATTCCGATAAAGATACTTTTAGATTTATAGATATGGCTTATGGTTCAATTGCAGAGCTTGAAACGCAATTAATTATTTCAGAAAATTAGGTTTTTGTAGTTGTCAGGAGCTATTGGCTGATATTGATAAGATAGAAAAATTATTATCTGGATTAAAACGTTATTTAAAGAAGCAAAACTAAATTTTAAAAAGAACTCTTTACTCCTCACGCTTCACTCTTTACTTAGTATATTTAAATAAAATGAAAGGAAAATAAATATGGCAAAAAGAATAGTATTTGAAGAAGAAGCAAGAAAAGCTCTTCTAAACGGTATTGATGCAGTAGCAGATGCCGTAAAAGTTACATTAGGACCAAAAGGTCGTAACGTTATTTTACAAAAGAAATTTGGTGCGCCTCAAATTGTTAATGATGGTGTTACAATCGCAAAAGAAATTGAATTACAAGATGGTTTAGAAAATGCTGGTGCACAATTATTAAAAGAAGTATCATCTAAAACAAATGATGTAGCAGGTGATGGTACAACTACAGCATCAGTTCTTGCTCAAGCTATCGTAAGAGAAGGTTTGAAAAACTTAACAGCTGGTGCTAATCCAATGTCTATGAAACGTGGTATTGATAAAGCTGTTGAAATTGCAATTAATAAAATTAAAGACTTATCAAGACCTGTTAATACAAAAGAAGAAATAGCTCAAGTTGCAGGAATTTCTGCCGGTAATAATTCTGAAATCGGTGAATTAATTGCTGAAGCAATGGAAAAAGTTGGACATGATGGTGTAATTACTGTTGAAGAAAGCAAATCTTTCGGTACTAACTTAAAAGTTGTTGAAGGTATGCAGTTTGATAAAGGTTATATTTCACCTTATTTTGTTACTGATCCTGAAAGAATGGAAGCAGTTTTAGAAGACGCTTATGTTCTTTGTGTTAACAAAAAAATCAATTTAATTGCTGATTTAGTACCTGTTCTAGAACAAGTAGCAAGAGATGGACGTTCATTATTGTTAATAGCTGAAGATGTTGAAGGTGAAGCTTTAGCAACTTTAGTAGTTAATACTATGAGAAAAGTTTTAAGAGCAGTTGCGGTTAAAGCTCCAGGTTTTGGTGACAGAAGAAAAGCTATGTTAGAAGATATCGCAATTTTAACAGGCGGTCAATTGTTCACTGAAGAATTAGGCATTAAATTAGAAAATATAACAACAGATATGATGGGACTTGCAAAACGTGTTACTGTTACTAAAGATGAAACTACAATTGTTGTAGGTAACGAAACAAAAGAAGCAGTTGCAGAACGTGTAAGACTTATTAAAAAACAAATCGAAGCTTCTGATAGTGAATACGATAAAGAAAAATTACAAGAACGTATGGCAAAATTATCAGGCGGTGTTGCTGTAATCGAAGTTGGTGCTGCTACTGAAATCGAATTAAAAGAAAGAAAATTAAGAATTGAAGATGCTCTAAATGCAACTAGAGCTGCTAATGAAGAAGGTATTGTTCCTGGTGGTGGGGTTGCTTTAATTAGAGTACAACAAGCATTAGAATCAAAATTAAACACTATTACTTTTGATTCTGATGATGAAAAGAGCGGTTATAAAATTCTTATGGCAGCTTTAGATGTACCTTTAAGAGCTATTGCATTTAATTCAGGTGCAAAATCTGATGTTGTAGTAGAAAATGTAAGAGCTGAAAAAGATGCTTATGGTTATGATGCTTTACTGGACAGATATACTGATATGTTTGCAGCCGGCATCGTAGACCCTGCTAAAGTAACCAGAAGTGCTTTAGAAAATGCAGCATCTGTTGGTTCTATGTTATTAACAACTCAAGCAGCGGTTGTAGATATTCCTGAAGAATCTAAAGGACCTGATATGTCTGCTATGGCTGGCATGGGCGGCATGGGCGGTATGATGTAATCTCGCACATTACTGATTTTATAAAGAAAGGGAAGCTTCTAAATTGAAACTTCCTTTTTTTATTTATACAAGTGAACTATTGACGAAAAAAATTATTAATTGTATACTTTACGTATGATTTTTAATAAGTACGTATCAAATACATCCGCATCATCCTCATCCAAGTTCTCATCGAGACTTAGATAAGTTTTGCATATGTATTTTGTATAACAGTATTTAAGGTCTCGTTTATAAAAAACGAGATTTTTGCGTATATAGGGATAATTTTAATGAAAATCAATAACATCAATAATAATATAAATTTTAAAGGACCATTAGACGGGGTTGTAACTAATGTTTTAAGAACTTGTGATATGAATGAAATGGTAAATGCTGTTGGCTTAGATGTTGGAGCGATGGTAATTCCAAGAGCATATTATGATACAAAAGCTCGAAATGAGTATGCCGGGGCTGAAACTTTTATAAGAGAAATTAGCGGAACTTTTATAAATTGTTTATCAGCAGGACTTTTTGCAAAATTTATTTCACAAATTGCATCTAAACGGGTTATGAAGGATGTGAAAATTAATCCTGATTGTTGGTTTACAAATGATTCTATTGAAGCTTTAAATTCAGCTTGGAATCGTGATGAAAAAAAATATGTTAAAAATGTTTTAAATAGTCTTTCCGGTAAAGATGGGGATAAAATTAATTATTTTAAAGATATTGATTGGAATAAAGTTGAGTGGATTGATGAAAAAAGGTGGGATAAAATTCAGTGGGGAAATCCAAAATTTTATAAAATTCAAGATAAGTTGAAAGATGAAAAAGGTTTTATAAATGTTATTTCTGATTTAATCAATGAAAAAAGTATTCATAAAGATGATAAAAAACAATTACTCTCAATTTTAGATAAGCGTCTTACAAATGCTTTAGGGGCTGAAAGAGATGTTGAATTAAATATTAATGGGCATAAGTTGAATACAAAACTTGAAAATATATTGAGAGATACAATAGACATGGGGCGTGATGTTTTTAAGGGACAAGATAAAAAAGCGTCAGATCTTGCATTAAAGAAAATAAAGAAAGTTAATAATATAAAAGTTTTTGGTGCGATTTTAGCCTCTTGTTTATTAGGACTTACAAATCAATATTTGAATAGAAAAATTACCGAAAAAAGAACTGGTATTAAAGGTTTTGTTGGAGATGTTGATTTTACATCTAATAATAAATGTGAGAAGAAAAAAGATAGATTTTTGATTTTTAAAAAACTTGGTGCAAGTGCACTAATGATTGGAATGGTTTTTAGCGTTATGGGAGTTAAAAATTTAAAACAATTTGCTAAAAAACTGGAATTTAGTGGTCCGATTACAGGCGGAAATGCAATAAAAACAGTATATGCTTCAACAATTGTCGGAAGATTTATGGCTGCTGACAATGGAACTGAACTTAGAGAATCTATGACAAGAGATTATTTAGGATTCTTAAATTGGCTCGTATTTGGAGGCTTTGCTGCAAAAGGGGTTGCAAATCTTTTGGATAAAAAAGGTGAAAATTTATTCAATTATACTAAAAAAGGTAAGGGTATAAAGCATTGGTTAAATGATATGAGTTTAAAAACTCACAATGAAATAGCCTCAAAAGGTACAAAATTTGCTAATAAAAATATGTGGAAACTAAATTTAGCACACGCTTCAGGAATTGCTTATTCTGCGATTACATTAGGGATATTACTTCCGATGCTTAATGCTAAAATTACCGAAAGAAAAAGTAGAGCAAAATCTAAAGCGGTTTAAGCTTTAATTATTTAATTGACGTTTTAAATCATTTTTTACACCGCTTAAAGGTCCATTATTAGGAGCTACAAGATTTTGATAATATTTTCTTACATATACAAAAGGAAATTTTGGTATCCAAGAGAATTTAATAATAGTATTTGCAGCATCAGCTCCTTGCAAAAACATTAATTCGTCAATTGTGTCTTCATAAGCGGGAGAAATTGATGAAAATATTTTTAGAAAATAATTTGTTGCAGTAACTCCATAATAACCCGTCGCAGTTGCAGGATTTGAAATAATTTCTGTTATTTGGAAATTTGAACTATCTGCCAATTTATCAAACGGTAAAGTTAATTCCGTTCCTTTTACTCCTTCTATTTCATATTTATTTCCGTTATAAACTATAACCATTAAATGGGGTTTAGGCATATAAATATCATCAAATATATTATCTAAAATTACTTGTCCGTTAAGATCGGTAACTCCGTATTTGTAATTTTTGCAAGTTAAGAACATTCCACCATATAAAAGATCAATAGAAGAATATTCTACAGGTAGTACTTCAAAGCCTTTTTCATCAAATATTCCATTCTTATCGCCCTTCGTTAACTTTGCAAATCTTCCCAAAACTCTGTCAGCACGAGAATATTTAGGTTCTACTATTATATCTCCATTGTCGTTCATTATTCCAAATTTGTTTCTATATTGAATAATCCAACCACTCTCTCCCAAAGCTATCATCTTTTTATATTTAGCATCAACAATAACCTGACCGCTCTCATTTTTTAAACCAAATTTCCCTTCTTCATTAAATACGGTTGGTCTGGAGAATGCAAAATTTTGTGATATTAATAACAAACAAACTAATAAAGCTAATTTCTTCATAATTTTAGATTAACATAAAATTAAAGAATTTTAAAAATATTTTTTATTTTATTAAAAATAGTTGTTTTATTTTTTATTATTTCTTTAGGGTTATAATACATCATAACTTCAGGCGTCGTTCTATAATTTAATTGTTTATTCTTTTTTATATGTCTATCAATTATTTTTGAATAGTTTTTATATTCAGGTTTAAATCCATATTTTCTATAAAAAATATGTGGAGGATTAAAAGGATCTTCCGGTAAAGTTCCTGCACAAACAAACATTCTTCCTTCAAAACCAAAATTTTTACTCATATTTTTTGCAAAATTTAAGAATTTTGTTCCATTTCCTTGGCGTCTTTCTTTATATATTAATAATCTATCAATAAAAATATCTTGGTTTATTGTTGGATATGCTATCATTTCTCCAATAATGTTTCCTGTTTTTGTATTAAACATTCTATAAAAATCAGAACCGCTTGGATTGTAAATAAGTCTTGTTGGTATATTCTGTTTAGGAAGTGGTGAATTAAAATTTTTCATATTGATATAAAAACTGTAAAAAATTTTTTTGTTATTAGACCATTTCTCTAAGTTTTTTAAGTTGATCTCTGATTTCTGCAGCTCGTTCAAAATCAAGAATTTTAGCAGCTTTATGCATATCTTTTTCTAATTTTGAAATTAGCTTTGGCAAATCCTTTTTATCAATACCTAAATCAACCATTTCTTCTGCTACAATATCTTCTAAATCCCGATAGCTTGCAACAAGCGATAAAAGATTATTTTCAATCGGTTTTTTAATCGTTTGAGGTATAATTCCGTATTTTTTATTATGAGCAAGCTGAATTTCTCTTCTACGATTAGTTTCATCTATTGCTTTTTGCATAGAATCAGTAATTTTATCAGCATACATAATAACCTCACCGCAAGAATTTCTTGCAGCACGACCAATTGTTTGGATTAAACTTGTTTCAGACCTTAAAAAACCTTCTTTATCAGCATCCATAATTGCAACAAGAGAAACTTCCGGAATATCTAAGCCTTCTCTTAAAAGATTTACACCAATAAGGACATCAAATTCTCCTAATCTTAAATCCCTTAGTATTTCAACACGCTCTATGGATTTAATTCCGCTATGCAAATACCTTACACGAATTCCATCTTGCAAAAAGTAATCACATAAATCTTCTGCCATTTTTTTAGTGAGTGTTGTTATAAGTACACGCTCTTCTTTTTTAGCTCGTTTTTCGATTTCGATTTTTAAATCCGAAATTTGAGTCTCAATAGGTCTTACCGAAATTTTTGGATCTACTAAACCTGTCGGCCTTATAATTTGTTCTACTATTTGCTCGGAAGTTTCTTTTTCAAATTCCCCAGGCGTAGCTGAAATATAAATTTTTTGTCCGACTTTTGCAAAAAATTCTTCACTTTTTAAAGGCCTGTTGTCTTTCGCACAAGGTAGTCTAAATCCAAACTCTACAAGCGTATTTTTTCTTGAAGCATCTCCATGGTACATTCCGTTTAATTGAGGAAGAGTAACATGGGATTCATCAATTACGGTTAAAAAATCTCCTCTAAAATAATCAAGTAATGTAGCAGGAGCAGAGCCTACAGGACGACGCTCTATTATCCTTGAATAATTTTCAATCCCTGAACAATAGCCCATTTCCTTTATCATTTCTATATCATATTTAACTCTTTGTTGAAGTCTTTGTGATTCTAAAATTTTGTTTTGACTTTCTAATTCTACTACTCTATTATTAAGCTCCTGTTTTATCATCTTAATGGTTTCTTCTTCATTTTCGTCATATGCAATATAATGAACCGCAGGATAAATCATAACACTTTCAGGAACTTCAATAATTTCTCCTGTCAAATTATCAATTCTTACGATTTTTTCAATTTCATCACCAAAGAAATAAATTCTTGTAATAATTTTTTCATATGCAGGCATAATTTCCAGAATATCGCCTCTTGCTCTAAAAGTTGAACGCTCAAGAACTAAGTCATTTCTGGTATATTGTGTCATAACAAGATGTTTAATTAAATCAGCTCTGTCTAAAGTATCACCGACAGAAACCTTAATTGTTCCTTTAAAATAACTTTCAGGCAGACCTAAACCATAGATACAACTTACAGAAGCTACTACTATTACATCATTTCTCTCATAAAGACTTCTTGTAGTATTATGTCTTAATCTGTCGATTTCTTCATTAATACTTGCAGATTTTTCAATATAAGTATCAGTTCTTGGAATATATGCTTCCGGCTGATAATAATCATAATAAGAAATAAAATATTCTACTGCATTATTAGGGAAAAGCTCTTTGAATTCATTATATAATTGAGCGGCTAAAGTCTTATTATGAGCAATAATTAGAGTTGGTTTTTGAATTCTTTCAATAACATTTGCAATAGTAAAAGTTTTTCCAGATCCTGTAATCCCAAGCAAAGTTTGAGCATCATCACCTTTTTTTAATCCATCGACTAATTGTTCAATAGCTTTAGGTTGATCCCCGGAGGGTTTATATTTAGAAACAATTTCAAATTTTCTTTCCATATGATATAATTATACATGCCAAATATAAATTATGTAAAATTTTGTAAATAGACAGACAAATTTATTTTTTAGCAAATTTTTTATAAATAGCAAAATGTGTATGAAGGAGAACTGGTTGGATGATAACACCTATTGGAGTTCAAAAAAATGTATTCCAATCTAAGCCGAAAGAAGTTGATAACAAAAATTATAATGATCCGCTTTTGAAATGGCCGCTTAGAGGAGCCGCTTTTTCAAATGAAGTTGGAGAAGCCTTACGTCCAATGATTGGAAATGCTGCAAATTTATTTTGGGTTCCGGCTCTATTGTATATTGGTGCTGATGTTTATGATAAGTATAAAAATAATGAAACAGAATATAGCCCTGATTCTAAAAGATGCTTAAAGCAAGCTGTTTTTCAAGGTATGGCGAGTGTATTTTTACCATTGATTGCTGTTACAGCAGGACAAAATGTTTTTTCTCAATTTGGAAAGTTTGGCGAAGATAAAGTTAGTATTAATACAAAGGAACACATTTCAAAATTGGCGGAGGATTTTGTTAAAAATGGGAAAATGAGAGCTTTTGATGGGCAAGATGAAGAATGCACTAAAGAATTTTTAAACACTGTTTCAAATTCACTAGATTACAGCCAAAAGAAAAAATCCTTAAAAAATAAATTTAAAATATTTAGACTTGATAGCGAAAAAAATGTTAATAAATATGCTACTAAAACAATAACAAATTTAATCGAAATGAGAAAAAATCTTTTGAATCCATCTTCTGAATTTAAAGCGGGGGATTGGTATTCAAATTATATAAAATCTCTAAATTCCGGTCAAACTGAAAATGTTGCAGTAAAAAGTGTTCTTAAACAATTTCAAAAAAGTAAAATGATGAAAGGTAAATTTGTTAAAACTATTGGAGGATTTATTGCTTTAGGATTAGCAATTAAACCTATCGATACTTTTGTTGAACATGTTTTAATAGGAAAATATATTGGTCCGGAAATTGATAAAATAAAAGTTGCTAAAAAAACTAACAAAAATTAAAATATCATTCTAAAGGATTACTTCTATAGAGCATTAAGATGTTTTGATAAAAATGCTAAAATATAAGTGTAAGTCGAAGGCAACTAGTGAATTGTCGGATTTCGACTAAAAAAATGATTAGGCATTGTGTGTGTGTTCGACTTACATCATTAAAACCAAAATCTTTTCTTCATAATAATTAGCCTTGCTCCTTTTGTTTCTCTTCCGAAAGGGGCTTAATTTTTGTGTGATATAACGAGTTAAGGAGTTTAGAAGAAGTTAATAAATTTCTATTCACTAATTTACAAAAAATTGTACCCTACTTGTTCAAAAAACATGTCACCCTGAATTTATTTCAGGGTCTTTCAAAT
>CALVAM010000020.1 GCA_944325545.1 Candidatus Gastranaerophilales bacterium | reverse complement strand
GTGGTGGAATGGTAGACACGCTAGTCTTAGGAACTAGTGCGAAAGCGTGGGAGTTCGAGTCTCTTCATGCCCACCATTTTAAAAAAAGACAATAACATTAGTTATTGTCTTTTTTATTGGTCAAAATAGAGACTCGTACTCCTACAAGGCAAAGCCTTGTCGATGTTCGAGCGAGGAGCGAGCTGAGGCGTTACGGAACTGACCTGCGTCAGTTCCGTAACGCCGTTAAACACAAGCGACTAAAGACAGTCTTTTCATGTCCACTATAAAGAAGATGATTACATTAATTATCATTTCTATTATTTATATTTATGAATAATAAAATCTATTATAATTTTTTAAATATTAACTAAATTCTTTAATTTTGTTAGCATTTTTTTTGTAGTACCAATCCCTGTTAAAAGCATTGTTGATTGTTCATTAGTTTTTTCATCTTCTACATCAAATCTATTGTATAGAATCTCTGATAACTCGTATCCGCTTAATCCATTTTTTTTAATTAGAATTTTAGTTATATCATCTCCATAAAAATCTAGATTTTTAAGTTTATTTCTTATTTCTTTAATATTCGAAATTAATTCTTCAATTTTCTTTTTTCCTCTACTAGAAGATAAAAATTTGACATTTGCTTCTATAGACATCAACATAGGATAAGATGGAGACGTTGTTGATATAAGTTTTAATGCTTTTTTTATATCTAAATCACAGTTAGTATGTAGTATTGCAGTAGGATTTAGACCTCCAGCCGTTTTATGCAAAGATTGAACTGTAAAGTCTGCATAATTAACAGCACTTTTGGGTAAATTGTCCGAAAATGGATACAATGCTCCATGAGCTTCATCTACTATTAAAATAACATTGTGTTCTTTTGCAATTTTTGCAAAATATTCAACATCAGATACAATTCCTTCATAAGTTGGAGAAGTTATAATTATTGCTTTGGGTTTATTTTTTATTAATAGATTTTTAAAATCCTCAACAGATAATTTTTCATAAATACCCCATTCTTTATTAAAAGGTAAATCATATTCTATAATTTCAGCTTTTGCCAAAATTCCGGCATTTTTATGGCAAGGGTGAGCATTTTTCCAAACTAAAAGTTTATCACCCAAATTACAACTAGCTAAAACAGATGCTAAAATTCCACTAGTAGACCCGTTTGTTAAAAAATGAGAAGATTTTGTACCATAAACTTTAGAAGCATATTTTTCAGCTTCTTTTAATAGATCCTCCGGATTATAAAAATCAACTTCCGAAATATCTGCTTTATACCACTGATAAAATTTATGTAGTATAAAAAATTTCCCAGAATGAGATGGTGTTGTAAAAAATAATTTATTTGATTTCTTTTTTAAAATTGACATTAAACTCATAAAATTATCTTATCAAAAAAATAAAAATAAGATTAAGTGTATTTTATACTATTCATAAATCATTCTAAAGTATTATTATTATTTGTATACAACCCTCTTGAGAACATATTAAGTGTATGGTATAATAAAAGTAGAGGATAAAAAATTCTTCGCAGTTTGAAAATTTAACATTAATATATAGGGCAAAGTAAATAAATATGGAAATTTTTACTTAACAACCAAAAATTTACTTCCCAAGAGTGTTATAGCCCCACACCACTCTTTAATAAAAAAGGTATCCTGAAACTTAAAGACTATGGTGAGAGCTATGGATACACTAATACTACAAAGACCCCAATTAGAAAAAACTGCAACGAGTGCAGCAGGCATAGGAATTGCTATTTGTCTGCTATTATTCCCTAATTCATTTTTATCAGCCAAAAATGTAAATATTGAAAACATAACAGGTACAAGTCCAAACATAAATTATATTCTAGAAAATCAAAAAAAGATAGAAACAACTTTTGAACAAGAAATTATCAATAAATATCAAAATTCAAAAATAGTAGAAGTAGAAAAAGGTGTTAAACATGTCAGAATGATACGATTTTACAACAATAGACCGGTTAGGATAAATGTTATAGAGCTTTCACAAGGTGTTAATGATAGTTTAGTAATAGAACCTTCGATTGCATCAGATACATTAGCGAATCGATCTAAAATAGGAAAAATAGCTGAACGAGAAAATGCTATTGTTGCAATAAACGGAGGTTATTTTAAACCTCAAACCGGAGTTCCCCTCGGGACATTAATGATTAATAAAAAAATATATACAGGTCCGGTTTATGACAGAGTTGCAATGGGAATATTTGATAAAAGCTATGATATGGCAAGAGTTCAGCTTAAAGCTTCTGTAGATACAAATATAGGAGGGCTTAAAATTGATAATATCAATCAACCTAGAATGTTGTCGGTGCATACAATTGTTTATACAAAAGATTGGGGTGAAACTTCTCCGCCTTGTCCTCGGTATGGAAAACAAATAGTTGTCGAGGATGGAAAAATTGTTCGAGTAAGTTATGGAGCTAATAAAATACCTCAAAATGGATTTGTTATAGTCGGAGCAGAAAAAAATTTAAATAAAATTATTAACGCAAAACGTGTAAAGTTAAATATAAAACTTAGCCCTGAATGGAAAGATGTTAATCATATAATTAGCGGCGGTCCTTATTTAATAAAGAATGGTGAAATTTATGTCGATATGACAGCTCAAAAATTAGCTTCAATTGGAGGACGAAATCCAAGAACAGCTATTGGTTATACAAAAGACAACCATTTAATAATGCTTACTGCAGATGGTAGAGAAGGAGCTTCTATTGGCTTAACACTTATGGAACTTGCCAACTTAATGAAAGAATTTGGATGTTTTAATGCAATGAATTTAGATGGCGGCGGCTCAACCGTTATGTATGTCAATGGTCAAGTCGTAAATAAACCCGCTGTTACCGGTGGAATTCCTCTTTCTCATACATTAACTGTCAAAAAAATTTCTTGATATTCGCTACTTCTACATAAAACTACCCTCCTTTGTTTTTACCCTCAAAGGAGGGTTTGAGTTTCTATTTATTACTTTGAGATTTGACCCATTCATTAAGAATTTTCAATGGAGCTCTTGTTATAGCAAGAGCCCAAGCAGGAATATTTTTAGTTATAACTCCGACTGCTCCGACATTTGCACCTTCTTCAATTATTACAGGAGCTACAAGAACAGAATTTGAACCAATTTTTACATTATCCTTTATTATAGTTTTACTTTTTTGCTTTGTTAAAGGATTATAATTTGCTGTAATAGTTCCAGCACCTATATTAACATTTGAACCGATTTCAGAATCTCCTAAGTATGTTAAATGGCAAGCGTTTGTATTTGATTTTATTATAGTTTTCTTAACTTCTACAAAATTCCCGATCTTAACGTTATCTTCTATAATTACATCTCCTCTTAAATGAGCAAAAGGTCCTATTTTACAATTTTTACCAATTTTATTTTTCCCATTTATATAACAAGAAGGGTAAATAACGGTATCTCTGTCAATTTCTGTTTCAGGACTTATCCAAGTTGAATCGGGATCAATAATTGTAACTCCATTGTTTAAATGTCTTTGAATAATTCTTTTATTAAGAATTTTAGTTGCTTCTGCCAAATGTTGTTTAGAATTAATTCCGAAAATTTCTTCATTATTTTTTAAAGTGTAAACATCGACATTAAAATTTTGTTCATTTGCCCATTTTATAATATCAGTTAAATAGTATTCTCCCTGTGCATTATTGGTTTTTAATTCTGAAAAAGCAGATTTGATTTTTTCCCATTTTAAACAATAAATCCCTGCATTTATTTCTTTTATAGCTTTTTCTTCAGAATTTGCATCTTTTTCTTCGACAATAGAATCTAATTTATTTTGAGAAGTTCTTTTAATTCTTCCATAATTAGTTGGATTTTCAAAGATTGCACTCATAACAGTTAAATCTGAATTTGTAGATTTATGATACTCAATAAATTCTTTTAGAGTTTCAGAAGTAATTAACGGAGTATCACCGCAAAGAATGATAACATCACCTTTATATGAATCAAGATAAGGTAATACCATACTTACAGCATGTCCTGTTCCAAGCTGAGGCGATTGTAAAACAGTTTTTGCATTTGAATAATTAGTACTAATGTAATCTCTTACTTTTTCAGCTTGATGTCCTACTATTACAAAATTTTCATCACATAAGTTAGTTTTATTTAAAGCATCCAATACATATCCTACAAGCGTTTTGTCAAAAATTGTATGCAAAACTTTTGGTGTTTCAGATTTCATACGTGTACCTTTTCCGGCAGCTAAAATAACAGATTTAATCATAATAATTCTCCCTTTATAAAATTGATTATATCAAGAAATTAAAAAATCTTCACAAATATTTGCATTTTAATTTTGTTTATTTTACGATAATCACATACGCCGATTTAAGAGAAGAATGTGTTAATCACATTCTTTTTAAGAAATCGGATATCAGATAAAGGGTTATTAATAAATACACTAGTTGGGCCCTTGAAAATAGCAAATGAATATTGAAAAGTAAAGATATAAAGGAAATTCAAAATGGGTATCAAAGGTAAAAATGACAGAATGGTAGTTCTAGCTTGTGAAGATTGTAAAGAAAGAAATTACACAACTGTAAAAAACAAAAAGAATATTAAAGACAGATTAGAATTAAGTAAATACTGTCCAACTTGTAAAAAACATACAACTCACAAGGAAACAAAATAACAGTGAACAGTGATAAGTGAATAGTGAGTAGAATTCTATTCACAATTCACTAGTCACAAATCACTAGTCAGGCGTCCTTAGTTCAGTTGGTAGAACGTCGGTCTCCAAAACCGGATGTCGAGGGTTCGAGTCCTTCAGGGCGCGATTTATAAAATAGGTGACAATTAGAATGAATGATACTTTAGAGAAGACAAAAAACAGTATAACTACTTATTTTAAAGGCGTAAAAACTGAGTGGGGCAAGATTACTTGGCCGGAAAAACATCAGGTTGTGGTAGAGACGTTTTTTGTTGTAGCGATTGTATTTGTATTTACAGTATTTATTTATGTGGTGGATATAATTTTCAATGCTTTATTATCAAAGTTTTAATTGTAGAAATAGTGCATTACAACCATAAAGGGTAAAATAATGACAGAAAAAGATGAAAATTTTATGGAAGAAGAATTAGCAGAAGAAATTCAAGAAGTTGATAATGCTAAGTCTACTGAAAAGAAAGCTCAAAAACGTTGGTACATTGTACATACATATTCAGGTTATGAAAACAAAGTAAAGAGTAACTTGGAAAAACGTATTGAATATATGAATATGAGTGATAAGATATTCAGAGTAGAAGTTCCGCAAAAAACTGTTACTCAAATAAAAGGTGGAAGAAAACAAGAAAAAGAAGAAAAAATCTTCCCAGGTTATGTATTGGTTGAAATGATTATGGATGAAGACAGTTGGTATGTTGTTCGTCATACAGCCGGAGTTACAAAATTTGTAGGTTCAGCTAAGAAACCTATACCGGCAAAAGAAAGTGAAATTAAGAAAATTATTCATCGTTCAACTGTTCAATCTCAAAAAATTGAAATGGATATTAAAGTTGGAGAAAAAGTTAGAATTATATCCGGTCCATTTGCAGAATTCATCGGAGATATCACTGAAGTTTATCCTGATAAAGCTAAACTAAGAGCAATGGTATCAATCTTTGGTAGAGAAACTCCTGTTGAATTAGAATATAAACAAATTCAAAAATTATAGGGGTAAATGAGAAAATAAGATATAAGTCTTAGCTTTGAGTTTATTTCCTGCAAAGATAATACAAATAACGTGGAAGGGGATGCCCCCCGTTTGTACCACGAAAGGAGAACACAAAATGGCAAAAAAAGTAGTAGGAAAAATTAAACTGCAAATCCAAGCAGGTAAAGCAAATCCATCACCTCCAGTTGGTCCTGCATTAGGTCAACACGGTGTTAACATTATGGATTTTTGTAAGCAGTTCAATGCTAGAACTGAGTCACAGGCTGGTTATATTATACCTGTAGTTATTGATGTTTACGAAGATAGAAGTTTTACATTCGTAACTAAATCACCTCCAGCACCTGTTTTAATTAAAAAGGCATTAAATATCCCTAAAGGTTCTGCAGTGCCTAATAAAACTAAAGTTGGTGAAATTACTCAAGCTCAATTAGAAGAAATTGCTAAAATCAAAATGAATGATTTAAATGCAACAACTATGGAAGCTGCGGTAGAAATGATTAAAGGCTCTTGCAGAGCAATGGGCGTTACTGTTAAAGAGGGATAAATAAAACTCTCGTTTATTGTAAACACCACAAGATTGAATATACAAAATATGGAAGGACTATGTGTCCGTTAATACCATGAAAGGATAAAACAATGTCAAAAATAACTAAAAAACAAAAAAAGCTCCAAGAGTTATTAGCAGATTTCCAACAGCCTGCTAGTGGTCGTGAGGCTTTAGTAAAATTACAAGAAATATCAAAAGAAGTTTCTAAATTTAATGAAACAGTTGAATGTCATATGCGTTTAGGTATTGAAGTAAAGCACGCAGAACAACAAGTTAGATCTACAGTTGTTTTACCAGCTGGTTTAGGTAAAGAAGTTCGCGTTTGTGTTATTGCTAAAGGACCTAAAGTTAATGAAGCAAAAGAAGCTGGTGCTGATTTCTACGGTACAGAAGATATTATCGATAAGATTTCAGACGGTTGGTTTGAATTCGATACATTAATCGCAACTCCTGATTGTATGGGTATGTTAGGTAAATTAGGTAAGGTTTTAGGACCTAAAGGTTTAATGCCTAACCCAAAAACAGGAACTGTTACTTTAGATATTGCTAAAGCTGTTAAAGATGCTAAAGCTGGTAAAGTTGAATTTAGAGCTGACAAACAAGGTATGATTCACTGCCCTATCGGAAAAGTTCAATTCTCTAATGAAGACTTAGTTAAAAACTATGGAACTTTAGTAGATGCAGTTTTAAGAGCAAAACCTTCTGCTGCCAAAGGGACTTATGTTAAGTCAATTTATTTGACAACAACTATGGGACCTAGTATTAAGATTGATTCTAAGAATCTTCAAGCAGAAGTAAAAGAGATTGTTGGTTGATATTTACGGCTAGCCGAAAGGTTAGCCTTTTTTTTATACAAAAAAGACAGTTTATGGCTGTCTTTTTTTATGTTTCATGATAAAATTAATGCGTAAGATTAAATAGGAGATAAAAATGAAAATTAGAGCTAGTCACATACTTGTTGATACAAAAGAACAAGCTGAAAACTTACTTTTAGATATTAAAAATGGAGTTGCGTTTGAAGATTTAGCAAAAGAATATTCTAAATGTCCTTCTGGTCAAAATGGCGGAGATTTGAGATGGTTTGGAAAAGGCATGATGGTAAAACCTTTTGAAGATGCAGCTTTTGCCCTTAAAAAAGGTGAAATCTCTGAACCTGTTGAAACTCAATTCGGATGGCATTTAATTAAGTTAACAGATGTAGATGAGGACTAAATGAATAAATATCTTGATCTTCTTGAAGAATATGATATTGATAGTTTACTGGTATGCTCCACTAATCAATATTTAGTGGAGTATTCTTCATTGAATGAAAATTCCAGATATGCTTTAACAGGTTTTTCAGGTTCTACCGGTGATGCTTTGATTACAAAAGATAAAATTTATCTTTTTGTTGATGGAAGATATCATATTCAGGCTGAAAATGAAGTTTTTGATAATATTGCAGTTATAAAATTACAATTAGGTCAAAAACAAGATGAAGAAATTAAAAAACTTCTTAAACAAAATGAAACCTTAGGAATTGTTGCAAAGAAAATTTCACAAGCAAGGTTAGAAAATTTTAAAGATTTTAAAATAAAATTATTAGATGATGATCCTATAAATACATTTGAAGAAGAGCATTCTAAAGATTATTCAATAGCTTTTGAAGAAAAAAATATTAAATTTGATAAACCAACATACATATCAAATCTTGAAGAAATTTCTTATATTACAGGCTTAAGAGATTTTTCAAAAGATTTTTCTGCAAAAATCTGGGCTTCATTATTTATTGAAAATAATAATAAACTTTTATTTTCTGATAAAAAATCTTGTTATGAATTTTTAAAAAACTATGAAGACGAAATATCAGTTGATAAAAATTCAATTAATGTTTATGAATATAATTTAATAAGAAAACCCATTCATACACCTTCAAAATTAAAGAAAATGATGTCAATAAAAACAAATGAAGAAATTGAAGCTTATAAAGAGGCTTTTAGTGCAACTGATTTAACAATGACTGCTATAAGAAATTTTATACAAGAAAATGAAGATTTATCAGAATATGATATTGCAACACAATTAAAAAAAGAATTTTTGAATTACGGAGCAAAATCTTTAAGTTTTAAATCAATAGTAGCTATTGATAATAATTCAGCTTTGGCACATTATTCAAAAAATTCTAAAGACGTTATTTTAAAAAACGGTTCTTTAGTATTAATTGATTGTGGAGCTTATTATAAAAGCGGATTAGCTACAGATATAACAAGAGTTTTTGTTAAAGGCGAGCCAAGTAGTTTACAAAAAAAAGTATATACACAAGTCTTAAAAGCTTTTTTGAATTCATATAATTCTAATTTAAAAACTGGATTTGAAATAGATTCTTTAGCACATTCTATATTAGACAATAAAATAGATGGCTTTATATTTAATCATGGACTTGGACACGGAATTGGAATAAATGTTCACGAGGCTCCTCCTAATTTATCGCAAAATGAAATTGCAAAAACAGAATTAAAAGATGGTATGACATTTACAATAGAACCTGGATTATATAATCAAAATTATTTTGGAATTAGATTAGAAAATTCGTGCTACAAAGAAAATAACAAAATTCATTCATTTACAAATTTTGGTTATGAAAAGAAATTAATTGATTTCGATTTGTTAAATCTTATAGAAAAAGAATGGTTAAAGGATTTTAAACTTTTATGAAAATAACAAGCGTTAACAATGAATTAGTTAAAGAAACTGCTAAACTTTTACAAAAAAAATATCGTACAGAGTACTTTTTATTAGAAGGCGAAAAATGTGTAGAAGAAGCTATAAACACTGGGATTATTATAAAGTACTTATTTGTTGAAGAAAATTCTCAATTTTTTAAAAATATTAAAAATAGAATAGAAACAACTTCAACTATTTTAAGTAAAATTTCTTCGACAACAACAGCTCCCAATGCAGTTGCTGTGGGAGAAAAAGTGAAATATAAGTGGTTAAATACTTTTAGAAGAGTTTTACTTTTAGAAAATATTAAAGATGCAGGAAATTTAGGTACAATAATAAGAACAGCAGCCGCTTTTAATATTGATGCAATAATTTTATATGGTGATACTGTTGATTTATATAATCCCAAGACAGTTCGTTCTTCAGTTGGAAATCTTTGGAAAATTCCAATATTTGAAATTCAAGATATAAATTTTTTAAAAGATAAATTTGTTAATTTTGAAAAAATTGCGACTTTGCCAAAATCTGATGATTCTATATTATTAAATGATTTTAAATCGCCTGAAAAATTTTTACTAATGTTTGGTTCAGAAGCCGATGGATTAACTTCTGAGTTAAAAGATTTCGCGACAAAAAATTTAACTATAAAAATGACACCCAAAGTTGAATCTTTAAATTTAAGCATCTCTTGCGGAATAATTCTGTATAATCTGTTTAGTAAGTAATATTAAGAAGAGTAACGAAAATATTAACAATTGCTCTTCTTTGATTTATCATAAAAAAGAAAAATATATAGAGTGAGGAGTTTTATATGAAAAAAATAGTCTTATGTTTAGCATTATCAAGTGTTATATTATTATCTGGTTGTAATTTGATTAATAAAAGTGAAGGAATTGTAAAAGTAAATGATACCGTAATTACTCAACAAGATTTTGATCAAGCATTTGATAAGAGTGTTGATAAATCTTTCTTAAAAACATTTGGTGGTTCAAAGAATTTTATGAAGGATGAAAAAAATCCTATTTATAATATTTTTAAAGATAAAGTTACTAACGAATTAATAGTAAAGGCTCTACTTGATGAAGAAATTGCAAAAAGAAATATTACAGCAACTCAGGAAGATATTCAAGCTGAATTAAAAACAATAATTGATAAGGTAGGTTCAAAAGAAGAACTTAATAAAATACTTAAACAAAGAGATATTTCTAATCAACAATTTACAGAAGATTTAAAAACTCAAATAAAAATAAAAAAATTAGTGAATTCTATTGAAAAAATTAATATATCAGATAAAGATGCTGAAAAGTATTATAATGCACATAAAGCAGAATTTACTCATGGAGAACAAGTAAGAGCGTCTCATATATTAATCTCTGCTAATACAATAGAATTAATTCAACAAATAAAAGAAAAAAATCCGGAAATAAATCCTACAGATTTAAATAAAAAAGTAGATGAAAAAATTGCAGAACAAAAAGCAAAAGCAGAGGCAATTTTAGCCGAAGTAAAACAAAATCCTGATAATTTTGAAAAAATAGCTCAAAAAAAATCTGATGATAAAGCAAGTGGTGAAAGAGGCGGTGAATTAGGATTTTTCCCTAAAGAGGCAATGGTTCCGGAATTTTCAAAGGCCGCTTTCGCAATGAAACCTAATACAGTAAGTGAAACATTAGTTAAATCTCCATATGGTTTTCATATAATAAAAGTTACTGATAGAATGGAAGCAGGAACTACGCCTTTTGTAAAAGTTAAGGATGAAATTAAATTTTATTTAGAAACTCAAAAACAAATAGAAGTTTTGAAAAATTTAACAGATGGATTAATGAAGAATGCTAAAATTGAATATTTAAATGAAGATTTTAATCCCAAAAAGAACTTAAAAATAAAAACAGAACCTGCGAAAGAACAAGTAAAAAAATAGAATTACATGATTTTAAATAAAATAAGTGGGCTTTTCTATTAGAAAAGCCCACTTATTTTATAATTAATCAATACTTTTACTATACAATTTTCTTTACTCGAGAATAAATTTTTCCATTTTTAGACGCCTTTATAATATCTAAAATCATATCATCCATAATCTCTAATTCTTGCTTTTTACTATCAGGTAAAGCTTTTTTCCAAGAGAATAAAGATTTTCTAAAAGAATCTCCATCGACCATACAATCGTCAGTACCTATTAACTTAGAATATTTTTGAGTAAACCATTCATTAAACTCTTTATAACATTCAGTTATTAAATCAGAAACCATTTGAGCATTAGTTAAAATAACTTCCATGTCTTTAAAAACAGCTTCATTATATTTAGCAGATGCAATTCTTGCTGCATTAGAAATCTTTCCGGTATTGAATCCTAACCCATAATATTCAACACCTCTTTTAGCAGCAGCACTTGCTTGTGCTAAATCTTGAGAAATACCAATGGACCCATCCATATCAAAGAATTCTTTTTCACAGGAATATCCTCCATAAGTACAAACTATGTCTGAAAATAAGGCTTCAAAAGGATAATCTGTGTTATCCATTCTACCTTGGAAGACTGCACCTAAGAAATCACCTCTAGGATCTAATGTTATAAAATTAACATCTCTTGATAAATGCCAAGGTTTACCTTTTCGTTTTAATAAATCAGTCATAACTTCTAAATTCGTCGCATGACCACATTCATGCGATGTTGTAACTTGTTTATTATAATCAGCCATTTCCGGATGAGAGGTTCTACCTGTTGCTAACTGTAAATAAGATTCTATAAAATCACCAATAGAAGCTCGTTTCTTATTGCGTTCTATCATAATTTGTTCAGTTTTATCTATCATTGTTTTAATTTGTACAAAAGACATATATTCAGTTAATTTAGCAATTTTATCGAGTAAAGCATTTTTCTCTGCTTTTGTTATGTATGCTAGAGGAATATTTTTTTCTTTTATTCGATTTTCTAAAATATCTCTTCTTGATTTTTTATCAAAAGCTGGTGAATCTACACTTAAATGTTGATTAAAATTTCTCACAAATGCTGGAATAGCTTCAGCATAATATTCATTAGTCGATCCGACAACAATAATATTTAAATTTTCTTGTTCTGCTTTTTCCATTTCTTTTTCTAACTGTAGCATTGCTTGTTTATAACCAGGTAAATAAGGACTTGAAAAAGCGAATTCTTCAAAATTATTAACATAAATTATTGCTGTTTTATAATTATTTTGAATAGCAGCTTTCTTAGCATTTGCAAAAATTTTGCTCATTGCATTTTTAGGCTGTACAACTTGATTAGTTTCTTCTTCGACTTCACCTCTTGCAAAGTCTGTAGTATTGATTTCTACAAAAGGAACTTTTACTTCTCCAGCTAATGCTTCTATTGCATATTTTCTACCGGAACCAGCTTCTTCATCTTTTGATGTAATTATAATTCCTTTAGTTCCGATTTTATTATTTCTTATTTGATAAGCTAAAGCTTCTAAATCTTTTTTAATAGTATCTTTTCCATATAAGCTTGAAAAATTCTTGCCTGTATCATAAATTATTCTTTGTTCATTATCATCTTTATTAAATAATTCATATCCGATTTTAGCAAATTCATCAACATCTTTAGATGAAATCTTTTTCTTTTTATCTCCATAATAAGATGCAATTCTTTTCATTAAATCAATAGATTTGTCCGGAAATATTCCATCTAATTTATCTGAATGAAATACTGCTCTTTCTCTGGCATCTTTTGTAAAAGGTGTATTTATATTTTTTAGAAGTTTTTTATTATTATTTATTATATTAATGGCTTCATAAGTTCTTACAGGTGGAATTGAATACGTTATAAAATTACTAAAACTTTTTTTAATTATAGGATTCTTAAGGGCTTCATAATTATTATCTTCTTGTTGAAAAAATATAATACGAGATTTTTCTCCTAATAATTTAGGTATATCCAAAATATTAGAGCTATAAATAACTTCAGAGTCAGGTTTCATTGAATTAACAAGTAAATAATTCAAATTTATCATAAATAATTTTTGTTTTTCCGGAGTCACAGCTTCTATAGTAGCCATTTGTTCAGCCAATTCTTCTACGTTTATTGTATTAGAAAAATTGTAAACTAATGTATTATCTTTATTAACATTTCCATATTTTTCGGCATTTAAAGTATTAACAATACTAGAAGCAAGTCTATCAGCTTCGTTTTCATCTTTATATGTAACAAATAAATTTGAACCTAGGGCTAATTTATTCCAAACATCAATCGCTCTTTGATTATATTCTTTCATATAGTTAGATGCTATATCTGATTCTTTTTTGTAATACGTAAGAGTTAAAAATTCTTTTAAAAAATTATTTGTGTGCAAAATAGAATTTGTTGTTAAATAATTAATTGTTAAACCAGTTAGATTATAAGCATCAATTATAGGTAAATCTTTTTTATTTTTATCTATAAAATTAAAATAATCCTCTGAAAATTTTAAAGATTTTTCAGGTGTATCTTTTAGTTCTTCTGATATCTTTTCGGATTTTTCAGGTATATTTTCTAATTTTTCTAGACTATCTAAATATTCATTATTTCTTTCATTTAATTCTTTTAAAGATGCTAAAAAATATTCTCTATTTTCAGCATTAGCAATCATATTTTCTTTAGCATAAACATTAGCTAATTTATTCAATGTAGAAACAGATTCAATAACTCCTGTATCTAAAATTTCTGCAGAAAATGCTGACATATTATTTTCTGACTCTTTAATTGCAGCAGCAATTAAATGATATGGAGTAATTTCAGTATGTTTCATTTCTTTGGCGATTTCTTCAGCCATTTTGGTTAATTGCTTCGCATCATCAGTTAAATTTAAATCATTTATTGTTTTACCACGAAAAACAATATAACTTTTAGGAATTCCTATAATATTATTAGAATTTTCGGTTATCGGGTTTTCTATAAAATTTTTCTTTTCTTTTTTATTAAAATTATTTGATTGAAATACTACGTTTTTAAATTGATTTACCTTTGTTATCACACTTTTTCTCCCATGCTACATAATTTATCATAAAACCAATAATAAATTTTTTTGTTAGAGTATATAAAAATATTTACATTTATTAATAGAAATTAAACTAATATGTTTATATGTTATAATTAACTAAAAGAAATTATAGGAGAAATTTAATGAATACAGCTACAATAATAGGACGTGCAGGGCAGGATGCTGAAATAAAATATTTTGAATCAGGAAAAGTAAAAACAAATTTTTCTTTAGCAGTAAACAGATGGGATTCAAAAACTAAAGAAGAAGTAACTGATTGGTATAATATAGAAGTTTGGGATAAACAAGCAGAATTTGCAGGTGAATATATCAAAAAAGGACGTCAGGTTGTTGTTGATGGTAGAATTTCAATTAGCAAATGGACAGATCAAACCGGTGAAGAAAGAGAAAGATTCTTAATTGTAGCAAATAATGTTAGATTATTAGGTTCAAAAAGAGACGCTGAATAATGATATTATCTGATATTGTAGGTATAGTTGCGGATGATTTAACCGGGGCAAATGATACAGCTCTTCAGTTTCATTTGAAAGGGGCTAATACAAAAATAATACTTGATTGCAATAGCCCAATCCTAAATAAAGATGAAACAGAAGTATGTGCAGTTTCAACAGAATCCCGAAATATTGAAAAATGGGATGCTGTATCTAAAGTCGAAAAAGCTGTTAAATTTTTTACTGAAAATTTTTCGTTTGACTATTACTATAAAAAAATTGATTCTACCTTAAGAGGACATATTGCAATTGAAACACTTACAATGCTCGAATTATTAAGTTATGATGCTGCAATAATAATACCTGCTTTCCCTCAAGAGGGAAGAATTACAGTAGGCGGTTACCATTTATTAAAAGGAATTCCTATTGGAAGAACAGAAATTGCTAGAGATCCTCATTCTCCGATTTTAGAATCTCATATTCCAACGCTATTAGCATCTCAGTTGGAAGACAAACAAAAAGAATTAATCGGAACAATCGATTTAAAAACTGTTATGAATGGTGCTGGTCCTATATTAATTAGAATGAATGAGCTAATTAATAACGGTAAAAAACTTATAATAGCAGATTCCGCTTCTATAACAGATATAGAACAAATAGCATTAGCAATTAATAAAAGTGACAAAAAACTTTTGCCAACAGGAACGGCATCTGCAGCTAATGCACTTTCTAAATATTGGCTAGCTGGAATTGAAAAAGAAAATAATTCTATAAAACTAGAAAAATTACCGAAATTTATAGTTTCAGGTACAGCAACAAAAATTTCAGCGGAGCAAATAGAAAAATTAGAACAGTCTGATGATTTCGATAATATAAATTTTATTCCTCTTGAGATAAAGGATATTATAAATGGAGTTAGTGAAGATCTAATAGAAAGAATTATTACAAATTTAAGAAGCAGTGTAACTGTTGTTGTACATACTTCTCATTTAATAACCAATTTTGATGGTTTTTCGGACGACTCTTTAAATGCAGAACTTACAAAAGAAAAACTTTCTTTTATGATTACAGATTATTTAGCAGAATTAACTCAAAAAGTTTTAGAACAAATAAATGTAATATTAATTACTCTAGGAGGAGAAACTTCTTATAAATGTTGTAAAGCGATTAATTCTAATGAATTAAAATTAACAGATGAAGTTGCTCCCGCGATATCACTTTGCTATGACAATAATAAAAAATGGATAATTACAAAATCCGGAAATTTAGGTAATACAAAAACTTTAATAGAAATTCTAAATTATTTAAAAAATCATGAACAATAAATATTCTAACAAAATCGCAATTACTACGGGAGATCCAAACGGAATAGGGGCTGAAATTACAATTAAAGCCTTAAATTTGTTAAATCTTCCTTCAAGAGATATTGTTATTATATCCAATAAAAAAGTCCTTAACGCCTACGGAAAATTAAATAACAATTATGAAGTAATTGAAATTGATTATGATAAACAAATAATACCAGGAGAAATATCACCTGAAGCAGGAAATTTTTCTTTCAGACTATTAGAAAAAGCTTGTGAGATTAAACCAAAATTTATTGTCACGGCTCCAACTTCAAAAGAGGCAATGAATTTAGCTGGTCATAAATTTAATGGTCAAACCGAAGTTTTAGAATATTTTCTTGCCCAAAACGGACAAAAGGCCGAAATGTTATTTGTATCAAAAGATTTTAGGATTTTACTACTTACAAGACATTGTGCCTTGAAAGATGTTTCTAAAAATATAACAAAATCTAAAATTATAGAAAAAACTGAACGTTTAAGAAATTATTTTCAAAATAAATTATTTATCAAAAAGCCATCTTTTGCCCTATGTTCCTTAAATCCACACGCCGGTGAAAACGGTTTGATAGGAGAGGAAGAAGAAAAAATATTTATTCCTGCAATAGAAGCAGTTAGAAATAGAGGTATAAATATTACTAATCCATTACCCGCAGACACTTTATTTATAAAAGCTATTCAAAATTATATAAAAGGGGAGAAGCAGCCTTATGATTGTTATATAGCTTGCTATCATGATCAAGGTTTAATTCCAATAAAATCAATTGCATCAGAAAAAACGGTTAATATGACAATAGGCTTAGATATAATTAGAACTTCTCCTAGTCACGGAACAGCCTTTGATATAGCAGGAAAAAATATAGCAAATCCTGAATCAATGATTGAAGCTATAAAATATTGTTTGTATTAAAAAATCCCTAAATTTCTATTTAGGGATTTTTTAGTCTTATAAACAAATCAATTAAAATAGACTCTTAATTGATTCTATATAATTTGGTCTAAGAATACCTTTTTCAGTAATAATTCCGGAAATCAATTCATTAGGAGTAACATCAAAACCTGGGTTTATAACATTTATACCTTCCAACGCACAAACAGGTTTCCCATTGATGTGAGTAACCTCTTCTCTAGAGCGTTCTTCTATAGGTATTTCATCTCCAGTTTTAATTGAAATATCAATCGTAGAAAGAGGAGCTGCTACGTAGAATGGAATATTATGATATTTAGCCGCTATAGCTACAGTATAAGTTCCAATTTTATTTGCAGTATCACCATTTGCTGCAATTCTATCCGCACCTACTACGACCATATCAATCATACCTTTTTTCATAAAGTATGAACACATACCGTCAGTAATTAATGTTACTGGAATTCCATCCATCGCAAGTTCAAAAGTAGTAATTCTTGCCCCTTGCTGTCTAGGTCTTGTTTCATCAGCAAAAACTTGAATAGTATTGTCCTTAGCAAAGGCAGAACGAACAACTCCTAAAGCTGTACCATAACCGACTGTTGCAAGAGCTCCTGCATTACAATGAGTAAGAATTGTTGCCCCTTTAGGAACCACTTCTGCTCCATAATCACCAATTTTTTTATTAATCTCTATATCTTCGTTTTCTAGCTTTATACCATTAATTTTAAGTTCTTCGATAATTCCATTAATATCAGATTTTGAATTTTTAATAATTTCAATTTGTTTTTCACAGGCCCACATTAAATTTACTGCAGTTGGGCGAGAAGTTTTCATATATTCAGCTTTTTCTATCAATTTTGAAACAAAATTTTCTCTGGATAAGTTTTGTTTTGCAAGTTCTTGAGCGTATAAAATAACACCGTGAGCCCCAGCAATCCCGATCGCAGGAGCACCTCTTACTATCATATTTCTTATTGCATTAAACATCTCATCGCCGGATGTAATATTAATAAATTTATATTCATATGGAATAACTGTTTGATCTACCATTTTAGAATATGTATCAACCCATTCGATAGTTTTAATTTTAGACTTAAATTCCATCTTAAACCTTTCCTATTTTATTTCGAAATCTACACTTGAATTTTGATTATTTTCTTTCTTTATGCCTGTAATAAGTTCATACACATAAGCTGTAACAAGTCCTGCAAATCCGTTAAATAATGCACTTATTCCGGCCATTAGTATAATTAATAAAAGCATTACAACAAAAGAGCCAAAACTGGTAAGAAAAAATCTTAAAAATCCTTGA
Source organism: Candidatus Gastranaerophilales bacterium (assembly GCA_944325545.1). Taxonomy (GTDB): domain Bacteria; phylum Cyanobacteriota; class Vampirovibrionia; order Gastranaerophilales; family Gastranaerophilaceae; genus CAG-196. Next base: position 21,776 of record CALVAM010000020.1, on the reverse strand, counting down.
GTATAAGCAGGAATTAGCCATCCTAAAAGCATACTTATAGGAGTATATATAACAGAAAATGCAATAAAAGAAACAAAACCAATTACTGCTCCAAAAATACAGCCTTCTCTTATACTTATAATTCCTATTAAATCATTTTGCTTTAAATAAGTTAAAACAAAAGCTGATAAACACAAAATTAAAATCATAAAGCTTATAAAACTTAGATAAGGAATTACAGTTATAAACCCTAAAATAGCACCTGCAAAAGCACTTAATATTGATAATTGTTTTAATAATAATAAATTCATTAAAAAATACCTCCTACTTTGCAGAAATATAACCATTTAAAGCCGTATAAGCAGCTACATAAGGAGAAGCTAAATAAATAAATCCTTTAGTATTACCCATTCTACCCTGAAAATTTCTATTTTGTGTTGCAAGGCAAACTTCTCCATCACCTAAAATTCCGGCATGAACACCAACACAAGGACCACAACCTGGAGCTAAAATAGCAGCATTGGCTTCTACAAAAATATCAATCAACCCTTCTTTTAATGCTTGTTTAAAAACATCTTTAGACGCCGGAGAAATTAACATTCTAACATCAGGATTCACAGTTTTCCCTTTTAAAATATTAGCAACAACTCTTAAATCCTCAATTCTGCCATTTGTACACGTTCCCACAAAAACCTGATTAACTTTTACATCTTTTAATTCATCTACTGTTTTTGTATTGTCAACAGTATGAGGGCAAGAAACTGTATGCTTAATATCTTCAGCCTTTATTTCAATAATTCTTTCATAAATAGCGTCTTTATCAGGAAGAATTTGTCTAAACTTATCTTCTCTTCCACGCTCTTTTAAAAATTCTTTTGTTTTTTCATCTGCGATAAATAATCCACATTTAGCACCAGCTTCAACTGCCATATTAGCTAATGTAAATCTTTCAGACATAGACATATTTTCTATAGTTTCACCGGTAAATTCTAAAGCCTTATAAGTAGCCCCATCAGCTCCAATCATTCCGATTAAATGTAACATTAAGTCTTTAGAACAAATTCCTTCTCTAAATTTTCCATTAACGACAATTTTGAAAGTAGCAGGGACTTTCAACCAAGTTTTACCCAAAGCCATAGCTACTGCAACATCAGTAGAGCCCATGCCTGTTGCAAAAGCTCCTAAAGCACCAGAGGTGCAAGTATGAGAATCAGCTCCAACTAAAATCTCTCCAGGGTTTACATAAGTCTCAATTAATCTTTGATGACAAACTCCTGCTCCAACATCAGATAAAACAGCTCCATACTCTTTATGAAAATCTCTTAATACCATATGTGTATTTGATAATTCTTTTCTCGGACTTGGAGAAGCATGGTCAATGAATAATATAGTTCTTTCGGGATTATATAACTTTTCTTTACCAATTTTCTTAAATTCTTGAACTGTTAAAGGACCTGTTCCATCTTGAACCGCTGTAACATCAACCTTTGCAATAACTAGTTCTCCTGCATGAACTTGTTTCCCAGCGTGTTCAGAAATAATTTTTTCTACTAAAGTTAATCCCATAAACTTCCCCCTTTAATTATAAATTAATTCTATCACAATTTCAGATTTTATAGTAATATATTTTTTATAAGAGGAGAATATGTGTAAAATTTTAAAAATCAATAAGAAATACTTATTATTTTTATTAGTAATATTTTTACTATGCCTCTTTCTAAACTGTTTATCGACTAATTATGATTATGATTTATTTGCAAGACTTATCGTCGGTGAAAGATTTTTGGAATACTATATACTTCCTTTTAAAGATTTTTTATCTTATACTCCTACGCATAATTGGTATGATCACGAATGGGGTTCAGGAGTAGTTTTTTATTTTATATTAAAATATTTCGGAGCTTTTGGAATTATTCTTTTACAAGCTATATTAATGTTTTTTACAGCATTTTTTATACTCAAAACTCAAAGACTTCAAAAGCACTCCTTCCCAAACTCTTTAATTTTTACGACATTATTTTTAGTTTTATTTTATAAATTAAACACTGAACTTATAAGATGTCAAATGTTTAGTTTTTTCTTTTTTAGTTTATTTTTGTATATTTTAGAAAAATCTAGAACAAGTCAAAAATCGAGTATAATATGGCTAATTCCGTTTTTAACCATAATATGGAACAATTTACACGGAGGAGTTGTTTCAGGTTTAGGCTTGATTTTTATGTATTTTATTGGAGCAATAATAGAAAAAAAAGATTGGAAAAAATATTTTCTTGTACTTCTAATATCAACTCCATTACTTATAATAAACCCATATGGTTACAAATATTTAAACTTCTTATTTTCAGCAACAACTATGCAGAGAAAATATGTAATTGAGTGGTGGCCTGTTTGGGCTAAATATCATATGTTTCATTATTTACCAACTAGTATTTTTATATTGCTTGGGACGCTTTTAGGCTTTTTTTATAAAAAGTTGAATATTACTAAAGTAATCGTACTTTTAGTAACTCTTACCCTAGGGTTTATACATGTAAAATTGTTATCTATAGCGTTAATTACAGTTTGTGCTTTTTGTTACAATGAAATTTTTTCATTATTTATAAAACTAAAACCTATTTTAAAGAAAATTGAAAAAAGTTTATATTTAGTAATCTTGATTTTAGCTTTAACAATACCTCTTTTTTCCCCAACATATCCAAGAGTCAGCATTAATAAATATCCGATTACAGAAGTTGAATTTTTAAAAATCAATGATATTAAGGGTAATTTATTAACATCATTTGGATTTGGAAGTTTTGTTTCATATAAATTATATCCAAATAATTTAATATATATGGATGGAAGGTATGAAGAAGTTTATAATAATGAAGAGTTTTTAAACTTAAAATATTTTGAATTAGTTGAAGAAAATTGGAATAATGTGTTAAAAAAATATCCAACAGAAATATTAATGATTAATAAAACAATTCCTGTATATGAATTTTTAAAAACAAATAATGAATGGAGAGAAATATATACAGGATTAAAATGTGGTATTTTTGTAAAAAAAGAAAATGTAAAAAATAATTATATAAACCCAAATAAAGATTTAGATTATTATAAAAAAACAATATTTAATCATAGGAGCTTCAAATGACAAATCCACTAAAATACACTTGTTTACTAGGAGGGGGAGCTATTCGAGGAATGGCTTATATTGGTACAATTAGAGCCCTGGAAGAACTCAATATTGAATATGATATAATCGGAGGTTCTTCTGTTGGTTCAATTTTTGCAACACTTCTTGCTTGTGGGTATAAATCTTATGAATTAGAAAATCTATTTATGAAAGTCAACTTTGAGCTCTTTAGAGATATTCACTTAGGAATAGGAAAAGATTTTGCCCTAAGTAAAGGTGAAATTTTTCAAGATTGGCTTAATGAACTCATATCAAAAAAAATACCAAATTTAAAAGGGAGAAAAGCTAATTTCAAAGATTTAGAAAAAAAACTTGTAATCATAACAACTGATATAAAAAACTTTAAAAACCAAGAATTTTCAACTGAAACAACTCCTGATTTTGAGATTGCTCAAGCTATAAAGATATCTTCTACAATGCCAGGCTTTATGGCTCCATATAAATACAATGATTCCTACCTTGTAGATGGAGATTTACAAAAAGCATCTCCAATGTGGAGATTATCAAATTATTTAAAAAATTCTGAAAGCAGAATTTTGGAATTTAGGTTAGAAGGTGCTTATAGCGAAGATAATAAAAATCCAATTTCTTTTATAAATACAATTTACAGTTGTGTCACTGATGTTGCTACTGATTTTGTTACAGAACTTTATGGACAAAATGACAGATATGATTATATAAATATTAACACTGGAGACATATTTTTCGCAGATTTTAATCTTAACAAAGAAGAAAGAAGAAAATTAATTGATATTGGATACAAAAAAACTATGGATTATTTTAAAACTACTTTACCAAATAAAAAACAAGAATTATTAGAAATTTATCCAAGACTTTCCATGTATCTCAAAAAAGCTCTAAAAGGACTTAAAACAAATAATGTAGAAGAAGTTCAATGGTGGTTTGGAGATATATTTACTCTTCTTTGTGAAAATAAAGAAATTATTGATCCCACAATATATCAAAAAATAGTTGATTTAAAAAATTCTCTTGTAAAATCAACTTATACAATTCTTTTCTTCCATAATTGTTTTAAAGGGGCAAAAAGATTAGAAGCAATTATGAAAGATGTAATAATGACTGTAGATACAAGGATTACAGACTTAAAACTATTCTTACAAAATAATTAAGAAATGTAACAATATTCTAAAAATAGGCACTTTTTTGTAATATTTCTTAATAAAAGGGTTGAAGTTTATATACTTATGATATATATTAAGTATATAAGAAATGTGTTATTTCGTTTTTTTTTAACAACAAGGTTTAACTTAAAAATTTATCCCGCAAATGTAGTATAAGTCAAATAAAAGACTTTTATTTGAGGTGTATTTTTAGTGCAAAATTTAATATAGGAGTTTAACAGTATGAAAGACAGAATGATTGAAATGAAAAAAGTATCATCAACAAATCCGGTAAAATGTGGATATCTTGCAATTACCTCAAGTTCAGAAGAACTAGGGGCTTATTTAAAAAAAGCAAATAGCTATCCATCACTTAGTGTTGAAGAAGAAAAAGAAATCACACAAAAAATTAAAGCTGGAGATAAGGATGCTAAAAAGAAATTAGTACAAGCAAATTTAAAATTAGTTTATACTATTGCAAGAAAAGCAATTCACGTATCTAAAATTCCTGTAGTAGATTTAATTCAAGAAGGAAATTTAGGTTTAATGGTAGCAGTTGAAAAATTTAATCCTGAATTAGGTTACAGATTTTCTACTTATGCAACTTGGTGGATAAAACAAGCGATGTTCAAAGCTATTTCAGAACAATCATACTGTATGAAAATACCTGTTTATATACAAGAAACTTTATCAAAATTTTCAAAGGTAAAAGCTGAAATGGAAAGAGCTTATAACTGTCAGGTAAGCAATAAAGACGTAGCAGAAAAAATGGATATTGAACCTGAAAAAATTGATACATATTTATCTGCTTACACAACAACTGTTTCTATAGAAGGGACTTTTGATGCAAATAATGGCAGTGAATTAAAAGTTGCTGATGTTTTAGAAGATACAAATACAAATGTTGAAGAAAATATTGAATATGAAGAATTAAAAAAAGAAATTGCAAATGTAGTATCTACTTTAAAAGAAAGAGAACAAACCGTTATTAAAATGCGTTTTGGCTTAGAAAATTTTGCAAAAACTACTCTTGAAGATATTGGAAAATTATTTGGTGTAACAAAAGAATGTATAAGACAAACTGAAATGAGAGCTATTAATAAACTTAGAAACAATTTATTCCTAGCGTGTTATGCTGATTAAAAATTTGAGGATTTGAAAAATCCAAAAATTGACAAAATTTTGAGATTTTTCAAATCCGACATTTGGTGTGTGAGCATCAGGTCGTGTGTGGGATAGCACACAACCTGATGCGAAACCGTTCCCAGAAGTTTGCGAGAAAAATGACAATTTTTCCGCAAACTCATTTCATTTACATTACTTTACAAAATAGCAAAAAAATGTTATTTTTTACGTTATATAATTAGTGTGTAAAAGTGTGTAGGTGTTATATGGTAAGTAATGTAAATTATAGTTCTAATTCATATGGTAATCTTCAGAAGATTGGTCAAATGCAAAATGGTAGAACAGTATATAGAATAATAGATTCACAAGGAGTGGAGGCTGGGAAAATCACATTACCAAGTGAAGATAGTGATAAATTTGAAAAAGCGTATAAAGATATAATGGAAACAGCACCTAAAATACAAGAATTTAGTATTAATAATTCTTCAGAAAAAGATATAAAGAAAAGACGAAATATATCAAGAGTAATAACAACAGTTGGAGGAATTGCAGGTGTTGCTCTGCCATTATATTTAACAAGAAAATCAACATCCACAATAAAGAAAATAATCTCAACAGTAGCAGGAATAATAACCGGTTTATCCGCTGGATTTGTAACATCGTTAGCTGTAACAACACCTCCCGGAACATTTAAGTTCGTAAGGGCAACCAGAACTCTTTCAAAACTCGATGTAAAAGCGATACCAACAGAACAGAGATAAAAATAGCTTCTTTACTTGTTTCCTATATTTATATTATAATTTAGAAGAAATAAAATATAGTAGAATGGAAGCATCCGGCTTTCGAGTAGTCGGAGAAAGAAGGAAAAATGGTACCGGAAACAAAAAGTTTTCAACTTGAAATCGGCGGAAAAACTGTTACAGTTGAGACAGGAAAGTATGCCAAATCAACTAATGGTAGTGTTACAGTACGTTGCGGAGATACAATGTTATTTGTACACTGTGTGGTAAGTAAAGAACCAAGAGTGGGAATTGACTTTTTCCCATTACTAATTGATTATGAAGAAAGAATGTCTGCAATTGGACGTATTCCTGGTGGATACAATCGTTCAGAAGGAAAAGCAAGTGATAAAGCCATCCTTGTTTCTCGTTTGATAGATAGACCAATCAGACCTTTATTCCCAAAAGGATATAGAAACGATATTCAAATCGTAGCTCAACTATTCAGCTATGATCAACAAAATCAGCCTGATACATTAGCAATGTTAGGAGCTTCTTGTGCTTTGATGTTATCCGGAGCACCTTTTGAAGGTCCTATTGGTGCTGTTAGAGTTTCAAAATTAGATGGAAAACTTATAGCAAACCCAACTCACCAAGAAGCTGATAAATCAGATTTAGATATCGTTGTAGCAGGTACACACGATAGTGTTATTATGGTTGAAGCTGGTTGTAAATTCGTTACAGAAGACGATATTATGGAAGCTGTAGAATTTGCTCAAGTTGAAATCAGAAAACAATGTGAAGCTCAAGTAGAATTTGCTAAAGCTTGTGGTGTTGTTAAAGAAGAGTTTGTTAATCCATATGACACAACAGAATTAAAAAATCTTATTCACGAAACGGCTTATGATATGATTTTTGATGCATATCATAACTTTGATAGAACATACAGACAAAATAAATTAGAAGAAGCTAAAAAACTTGTAAAAGAAAAAGTAGAAGCTCTTCCTGAAGACCATTACATTCATCAAATCATAGAAGAAACAGGTATAGACTTTGTTGCAGAAGAATTTAAAGCTGCAGAAAAGAAAGTTATGCGTACAATGATTTTAGATGAAGGAGTAAGAGCTGACGGAAGAAAACCAAACGAAGTAAGACCAATTTGGTGTGAAGTTGGAGTTATTCCTAGAGCTCACGGTTCTGCAGTGTTTACAAGAGGCCAAACTCAAATCCTTTCAGTTGCAACTCTTGCAGGACCTGGCATGAAACAAGAATTAGATGGTGTTGATCCTGAAACAGAAAAAACATACATGCATAAATATATATTCCCGGGATTTTCAGTAGGAGAAGTTAAACCTTTAAGAGGTCCTGGAAGAAGAGAAGTTGGACACGGAAATTTAGCAGAAAGAGCAAATGTTCCTGCTCTTCCTTCTCAAGAAGAATTCGGCTATACAATTCGTGTAACATCTGATGTATTGGAATCTAACGGATCAACATCAATGGGTTCTACTTGCGGTTCTTCAATGGCATTAATGAACGCTGGTGTTCCTGTAAAATGCATGATTGGTGGTGTAGCAATGGGTATGATTACTGAAGAAGGTAAAGAACCTGTTGTTCTTACAGATATCCAAGGTATTGAAGACTTCTTAGGAGATATGGACTTTAAAGTTACAGGTAATGATGATGGTATAACAGCATTACAAATGGATATGAAGGCAAAAGGTATTGCTAATGATACTTTAAGAAGAGCTTTGGCTCAAGCTAAAGAAGGAAGACTTCATATCTTAGGTGAAATGAGAAAAGTTATAACTGAACCTGCTAAAACATTATCTCCTTATGCACCAAGTATAAGCACTATGACTATTCCAACAGAAGATATTGGAACTGTTATCGGACCTGGAGGAAAACAAATTAGAGCTATTATAGAAGCTTCAGGAGCTGAAATAGATATTCAAGATAATGGTGTTGTAACTATTACTTCTAACGATCAAGAAGGTGCTGCAATTGCCAGAAAAATGATTAACGATTTAACTTTCAGACCAGAAGTTGGAATGGTAATAAAAGGCAAGGTTGTAAGAATTATACCTATCGGAGCTTTTGTAGAATTAGGCGGCGGTAAAGATGGTATGGTTCATATTTCTCAAGTTTGTCAAGAAAGAATAGAAACAATTGAACCTCACTTGAATATTGGTGATGAAGTTATTGTTAAGGTTATTAAAATTGATGACAAAGGAAGAATCAATCTTACAATTAAAGGCGTTACTGAAGAAGAAAAAGCCAATTTAAATGCTTAAGTTTTTAATACACAAAAAGGACTGAGAGATTTTATCTCTCAGTCCTTTTTGTTAAAAAATTTTTATTTAGTTTTGTAAAGATAAAATTTTTTACTAACAAATATTATTTTTTCATATTTTGTATAAATATTAGAATAAGAATAGGATATTGAAATTTATAAGAGTTAAAAATGAAAATACAACAAATAAAATATAATTCTTCAAAAGTTGATTTTAAAAATAATAATATCAATAAGACTATTGAAATAAAATCAATTACTGATAAAAAAAATAATCAAAATAAAATTGCTATAAGTGCAATTGGACTTGTTGCGGCAAGTACGATATATATGCTTATAAGAACTGATAAAACGAGAATTCAAAAAATTTTCTCTGAAGAAAAAAAATCCTTAAAAAATAAATTTGAAAATAGTGAATTAAAAATAGAAATAAAAAATTTTAAAGATAATAAAAATATCAAATCAATTGATGAATTATTTGGTTTAAATAAAATAAAGGAATTTATTAATAATTACGAAACTATTTTAAAAAATCCGGAAGTAAGAAAAGAACATAATATACAGAAATTTTCTTCTTTACTTTTCTGGGGAGTGCCAGGTACTGGTAAAACTTCTGCTGCTATGGGAATAGCTAAAAAGTTAGATGCGGATTATATTCAAATAGATAAAGAATTTTTTGATTCGATGTTTGTTTCAGAAGGTTCAAAAAGACTTGCTGAAATGATTAATCAAATAGAACAACATGCAAAAGAAAATCCTAAAAAAAGAATCATTGTATTTATGGATGAAATTGACGGAACAATTTCTATAGACAAAAGTTCTAATTCAAGACATAGTGAAGATTTATTAAACACTTTAAAACGAGGTATAACTTATTTACAAGAAGAATGTGATAATATAATTTTTATAGGAGCTACAAATAAAGATCCTAATTGTATAAAAAGTGATAATACTACAGTTATACTTAACCCTGCTATTTTAAGCAGATTTAAATATCAAATAGAATTTGATTTGCCGAATAAAGAAGCTATAAAAGATTCTTGGACACAATTAATGAAAACTGGTAGTGGAAAAAATAAATTTACTGAACAACAAAATGAAATAATATCGAAAAAATTTGTTGAATTAGGAATGTCTTATCGTGATATAGTAAACATTGCAGATAAATTAAATAGAGAAGATGCTGTTGAATTTTGCAACAAAAAAAATTACAATTCTAACGTAAACCTTATCAAAGTTTTAAAAAATGATGAAAAAATTGGATATAGTTTTTTTGATAAGAAAAATATATACAATAATAAAAAAGATTTAATTATAAGAGAATTAGAAAAAGCTCTTGGCAAGTAAAAGCTACATTTATTAAACTTTACTGTTTCTATTTTATCAATTTATTTATAAAAAGAATATAAAACAAACTAAGTTAAATTTTAACCTCTTTATTTTTACTGCTACTTATATTTTCACTAATTCATTTTTTATAAGATTATAGAATTTCACATCTATATTGTAAGAAATATTTACTACATAAGGTAAAATACTCTCATCAAAAGCTTCTTTGAGTGTATAAATATCATTTATTGTGATATCATTTTTTGAAATTAATAAAATATCCAAATCCGAAAGAGGACGAAAATTCCCTTTTACACGAGAACCATAGTAATAAAAATCATATTTATTTTTATAAGGTTCAAGTATAGAAAGAATAACCTTTTCTTCCTCAAATGTAACACCCTTAATCGGCATTTATGTCCTCTTTAATTTTTTTGATAAAAAACTCAACATTATCAAGAAAATTAGGAATCAAATTTATTAATTTTCTTGATTTTACAAGACTATATTCATGAGCAGTATCATTTCTTTTCTGATAATAATCTCTCCAAGTCATCCAATCGCTAGCATATCCATATCCCTGCATAGCTCTAAAAATATTATTCATAGAAAGCTCTTGTTCTGTTTTTCCATATTTATGAATAAAAATACGCTTTGCTAATTTCCAAGATGTCTCAAGAGTGTATTCAAATCTTTTAACACAAGAATCAGCAATATATTCTATCAAAGGTGAGCCTTGATTAGAACAATAGTCCTCATAACTTTTTTTTAATAATTGATACAAATTTTCAAGATTTGATATATTTATAATTTTTACATCCTTTCAGGTGCAGATACTGCCAAAATATCCAAAGCATTCTTTAATGTAGTCTTGATTGCTATCATTAAAGCTAATCTTGATTTCATCAAATCTTTATCATCGCAAATAACACGATTTGAGTTGTAGAATGAATGAAACTCAGCAGCAAGTTCTTGTACATAACGACAAATTGTATATACTGTTCTATTTTGAGCAGATAATACAATCACTGATTTAAATTCTTCTAATTTTAAAATCAACGATTTAGCTGTATCTGCGGTTTTTAAAATTAAATTTTTATCAAAATTCTTGATAAAATCATCCATTTCACTTTCACTCATTGGAGCAGGAGATTTTTCACCGGTTTCTGGATTTAATTTTTCAGAAATTGCATTTCTTAGAATTGAACAAACTCTTGCATAAGCATATTGAACATAAAATACAGGATTTTCATCTGTAGAACGTTTTGCAAGCTCAATATCAAAATCAAGTGTCATATCAATATTTCTCATCTCCATCCAATATCTTGTAGCATCAATTCCTACTTCTTCGATTAAGTCATCTAATGTAACCATATTTTTACGTTTACCCATTCTAACTTCTTCACCATTGATTACAAGATTAACAAGTTGACCCAATAAAACTTCTAACTTGTTAGGATCATAGCCTAATGCTTCTATAGATGCTTTAACACGAGCAACGTAACCGTGATGATCAGCTCCCCAAATATTTATTAATCTATCATATCCTCTTCTTAATTTATCAATATGATATGCAATATCTGCAGTTAAATAAGTGTTTGAACCATCAGCTTTTTTAATTACTCTATCCTGATCATCTCCAAACTCAGAAGATTTAAACCACATAGCTCCATCTTGTTCATAAAGCATCCCCTTGGACATAAGCTCTTTATAGCTTTCTTCAACTTTACCAGAGTTATGTAAATCAAGTTCTGAATAGAATCTGTCGAAATGTACTCTAAAATCTTCTAAAAGAGCTTTTTGACAAGCTTCCATTTCAGCCTTTGCAAAGTCACAATACACACTTAAATCAATTGCATCAACATCTTGAGCAGACTTAACTTCTTTATGATTTTCTAAGAATTTTTTTGCAACTGGAATTAAATAATCTCCTGGATAATAATTTTTTCTTTCAATTTCATCCGTAGGAAAATCAATATTTTCGCCTAATTCTTGTTTTACTCTTATTTTTAAAGAATTTCCTAATTTTTGAATTTGACTTCCTGCATCATTAATATAAAATTCTTGATATACTTCATGACCATAAAATTTAAGTAAATTAGCTAAAGCACTTCCCATAGCAGCCCAACGACCGTGACCAATGTGAAAAGGTCCTGTAGGGTTAGCTGATACATATTCAAGAAGGATTTTTTCAGTCACAACACCTTCTGGCTTACCATAATTTTCACCTTTTTCTATAATTTCCGTAATAGCGTTTGCTAAAAGAGAATTTTCTATTTTAAAATTAATAAATCCCCCTACTATAGATACTGAATAATTTTCTTTAGAAAGATTTTCTACTACCGCGTTAGCTATCATTGGAGGAGCAATTTTTGCAACTCTTGCAAGAGATGACACATTAACAGCAAAATCTCCAAAATCAGGATTTTTAGGTTTTTCTATCATCAAATTATAAGAATCATTTTCTCCCATTTGTCCTAATTTATTATCTGCAATAGCTTTTGAAATAGCATTTTTAACTTCTTTTAGAAAAAAATCTTTTAACATTATTTATATCCTCACAATATTCTTTATAATAAAGAATTATAGAATAAACAGGGGTAAATGTATAGATTATTCGATTACTTGTAACTCTTTTTTCAAATTTATTAAGATATTTTCGATAGAATCTTTATTTAATAATGCAGATTGTACTGCAGAATTTATTGCAGTATTAATTTCTTTTTGATCCCGCCTTTGAACAAGTTGAGGAGTTATCTTATTGATTTGAGAAGCACTAATCGAGCGAGCTTTACTTTCTAAAGAAGAATAATCATTATAAAAACTGTTTTTTAAAGCTTTTGAATTTGTAGCAATAACATTAGTTCTTTTAGCTAATTCTAATTGATTTTCAGCATTTGTTAAGTATAAACAAAAATCTAAAGCTTCTTTTTTATATTTTGCTCTTAAAGGTATAACAAAATTCATAACAGAAAAATCATTTTGCCCAACCGGTCCTTTTATTTGTTCAGTAACATCAGTCTTTTCATAAACAGAAGGAGCATTTTCTTTTATCATAGTAAGAAAATTTGCACCTCCTTGAAAAAATACAATTTTCCCTGCCATATACTGTTCCAAAGCTTCTCTATGAGTAAATGTTATACTTTCTTTAGGAATCAAATCTTTATCATACAAATTCTTAAACATTTGAAAAACTTTTTGAGCATCTATTGAATCAAAATCTTCTATACTTGAAATACCATACTTATTTAATATTTTTATCATTGTATCATTCTCAGTAATTGTTGGTAAATAAGCATAAGCCCCACTGTTTGTTTTAACTTTTTCAGAAATAGCAGATAATTCCTTGTAAGTTTTTGGTAATCTTATTATACCTGATTTATCAAATAACTCCTTATTATAAATTGTAATAGCACTTGTCGCATACCAAGGTATTGAATACAATTTATCTTTATACATTAAAGCATTAATTATTTCAGAATTAAATTCACTAACGGCATCTTGCGGAATTTCCTCCAAAGTACCCTTTTGAGCTAAAAGTGCCGAAAAATCCGGATTTAAGTTGATTAAGTCAGGAGGATTATCACTCATCACAGCCGCTAAAGTTCTTTTTTCTCCTTCTGAAAAAGGTACATCTATCCACTTAATTTGAATATTAGGATGAGTTGATTCATATTCTCTAATTATTTTATACATATAATCAGAAAAATCACCCATTTGTAATGTCCATAGCGTAATTTCTTTGGTATTGTTTTCTTTTCTTACAGATAAAAATACAAAAGAAATAAGAACAACAAACAATAACAAAATTATAAAAATAAATCTCTTTTTCAAACCAATATCCCTTCTTATTAATTCCTGCAAATATTATACAAAATTTCCTATTTAAAATAAAGCTTTAAATCCTAATCCTATAAGTAATAATCCTGCTAATATTTCTAAATATTTAGTAGGTAAATGCTTTAATTTATTACCTAAAAAGAATCCGAGAATAGAATTTATAAAAGTTACAAACGCTATTAATAAAGAGGGTTTCAAAATTCTATTACCAAATAGAGATAAAGTAATACCTGCAGAAAAAGCATCAATACTTGTTGCAATACCAACTAAAATTAAACATTTTATATCAATACAAAGAGTTTTTTCTTTTTCTTTGTCAAAAGCTTCTTTAATAAATTTTATTCCTAAATAAGTAAAAATGAAAAATACTATTATAGCGGCAAACGGTTGTATATAAGCTTTCACAAAACCAGTTAAAAAATAACCAACAACAGGCATAATCCCTTGAAAAATACCGGTTGAAAGAGCTAAAGATAATGAATTTTTCAAACGCTTAGAATTAAAAGCTAACCCATATGAAAAAGATACAATACAAGCATCAATAGATAAAGCTATTGCTAAAAGTATTATTGATATATATGACATAAAACAAAATTCCTTAACAAAGTATCTATATAATTTTAACAAAAATAATATAAAAATAATTACTCTAAGGATATAAAATTATACAAACTGCACCAAAGAGCATGATTAAAGACCCTATGATTTTATTTTTTAAATCATTTTCCTTAAAAATATTAACTCCTAAAAATACACTCAAAATAGTTGATAATTGAAATAAGGCGAGAGCATATGAAACATTAATTTTTGAAAATACAAAATTCGTAGAATATTGCATAATTGCAACAGCTAATATTAATAAAATTTGATATTTGTATGATTTAATAGTCGGTTTAGTTTTTGAAAACAAAAGAAAAATTAAAGAAAAAATAAAACCGGATAAAGCCCACAAAATAAAAGAATTAAAAACACTAGTCATCAAAATTATTTTTTTTATAAAAATAGCTTCTGTACCTGAAAAAATTAATGCTAATATTCTATAAATTATAGCAAGCTTATTTATTGAAGTTTTATTCTTTCCTAAAACAAAATATGTCCCTAAAATTATAAAAAATATACCAAATAATGCCCTTAAAGAAGGTATTTCTTTTAAAAAGATTATTCCAAAAAATAGACTAACAATAGGTTTATAAGAATTAATAGGAGCAAGAGAAGATAATTCTCCTATAGATAGAGCCTTAATAATAAAATAATTTCCCAAGCCTCCTAATAATCCCATTATAATAAAATAAAAAAACAAATCAAAACTAAAATTTATCTGGGATATAAAAATTAAGCTTATTAAAAATAAGCCCAAATAGGTATAAAAATTAATAACTGATGATTTTTGACCAAAATTTGTCAAAATCTTTTGAAAAACATTCAAATAAGAATTAGATACTATTCGTATTAAAATTCCAATAGAAGTAAATAACATAGTTATATTGTACTATAAAATATAGTCTAATAATTATTTATTAAAAAAAACCACTCGGTGTGTGAAGCGAGTGGATTTTGTTTTCTGCATCCTAATGGTCTTTTTTAGTGTTTATTATCTAGGAGTTTATATGATTTTGGGGTATATTATATTTTTGCTATTTAGTGTTTCGGCTACACTTAAAGTGTGTATCTATATTATTGCACATAAGAATTTTAAGTCAAGAGGGAAGATTAATATTCTATTCATAAATAATCTAAATACGCTATATATTAGTAGCTACAAGATTTTTGCTGATTTACATTTCTTAATATTATCAAAAGATTGAGTATAAAAAAATAAAGAGCATTAATAATTGTAATTAATACCCTTTATCAAACATGCATTGTACTTTTCATTCGAGCGATTGATAACCACTTTTATGTGATTTTAATAAAACCCCTCTTTTAGAAGTTTGAATAAACTCAATCATTTTTTCAATATATTCATTCATAGGAATTTCAGCCTTAATCTTTTCAATAGCTTGAGAGGTATTATAATCTTCAGAAATCAAAAGTTTGAAAGCTTCATTAGTCGCAGTTCTAATTTCTTGAGAAACTCCTCTGCGTTTCATTGCTATAACATTTAATCCTCGTGGAACAGGCGGACGACCTTCCCCTTTAGAATATGGTAAAATATCTTGACGAGAAGCAGAAAAACCACTAATGATAGCCATATCACCTATTCTAATATTTTGATGGAATACGCTCATTCCCCCAACAAAAGCCCCAAAACCAACGTGAACATGACCGCCTAATGTAACTAAATTAGCTAAAATAACTTGATCTTCTAACACACAGTTGTGAGCAATATGAGCACCAACCATGATTAAGCATTTATTACCAATTCTTGTAGTAAAATCTCCACAAGCAGCGCCTCTATGAATTGTAACATTTTCTTTTATTATTGTTTCATTTCCAATAATAACTTTAGTAGGTTCTCCCTTATATCCTAAATCTTGAGGTTCAGAACCTATGGTAGAAAATGGAGAAATTGTACAATTTTCACCAATTTCTGCAAATTCAATATATGCATTTGCGATAATTCTAGTTCCACTACCTATTTTTACATTTTCACCAATTACAACATTTGGTCCTATACTTACATTTTCACCGATTTCTGCTGAAGGATGTATTACTGCAGATGGGTGAATTAAATTTGTATTTTCTACAACAGTATTTGTCATTCTCTTTCTCCACTATTAATAATCTACTAGTCAAGTATATTATAAAAATAGAGAAATTCTTGAAAATTTAATATAATCTTTATCTAAGTTTTAGTTAGTAAAGCTTTATTAAACATTTGCTTATAATAATCCATATTAATATTAAGATCTTCTCCTATCTCAAACAGCATTTTCAATAAGTCTTTATCTGCTTGACAAGAGATTTTCTTAATTAATTCATTTATATTTGTAACTATTTTAGAAAAATAATAACTTTGAGCTTCAGCAATATCGACTTTAATTTCTAATCTTGCAATGCTATTTAATAATTCCAAAGTTGCTTCAACTTGTTGCAAATCTAAAGCATAAGATAAACGATTAATATTTTGAGCTATTTTTTTACTAAAAATTTTAGAAGTAGGGGTTTTATCTATTTCAATTCCTATTTTCTTTGCTTCAAAATTAATATCTGAGGCTTGTTGAATTATATCATTATCTAAGAATCCCCTAGAATCTTTAAACAATTCATTAAATTGTTTTGCTAAAACATAACGAGCGGAAATTTTAAATTCTTCCGGGATCTGTAATCCAAGTTCCTGCATTTGATAAATAGAACCTTTACCTTCATTGTACATAGACTCATATGTACTTGCAAACAATTGTAATTTATCTTTCAACATTGTATCTAATATACGTCTTCTTTCTTCTATAAAGATATCTTTCAAAGTAAAATATTCTGTTCCGAATAAACTATCAATATTCCTAATAATTTCAGTCAAAGGTGCTGTTAAATATGTTCTAACAAGTTCTTTTTGCATATCTTCAAAGTTTTCTGAATATTCTTTAATAGCACAATGAAAATCTCCGTCAGAAAATTGAAGTAATGCAAACATCATATTAGATTTTTCCATTGTTATTTTAGATTCAACTTCAATATGTCCAATAACCAGTTTTGAATTACCTTTTGTAACTTTTTTATAAGAATGTTTTTTTATTTTATAACAATAAACATTTTCTTCATCTTCAATATCTCTATACAATGAAGTAATAGCCCATAAACTGACTAACTGTTTAGATGTAACAACAGAAGGCTTTACAAATCTTTCGAAGACATCTTTCCCTGTTCCGAATTCTGGAATATTACTTTTAGCTTCTTTTAGAATTTCTAAGAAAGGAGTTTCTAAATCTTTCTTAGTAAAAGATTTTGCTAATTGCATAACTCTTGCTGCATATTTCATAATTTGAACAGTTTCAATTCCTGAAATTTCAGAGAAAAACCAACCACAACTTGTATACATAAGCATAGCTTGTCTTTGGATTTCAAGAAGTTCCATAGCTCGAATTTTTTGTTCATCATCTAAATCAGGCAAGAAATATTCTTCTTGATAATTTTTAACACTTATATCACTTCTGTCTAATATAACATTAATATAATTATTTCTTGCCTCCAGTGGATTTTTAAAATATTTTTTACCTTGCTTTTGACATAAAGTTATCATTTCATCTCTTAAATAATCAAGAGCTTGTCTTAGAGGTTTTCTCCATTTTTGGTTCCATCCGGGATGTCCACCGGTAGAACACCCACAATCATCACTCCAACGTCCGACACCGTGAGAACAACTCCAAGAAGAAACAGGTTTTATTTCAACTTCCCAATCACTACGATATTTCTCTAAATATTCTCCATAATTAGTAATTGTAAATCCGGAATCTTTAACTTTTATTTTCAAAGCATAAGCTAAAGCCATATCTCCAAATTTAGTATGATGCCCATAACTTTCTCCATCAGTTGCAATATTAACTAATTGGTTGTAATTTCTTGCAGTAGAAACACCATCTTTTAGTCTATTAACAAATTTAACTCCATCTTTTAACAATTCATCAAAAGCAACTGAACGAGATATCGCTCCATCATAAAAGAATAAATCTATGTATTTACCTGGTGCAGATTTTATATAATACCTATAAGATCTTGCCGGATCAATATTACC
This sequence comes from Candidatus Gastranaerophilales bacterium, assembly GCA_944325545.1. Classification (GTDB taxonomy): domain Bacteria; phylum Cyanobacteriota; class Vampirovibrionia; order Gastranaerophilales; family Gastranaerophilaceae; genus CAG-196. The sequence continues at coordinate 3,523 of CALVAM010000020.1, read as the reverse complement.
CCAACTTACATCTTGCCAAGTTTTTTCACCTTCTTTTCTAATTTTTTGAGCTTGATATGGTGATAGAATTGTAAATTTAATATCATTTTCAACCAAAACTCTTAAGGTATCATCATCAACAGCTGTTTCCGCAAGCCATATACCTTCAGGTTTTCTACCAAAACGATATTCAAAATCTTTAATACCCCACTTTACTTGAGTTTGTTTATCAGGTTCATTTGCTAAAGGCATAATCATATGATTGTAAACCTGTGCGATTGCATTACCATGGCCTGAATGTAATTTTCTTGAATTAACATCAGCTCTTATTACTCTTTCGTAAGCCAATGGTGCAAATTCTTCCATCCAAGACAATAGAGTAGGGCCAAAATTATAACTTATATATTCATAATTATTAACCACATCAAGAATTTGATTTTTTGAATCTACAATTTTTGAAACAGAATTTGGATTATAACATTCAGAATTAATACGTTCATTCCAATCATGAAATGGCATAGCACTATCTTGTTGTTCGATAGCTTCTAACCAAGGATTTTCTCTGGGAGGTTGATAAAAATGCCCGTGTATAGCTAAAAAAACTTTATTTTTTTCTTTTGATTTATCTTTTTTATTGTTTTCTACTGTTGGCATAATTATTTTACTCCATTAGCTTTATCTTCAGGTGCTTTATTAAGAATTTTAAGTTCAGAAACATCTATCCAAGTATCTCCTAAAGCATCAGAAAAAACTTTTCCTTTTATTTCTATTTCATCATCAGTTTTCAAATCAATAAATTTCTCAGCCATATCCCGTTTTAAAAATAATTTCATTTCTGACAGCGGAATATCATGAGTTGTATCATCTCTTTTTATTAAAAAAGAAATAAAATCATCTGAAGATTTAAAAGCTGGTTTATAATCCAGTCCTAAAGTTGAAAATTTATCAAATTTTGCTTTCATTAAAACTGTTTTATTTAGATATATTTTTGGATTTTTTATTAAGTTTAAAGGTTCAATATTTATAATTTGAGTTTCATTTACAGATGTTTGAGCTTTATTTTGAGAAACAGGTTCTGCAGAAACTTTTTCAAAATAAGTGGAACTTGTTGTAAAAACAAATGCTGATAAAATAACTAACGTTAATGTTCTTATATATTTTTTCATTGAAATTACCCTCTTCTTTTCAATAGTGTAACACATTTTAATATTATTGTAAATTTTATATTTACCTTGCATTTATATATAACTTTCTGATATATTATTATTGTATGAACGACTTAAATGCAATAAACAGAGAGAGAGAACAAAGAGCTAATCTTTCTCAATATAAAGATTTAATAGAAACTGTAGCGAAAGTTGAATTTAAAAAATTTTCCAATATGGGACTTATAGAGTTTTCGGAAGTTTTAAGTCTTGCAAATTACACAGTATATTATCTTACAAATACTGCTAATAATTGTAAGAATAAGGATTTATATAATTCAGCATATTTGACAAAAGCTATAAAATGGGCCATAAGGAATGAAATACGTCGACGTTATAAATGGTCTTCGATGAAAAATATAGAAACTGAGCCTGAGAAAGAACAGATTAAGGATGCTGTGTATAAGACAATTTTGTCAATAGAAGAAATGGCTGAAGCAGAAAATCCAACAATAATAAAAGATAATAAAAGAACTCCGGAGGAAAAAGCTGAAATTATAGAATTAAAACATAGAATTTGTGAACTTATGAAGAATTTGTCACAAAGAGAACAAGATTTAATAGAAGCCAAATATTTTTATGATAAGAAACTAAAAGATATATCCGCAGAATTCGGGATTTCACAATCAAGGATTTCAAGGATTATACAAAATGCTTTGGATAAAATAAAAAAAGAATTGTTAAAGCAGGAAGAAATTAATGAAAACAATATTTGAAAAGAGTAGTAGTGTTGATGGGATTTGTATAGGAGAGGATAGTAGTTGTAATTTTCTAGGAGATTATCTTCCTAAGAAATTATTAAGGACTGGAAATATTGGACTTCCTCAATTAAGTGAATTAGAAGTAATGCGTCATTATAAAGAATTAAGTGATCGTAATTTTTGTATAGAAAAGGGCTTTTATCCATTAGGTTCTTGCACAATGAAATATAATCCGAAAGTTAACGAATATTTATCATCATTAGAAGAATTTACACAATTACATCCTCTACAAGATGATGAAGACTCTCAAGGTGCATTAGAGTTAATGTATAATTTGCAAGAAGTCTTGAAAATAATCACCGGAATGGATGCAATAACACTACAGCCATCTGCTGGAGCACAAGGGGAGCTTACTGGCATGATGATTGTTAAAAAATATTTTGAAACCAAGGGAGAGATGAACAGAAAAAAAGTTATAATCCCTGATAATGCACACGGAACAAATCCTGCAAGTGCGAAGATGTGCGGTTTCGATATTGTAGAAGTAAAATCTAATTCTAAAGGACAAGTAGATTTAGAAGAATTGAAAACATTAATTGATAAAGATGTTGCTGCAATAATGATGACGAATCCTAATACATTAGGAATTTTTGAAGAAAATGTATTAGAAATCTCTGAATTAATGCATAATAATGGTTCTCTTTTGTATTACGACGGAGCCAATTTCAATGCTATAATGGGCTGGACAAATCCTGCTCTTATGGGATTTGATATAGTTCATTTAAATTTACATAAAACTTTTGCAACACCACACGGTGGAGGTGGACCTGGAGCAGGGCCTGTTGGAGTTGTAGATAAATTAAAAGATTTTTTACCAGTTCCTATCATAGAATACGATGGTAATAAATTTTACAAAAATTTTGATGTAAAACATTCTATCGGTAAAGTTAGAAGTTTTTATGGAAATTTTGGAGTATTAATTAAAGCATATGCCTATATATTGATGATGGGCAAAAATTTAAAACTTGCATCTGGAGACGCAGTTTTAAACGCGAATTATATAAAAGAAAAATTAAAACAGAAATACGAGTTACCATATAATGTACCTTGTATGCACGAATTTGTTTTATCAGGAGAAAAGCAGTTGGAAAAAGGAGTTTCGACTCTTGGAATAGCTAAACGTTTAATGGATTCTAATTGTCATCCACCAACAATTTATTTCCCACTTATTGTTCACGAGGCCTTAATGATAGAACCAACAGAGTCTGAGTCAAAAGAAACTTTAGATAATTTTATAAATAATATGCTTGAGATTGCAAAAGAAATTGAAACAAAACCAACTGAAGTTTTAAAATCACCACAAAAAACTCCAGTGAAGCGTGTTGATGAAACTCTTGCCGCAAGGCAACCAGATTTGGTTTTCAAAATGTAAACAAATGTAAAAATTTTGATAATTTTTTAAAGTTTTAACCTGAGTCTGCCGTAAACCATAATAAAGGGACAATTAAAAGGACTACAAACTATGGGAATGGCAGCATCACAAGCAAGACTGCTAACGATTACGGCAAGGATACACGATGTTGAATACCAAGCACAATCAATCCAAAATGCCAAAATACAGTTAGCAACACAGTCCGA
>CALVAM010000019.1 GCA_944325545.1 Candidatus Gastranaerophilales bacterium | reverse complement strand
TTTTTGCACCAAAATCTTATATTTAGTGAATAGTGAGTAGTGAATAGTGAGTAGAATTTTTATTAACTTCTTATACACTCCTAAACTTATAAATACGTCATCCTGAATTCATTTCAGGGTCTTATAAATTAGTTTGTAGGGTGCAATTTTTTGCACCAAAATCTTATATTTAGTGAATAGTGAGTAGTGAATAGTGAGTAGAATTTTTATTAACTTCTTATACATTCCTAAACTTATAAATACGTCACCCTGAATTCATTTCAGGGTCTTATAAATTAGAAAATAAAACTACAATTGTGTAAGATTCCGAAATAAATTCGGAATGACAAATATTATTAACTCCTTCTCAACTTATAAACTTTTACACTTTGAATAGAATATAAAAACCAATACCATAAAAGGGCACAATGTTTTTATAAAAAGAAAGACGGAGCTAAGCTCCGCCTTTTAAATCTAACCTTCTAAAAATCCTTTTACTAATTCATTAACTGTTTTAGGATTAGCTCGACCCTTAGTTTCCTTCATCACTTGACCAACAAAGAAACCTAACAAATTAGTTTTACCATTCCTATATGCTTCAACTTGAGGTTGATTAGCTTCAATAATTTTTTGTACAATAGCTTTTATAGCACCTTCATCAGAAATTTGGCTCAAACCTTTTTTCTCAACGACATCAGAAGCTTTTTCTCCATTTGTAATCATATCTTCTACAAGAATTTGCTTACCTATATTGTTAGAAATTGTACCCTTTTCGATTAATGAAATTAATTCAGCTAGATTTTCAGGAGTTAATTTTGTTTCATTAATTTCTACTTTATTTTCTTTTAGATAAGCTGCTATTTCACCCATTATAAAATTAACCGCAATCTTTGGATTAGCACCCAACTCTAAAACCTTATCAAAGAACAGAGCTAAAGGCATTTGCTCAACAATAACAGAAGCATCATATTCGCTTAATCCTATACTTATATATCTTTGTCGCTTAGCTTCAGGAAGTTCTGGCATCTTTGCTCTAATCTCTTCCACCCATTCTCTTGAGATTTCTAACGGCATTAAATCCGGTTCAGGGAAATATCTATAATCATGAGCATCTTCTTTTCCTCTCATAGAACGAGTTTCTCGCAAATTATCATCCCAAAGTCTTGTTTCTTGAACAACTTCGCCGCCTTCTTCAACGATTTCAATTTGTCTATCTATTTCGTATTCAATAGCTCGTTGTAATGCTGAAAAACTGTTTACGTTCTTAATTTCAGCTCTTGTTCCGAACTCTTTAGAACCTTTTGGCATAATTGAAATATTAGCATCACATCTCATAGAGCCTTCTTCTAAGTTTCCGTCACAAACGCCAAGATATCTGACTATATTCCTAAGTTCTTCCATATAATTTCTAGCTTCTTCGCTTGATCTCATATCAGGCTCAGAAACAATTTCCAATAATGGAGTTCCGGCTCTGTTCAAGTCAACTAAAGAACCTGTTGCACCATTAATACCCGCAGCACCTATATGAACTAATTTGCCTGCATCTTCTTCTAAATGTGCTCTTGTAATACCGATTCTTTTACCTTTAACATCGATATATCCGTCAACACAAATCGGTTCATCATACTGAGAAATTTGATATCCTTTTGGAAGATCCGGATAAAAGTATTGTTTTCTATCAAACTTACATCTGTTAGGTATTTTACAATTCAAAGCAAGTCCCAATAAAATACCCATATTCACACATTCTTTATTCAATACCGGCAAAACTCCAGGCATTCCTAAAGTAATTGCACTAATCTGTGAATTTTGTTCATGCCCAAATTCTGTTGAATCCGGTGCAAAAATTTTTGATTTCGTCTTTAGTTGTGCGTGTACTTCTAAACCAATAACAACTTCATATTTATCTCTTAAATCTGACATAATTTTTCCCTCACTTAATAAGATTATTTTAACATAAACATTTTTAAATGTTTTTTAAGTGCTTAATTTCTGTTTTAGGATTAAGAATAATTGAAATTGCATCAATTCTATACTTTTTATATTGAGAATTTTCTTGTATATAAGAAAAAAGACCCTGTTTTATATGTTGATATTTTAATTTTGTAATAGCTTCCAAAGGGATACCGGCAGCGTTAGAGCTTCTTGTCTTAACCTCAACAAAAACCAATATATCCTTATCTAACGCAATTATATCTATTTCACAAAATTTAGAAAATCTTTTATTTGTTTCAAGAATTTTATATCCTATTTTTTTTAAATATTCTTGAGCAATTTCTTCACCTTTTCTACCAATTGAAATATTAGACATAAATGCATTTTAGCACGAACTTTTTTACTTAAAAACAAGCAAAATTTAATTAGCAAAAATTATTTTAATAACAAAACCACTAAACAATTTCTTTTTCTTTGATATATCTAGGTCTGCTTTTAACTTCATTAAAAATTTGTCCCATATATTCTCCAATAATTCCCAGACAAAAAATCTGAAGTCCGCCAAAGAAAGCTAATAAAATTACCAAAGTTGCCCAGCCGCTCGGTGCTGAATGCAAAATATATTTTTCAAACAAGACTTCTAAGGCTAATAAAAAGCTTCCTAAAACAGTTAAAACTCCGATTGCCGCAATAATTCTTAAAGGTACGATGCTAAAAGCTGTTATTCCGTTTAGTGCCAAGCTTGTTAAAGAAAAGAAATTATACTTTGTACTGCCTACAGCTCTCGGTTTAACGTCAAAATGTACATAAGCTGTTTTTAAGCCCAATTCGTGGAAAAATCCTCTCAAGAAGAGTCCTTCTTCTGAATACTTTTCTAAAATATCAAGGGCTTTTTTACTCACTAATCTAAAATCAGAATGATTTGGAGGAATTTTTACCCCCAAAAGATTCATCAATTTGTAAAAACAAAGTGCTGTATATTTTTTAAAGAACGAATCCGTTTTTCTATCATTCCTTATTCCTGAAACAATTTCTGCTCCTTTATGAAATTCATCAACAAAAATCTCTATAGTATTTTCATCCTGTTGTAAATCTGCATCAATTGATACAACACAATCGCAACCGATTTCTTTAACTCCCAATAGCCCTGCAATAAGAGCTTTTTGATTGCCGTAATTTCTTATAAATTTTGTTCCCTTAACTCTATAACCATATTTTGTATGTAATTCTTCTATAATTTCCCAAGTCTTATCCTTAGAACCATCATCTATAAGATAAATATAACTCTCATTTGAAATTTTTCCTTTAGAAATAATTCCGTCTAATACTTCTAAAAGACGTTCAACTGTTGCTTTAACAACTAATTCTTCATTGTAACACGGTATAATTATTGCAAGTTTCGTTTTGTTTTCGCTCATTGTAATCCTCTTGAAATTATAATACAATAAATAATTAGAATAGTGAATACTAATTGAGGGAGTAAATTTTGAGTAAAAAATTTATACTTAATGCAGATGATTTTGGAATGAGTGAGGCTTTTAATAGAGCTGTTTTAGAAGGTTATCAGGCGGGAATTTTAAAAAGTGCAAGTTTAGTTGCGAATGGAGAAGCTTTTGAAGAAGCTTACAAAAATGTTATTCCAGCTTGTCCTGATTTAGGGGTGGGGATTCATCTTAATATTATTGAAGGTAAGTCGCTTTGTCTTAATCTTGATAAATTAACTGATGAAAATGGAAATTTTAATAATTCTTTCGGACAATTACTTTTAAAAGCTTTAAATCATAAAGATAATTCTTTTATGGAACAGGTTGAAAAAGAATTTAGGGCTCAAATAGAAGAAGTAATAAAATATACACATGTTACTCATATTGACTCTCACGTTCACGTGCATTCAATTCCTCGAATCTTTGAACTTGTATGTAGTTTAGCTAAAGAATATGGAATAAAACAAATTAGAACTCAGTTTGAAAAACCTTATATTATACCAGATGTTCATAGACACTTAACTCTTGCTTACCCGATTAATTTAATAAAAGTCATGCTTTTAAATACTTTTACTCTTATTAATGAACATACAGTAAAAAAATATGAGCTTAATACAAATGATTATTTAATCGGAGTAACATATACCTCTATGATGAATAGTCTGGCGATTTCTTATGGGCTTATGGCTATTAAAGAAGACGATATTACTGTAGAAGCTCTTATCCATCCTTGTAGATATGAAGATGGAACTATTAATAACCATTTTGTTGAGTTCCAAATTACCAAGAATCTGAAACTTAAAGAAAAAATTGAAAATTTAGGGTTTGAAATAACTAATTATGTTGAAAAAGAAAATTAGCATAATATGTTTAATTTTATTGGCGATGAGCTATTCTATATTTTTCTTGTTAACAAAAGAGGAATTTCTTTATGTTAATAAAGTTATTTCTCCTGTGGAGTTTATCCTAGAAAATAATCAAAAATTTTTCTTAAAAGGAATAGATTATTTTGATAGTTATTTTAGTCAAAAGAATAAAATTTACGCTGAAAAATTTAAAATTAGCGAAGAAGAAGCTTTTATTATTGGAAATTTAGGAAAATATTGGGCTAAAAATTTAATTGAAAACAGAGAAGTTAAAATTAAAGAAGATAACCTTATCTTTTTTAAATATAGTTACCGTGAAAAATTCTTAAATTCCCCTTTTGCGATTGTTAATGGTGAAAGTACTAACCCTGCAGCATTTGAAAAACTTATTAATTCCATAAGAAAAACAAAGTATGTAATTATTCAAGATGAAAAAGTCTTTCCTATTTCTAAAGATTTAGAATTAGGAGATTTTGTAATTATCAAAAAATCTGCTTATAACAGAGTTTTTAAGAAAAAACAAAAAAGAAATAAAAATGAATTCTCAGAAAAAATACTTGATATTGATTTTAAAAATTATAAACTGGATTTAGGTGATATAAAAATCATAGTTTCAGATTTTACTAAAAATTTGAAACCTGATAGAGATTGTAAATCTGAAATTTGTAAAGAAATTCTTGATAATATTAATTCTTCAAAAACTTCGATTGATATGGCAATTTATGGATATTCTTCTATTCCTAAGATTGAGAATGCAATTAAAAATGCTATCAAAAGAGGAGTCAAATTCAGATTAATATATGATATTGACTCCAAATTGCAAAATATTTATCCAAACACCTTTGATTTAGTAAAATTAATTCCAAATTCTGTTAATGATAAAAACTCTAAAGAATTTAATTATATAATGCATAATAAATTCTATATATTTGATAACAAAACAGTAATAACAGGTTCTGCAAATCTTTCTTATACAGATATGTCAGGATATAATTCTAATTCAATTATTGTAATTAAATCTAAAGATGTTGCAAAAATCTTTCAAAATGAATTTGAACAAATGTATTTAGGAAATTTTCATAATGACAAAAAGTCTATTTCGCAAATTAATAAACCTAAAAATATAGAAATTTATTTTTCTCCCCAAGATAAGAGTTATGAAAAATCAATTTTCCCTCTTATTCGAAACTCAAAACATTATATTTATATACCGATATTTGTTTTAAGCGAAAAAAGATTAGTCGAAGAATTAATAAATGCCAATAATAGAGGAATAGACGTTAAAATAATTACAGATGCTTTAAACGCTTCTGCTAAGTATTCTAAAATTAAACAACTTAGAGATGCGGGAATTCTTGTTAAAACAGAAAATTACGCAGGTAAAATGCATTCTAAAACAATGATAATTGATGATGAATATTTAATAATAGGTTCAATGAATTTTTCTAACAGTGGTCAAAATAAAAATGATGAAAATTTAGTAATTCTTAAAAATAAAGAAGCGGCTGAGTTCTATAAGAATTATTTTTTGTATCATTGGAATAAAATTTCGAACAAATGGTTAAAATATAATCCGCTTGCAGAAAGTAACGATTCTATAGGCTCTTGCAGTGATGGTATAGATAATAATTACGACGGAAAAATCGATAAAGAAGATATTCATTGCAAATAATTGCACCAAAATCTTATATTTAGTGAGTAGTGAATAGTGAATAGTGAATAGTGAATAGAATTTTTATTAACTTCTTATACATTCCTAAACTTATAAATATGTCACCCTGAATTCATTTCAGGGCCTTATAAATTAGAAAATAAAACTACAATTGTGTAAGCAAGTAGGGTGCAATTTTTTGCACCAAAATCTTATATTTAGTGAATAGTGATTAGTGAGTAGTGAATAGAAATTTATTATTAACTCCTTCTCAACTTCTCTTTTTTTCTACTTAAACAATTCCACTTCACCCTCTCCCCTTGAGGGAGGGGGGTAGGGGGTGGGGTTAAAGTTTTGTTGGGTTTCACCCAACCTACTTACTAGTGAATAGTGATTAGTGAATAGTGAATAGAAATTTATAAACTCTTTTTCAACTTCTCAACTCCTAAACTTATAAATACGTCACCCTGAATTCATTTCAGGGTCTTATAAATTAGAAAATAAAACTACAATTGTGTAAGATTCCGAAATAAATTCGGAATGACAAATATTATTAACTCCTTCTCAACTTATAAACTTCTCACTAATTGTAGGGTGCAATTTTTTGCATCTTTTAAATAATAAAACCCCACCCCGAAATCAGAGATTTCGACCCTGTCTTGGATTATTCGGGGTGTCGGAAAGTTCTCAGCTTTCCTCCACCTTACGGGCTAGTCTGCTTTGCAGCCGTCGCCCTACCGAAAATCCGCTCCCTCAAGGGGCGGGTAACAAATAGGGTGCAAAAATCGCACCCTATTTATTAAATTCAATTGTGTATTAGTTTTGATGCGGTAAATCTTTGATTTACCGCATCCTACTTGCTATTCAAAAAAGCTTTTTACTGGCACATTGAAATACTCTGCTAGTTCAATTATCTTTTTTAAGCTTATATAACGTTCAAACCTTTCAACATGACCAATAAACTTACTATTAGCATTTAATATCTCTGATAATTTTTCCTGTGAAATATTCTTTGCAAGTCGATATTTTCTAACATTTTTACCAATAGTTATATATGTTTCTTCTTGTATGCTTGACATAATATAACATTTTAATTACTATACCTTATAAGCACCACTGCTATATAAGCACCATTATTGATACTATTTTTTGAGGATAAATTATGAAAAAGATTTTATGTTTTCTATTAATAATTAGCTCTTTAAATATGCCTTGTATTGCTTTTGTTAATTCCAATTTAGATGTCACAGTAACACAGATACCTCTGTCGACACAATTAAAAAAGTATTATAATGCTTATGAATATAAAATAACAAATGTTTCAAACACAAAATTCAACATTGTTAATGCTCAAATTATAAATGGTAATGATGGTAGTATTGCTTTTGCAACGACAATGAATAATGAACCTTCTGCAATGGCGAGAACTTGGTTAATAGCAGGTCCATTAGGTCTTGTAACATTAGGAGCAGGCTGGGTAATAGGCTTGCTTGCGACTCCTTTTGTTGCTATTGTATCGAGTAATAACAAAAAGAAAACACAAACTGAAAGTATAACATATACTAACTTAATTCCATTAGGTGAAATAAACTCAGGTGAAAATATCAATGTAAATACATTAGTTCCAATAGGAAGCAAACCCCAATTAAAACTCACAATCCAAGATACAAAAAAGAATGTACTAAATTCAATTGTGTACTAGTTTTGACGCGGTAAATCAAATATAAAAACTAAATTCTGGTTTTATTTTTATGAAGTTTTGCTCTTTTTTTACGACGCATTAAATCTACAAAAGCTTCTAATCTGGTAATATAACCAGCTTTTCCTGTTTGTTCATCCATTATTAAAGTTAAAATCGGAATTTCATGTTCGCTTCTCATTGTAGGGAAAATATTTTGTGACATAATTTCCGGCATACAAGTAAACGGAGAAATATGAATAATTCCGTCTTTTCCTTTTTCGTCTGCAAAAACAACATCTGATACACATTCTAAAGCGTCTCCGCCTATATCACGCATTAAATATGGTTTTGCCATTCTCTCTGCTCTCTGTAAATGTGTTTCAGGCGGTCTGAATGCTTTTGGAATAATAGCATCTTTTAAGAAACTTCCAACTGTAAGACTTCTTCTTGTCTGAACGCCCATTCTACCCAATTCACGTTCTATATTCTGATTAGAAAATTCATCATTTACCAAGAAGATTTCTCCTGTAATATCAACATTCAAAACTTCTCTGTTTTCATCTATTTCAGTTTTTTCAATTTCTTTTAAAGCTTCTTCATAAGCTTTTTTTAATTCATGTGTAGAATTAGCTTTATCAATCATCCTTAAAGCTTTTTTATAATTCTTTTCAGCATCACCAAATTTTATTTCTCTCGCTCTATAATATGCTAATGCTGTATCCAAATCATCAATAGCAAATATTTTACGCATAGTAATATTAATCGCTCTTAAAATTAAAACAGGATCATTTTTACCTGAAATATCTCTCAAAAAATTATATAATCCTTTTATGCCATCATATAAAGAAAGTTCAATGTAATTAGCTTTATAACCTAAATCTTTTAGCGTATTATAAATATTGTTTCCATATTCTCCAAGTCTGCAAATTCCAGGAGAAGTAATCATAGCAACATAATCAGCTCCGCCTTCTATTGCTTCTATAAAGTTACCTAAAATCAATTTATAAGGTAAACAAATAGCTTCAGGAGAATTTTTTGTTCCATATGAAAGAGTTTTTTTACTTGTATAAGGCGGAATAAATGGTTCAACACCCATTTTCCTCAGCCCTGCAGCCCAAGCTATTGATATTGTTCCCATATGAGGGAATGCTACTTTTATTTTTTTATTTTTAGAACTCTTTGCCATTTATACTCCCTTTATTTTTAATACAATAATTATAACTCAAAAATTTTTTAAGGTATAATAACAGATATGAAAAGAATAGTTCAGCTATCCAAAAACGTGATTAATCAAATTGCAGCAGGTGAAGTTATTGAAAGACCTTATTCTGTTGTAAAAGAATTAGTAGAAAATTCAATTGATGCAGGAGCTACAAGAGTTAGTGTCGAAATTTCTAACGAATGCAGAAATATAAGAGTTGCTGATAATGGTTCAGGGATTCATCCTGATGATATTTTACTGGCGTTCTCCAAACACGCGACAAGTAAAATCGAAACAGGGGAAGACTTATATTCGATTAAAACAATGGGATTTAGAGGAGAAGCTTTAGCTAGTATTATTTCTATTTCGAAACTCACTTGTATTACAAGAACAAAAGATTTTGATTATGGTTTTAAAGTTGAATGCGAGAATTCCGAAGTCAAGAAATCTCAAACAGGTTGTGCAATTGGAACGATTATGGAAATAAAAGATTTATTTTATAATCTTCCTGCTAGAATGAAATTTTTAAAATCAGAAAAAACAGAACTTGCATACATAAATGAATTAATGCAATCTTTAGCTTTAGCTCATCCTGATATTGCCTTAGAGTTAAAAAATAATAATAAAATTGTTTTAAAAACTACAGGTCAAGGTAATACTATCCAGACGGTAAAAGAAATTTTTTCAGAAGAAGTTGCAAAAAATCTAAAAGAAGTTTTTAAAACAGATAAAATTCCAGGGTTTAAAATTTCCGGTTACGTAAGTACTCCTGACTATACAAGGGCTACTAAAAAAGATTACTATATGTACGTAAATTTTAGAAACGTAAAATGCCCTGTTTTTCAAAAAGCAATTGATACTGTTTACAAAAATTTAATCGGCAATACAAGATATCCGTTTATTATTCTAAATCTTGAAATGCCACCTGAAAGCGTTGATGTCAATGTACATCCAACAAAAAAAGAAGTTCGATATCAAAATCCTAATCAAATTTTTAATTTTATCTATTCTGCAATTGATATGGCTTTATCAGGAATTAAAGAAAATAGAACGATTGAAAATAGTGTAGAGAACCAAAATAATTTTCTGAAAGAAAATCAAGAAAAAAAAGAATTAAAACAAGTATTAGAAGATATTTATGTAGAAGAAAATACAAATATTGCAAAAATCTTTGAAGTTCCAAAACAAGCAGAAATTGTTGATTTCAAGCCTAAATTTGAACAAAATTTTATACCACAAAATAATAATAATCAAAGTTTTCAGAAAAAAATAATAGAACAACCTGTTTTGGAAAAAGAAGAATTAATAATAGGTCAGTATAAAAAAACTTATATTTTAATAGAAAAAGAAGAAGGTTTAGAAATTGTTGATCAACATATTGCAGATGAAAGATATATTTATGAAAAATTAAAAAAGAGTAAAAATATTGACTGCCAATTGTTGTTTATTTCTGACGTTATAGAAATTTCTCCAACAGACAAAGAATTACTTGAACAATATAAAGAAAAACTTACGAAATTTGGATATGAAATAGATTTTGTTTCTGAGAACGAAGTTATTTTTAGAAAAGTTCCTCATCTTTTATCAAAAATTTCTCCGAAAGAAATTTTATCAGATATCTTAGAAAATTTATCAGGTGATATTGATAACATTGAAGAACAAATATTAATAACAACTTCTTGTAAAGCTGCAGTTAAAGCAAATACTTATTTAAACAGCTATCAAATGGAAGAAATTATAAAAAATTGGAGAAAGTGCGAAAAACCATACACTTGTCCTCACGGACGTCCGATTTCTAAAATTATTGAACACAAAGATATTGCAAAATTCTTCCAAAGAAATAAATAAATTAATATTTTAACTGTTCTAAAACAGCCTTAACAGATTCTGGACAAAGTCCTACAATATTTTCAAAACTTCCTTCATATTTATCAAGATAACCTTCAGGTAATTCTTGTATTCCATAGCTTCCGGCTTTATCCAAAGGATTAAATTTTTCAATGTATTCATTTATCATCTCATCTGACCATTGAGTAAATCTTACATAACTTGTTGTTGATAACAATGCTGCGGTATTTAATTTTGTATTAATTCCACATATCGAAGTAACAACCGAATGAGTAGCTCCGGAAAGTGACTTCAACATATTAAAAGCATCTTCTTTTGATTTAGGTTTTCCTAAAATCTTATTATGTAAAACTACAACTGTGTCTGCTGCTAGAACTAGCGAATCTTTATCTACTCTTCTTACAACATCCAAACATTTTTGAGTCGCTAAATCCTCTATCTTTTCATAAGAAAAATTATCATCTTCAAGCTTTTCATCATAATTAGACGGTATGACTTCAAAATCCAACCCTAAATCAGATAAAATTTTTTTTCTTCTTGGAGAATTTGAAGCTAATATCAATTTAACCATTTTAACTATCCTTTTACTTAAAAATTTTAAAAGCACTAAAAACTTTTTTAAGTTCATCAGCTGCTTTTATTTTACCTTCATTTGTTAAACCGGCACTATGATGAACTATTTTTTTCACAATATTATCATTATTATACTGACTTAAAGCTAAAGATATAATTTCCTGAGCTTGTCTAAAAATTTTTTTCCAAGTTGTAAAAAACGGTTTTTCATGCTCAATAATTTTTCCTGATGAATTATTAAAAATTAATCTGATTTCACCAAATTCCAACATAGAACTATCTTTCCCATAAGGAATTAACTGTTTTTTAGAATTTCTTCTTGCCAAAAACTGTCCATCCTTAAACGTTGCATCTTTTATTTTTAACCCCCTAACTTCTGTTTTTTCAAAAAAATCAGGTGTTATTTCCTTATAAGTCTTTTCCATATGCATTTTCTCAATCAAAGAATTAGCATCTTTCAATGTAGTTGAGGAAATGTATCTTTCTCGCTTTTTAAAAAAATTTATCGAATTTATTTTCATCAATCATCTCTTGTTATTTTTCTTCAATTTATTTATTATCTCCCACCCCTTAGACGTAAAACCTTCTAAAGTCATCTTTTTCTTTTTGACTATATTAGCATTGTCAAAATTTTCTACAAAAATTTTCAGTGAATCACTAATATTTTTCATTACCTTTTTCCAACTTGTAAAAAATGGTTTATTCCAATTAAGAATTTCGCCACTTTTATTATCAACAACAAGTTCTGTTTTCCCTATAGTAAACATCGTATTCTTCTGCATTTGCTTATTATCAGAAACTTTTTTAAAAAACATTCTGCCATCAATTAAACGAGTTTTATTTTCATTGCACGAAAGTTCTTTTGTTACTGTAGAAGTAAACCAAGTATCATTTTGATGAATTTTTGTTTCGTTATTCATTCTTGTAAGAACATTCTTTAAACTCTCCATCTGCTCACTGTTTAAAAAATGTTTTTTAGCCTCAAAATTTACTCGATTGATAGATTGAACTTTCATATAAATCCTTATCTCTAATACCCGTTTGATATAAATTCTCTATTTCTAAATTTTGCACCTAATTCTTTAGAAATTTCCTCACATTTATCAACATCAATATTATGAATTTTATCAAATCCGGTTACAACACTTGTTGAAACATCAATGCCTGCTGCTACACAAGCTTTAATGAATTTTTTTACTTCATCATATGCATTTTGAATTTTAGGTTTGCAGATTTCATAATATTCTTGAGCATTTGATGCATTTAAACTCACTGACACAGCATCTATTAAATCTTTAAATTCTTCAGCAACATTTGTTTTATAAATAGCATTTGCATGTCCGTTTGTATTTACTCTTATCTTTATTTCAGGATAATACTTTCTTAAATACTTACAAAATTCCTTCATCATTTCACGCCTTAAAAACGGCTCCCCATACCCGCAGAATACAACTTCTTTGGGAATAGGATTATAAGATTTAAATTGATTTATAATATCATCTAAAGTATATTCACCATCATGCCACATATTTGCACCACAAACATCATCTTTTTGATTTCTTAAACAAAAAATACAAGAATTTGTACAAGAATTTGTAAGATTAACATAAACGGTTTCCGGTGATTTTTCATTATTTATTGAATAGACTAGTGTATACATTTTTATTCCTCACGTAGACTTATTATATAACAAAAGGAAGATTTAATTAATCTTCCTCAAAATAACTCGCACAAGATGTTGCAGTTTCCCACACTGACACCTTTGATATCTGTACAATTTTTTCTTTTAATTTGTTATAAATGAACATTGAAATCATTTCACTAGAAGGACTTTCGTTTTCAAAATATGGTAATTCATTCAAATCTTTATGATCTAATAAATCCAAAACAGCCTTCATTTCTTTTTTAAGAACTTTATAATCAACTAAAATATTACTTTTATCTAAGCTTTCACCTTTCACATAAGCTTCTACAAGCCAATTATGACCGTGTTGATTTTCACATTCGCCATCATAATTAAGTAAATGATGAGCCGCTGAAAAATACATTTGAGCCTTTAATTCAAACATAATAAACCTCCATATTTATATTTATATTATCATAAAGAATAATCATAAAAATTTAGGTAAAATTTCTGATAAATATTTATTTATAACTTTAGCAAGCAAACTTCCTTTTTTCACATCTTCGTAATCTGAAAATTCATTTGAAGCATATTCTAAATTATTCTTAGGAGAAATTTTAAAATAACGAACTTTAGAATCTGATTCTATCGGAAGTTTTTTTATTATTAAATTATCTCCCCACGCACTATAACCTATGTTGTAAGCTTTATCTAAAGTAGTTAATAAAATATTTTCTTTGGGAATCTTACAAGTGCAATTGTTAATAATAACACCATTTTGCTCGATATCTTCAAAATGCTTTCTTATATTACTAACCAATTTTTTATTTTTATTATTTAAAATTTTTTCTTTAAAATTTAAGTTGTTAATATTATCAATTTTCATTAACAACAAACCTCAGCTAGGCGAGCTTTTATTCTTTCTGTAATCACTTTAATGTATTCCTTATCCACCATACCGTTAATTATACAGTCTGCAATTTGGTATGTAGGACGAATATATTGCTGAGCAGTTTCATTTACATTTTTGAATTGTAAATCAGCAGCTTCACCTGTTTTACCACGAGAAACGGCACGTTTATACCAACGCTCTTTTATAACATCAATTGGAGTAAACACATAAACCTTTATGTCCATAATATCACGAACTTCTTCATTAAGAACATATAAACCCTCTGTTAATATGACTTTTGCAGGTTTTTTAATATCCCCGTCAGGAGAAGAAACACAAGTTACAAAATCATATCTTGGAGAAGTAATTGTTTCACCTTTTTTTAAACTTTCTAAATGACTTCTCATTAGTTTTAAATCAATAACATCAGGAGTATCAAAACTAAATCCCGTTTTAAACAAAGCATCATAACTTCCTGCTTCTTGTAACTCTTTAGATGTATCTTTATAATAATCATCCTGACGAATTACGGTATAAATTCCCTCTTTTTTATTTTTAACAACGGCATCAATCGTATTATCTACAAAAACCGTTTTTCCTGAAGCACTTTCTCCAGTTATACCAATTAAGAAAGTTTTTTTCTTTTCTTGAACAACTCTTCTGGCAATGTTCATGATAAAATCATCCGCAACTTTTAAAAATAAAGGTTGTTCTTGTTTTCTATCTTCTTCAAGGATTTCTTTTAAAGTATCTACAATATTTGTAATAAGCTCCATATCGAGCCTGCTTGAATAAAAATTGTAGTTTGTAAGTTCAAATGATTCCACCATAAGTCCGTCCTTAATTCATTATAATATTGTATCTTAAATAACAAAAAAAATCTCGTTTTTATTAAGTTTTTTTAATTAAATTTGAGTTATCGCTTAATTTATCCAAAATCTTTTACTTATTGAATAAGAGTTAAAATTCTATTGAATAGAAATTTTGTTTTTACTATAATTTACATGCCAATAAAGAGAGCATCAAATAAAGAAAGGAAATGATGATGAAAAAATCAATTAAAGATTTAGGCGACATCAAGGGTAAAAAAGCTCTAATCAGAGTTGATATTAACGTACCTTTAGATGAAAACAAAAATGTAACAGATGACACTCGTATTCAAGCGATCGTTCCTACGGTAAATTATTTGAAAGAAAGAGGAGCAAAAATTATATTAATGGCTCACTTGGGAAGACCAAAGGGAGAAAAAAATCCTGAATTTACTCTTGAGCCGGTAGCAAAATATATGGCAAAAGTATTCGGAGAAGAAATTGTATTTATTCCTTCAGTAGAAGAAGCAGCTCCATATGTAGAAAAACTTAAAGACGGACAAATTGCTTTATTAGAAAATATTCGTTACTACAAAGCAGAAGAAGCAAAAGATGATGATATGACTTTTGCAGAAGAATTAGCAAAATTAGGTGATTTTTATGTAAATGATGCTTTCGGAGCAGCTCACAGAAATCACACTTCTACAGCAAAATTAGCAAAAATTCTAAAACCTGCCGTATCAGGTTTATTAATGGAAAAAGAAATCAGATGTTTATCACAAGCTCTTGATAATCCTGAAAGACCATTCACAGCAGTTGTTGGCGGTGCTAAAGTTTCTTCTAAAATCGGTGTATTAGAAAATCTTATTGATAAAGTTGATAATCTAATTATCGGCGGCGGTATGGCTTATACTTTCGTAAAAGCTAATGGCGGTAAAATCGGTAACTCTATTTGTGAAGATGATCAATTAGAAGTTGCAAAAGCTATTGAAAAGAAAGCTGCTGAAAAAGGTGTTAAATTAGTTATGGCAACTGATGTATTAGCAACTGATGATTTTTCAGGAAACGGTACTAATAAATTTGTTAAAATCAACGAAATTCCTGACGGATTTGAAGGTGTTGATGCTGGTCCTGAATCAAGAAAAGCTTTTGCAGAAGTTCTTAAAAACTCAAAAACTATTCTTATGAACGGTCCTGTAGGTGCTTTTGAAAATCCTAAATTTGCTGAAGGTACTAAAGCAGTTTTAGAAGCAATCGTCGAAGCTACTAAAAACGGTGCTACATCAGTAATCGGTGGTGGTGATTCAGTTTCTGCAGCTAAGAAATTCTGCAAAGCAGAAGACTTTACTCACGTATCAACCGGTGGCGGTGCTTCTTTAGAATTCATAGAAGGTAAAGTATTACCAGGTGTTGCAGCATTGGATGATAAATAACTATCAACTGAATAAATATAGAGAGGTGCAGTTCACAAAGCTGCATCTCTCTTTTTATTAATATTTGATTTGTATGTTATTAGAACAGGTTGATGAGTAGTTAGGCATTTATGTCCAATCGACTTAATATCTGGCTAAATATCTGTCAATTTCCCATTGTGAAACATATGTTCTAAAATCATCCCATTCAATATTTTTAGCAGTCATAAATTCATCTAAAATATGAGGTCCTAAGGCTGTTTTAGCAATTAAAGATTTATCCATGTAATAAAGAGCTTCTTTTAAACTTCCTGGAAGAGATTCGATTTTCATTTTTTTACGTTCTCTTTCAGATAATTTATAAATATTTGCATCTACAGGTTTAGGCGGTTCAATTTTATTTCTGACTCCATCAAGGCAGGCTGCAAGAATTGTTGCAAATGCTAAGTAAGGATTACAACTTGGATCAGGAGATCTTAATTCTACACGTGTAGAAATCCCTCTTTTTGCCGGAACTCTTAATAATGCACTTCTATTTGCCAAAGACCAAGCCATATATACAGGAGCTTCGTATCCTGGAACAAGTCTTTTATAGCTATTTACTGTAGGATTTAATATTCCTGTAATACTTTTAATGTGTTTTAATAAGCCGCCTATTGAATATCTTGCTGTATCAGAAAGTTGATATTCAGCATTTTCATCATAAAAAGCATTTTTACCATCTTTAAATAGTGAAATATTACAGTGCATACCTGAACCATTTATTCCAAAAACCGGCTTAGGCATGAAAGTAGCGTGTAATCCGTATTGAGCGGCAATTGCTTTTACTGCGATTCTAAATGTTGCAACATTATCTGCTGTTGTTAATATGTCAGAATATTTAAAGTCAACTTCATGTTGACCATCAGCAACTTCGTGATGAGAAGCTTCTATATCAAAATCCATTTCTTGCAGCGTGCTTACAATATCAGCTCTTACAGCTTCTCCCAAATCATCAGGTCCTACATCATAATAGCCGGCTCTGTCGTGGGTTTTTGTTGTAATATGGTCTTCTTCATCTTTTTCAAATAAGAAAAATTCCGCTTCAGGACCTATATTCATTGAAAGACCTAATTTTTGTGCTTCTGCCATTAATCTTTTTAAATTACATCTTGGACATCCTTCAAAAGGAGTGCCATCTGCATTATGAATATCGCAAATTAATCTTGCAGAATTACGTCCATCTCTCTCTTGCCAAGGAAGTATTTGGAAAGTATTTTTATCGGGATAGAAAAACATATCAGAAGTTTCTATATTTCTAAATCCTTTAATGGAAGAACCATCTAGCATGATATCGTTATTTAATACTCTATCAATATGTTCTGAAGGTATTGCCATATTTTTTACCTGGCCGTTTATGTCTACAAACTGTAGTTTGATAAATTGCACATTATATTCTGCAATCAATCTCTTAATGTCAGCATCAGTGTATTTTGTTCCGTTTAGTGTTTGATGTTGAAAATCCATGTAATACCTCCATCTAAAATAATTGTCTTTTTAACACTTAAAATCATGTTATAAATGATATATTTTTTTTTCTTATTGGTCAATAGTTTTGATATTAAGAATTTATTAAAAATTTTATAAATTTTTACTTTACAATTATGTTTTGAAGTTGAAGTGAGTAGGGTGCAATTCTTTGCACCAAAAGCTTATATTTAGAATAGTAGGATGGAGCTTGCTCCACCAGTGAAGCGTGAGGCGTTAAGAGTGAGGAGTGCATTTTAAATTAGTACGTAGGGTGCAATTTTTTGCACCACAATCTTATATTTAGTGAATAGTGAGTAGTGAATAGTGAGTAGAATTTTTATTAACTTCTTATACACTCCTAAACTTATATCCTTCTCTTCTTTTCAAACCCCACCCCCTCCCCCCTCCCTCAAGGGGAGGGGAAAATATAAAACTCCTTCTAAACTTATCAACTTATAAACTTATAAACTTCTCCTCTTTTAATTAATACTTTACTTTTGAGCATTGAAGTGAGTAGGGTGCAATTCTTTGCACCAAAATTTTACAATGAGTGAATAGTGAGTAGTGAATAGTGAATAGAAATTTATTAATTTCTTCTCAACTCCTAAACTTATCCTCTTCTCTTCTTTTCAAACCCCACCCCCTATCCCCCTCCCTCAAGGGGAGGGGAAAACATAAAACTCCTTCTAAACTTATCAACTTATAAACTTCTCCTCTTTTCAAACCCCACCCCCTATCCCCCTCCCTCAAGGGGAGGGGAAAACACAAAACTCTTTCTAAACTTATCAACTTATAAACTTCTCCTCTTTTAATTAATACTTTACTTTTGAGCATTGAAGTTGTAGGCTATTTTGAGGAAGTTACATTATGTCGAAAAATATTTTTATAACAGCAACCGGAACTGATATTGGTAAAACTTATATTTCAGCATTAATAGTAAAAAAAATGCGTGAAAAAGGTCTGAATTGCGGATATTTTAAACCTGTTTTAAGCGGAGTAAAAGAACTTGCAGGTCATTTAGTTGATAGTGATGCTAATTATGTTGTACAAATGGCAGATATTCCTGCTATAGCTGATGAATGCGTAAGTTATTGGTGGAAAGAAGCTGTTTCACCGCATTTAGCTGCAAAAAGAATGAACCAAAAAATTGATATAAGTAAAATTAAATATGATTTTGCTCAAATAAGTAAAAAATATGATTATCTACTTGTAGAAGGAGCTGGTGGTATTACTTGCCCTTTAATTATTGAAAAAGATGAAAAATATTTATTAAAAGATTTAATATGGGAACTGGGATTAAGTACCATAATCGTTGCTGATGCAGGATTAGGAACTATTAATTCGACACTTCTCACAGTTGAATATGCTAAAGCTAACGGTATAGAGGTTGAAGGAATTATTTTAAATAATTATGATTCAAATAATTTTATGCACTGGGATAATTTAGAACAAGTTGAAACCTTATGCGGAGTAAATGTTGTTGCTACAGTTTCCAGAGGTGCGAGTGATATAATGCTTTTAGAAGGATTATTCAAGGAGTAATTTTTATGGATTGGCAAAAAGAAGATTTAAAATATATATGGCACCCTTGTTCACAAATGAAAGATTATGAAACATTGCCTCCAATTGTAATAGAAAGAGGGGAAGGAATTAATCTTTATGATGTTAACGGTAAATGCTATAAAGATGTAATAAGTTCTTGGTGGTGTAATCTTTTAGGACATTGTAATCCTAGAATTAATGAAGCAATAAAAAAACAAGTCGATACACTAGAGCATGTTATTTTTGCTAATTTTACTCATAAAACTGCAATTACTCTTTGTCAAGAATTAATGAAAGTACTTCCTAAAGGACTTTGTAAATTCAATTTCGCTGATAATGGATCTTCTGCTATTGAAATGTCTTTGAAAATGAGCTTTCAATATCATTATCAGACAGGAAATCCACAGAAAAAACGCTTTATGGCATTATCAGATGCTTATCATGGAGAAACTTTAGGTGCTTTAGCTGTAGGGGGAGTTGATTTATATTCTGAATTATATAAACCTTTACTTTTAGATGTAATAAGAATAGACGGGCCTGATTGTTACAGATGCCCTTATGGAAAACAATGCCAAGGGCATTATAATTCAAATTCAGATGAATTATCTCTTTGCAATTGTGAATGCTTTAAAAAAGCCGAAGAAGCTTTTGAAAAATATGCAGATGAAACAGCTGCGATTATTGTTGAACCACTTTTACAAGGTTCTGCAGGTATGAAGATTTATCCACCGCTTTATCTAAAAAAACTTAGAGAATTATGTGATAAATATAATGTTCATTTAATTGCGGATGAAATAGCTACTGGGTACGGTAGAACAGGTAAAATGTTTGCGTTTGATCATGCAGGAGTTAGTCCTGATATTATGTGTCTTTCTAAAGGTTTAACGGGCGGTTATATGCCAATGGCTATTGCTATTACTACTCAAGAAATCTATGATGCTTTTTATGATGATTACCTTAAAGGTAAAGCATTTATGCATTCACACACTTATTCAGGCAATCCTCTTGCTTGCTCTGCAGCAATTGAAGTTCTTAAAATTCTTAATGATGAAAATATTATTGAGAAAGCTAATAAAAAAGCGATCTATTTCAATAATATTATTACAGAAAAATTTCTTCCGCTTGAAAATGTCGGAGAAGTTCGCTCAATCGGTTTAATTAATGCAATCGAGCTTGTTAAAAATAGAGATACTAAAGAACCATTGGATTATAAAAAAAGAACAGGATATCAAATTTATAAAAAAGCGTTGGAAAAAGGAGTGATTTTGCGTCCGTTAGGAGATGTAATTTATTTCAATCCGCCTTTAATAATAGATAAATCTGATATGGATTATGTTACAGATATTGCTCTTGATTGCGTTAAAGATGTTTTATTCAATAGAGCGGTATAAGGCTAAAGAACATTTACTAAAAGTTAAAGTGTTATAAGTTTTTATGCTTGATAATATTTTGATTTTGTTGTTTTATAAAACAGTTACTTTGTTTTATGGATTTTTATGACTACTAATTTTGAATTTTTGAGAAAAATTGATAAGAATTTGTTTACTATTATAAGTGAGGCGGAATATTTATATAGGGATGAATATTTTGAGCAGTGTATGGTGCAAACAAGGAGATTTGCTGAGAATATCTGTAAAAATGTTTTGGGAAATAAAAGAACTACTGAAAAAACTTTTGATGATATGTTAGCGACTTTAAAAGATAATATTACAGGAGAAGATCAAGAAAAAGAATTCATTGATGATTTGTATTTCTTAAAAAAGAATGGAAATATTTCTGCTCATTCAAATAAGGTTAAACAAGACGGAATAATAGCGTTAGAATGCTTGCAAAGGGCTTTTGAGGCTGCGATTAGTTATTGTGTTTATTTTTCAAATGCTAATTCTAAAATTCTTAATTTACAATATGATATTGACCTTTTAGTTACCGGAGAAAAATCAAAACAATCGCTTGCGGATAAATATAAATCTGCAAAAAGAATTAATGACAACCCCCAAAATACTACAAAAAGAAAAAATAATAATAGAAAAAATCAAGAAAGACAGTTTTATCAAATGAAAACAAAGAAAAAATCAGTTTCTAAACCTATATTTTGGTATTTAGTTGCATTTTTTTCTTTTGTTTCCATTGTTTTATTAATTTTAATTATAATATTTGTGTAAAATTTTTATGAAAAAATTTGATTTTGCCAGAGATGCTTTAAAATACTTAATACAAGAATTTAGAATTAAAGAATTACATATTCCTTATTATTTGTGCGATGTAATAAGACATACTGTTTTTAAAGAAAATTGTAAACCCATTTTTTATCATATAGATAGTGATTTTTTACCGATAGAAAATTTTTCCAAAAATGATTTTATTCTCTATCCTAATTATTTTGGAATTTGTGAAAATAATGTAAATAGATTAATAAAAGAATATCCAAATATAATAATAGATAATGCTCATTCTTTTTATTCTGATGCCAAAGGATTAGCAAGTTTTAATTCTGCAAAGAAATTTTTGCCTGTCGAAAAAGGAGCGTATCTCTGGTTAGGAGAAAATAAAAATCCCTTTAAAAAAGATTTTAAAAGAAAAGATAAATTCCTTTTTTATCATAATTTTTATGAAAAAAATAATCTTTTAAATATAAATATTTCAGAAAATGATATTCCTTTTTGTTATCCTTATTTAGCGAAAAATATAGAAATTGCCGACAATATAGTAAAAGATTTGAATAAACAAGGTTTAATTATTTACAGATATTGGAATAATTTACCTAAAAATTATAATGAATATAAATTTTATTCCAGATTAGTTCAAATACCTTTAGATTAAGAATAAAAAAGAGGTCGAACTTTTTTAAAAAGTTCGACCTCTTTGCTATATTGTTTAAAAAATTACTCTTTAGTAAATTCTGCATCAATAACATCATCATCTTTTTTATCAGAAGAAGCGTCACTTCCTGCAGTGTTTGCTTCACTATTAGCATCTGAGCCTTCTTTTTGAACTGCTTCATAAGCTTTTTGTGAAATTGCAAACATTGTTTGTTGTAATTCTTCTGATAATTTCTTTAATTCATCAGCAGATTTATTTTCATCTAAAGCCTTTTGTAAAGTTTCCTTTTGTTCGTTTAATTTTTTAACATCTTCTTCAGAAATTTTACCTTCAAAATCTTTAACAATTCTTTCAGCTGATGTAATCATAGAATTTGCATTATTTTTAATTTCTGCTTCTTCTTTTTTCTTTTTATCTTCTGAAGCGTTAGCTTCTGCTTCTTTAACCATTTTATCAATATCAGCTTCTGAAAGGTTAGAAGAATTTGTAATTGTGATTTTTTGTTCTTTATTAGTAGCTTTATCTTTAGCAGAAACATTTACGATACCGTTAGCATCGATATCAAATGTAACTTCGATTTGAGGAACACCACGCATAGCAGGAGCAATACCTTCAAGTCTAAACATACCTAAAGATTTGTTATCAGAAGCCATTGGTCTTTCACCTTGTAATACGTTGATATCAACTGCAGTTTGGTTGTTTTCAGCTGTTGAGAACACTTGTGATTTACTTACAGGGATCGTAGTATTTCTTGGAACTAAAGCAGTCATTACGCCACCTAAAGTTTCAATACCTAATGTCAATGGAGTTACATCTAATAGAACGATATCTTTAACTTCACCTGCTAAAACACCTGCTTGAATTGCAGCACCAACTGCAACTACTTCATCAGGGTTAACTGATTGGTTTGGTTCTTTTCCTGTATATTCTTTTACCAAGTGTTGAACGGCTGGAATACGAGTTGAACCACCTACTAATACAACTTCATCTATTTCATTTTTACTTAAACCTGCATCTTTTAATGCTTGTTCTACAGGCTTTTTACATCTTTCCAATAAATCGTATGATAATTCTTCAAATTTAGCTCTTGAAAGAGTTAATTCTAAGTGTTTAGGGCCGTTAGCATCTGCTGTAATGTATGGCAAGCTGATTGTTGTTTCAACAACTGATGATAATTCGCATTTAGCTTTTTCTGCAGCTTCTTTAATACGTTGCATAGCTTGTTTATCACCTGTTAAATCCATACCTTCTTGTTTTTTGAATTCTGCACAAATCCAATCGATAATTTTTTGGTCGAAATCATCACCACCTAAGTGGGTATCACCTGATGTTGATAATACTTCGTGTACACCATCGCCGATTTCAAGAATTGATACATCGAATGTACCACCACCTAAGTCGAATACAAGAACTTTTTCTGCTTTTTCTTTTTCAAGACCATAAGCCAAAGCTGCTGCTGTTGGTTCGTTTACGATACGTAAAACGTCTAAACCTGCAATTTTACCTGCATCTTTTGTCGCTTGTCTTTGAGCATCGTTAAAGTATGCTGGAACTGTAATAACTGCAGATGTTACTTTTTCTCCCAAATATGCACTTGCATCATCTGCTAATTTTCTTAAAATCATTGCAGAAATTTCTTGCGGAGTATAATCTTTTCCGTCTATATTCTTTTTATAATCTTCGCCCATATGTCTTTTAATAGAAGCGATAGTTTTATCAGGGTTTAAGATAGCTTGTCTTTTTGCTAACTGCCCTACTAATCTTTCACCTGTTTTAGAAAAACCAACAATTGAAGGAGTTGTTCTCATACCTTCTGCGTTTGCGATAACGGTTGGTTTTCCACCTTCCATTACTGCTACAACTGAGTTTGTTGTACCTAAGTCAATACCTATTGTCTTTGCCATAATTATTTTCCTTTCTATTTATTTTTTAGTGAGTAGTGAATAGTGATTAGTGAATAGAAGTTTTAATTTTTTTTTAATACTAATCACTAGTCACTATTCACTAGTATCATTAAACCACTATTTTTCAATAAACTTTAAAAAATAAACAAAAAATTAATATTTTAGAAATTAGAATTTTATATTAAAATTAGGATATGCAAAAAATTGAAGTCGGAAAAATTTATCGACATTATAAAGGTAATTTATATAAAATTATTGCCTTAGCAAAACATTCTGAAACAGAAGAAGATATGGTTGTTTATCAAAATGTTGAAAAAGGCGACATTTGGACACGTCCAAGAGCTATGTGGAATGAAGTTGTTGATAATAAAAATACTTTAAGATTTACTCTAATGGAGGAATAATTATGATTACTCGGGAAGTTAGAGAATGGTTACAAAAGGTTGAGAGAAGACAGTATTCATATGATGATGCAATGTATGAATTTATGAGATTTTCTTCGTTTTTAACAAGAGATGAGATGAAACTTTTAAAATCTAAGATTGAACAAAGTTATAAATGTTAATGTTTATTTACAAAAACGCAATTTTTCAATGTTTTTAAACTTTATATTCATGTAGCAGGTTTTGAAGGTTTTTATTTTCATGTCTATTGAAGGTTTTAACAATTATAATAATCCATATTATTTTCAAAGTAATATTGGTTTTCGAGCTAATCAAGAAAAAGATAAAGATAAAAGCTTGATTATAAAAAAGCCTGTGGAAAAAGTTGAAAATGTAATCAATAAAACTGTAGATACATTTGTTAAAACAGACGGGGATGAAGAGAAGAAAAAGAAATATAGAAAAGCTGTTACAGTAGGAAGCACGGTACTTGTTATTGGCGGTTTAATGGCGTTATTAAATCCTAAATTTTCAGGGAAATTTATTAATAAAATGAGAAAGAATGCTTCAAAAGCTAATGCGGAAGCTTTAAAAGGAAATAGAACATCTTTAAAAGCTCAATTTCATCAATTGAAATCGGATTTTTTATCATTTGGAGCTGATTTTTTACAATTTACAAATACTGCTAATGCTGGCAAAGATCAAGCTTTTAAATGGTTGTGTGCTGATAAAAAATCTTTTAATAGAGTAAAAAATGAAACTGTACGTAATACATTAAGGAAAATAGATGATGGTTTTACAACTGTAATGAAAAAACCTCATAATGCTATTACAAATATGTTTGATAATATAAGTAAGCATACAGTTTATTCAAAGTATGATGGAGCTTCTAAAAAACTTAATGAATTAGAAAATTTAATTCAAAGTTATAAAACAAAACTTCCATATTCTAAACAATTAGAATTAGAAAACAAATTAAAAGAAATAACAAAGGCTCGTGAATATTTTTCCAAAAACCAAGTAGATTCACGTTTACAAGAACAAGAAAAATTAATGTCTAACTTGGAAAAAGATTTTAGAGCAAAATTTCAAGAATATCGTAAGAATTTTAAGTGGTTTAAAGCTGAAGGTACATTCAAAGAAAAATCAAAACATAATTATCAAAATTTTAGAGAAAATATGTCTTATTGGGCAGAAGATATTATGATGCCTGATAGAAATCGCCTTGAACAAAACGGAAAAGATATGGTAAATACGATTTTAGGCGATGGAAAAACTCAACAAGGAAAGTACAATGAAGTAATAGATATACTTTCCCCATTTATTTCAAAAGAAGAAAAATTAGCTCTAGAAAGTACATTAAAAACATCCGGTAAAACACTTAGAAAAGCTAATTTTAGCGAAACTGTAGAATATTTTGATAAGAAACGTGATTTAATGTTAGGAGGAGCTCCTACTGATATTTTAACGGCATTGTTTGGAATTGGGATGAGTGGTGTTGCAATAAGTACTGCTGATACTAAAGAAGATAGAATTTCAAGAGCTATAACAGTAGCATTCCCAGCTATAGCCGGTTTAGGCGTTTCAACTGCTCTTACTGCTATGTTAGTATCAGGAGCAAAGAGTCTTGGTATTGGTTTTGCATCATCAATAGGTTTAAGTATGATTGGAAACACTGCTGATAAATATTTGAATCCAAAAACTAATTTAATGGCAAAGCAATCAAATGATTTGAATAAAAACCAACAAACCGCTACAAAACAACAGATTAACAATCAGGAGGTAGTAAATGCTTAATTTAATTTATGAACTATTGCTAAAACATTTTTCTTTAATGTTTCATAATCCTTGTTATTGTAAATTAGAAAATCCCAATCCTGAATATTATCTAAATCAACTTCAGTAATGTCGTTTTCTCCGACTAATTTGCCACCTCTAGCTTCTCGAATTTCTCGATCAGCTTCTACTCTGATTGAAATTGCTCCGGCATTTTTAAAAACTTCATATTCATGTTTTATTCTTACATCTGTTACAACGATATTACCTTCTTGAGAAATTATTTTTTCAAGCCAAAAATCAGGACTTTGTGAACGTCCCCAATTACCTAAATCAATTAATCCTTGGCGGTATTGAGCTTTATTTTTTTCAATTTCATTATATGTTAGGTTATGAATTTTTCCATATTCAATTTTTATGATATCACCCATTGCACAACGTTTAAAACTCGGCATTGCATCCATTAAAATTTTTGCTGCAGTATCTTTGCCTGAATATTGTTTTCCTGAAAATATGATAATTTTATTTGCCATTATTTTCCTCCAAAGGTAATGGGTCGTATCCGCCTTCATTTAACGGATGACATTTACATATACGTTTTAAACCTAATATTCCACCTTTAATTAGTCCATAATGTTCTATTGCTTGTTTAGTATATTCAGAACAAGTCGGATAAAATCTACATCTTGGTGGTGTATAACTCGAAATCTTTTGATATATTTTTATTAAAAATAAAATAAATTTTTTTAACATATTCATATATTATCATAAATTTTAATATTAAAAAAACCAAGTATTTTCCTTAAATACCTGGTTTTAAACTTTTTAAAATTTCAAACTAGAAAGGTTTAGTTTGGTTTAATTTTGCCCTAAGTTCTCTAAATCTTGCAATATCCTCTTGTGTTTTAGAAGATTCTCTAAATAACGCTTGAGATGTAGGATGAACCATTCTTATAGAATCCATATGTAATTCTAAAAATTCATATCTTTTTGGAGGTTGGTTAGAATTCTTAGCATAAATCTCTACATTAGTAACAGCTAAAAATCTACGATTTGGATCATTTAAAAGTTGTGTTAATTGTCTGTTAGCAGGGGTTGAACCTGAAACATAAACAGTTCCTTTAATATCATCATTATCCGTTAAAATTATTACCTCTACAGGTATCATATCTGTATTTGCCATTAT
Organism: Candidatus Gastranaerophilales bacterium; assembly: GCA_944325545.1. GTDB lineage: Bacteria > Cyanobacteriota > Vampirovibrionia > Gastranaerophilales > Gastranaerophilaceae > CAG-196. The sequence continues at coordinate 13,758 of CALVAM010000019.1, read as the reverse complement.
TATTCCTCTCTTAATATTTAAATTTTATACTACTTTTAAATATATGTCTAGTGTTTTTTCTTTTTAACTCTTACGCCTTCTACTTCATAGACGTCTTCAGTAACAAGAAACGCAATTGGGTCAATTGAATGTACAAGTTCTTTGAGTTTAACCATTTCAAATTTATTTACTACACAATAAGTTTGGATTTTTTCTTTTCGTGAATATCCGCCCATAGTTTTCATATAAGTTACACTGACATCAAGTTCTTTCATAATAGCATCACCGATTTCACGATAATGTTCCGAAAAAATTCTAACGGATTTTGCTTTATCTAAACCTTCTAAAACAGAATCAATAACCTTTGAGGCAATATAATAAGTTAAAATTGAATACAATGCTCTATCCCAACCGTATAAAAATGCTGCTCCCATATATATAAAAAGGTTTATGAACATTAAAAGTTCACCGACAGATATTATTTTCAATTTTTTACAAATGTTGATTGACAGCATTTCAGTTCCGTCTAAAGATGCATTGTTTCTTAGGATTAAACCTACCCCTAAGCCTAATATAATGCCACCAAAAACTGTTGCTAATAATAAATCTTCAGTTGCTTGTTTACCGTGAAGTACATTTGTTGCAATACTTAAGATTGCGGTTGCATAAAATGTTTGGAATACAAATTTTTGACCTAAATTTTTGAATGCCATTAATATAAATGGGATATTTATACAAAAAATCAGTAAACCTAAATTTAATTTAGTGATGTAAGAAAGCATCATTGAAATACCAATTACTCCACCATCAATAATTTTATTAGGCAGTAAAAACATTTCTAAACCAACGGCTACTATAAAAGCACCTATTGTTAGAAAAAGGAATTTAAAAAGATATTCACGAAAAATTTCAATTTTTGTTTTTTTTATAGGTTCTGTTTTTTTACGCCCAAAGAACATTTAATTATTATTTCCCTCTTAATATTTCAAAGATATTTTTATGTTTTGTTTGATTTTCATCAGCTTGTTTTATACCTAAAATAGACTCTAAATCTGTTTTTAAAGTCATTAAATCTTCGTATTTTTTTAATAACCCATCCATACAAACAGAAACATCGCCAGTTTCTTCTGATACAACAAGACAAGCCGCATCAGAAACTTCTGACATACCAATAGCTGCTCTATGTCTGGTTCCGTATTTCCAACTTAACTTCGGATCTTCCGTTAATGGAAGCAAAACTCCTGCTGAATGAATTTTAGTATCTTTAATAACCATAGCTCCGTCGTGAAGAGGAGTGTTAGGGTGGAAGATTGTTAAAATTAATTCTGTTGAAATAATAGCATCAATCGTTGTTCCAACATCAGAATAAACTCCTGCGTCCATATCTTTTTGAAATACAATTAAAGCACCTGTTTTTGTTTTGGTTAAATATTTGACTGCTTCAATGATTTCTTTTATAACATCCACATCAGCTTCTAATGCTTTTCTATAAGGACCTGCAGTAAAAAATGTTCGTCTTATGAATCCTGGTTGACCCAAATAACCTAAAAATTTTCTTAATTCAGGTTGGAATATTACAATTAAACTTAATGAAATTAATGTTACTAATGATTTTAAAAATACTCCTAGTATTTTTAAATCTATTAAGATTAAAATTTCACTAAAAATCCAAGCAAAAATTAAAAAGAAAATCCCTTTGACAAGTTTTTCTGCCGGAGTGTTTTTGATAAATTTCTGATAGAATACAAAAAGGATTAAAACGATAAAAGAAATTTCCAATACATTAATCCAGTTCAAAGACCATTGAAGAGGACTTAAAATATTTTGGATTAAGGATATTAGCACTTCTATCATTACTTTTTCAACCTATCAGGAATAACATCTTTAGAAACTAAATCATCTAAAGTCTCTCTATTTACTATAATATCAGATAGAGAATTATTTACAAGTACTATTGCAGGTTTTTCGACCTTATTATAATTTGATGCCATTGAGTAATTATATGCTCCTGTATTGTATACGCAAAGAACATCTCCGACTTCTAATTTAGGTAAATCGATTTTATTTATTAAAATATCTCCGCTTTCGCAAAAACGTCCGGCTATAGTTACAGTTTCTTTGTCTTCATATTTTGGTTTATTCGCAACTTGTGCAAAATATTCAGCTTGATACATACTAGGTCTTGGATTGTCTGCCATTCCTCCATCTACGGCGACGTATTTTCTGCCGTTAGGAACTTGTTTAGAGCTACCAACTGTATACAAAGTAACGCCTGAAGTTGAAATTATACTTCTTCCGGGTTCTATATATATTGTTGGAACATCAATCCCAAACTTTTGCATGGAATCTGTAATTGATTTAGCTAATTCTTCAATACTTGGAGGGTTATCATTATTTGTATATTTTACTCCCAAACCTCCACCAATATTCATTTCACTTAATTCAATGTTGTGAATTTCTTTTATTCTTTTAATTTCTTTTATTAAAATTTCTACTTCGTCATAATAAGATTTTAGTTCAAAAATTTGAGAACCGATATGAGCGTGTAACCCTTTTAAATTAAGATTTTTGTATTCATTTTTAATTAAATTTATTATTTCATCTATTTGGGTTAAGTCAAAACCAAATTTGGAATCTGTTTGACCTGTTTGAATATAATCATGTGTATGACATTCAATTCCGGGAGTAATTCTTAATAAAATATTGACAGTTTTATTTTTTTCTGAAGCGATTTTGTTTAATAAATTTGCTTCATAAAAATTATCAACAGAAAATCTTCCGACTCCCAAATCTATTGCAAGTTCAATTTCCTTTGAAGATTTATTATTGCCGTTGAATAAAACTTTTGACATATCGACATTTGATTTATATATTGTATAAATTTCTCCTGCCGAAACTGCATCAAAACCAAAGCCTTCTTCATCTAAAATTCTACATAAAGCAGATGTACATAAAGCTTTTGATGCATACATCATTTTTATATTTTTATAATCTTTAAAAGCACTCTTATAATTTTTACAAATTTCTCTTATAGAAGCTTCATCAATTACATATAAAGGAGTTCCATATTTTTTTGCTAAATCAACTAAATCACAGCCTCCCAGAAATAAATGTTCTTTTTCTTCTAATGTTAAAGGTTTAATTGATTGATTTATGCTCATAAAAAATCCTTTCTTGTTTTTTAGTATTTTATCAAAAACAAGAAAGGATTTCGTAGTCTTATTATACTAAATTTAACTTATGCAGCTTCAGTTTGTACATATTTGGCAGATTTAGCAACTACTCCGTAACAGACCATAGTTAGTCGATTATTCAAAGCAAGCATTGTTCTGAAATTATTGGCCGAACAATTCATTGCTTCTAACATATCATCAGCATCAACTTTAGAAACCAAAGCATCTTCATCGTGATTATCAACTTTTTCTTGTGCATATTTTTCAACTAATAATTTGTCAATAAAATCTCTTGCTCCAATTGCCATAATAAATACTCCTATATAAAATTTTTACTAATACTCAAAGCTATTTAAGAAAGCAAAAATATCTATATCAAAGCTTTAAGATGCTTGATTTTAATCTTCTCTACTCTCTTATATATCTCGTATATATATAAAGTATTTACAAATTTAAAAATTGACTTTTAAGAATCGAATTATTAAGTTTTGTTAACAAGCTTTAATATCCAGAATTTTCGCCAATAGTGTCAACAGCTTCAACCTTAATATCGGTAATAAGTTCGGAGTATGAAATAACAACAATTGTAGGAATATGTCTTTCGAGTAATTGATATAAAGGAAGTCTTATTCTTGGAGAACATAGAATAACAGGTTGTTGTCCGATAGATTGGTGGGCTCTCATAAGTGTCATTGCAGTAGATTCTATTAAATCTTGAACTTGCATAGGATTAAGAAGGAACATAGTTCCAAGTTCTGTTCTTTGACAACTATCATCAAGAGTTTTTTCCCATTCTGGAGAAAGAGTAAGAGCGTATAAAACCCTATCTCTATCAACATTAGATAAACAAATTTGGCGTCCTAATGCAGCTCTCAAACGTTCTGATAAAATATCAGGTTCTTTAGAAAATCTTGCATAATCGCAAAGTCTTTCAAATACGAATATAATATCTTTGATAGAAACTTTTTCTCTGATTAGGTTAACAAATATTTTTCTTAAATCAGAAGTAGAAATAATTGCCGGAACAAGGTCATTAACAAGTGTTGGGTCTTGAGAGCGAACAAGTTCCATAAGTTTAAGTACATCAGTTTTAGTCATAACTTCATCAACGTGTTTACGTACACATTCTTGAAGGTGTGTAACAAGAACATCTGTAGCATCAACTGCAGTAACACTTTTAGCAGATCTAGCGTCATCTTGAGAAATCCAATATGCTTGGGTTTGGTAAGTAGGATCAACTCCGACAATTGCATCTTCCGGAATAGATTTTTTTACTGAATCCCATTGATCTGCAATTACCATGTATTTTCCAGGGTATACAAAGCCTGAAGCTACGACATTGTTACGGATAGAAATAACGTATTCATTAGCTTCTAAAGCAGATGAGTCCATAATACGAATATTAGGTAAAATGTATCCCAATTCATCGGTAACTCTTTGACGAAGTGCTGCGATTTTAGCAAGTAATTGACCTTCTTGATCAGGATCCGCAATAACAAGTAAGCCAGCTCCGACTTGTAAACTTAAAACATCAACCCCAAGTCTTTCGTACATTTTATTAGGGTTAACTAAATCTTGCATATTTTGGCGAACGCTTTCTAATTGTCCTAATTGAGATTGAACATCTGCATTAACGAGTACTGAAAATCCTGCAACTGCAAGGATAATTGTAAACATTAAAAACGGTAAGAATGGTAAGCCGGTTATCGGACAAGTTATTGTAATTAATCCCAAGAATAGTGCCGCAAAAAATAATGAATAAGGTTTAGATAAAATTTGTGAAGTCAAATCTCCGCCTAATGAATTATTCCCGGCAGAAGCACGGGTCATGACGATACCTGCTGCAATTGACATTAAAAGTGATGGAAGCTGAGAGGCTAAACCGTCACCAATTGTTAAAACTGTATATTTACTAACGGCGTCAGCTATTGGCATTTGATTCATTAAACACCCAACGGCTAAACCTCCGACAATGTTAATAATTACAATGATGATACCAGCCATAGTATCACCTTTTACGAATTTCATAGAACCATCCATTGAACCAAATAAACTTGATTCTCTTTGAAGGTCTTCACGACGTTTAACAGCTTCTTCAGGTGAAATTAAACCTGCGTTAAAATCGGCATCAATAGTCATTTGCTTACCTGGCATGGCATCTAATGCGAAACGTGCGGCAACTTCGGCAATACGTTCAGCACCCTTGGTAATTACCATAAATTGTACGACTGTGATAATTAAGAAAATTACACCGCCTACAATCATATTTCCGCCTGTTACGAATGTTCCGAATGCGTGGATTACTTCTCCTGCGTCCCCTTTTGCCAAAATAAGACGTGTTGAAGCTATTGAAAGTACCAAACGAAACATTGTCCCCAGCAGTATAATTGAGGGGAACGCTGCTAATTCTAAAGGCTTTTGGACATATAAAGATATCATTAATAGAACAATACCTAGTGTAATATTTAAGCTTATAGAAAAATTGATAACCCAATTTGGCATCTCGATAATGAGGATTAAAATCAAGGTCATTACGAATAATGCTAAAAATATTTCACTTATAGGTTTATTTTGTTGTCCTTCTGCTGCCATTTATTTCCTTTATTGTGAGAATTTTACTAATTCACTCCTATTTCTAAAGCTTTTCTTATTATTTCTAATTGAGTATCAATTGAAGCATCAACTATACCGTTATTTGTTTGAAAAATACATCCGCCTTCTTCTATTGATGGATCTGCTATTATGTTTATTTTGGAATCAATTCCGTATTGATATGTTATATTTGGTATTGTATCTTTTATAAATTGGACTGCTTGTGGTTTTACTCTAATATTTATTTTAGGTTCATTTTTGGAAATTGTTTTTAATACATCAACGATTACGTTTATAATTACTTGTGGATCGCTTTCTACTTCTTTTTTAATGATTTTTTTTGCGATTTCTACACTGATTTCTAAAATATCAGGTGCGATGTATTCATAAACGTTTTTTGGAGCATTCATAAATACAGAAAATTCTTTTTTAAATTGTTCTATATCCTCTGAAGCTTGTTCCAGACCTTTTCTATATCCTTCGTCAAAAGCTGATTTTTTTATGTTTTCTGCTTCTTCTTGAGCTCTTGATACTAGGTTTCTGTCATCTATTCTTCTGTAACCACGACGTCTGGAACCTCTTCTACGTTCTTGTCGTTGTGAAAAATCGATGTTTTCTATATCAAATAAATCAATTTCAGCTTCTTTTACTTCCGGAATAGTTTCTTGAGGAGTTTCTATAATCTCTTCTTGAGAAATATTATTTTCAACAGAAACAGATTCAGGTATTACTTCCTGAATTTTTTTTTCTAATTTTTCCTCCCGCTTTTTTTGACTATTCTTTTTTATAATCATATTTTATATTATATACTTTCTTCGATATATTGTACAACAATTCCTGCAACCCTTAGCGGAAGCTCGGAATATTCTCCGTCGTATGCTTGTGATACAAATCTTTTTACTAAAGGTCTTTCATTTTTTATGATTTTTTCTATCTTTTCTCTCGGTGTTACTTTGTATATTCTTAACAGATCACCTAAAATATTTTCTTTTGTTAATTTTCGTTTGATTGGCAGATAATCTTTCATTTCTTTGAGGCAATTGGTTACTAAATCGCCATCAAGATGTGATTCTAAATCTGCCATGTTCATATAATTAGAAATCGCTAATGAATCATTTGAATCAAATTTATTTAATATAGTGGTAACTTTATCTTGAGAAAGAATTTTTAAAACAAGTGCCAAAGACATTAATTTCATTTGTTTGTTACTAATACCTTTAGGCATTTCAGCAAGAGCTTTTTCCTGTTTTCTTTTCTTTTTCTCCTCTTCTCTGCGTTTTTCGTCTGCTTCTAAATTTCTTTCAGCTTGTTCTGCTGCTTCTTGTTTTAGTCTTTGTTGCTCTGCTTGAGCTTGTTTTGCCATTGCATCAATATTCGATTGGCTCTCTGCTCTGTTTTTTATCTCTTCATCTATGATGCCCTTTTTTTGTAATTCTTCAATACTTGTATTATAAACTTTTATAACATGATGTTCTACAGCTTGAAGTAATTGATCTTGAGGAATATTTCTAATTACTGCTTGTTTAGCAATCTCAAAAATAGTAAATGCTATTTTTTGCATTATACTATCCCAATATTGCGGAAGTATTCCTGAATGAATTAAGTCTATGGATTTATGGAAAGACCATTCTGCTATAACTTGAGTAATAAAAACTGCTTGATCGGCATTAAGATTTAATTGTTCATCGTTATATAAGGCTTCTCCGGCTAGAAGGGTAAAATTTCCAAGAGTTTTTACTATATATTCTTTTTCAAAATCTTTTAATTCTTTTGGAACAAGCTCTTTTGCCTGTTCACTCATAGAAGCTGCAAAACCTTTATAATCAAATCCTTCAATAGGCATTATATCTTCCTTTATATACCATAAACCCTAATATATTATATATAAACTATTTTCAAAGCTCATCATATAAGTTAATGATTTTAAAGACTAACTTTCAATCCAGCTTCTTATTCTTTCTCCGGCTTCAGATTCGTCAACTCCATCAAATTCATGTTTTAATTCTCTTAAGGCTTCTCTGATTTCTGCTCCGGAAGTCGGGATTGCAACTGTTTTATTTTGTTGTTCCAATAAGCCTTGTTGAAGTTGGGATTGTTTTTGGATTAAATCCGCTGCATTAGCACTCAAATCTTTTATTTGTTTTTCTTGAACTTCATTCATTTCTCTTAAACGCATTAATTCTTCTTCTTGTGCTGCTTTTGCGGCATTAATTTTTTGTGATAAAGCTTTTTGACCGAAAATTAAACCGAATACTAAAAGTACAACAGCTAACCACCAAGGATTTCCTTGTTCTGCTTTTATTGAGTTTTTAACATTTTTATCCCCTGCCATAAATGGGTCTAAAGAATCTGCAAAAGCGATTGTTACATTTTCAGGGTTTGCTTTCGGACTGGCTGCGTGTGCTACTAAATCCTTCAATTCTTCTAATGTTAATTCTACCGGTAAAGCGTCTTTTTCTAAAGTTACCGCAATTGATATTTCTTCTAATACTCCAGGTGAAATATACTCATTTGTTTGAACTTTTGTTACTCCATACTGAGTTTCTCTTGCTGTTCTTGAATAACTTCTGTTTTGAGAAGAATCAGAACTTCCTGCAGGTAAACCGTTTGGAAGATATACACTTACCGCATTTGTATTTTTATTAACATCTTGTGTTTGATCGCCTAAACCTTCTGAGAATGTTTGCTCTGTTACAGAGGCTTTTTTGTTTGGATCATATTCAATTGTATACTTTTCTACCGGTGCTTGTTTTAAGAATGTACTTACGGTTGCTACGTATTTTCCTTGACCGATTAATCTGTTTAATTGAGCTTGAACTTTTTCTTGCATATACTTGTCGTTTTCTTGTATTCTTGCAAGCATTTCTGATTGTGCATCAATTAAACTGTTGTATACGTGTCCGTTTGTATCGGTTATTGAAATATTTTCTGATTTTAAGCCTGAAACACTTCCTAAAAGTAGATTTGAAACTGCTTTAATTGTGCTCATACTTAAGGTTTGACCTACATCAACTTGGAGCTGTACGGTTGCTGTTACAGGTTTTTGCATTGAAGAAAACATTGTTTGTTCAGGAATTGAAATAAATACTGATGCATTTTCTATTCCGTCAATTCTTCTGATTAACCTTGCAAGTTCTCCATTCATAGCACGAACTAATCTGATTCTTTTATCTTCTTTTGTTGAAGTAAAATCTCCTTTATCGAAAACTTCCAAACCAACATTTTGGTCATATAAACCACTCTCAACGATTACCATAATGGCTCTGTCACGTTGTTCTGTGGTACATTTTTTCATGCCGGGAGTACAATCGCCTTTTTTTAGTCTTAAAACTGATTTTGTACCGTCTACTGCTCGAGAAGCTACAATATTGTTTTTAGCAAGTAAAGCTTGGATTTCTAATGCTTTTCCCATATTATCAGTTGTTAGTAAGTCAACATCTTCTTTTAGCGGTTCATTACTTACATCTATTTGTTCGTTTTTTGAGCTATTTGAGGCTGCTATTGTACCAACCAGTATGAAAATTACGAGCAGTAGAATGACACCTCCTATTATTGAGGCTAAAAGAACTTTATTTTCAAGTAACTTTTTAAAATCCATAATCCTGCCCTATATACTTATTATTATACACATATATTTAAATAAGAGAAGTCTAAATCTGAATTTGCATAATTTTATCATACGCTTGGATGACTTTTCCTACTGCTGTTGTTGCTACGTTAACAGAAATTTCTGCTTTTGACATTGCAACCATTACATCGTGAATATCAACATTTTCTGAACCCATCATAGCGTCTTTTAGTAAATTATCAGGTGCATTCATTGTTGTGTTCATATTTTCAACTAAACCCGACATTACACTTTTAAAATCCGCAGTTGAAGGTTCTTCTACTCTATTCATTCGAGCAGATGGTATATCTCCCCAACTGTCTAACTTTGTATGTTGAATTCTTGCTTCTAATTCGTATCTTGGATAAAAACCGTTAAACATTTATATCACCTCTTTTTATATTTTTCTAATCGGCTTTTGGGGTAAAATTTTAAATATTTTTTTTAAAAATCATTTATTTGTACTATCTTTTTAAGAATTATTAAAGATTTGTCAATGTTATTCGTCTCATTAAATACTATGAATTTACATGAAGAATGCTTATTAAAATATTTACTTAACCCCTTAGATTTATTGAATTCTACTGAACAGTTGAAATTCAATAATAGTTTGATTGAAAAAGGTTTACCTATAAATAAATTTCTTGCCAAAAAAACTAAGATTACATATACTAGAATGTAAGTAATTAATTAGTTTGGGAGAGAAATTTTGAAAAATTTAATAAAAACAAAGTGGTTTACCTATGGAACTTATATTTTGCTTGTTTTAGCAACTTTTTTAATAGGTTTTGTATTACTTCAAAACAATAATACATTGAAGAATGTAATAGTTTCATTTTTTGAAGTTGCAGAAAACAGGACATTTGATTATCGTCAGACTTTGCAAGTTATACATAAACGTCCTATTCCTAATAAAGATATAGTTGTTTTAGCAATTGACGATGCAAGTTTAGAAGCGTTATGGGATAAGTATGGAGAGTGGCCTATCCCAAGAAATGTTTATGCTGATGTTATTAATTATCTTGAAAAATCTGAGCCTCAAGCTATAATTTTTGACTTAATGTTTATAAAATCAATGAGAGCTTCTGAAAGTTCAGATAAGTATCTTATTGATACTATGAATAAATACCCCAATGTCTATACTGCTATGAATTTCGACAATCAAGCGATTGATGTGCGTATTCCTGAAAATTTACCGGAAAGGTTATCTGTAAAAGTTGATAATAAATCAAAAGTAGACTTTGCTAAAAAATATAAATTTTCCAATTGTCGTCTTATTTTGGATGGTTTGTTAAAAGGTAAAGTTAATGTAGGAATGACTAATGTATTTAGAAGTGAAGATGGAATTATAAGAAATATTGCACCTCTGATGTTATATAAAGATAAATATTATCCGTATTTGACATTCAAAGCAGGGGCTGATTATTTAGGTAAAAATAATAATGAACCTTTTGAAATAGATAAGAACTCTAATTTAATTGCCGCAGATATGAAGATTCCTTTATCTAAAGAGGGGGACGCTATCTTAAATTGGTATGGACAAAGCGGAGTGCATACGGTTGTTCCTATGTATAAATTAATACAAGAAATGGAGAATGGAAATAAGGTCGACTTTGATTTTAAAGATAAAATTATTATAATTGGAACGACTGCAATGAGTCTTCATGATACAAAAAGTGTTCCTGTTCAAAAAGAAGTGTACCCTGGTGTTGAAGTACATGCTACATTTTTTAATAACATGTTAGATAACAATTTTATTAAAAAAACTGATATTATTTCTAATATTTTAATAACAGCGTTTGTAATTATAATAGTTGGAGGTATTGTTATGCTTTCAACATCTACAATTTTCGCATTCTTATCAACATCTTTATTTGCGATTGCATATCTATTTATTTCTTATTATGTAATGGAACTTTATAATCTATGGATACCTGTGGTTATTCCATTTATTTCAATAATGGCAGCTTTTGCTTTATCATTTTTAGCAAAATATTTAATGAAAGCTAAAGATTTTGAATATCAATATAAGTTAGCAACGGTGGATGGTTTAACAGAATTATATAATCACAGATATTTTCAAGATACTTTAAAGAAACAAGTTGATATTGCAAGAAGATATAATCAAAATTTTTCATTAATTATTGTAGATATTGATTTCTTTAAGAAATTTAATGATACATACGGACATCAAGTTGGAGATGCTGTTTTAAGACAAGTTGCAAAAATTTTAAAAGATAATTCTCGTGCAACAGATTATGTTTGCAGATATGGTGGAGAAGAAATGACAATAATTCTTCCAAATACTTCTGCAGAAGATGCTTTATTCAACGCAAACAGAATTTGTAAAGCTGTTGCGGATACTCCTTTTCATATTACACCTGTAGAGAAAACAAATATAACAATAAGTTTAGGGGTTGCAACTTTCCCAGACAATGCTCAAAATCCTCAAGATTTAATTGAATGGGCGGATAAAGGTTTGTATTATGCAAAAGAACACGGCAGAAATCAGGTAGGAAGATACTAAACTATGAAAGAAGTAAAAATTATAGGGGCAGGACTTGCCGGTTCAGAAGCAGCTTTACAATTAGCAAAAAGAGGAATAAAAGTTAAGCTTTATGAAATGCGGCCTTTTAAAACTACAGGTGCTCATACAACAGGTGATTGTGCGGAATTCGTTTGTTCAAACAGTCTAGGTGCAGCTGATTGTTCTAATGCAAGCGGTTTATTAAAAGAAGAAATGAAACTTCTAGGCGGAGAACTTATTGAAATAGCTTTCGAGAATTCTGTTCCTGCAGGAAATGCTCTTGCGATTGCAAGAGAAGATTTCTCTAAGGCTGTCACTAAAAGAATTGAAGAAAATGAAAATATTGAGCTAATTCGTGAAGAAATAACAGAAATTCCTAAAGGAAATGTAATTATAGCATCTGGTCCTCTTACCAGTGATAAATTCGCAGAAGATATTCAAAAGTTTACAGAAAATGAGCATTTACATTTTTTTGATGCGATTGCTCCGATTGTAGAAGTTGATTCGATTGATTTTGATAAAGCTTTTTGGGCTTCAAGATATGATAAGGGAGAGGCTTCTTACATTAATTGCCCTATGAACAAGGAAGAATACGAAATATTTTATAATATTCTTATTAATGCTCCTCGAATTGAACAACACGAAGTTGATAAAAATTCAAACTTTTTTGAATCTTGTCTGCCAATAGAAGTTTTAGCTTCAAGAGGAGTAGATACGTTAAGATTTGGTCCAATGAAACCAGTCGGATTAATAGATAAAAGAACAGGGATTGAAAATTATGCGGTTGTACAATTAAGACAAGATAATTCTGCTAAAACCTTGTTTAATCTAGTCGGGTTTCAAACTAATTTAAAATGGGGTGCTCAAAAAGAATTACTGCAATCTATTCCGGGACTTGAAAATGTTAGTATTGTTAGATACGGAGTAATGCATAGAAATACTTTTATTAACAGTTCTCAAGTTTTAAATGCAACTTTAGAAACTAAAAAAAGAAAAGGCTTATTCTTTGCAGGACAAATTACAGGAACTGAAGGTTACACTGAATCTATTGCAAGCGGACTTTTAGCCGGTATTAATATGGCAAGATATTTAAATGGTGAAGAATTGTTGATTTTACCAAAAGAAACTATTTTAGGAGCTTTAACTAATTATATTTCAGATGAAGCTCATTTAATAAAAATTAAAGATGATAAAATTAAACATCTTCCACCACAACCGATTAATTCTAATTGGGGAATTTTATCTCCAATTGAACTTCCTAAAAAAGAAAGAAAAAACAAAAAATTAAAAAATGAACTTTTAGCAAAACGTTCGATTGAAGTATTGAATGATATAGTGAATAGTGATTAGTGAATAGTGAATAGAAATTTATAAACTCTTTTTCAACTTCTCAACTCCTAAACTTATAAATACGTCACCCTGAATTTATTTCAGGGTCTTATAAATTAGCAAGTAGGGTGCAATTTTTTGCACCAAAATCTTATATTTAGTGAATAGTGAGTAGTGAGTAGTGAATAGAAATTTATTATTAACTCCTTCTCAACTTATAAACTTCTCACTAATTGTAGGGTGCAATTTTTTTGCACCTTTTAAATAATAAAACCCCACCCCGAAATCAGAGATTTCGACCCTGTCTTGGATTATTCGGGGTGTCGGAAAGTTCTCAGCTTTCCTCCACCTTACGGGCTAGTCTGCTTTGCAGCCGTCGCCCTACCGAAAATCCGCTCCCTCAAGGGGCGGGTAGCAAGTAGGGTGCAATTTTTTGCACCAAAATCTTATATTTAGTGAATAGTGAGTAGTGAATAGTGAATAGAAATTTTATTAACTTCTTCTCAACTTATAAACTTCTCACTAATTGTAGGGTGCAATTTTTTTGCACC
>CALVAM010000018.1 GCA_944325545.1 Candidatus Gastranaerophilales bacterium | reverse complement strand
AAACACCACAACCACCAAAAAGAATAAGTACTAAAATAAAATAAAGCAGATGGAATGACCATGATGTGCATAGCGTGGTAACGCTTTAGCTTTATTAAAAAATTATAAAAAGATTTTAATGCTTCTTTCATATGTAAATTTTACAATATATTTTCTAATCACGCAAGAAAACATACAAGAAAAAAAGAGCTAAAAAATATCACTTTTTATGATAAAATAAACTTATGAATTACAAATATGAACCTATATACTTACAATATCCAATTCTGCAAACATCCTTTGTTATTTTTTGGATTCCAATTGGATTCATAATATCAAAAATTCTTTACTTCATCATAGGAACTCTTGTTTTTAATTTATTATCCTTTATTTTAGGTACAATATTCCCTATTTCTTTTGAAATGTTTATTCTTTCTGAAAGAATGGATGTTCTAGTTCAAAATTTCCATTTAATTATTATATTATTTTTTGATTTTATAATTTTAATTATTGGTTTAGAATTAATAAATTATTTTATTACAATAAAAAGAAAAGAGTTAAACTTTAATGAATAATATAATATTTAATAAAATTAAAAACTTCATACAGAATCCCATTAAACTTTTTGGCTTAGGTATTTTATTATTAAGTTCTATATTATTATTCTGTTGTCAATTTAAATATCCTGATTTTTTTATAAATAGAGAATTAGCAAAGCAAATTGCACAAACAGTATCTCCCAGTGAGGTTGGAGACGCAATCAAACATTTAATAAATCCACACTATAAAGGATATAATTGTTTGTTTCAAATTTGGGGCTGGTGCATTACATTGTTTATATTTTCGGTATCTTTTAAAATTAACAATTTTAAAAATTTTAAATATTTAACAAGTTTTACAAATAAATATTTTGTTTACCTCTGGTTTAATATTTCATACATTATTGGGCATTTTTTCTTCATTATTGCTTACATGATCGATATTGATAAATACGTTTATAATAAAATGGCTGATTCAATGAGCATTCCTTTTTTCTCAATAATAATTTATATAACTTGTATAGGAATTATTTATTATTCTTTAATAAATTTTCTCATATTTATAACATATAATACAAAAATTAAAAGAATATTTTATCAAATTTTATGGGCTTTTATATTTTATAGATTAAGCATTTTGGCAATTGCTTCATTTTCAATGAAATTTACATTTATCCACATAATATTAGATTTATATTATTTTATTACTTTTATTTTTATAATTTATGCGTTTAGATTTATTAAAAACAAAATTTAAAAGGAAAATTCAATGATAAAAGTTCTTATTCCTTCTAATAAGGAATTTTTGCATTTCAAAAATGAATGTGAGAATTTATATAAAAAGTGTCAAGATAAAATTTATGATGAAAAATCTTTTGAATTCATTTGTAATAATACTTTTTTTTATATGTTTGTTAATGATAATAAATTAATAGGCGGTATTTATTATTTTTTAGATGAAAATAATAAACTTTTTTTAAATGGTTTTGCAAATAGAAAAATGCACAATCTAAATTTAGAATGTCTAAAAATGTCACTTGATTGGTTTAAAGGTGATATTTATGCTCAAGCTCAAAATAGAGCATCCGCATTATGTCTTTTAAAATGCGGATTTAAAAGATATTTTAAAAACATTTTTGTATACGAAAATTAATCATTTTATTTAAGTAGTGAATAATTAACCTCAGATTTTATCTCTCAAGCTGAGGTTTTGTATTGTTAAGTATTCGCAAATTGGAGCTACAGCTCCGGAAAGGATAGGTATGTCTTTTGAGTACATTATTGAAAAAGATAATTCAACTAAAAAACTCAACCCTAGTGAAGAAGCTAATCTCGTTAAAAGAATTAGCTCAAAATTTGTTTCACTGAATTCTGCTCGCTCTAAGAATTTAGAAATGGCGTCTGAACTCGCCAATGAAATCTTTTTTAAAAATGATTTTAAATCTATTTCTGACAAGACTCAAAAATGGAAAGCCAAAATTAAAATGTGTAAAACTTTTATGTTTTATCAAACGCTTAAAGCTTTTATTTGGAGAAATACTTATGCGAACGTTAATTCTATGTTTGATGTCAGTGGAGAAAATCACGATTCCAACAATGCGTCAAACAAACAAAAAGCCATGTTGGTTGACATTTTTGAAAAAATGGAGTTCCAAAAAACTTGTGATCAAATTATCGATAACGCTTTATTATATGGTGAATTAATTTCTTTTACTGCTTGGAAAAAGAATTATGAAGAATATAGACGTCCGATAGAGTTTTTTCAAAACCTGTTTTTTCAGGATGTAAATAAATTACCCAGAATATTAGAAGCAATTTCTAAAGGGAAAAATTATTGGACAGATACTAAAAAGATTTACGATAATCCTTTTGTCTACTCTGTTAATCCTGCAGATTTAGTTTTTGATTCTTCGCAAAAAGATAACTGGGATAATTGTCCTAAAATTTATAGAACATATAAAACTCCGCAAGAAATTATAACTAATCAATATTATAAAATTTCAGAAGAGGAAGCTAAAGAAATTAATGCTTTAATAAAAGATTCTGATACTAATTATAAAAACAATCCCCAAGATGTTATCAAAGGCGGAACTATAGAAGTTCTTGAACATTGGGGAGATTTAAAGCTTCCTGACGGAACTTTATTAAAGAACTGGCACGCTGTGATTGTTGCCAGAAAATACTTAGTAGCTTTTGAAAAAAATGAAAGATTAATAAATCCGTTTTCTTACGGAGCTTTTATTACTGATCCTGACTCTAAGAGAGGAATTAGTCCTTTATATTCAATTTTATCGCTCGCTCATTTCCAAGAAGAGCTTATGAATAGGACTTGTAACTTACAAACTCTAAATGAAAATCCTCCTCTTTTAGCTCCGGAAGGTTTCTTTGATGAAGACGAAATTACTCTTTATCCCGGAAAAATCATTGAATACGGTGACAATCTCTCTCCTAATGCTGCATTTAAACAATTTACGTTTAATTCAAATGTTTTTATGGAAGATATTACATTTTTAAATGATTTAATGGCAGAAGTTTCAGGAATTTTCCCAAATATGATTGGGGCTGTTGAATATACTGCATCAAAAACGGCAACTGAAATTAATACTAAAACGCAAGGGCAAATGATTAGACTTTCTATGCTAGTAGATACGATAAATCAAGATTTGATTATCCCAAGTGTAGAAAAAGTTGCAAAGTTATGTGCAGATTTTAAATCAGGAATTGAAACCTTTTTTATTAATAAAGACAATAAGCAAGAGATTATTGAAGTAGATGATTTTGTAAGACAAGGTGATTATAAATATACTTATTCAGATTCTTCAATGACTGCTCAAAAATCAGAACAAGCAGATTTGGTTGTTCAATCAATAGAAAGATTTGCGTCTTTAATTCCTTTAAATATTCAAGAAATATTTATTTGGTATTTCGAACAAAAAGGGGTGGATAATCCTGAAAGATTTTTAGGTGAAGTCCCTCAAAATAATATCAATCAATTAGATCCAGGTATTTTAGAAAATTTAGGTAAAGTTTTACAAGGACAACAACTTCAAGAAAATTCCAAAAATTTAGAAAATATTTTACCTGATGTAAAAAATGCTGAGATTAAAAATAATAATCAAGAAAATTAGAAAGGATTTTTATGGAAGAAATTCAAGAAAAAGAATTAGTACAAGAGCCAAGTGAAGTTAAACTTGATAACTCAAGTATTAACAAAGAAGAAGGACAAGTTGAAAACCAAACCCCTTCAAGTGAACTTATTTTAGGGAAATTTAAATCAGTCGAAGAACTTTCTAAAGCTTATCAAGAGCTTGAAAAACATCAAGGTGTTCAATCACAAGAACTGGGAGAATTAAGACAAAACGCTTCTGCAATCAATTTAATAAAAGAAGCGTGGGCAAAAGAAGAGAAGATAAAAAATGCTTCAAATGAATTACAGGAAATCGCCAGAAAATATAATACCCCACAATATTTTCAAGATCCTTCATTTAGAGAAATGTATAAGCAAGCTTACCTTGCTCTTGGAAAAAATCTTGATGCAGATAAATTTATTAACTTAATAGAAGGTTATGTATCTTCAAGAATTTTTGCTCACGATAAAAATCGTTCTGCTCAAGATGAAACTCAAAAAATTGTTAATTCAATGGGATTTGAAAAAAATAATACCAATTCTTTTGAACCGCCTAAAAAACGGCTTGATGAAATGACTCCTAAAGAAGTTGACGAACTTCTTGAAAGATTAATTTAAAAATTAGAAAGGAAAAAGTTTATGACAACAACAAAACAAATGATTGTAAATGCATTTACTAAAGCTTTTAACAAACATTTTTACAATGAATTAGTCATTGGTAAATTAGCACATTCAGAAATGAAAAATCATATAAACAAAGGTGATGAAGTTGATGTTACTATGCCAGGATTGGTTACATTATTTGATTATGATGGCGGAGATTTACCAACAGCAGAAGCCGCTACAATTTCTACTTGCAAAGTAAAAATTGACAGAGGAAAAGCGTTCCATTTTGAATTGTCAGAAATGGAAGAAAAAATGTTACAAGGCTCTGCTGATAGTCCAGAATCACAAGTTGAGTTAGCAAAAGACTATACTAATGATGCAATCAAACAATTTGCAGCAGCTGTTGATACTGCTTATGCTAATTTATACACTAGAGCCGGACATTATCTTGATAATGAAGGAGAAGCTATCACTTTAACTCCTGAAAATGCTAAAGATATTTTTGCATACATGCAAGCTAAATTTCAAAGAGGTGATGGTAAAGGACATACAAATTGGATTGATGGTTCTATGGTTTGTGTAATTCCTCCTGAATATCAATTCTATTTAGGAAAGTTAGATGAATTAAAATATACTGAATCAGGCAAAGAAGAAATCAAAAAAGGTTATATTGGAAATCTTTGCGGTTGGGAAATTCTTGTTTCAAATAATATTGCTCAACCGGAAGATGGAGTATTCTACCCATTATTCGGTGTAAAAGATAAAACTTTAGCTGGTGGAATATCTTCTGATTTGAATACAACTTATTATACTCCTGAAAAGAATTTTAATACTTGCTATAAAGGGTATGGTTTATTCGGAGTAGGTGCCCCAAGAGCAGATTATTTAGGTACTGTAAAAGTTTCTGCTAAATTAACTATCGCATAATTGAATTAAGAAAGGATTTATTATGGTAAGAGATATTATAAATGTACAATACCCAACCCTAGATCATACAGAATCAATTGCAAATATTGGTATCGAAAAACAAACCGTTACTCAAGCTAATGGTATTACCATTGCAGATGCATTTTCAAACAAAAACAATTCTTTATTTATAGTTATTGATAACACAGCATCCAGTTCTTTATTAACAGTAAAAGCTGGCGAAGCTTATCCAAATTCTATGCTAGGTGATATTGTAATAGAATTGCCTGAAGGAATTTCTGCTATTCAACTTCAAGATTTATCAAGGTTTGAAAAAGCAGATGGCTCTTTAGATTTAGATTTTGCGGCAGGTTTCTCTGGCTCAATTTATGCGATTGCTAAATGGGCTGGCGTTAGAGAAGTGGCTTAATTTTGTATTTCAGGGAAGATTTTCTTCCCTGAATTTTGTAAACACAAAAGAGGTATAAATGTATAAAATTAAATATTTAAAAACTGGTCATATTTTTACTTTACCCCAAATTGTTGCAGAAGATTTGAAAGAAAAATTTCCTAATGATTATTTAATATTAGAAAAAGATGGAATTAAATTTAAAGATAAAATTGAAGATGAAATAACCTCTTTGAACGATAAATCTATTTTATCTAAAGTTCTTGATACCCCTAAAAAAAGAGGTAGAAAAAAATCATGAAAAGCTTAAAAGAGTTTATAAATGATTTATCTTTAAGAGAGTCAGGAGGGAATTATAAATCAATAAACAAATTTGGATATATTGGGAAATATCAAATGGGTGAAGCTGCTCTTATAGATTGTGGTTATTATAAAAAAGATTCAAAAATATACAATAATGATTGGAGTGGAAAATTTCTAGGAAAAGATGGAATAAATTCGTTAAACGATTTTTTAAGTAATCCACAAGTTCAAGATAAAGCCGAAATTGAATTCCTTAAATGTCAATGGAGGCATTTAAAAGCTTTAGGGATAAAATCTTTTATTGGGAAATTTATCAATAATTTCAAAATTACTCAATCTTCAACATTAGCCGGTGCACATTTAAAGGGTGCTTCATCAGTTTTAAAATATCTTAAATCAGATGGAAAAATTTGTTTAAAAGATGGTTTTGGAACTTCTATAGAAGAATATATGAAAAAATTTATAGATTATGATGTATCACAAATTTGTGATTAAAAAGGAGATAATTATGACAATAACTTTGTTAGATTTATATAATACTGCAGCAACTCAAGAATGGTCTATGTATGATAATGATGCAACGTCTCAAGAAGAATTTGAAAACTCTCTTGTGATTTCTCTTAATAAAGCAATTCAAGAAATTTTGTATTCTTATCCTTTTAATTTTAGAGAAAGAACTCATATTATTTTTACAGTACCTAAAATAGATTCTTACGATTTACCTTCAGGAATTATTTTAAAAAATTCAAATAATGAATATATGGTAAAAATAGGCTTAGAAGCTTTAAAATTTATAAAAAATCCGAATGATATTTCTGTAAAATTTGGTCTGCCAAAAGAATTTTCAATAAAAAATAATAAACTGATTTTAAATCCAATTCCAACTGAGAAATTAATAATTACAATAGAATATATTACATTAGCAATCGGAGAAAATTCTGAAGGAGATGAAATTTTTAGTTTAAAAAATGATACTGATATTGTGAATATTCCGGTTCATTTGGAAGAAATTTTTCAAAATGCAGTAATTTCTCGTGCTATGCTTAATTCTATTGCCTCTGAATCTGATGAAAACTATTCTGCTTATAAAAAACAATCAAAAATATATTATAGACAATTAGTAAAGTATTCTAAGGGGGTGGGGCAAGATAAAATCGTTAAGCTTTAAGCAAAAAAAAGTCCCTAATCGGGACTAAAAATTTTTGTAAGATGTAAGATGTAAGTAAGATTATATAAGAGATGTGTTTTATGCGATAAAATTATTTCCAAATCTGTTTGAACCATAGAAAAATGATTCTCTCATTACTTGTTGTAAATTTCTTTTTCTAACTACTTTATTACCAATTTTTGTATTTGCAATATCCTCAACTGATTTTTGATAACAAGATGTTACTAATGAAGAGATATATTTTGTAACAGAAGTTTCTTTACTTGCTTCCTCCGGAGTTACTGTTTCGACTTCTTTATCAAACTCTGCAAAAAAGTCTTTTATTGAATTCATTTCTTCTGTTGTTACTTCAGGTTTTGTAAATAAATTCATCTTCTTACTCCTTAAATATCTCTTATGTATATATAAAGTATTTACTTATTTAAAAATTGCTTTTTTTAATTAAATTTATTAAGAAATGTAAAATCGCAAATAAGAAATTAAAAAATTTGTAATAAAAATCAACATATTTTAGGAAGGAGAGGCAATGCAAACAACGGGATTAATATGTAATAATTTTTCCGGTATTAATCGAACTTCTTCATTATATTCATCATCAGTAATAACAGCATCAGATATTCAAAATGTTGAATTATTTGCAACAGGAATTAATTCAGGAGTTGGAATAAGAACAACAAAAGGAAATGTTTCTGTTTGTGATTTAATACCTGAGGATGAAATTGTTATAAATATATTTGAAAGTATTCAAAAAGGTAAATCTTATTTTTTTGTTCATACAGAAAATTCAGAAGAAGGAAAAATTTACTTATTTCAAAGAAGTGCTAATTTATTGACTTTAAAAGTTGAGGGATTAAGTTTAACCGGTCAATCCTGTGCAACAGATGCTGCTCAGGGTTGGTCAGATTTATGGGTTTTTTCTAATTCAGAAGAAATGTTAGCAATTGAAATAAATAATTATAATGAAGAAGGTGAACTTGACGAAGTTCGGATGATGAATTTGAAAGATATGGATGAAAGAGATGTAAAAGGACTAGGGATTGTAATATATGCAGGAAGGCTTTGGGTTTTTAATGAACATATTTTATGGTATTCTCAACAAGAAAACATCTTTGATTTTTCAACATCTTCTGCAGAAATATCAACATCAGCTGGTTATATTGAATTTGTAAAAAAAATTACTGCAATTTATCCATATTTGGGAACATTAGCAGTTTTTCATTCTAATTCGTCTTGTTTAATAGCTACAGATGATGATAATGCAACTTTTTTTAAATCGTATGATTCTCCCGGAGGATGTGCAAGTTATAATTCTTTAGTTTTTCACGGTACAGAATTATATTTTTATGATGATACTAAAAAAGGGATTTTTTCTTTTCAACAAATAGTTAATGGTGATAAAACTTTGGGAGAAAATATTGCTATTAATATACAAGAAGAATTATTGGGAATTAGTAAAGATTCTTTGAAGAATATTAAAACTTTATCAGTTGTAACCTCTGATAGAAATGAAGTTTGGATGCTTATTCCTGATGATGATATTAATTATTCAACAATACTTATATATGATTATTTGAGGAAGAGTTGGATTAAGAGAAAATCTCAAAAAATAAATTGTATTGGGATTATAAATAATGTACTTTATTCAGCTGGTAAAAAAATTTATGAGGAGTATTCTTCAAATGAATTTGATGGAGAATATATTGAATCTTATTATAAATGTACTCCGTTAAATCTTGGTTATGAAAATGCTATGAAAATAGTTTCTTATCCGCCAAAAGTTAGTTTGGATATGAATTATAGTAATAGTTTTTATATAGATTATACAAAGAATTACAATAGTATGACAACAAAAACTAGATATATAAAAGCAAAATCTCTAAAAAATACTCTTTATTATGATGTAGGTTTTTGGGATGACTCGTTTTATCCTGTAAAAGATATTAATACAATAAAAAAACTTCCAACGTCATTTTTTAAGACATTACAAATAACTTTCTTTACAAAGAATAAAGATGATGATTTTTGTATAAGAAATATTGAATTTGAAAAGATTAAATTAAAAGTAGTTTAAAAGAAAGGATATAAAAATGGGAAAAAGTTCACAAACTACGTCCAAGGTTTATGGAAATACTACAACATCTAACCCTTATGCAAATGCAACCACAAATAATTCCGGAACTACAACTTCTTTTGTACAAGGGTCTGCATTTGATACAATTTATAATTTTGTTAATAAAAATATGGATTCAATGTTGAATAATTATTTAAACCCAAATTTGAATTCAACAACAAATCAAGCTAAATTAAATAGTTTTGCAAGTACTCTTGCAAATGAGACTCAGAAAAATCTGGAGAATAATATTATAAATCCTTTATCAAACAGAAATATGGTTCGCTCTTCTCAAGCGACAGATATGTATAAAAATTTATCGGACAGTGCAACAAATTCGATATCTTCATATGTTAATGAATTGTTGTCAGAATCACAAAATAACAGTGCGAGTATGTTAAATAATTTATTAAATGCTTATTTACAAGGTTATGGTGTTATTTCAGATATGCAAGATCAATCACTTCAGACAAGTGCAGGTAATGCGACTACCACAACTAATTATGGTTCCGGAACTAATATTTCCAATAATTTGGCTTCATCTGGTCAGTTAGTAAATATATTAGGTAATTTAGTAAGTTTATTTGGATCAAAACTATAAAAGAGGTTTTGTGTATGGATAAGTTTATTTTTTATAAATATCTTCCTGTTATTGTAATGAGTTTTGCAATTATTTTTCAATATAACTTATTTGTAACACCTGAAAAATTGGAGCAAAAACATCGTGAAATCTTAAGTGAAGTTGCTCAAGTTTATATTACTAAATCTGAATTTGGAAATATGAAAGAACAATTAGTTGATATAAATAAAAAGGTTGATAAAATATACGATACTTTAATAAATGAAAGGGGGATATAATGGCTTTAATAAATATTGAATATGGTTCATTAGCTTCTTCAAAAACATTGAATGATAATTTTCAATATTTAGATAATAGAATTTCTTCTGAATCAGATAATCATATTACAGACATTGCAAGTATTAATTCAAACATAGTTAGTATAAATAATTCTATTTCTCAATTTAATGAAGAAACTAATGAAAATGTTGAAAATATAAATACAAAATTAGAAGAAATTAGTACAAGTTTTGAAGAAAATGGACTTTATATTACTTTGTATAAGAATGATTCTTCTTGGTATAAAGAGTATTTCTCGGATAAAGAAAAGAAGAATCGTGTGTGGTTGGAGCAGGGAGGTATTTTAAATAATTATAATACCTTGATAACTTTTATAAAATCTTTTTCAGGTATAAATTATATTTTTAATGCATATGCTTATACAAGTACAAATTCTTCAACTAAACATGCAATGACAGTGAGAAGTGAAAAAAAAATAAATCAAATAAGCGTTATTGTAGGACAAAGTGGTGTCTCTGGCGGGACAGATGGCGGTTATATTACAGATTGGTATGCTTGTGGGTATTAAGGAGGATTTATGAGTTATAGATTAGACAAACCTTGTAGTGATGTAGATAGGGCTGATTTTATAGTTAAGTATAATCATAAACAGGGCTTAAGAATAGAAGAGACTGAAAATGCTATTTTTGCATTATTAGAAAATGAAATAATGAAGAATAATGAACCGGTAGAAAATCCAAACTATGAAAATGAACTTATAGAAGCAAGAAAAACTCTTTTTGAACAAGAATTTTTTTATACATCATTAGGTTGGATAAGAAGAATAGTTAATATGAAAGATGGTTCTAAAAAAGATTTTTTATCAGATTTATTATTGCAAATAAAGGCCGGTTTAGAATTGGGACAGGTTGTTGAAATTATTACATATTCTCAACCCGATTTTAGTCAAGAAATTAGTGAAGAATATATGATTTCGTTGCAGGAAAGAAAAAATGCTACATTAGAATTTATAGGAGAATGCTTAAAGAGAACAGTAATGGATTTTGGGGGGTAAGATGAGTAAGGAAATAAATATTTCATCTAATAGTACTCCAATTAAAATTGATGTTTTTAGTAAAGATAAATCTTGTAATATCAATTTAAATAATGATTTAACATTATATTATTCTAATTTAGCAAAGCAATGGGCAATTTCAGATTCTTTAGTTGATAATGAAGATTATTCAGCAAAATATTATGCTAAAAATATAAAACAAAATGTTGAAAATATAATTTCTGATGCAAAAAATGAGATAGATGATGAAATTCTTGCAGCAAAAGAGCAAGTTAGTATAGCTGAAAATCAGGTAGAGTTAGCAAAACAACAGGTGCTATTAGTAGAAACAAAAGGTTCTCAACAGGTCGAATTGGCAAAGGAACAGGTAGAATTAGCAAAACAACAGGTGCTATTAGCAGAAACAAAAGGATCTCAGCAGGTCGAATTAGCAAAAGAACAAGTCATTTTAGCAAATACGGCAGTTAATGAGGCTCAAGAAATTGCGGATAGCATAAAGGGTAATTTTGCTAATATTAATTTATCAAATATTAATACAGAAGGTAAATCTGTAATTAAAAATTTAGCAAATGAGGTTAGTCGAGGCCTTCCTATAGGTTCAATAATTCCTCTTTTTTGTTCAGATACATATGCTCCGGAGGGGCTTCTTCCTTGTGATGGAGCAGAGTATACAAAAAATCAATTTTCTCAGTTTTATACAGAATATTTAGTTGAAAATAGAATCATAACTTGTACTTATGAAGAATATAGTATAGAAATAGATAAATTTGGAAAATGTGGTAAATTTGGTTTAGATACTGTGAATGGTAAGTTTAAAGTTCCAAAAATATCTGATGGTACATTTATTCAATCGGCGATGAGTGTTGAAGAATTAGGTAAAAGTTATAATGCAGGGTTGCCGAATATAGAAGGTAAGCTTGGCTCTAATGAGGTTAACAGCATATTTTGGACTGCTAACGCTGTAGGTGCAACCGGTTGTTTTTATCCGACTGGTGACAATAAGGCTTTTGCAAATATAAATGGGACAGGAAGTATAAAGTCCCAAGCGGGGTTTGATGCTTCATTATCAAATAATATTTACGGTAATTCAGATACTGTTCAACCAAATGCAGTTGCTTTAAGATTTTTTGTAGTAGTTGCAACGGGTTCTATTAACCAAGCTGAAATGGATTGGAGTGAATGGGCTTCGAATTTAGAAGGTAAATTAAATGCAGATCATTCAAATGACACGAAACCTTATATAACAGAAACGTATGAGAATGGTAATAGTGGTTATATTACATACTCAAATGGATTACATGAGGAGTGGGGTTTTTCTTCCGGGGATGATTGGAGGACTGTATCATTCTTAAAACAATATAAAGATACTAATTATAATATAGTTTTAACAGGACAAACTTCAATAAGAGATGGAAATAGTGGGACTTGTCAAGTAAATACAACTAATAAAACAGTTTCATCAATGTCTGTTTCTGGTTGGGGGTTAAATACTGTTAATGGTGGAATATATTGGAAAACAATCGGTTATATAATGTAAGGAGATTTTCATAATGAGTATTCAAATAGATAAAGATGGAACAATTTCATTGTATCAAGGTGATAGTGGTGAAGTTCTTGTTAATGGGATTGATACCTCAACAACATATGAAGTTTATTTTGCAATTCAAGATAAAAAAAGAAATTTAGTAGGAAATGAATTAAAAATTGTTGCGAGTAATGTTGATTCTGTAAGTTTCTTTTTAACTCCAGAATTTACTGATTTATTAAAAGTTCCGGATAATAAATCTTATGAAATATATTATTATGGAATAAAAGTTGTTGAAAAAGGGACAAATACAGAAAATACTTTATTTGTTAAAAATTCAAGTTATGGGGATTTGAATCAAATAATTGTTTATCCTAAAAAAGTTTCAGGTCCGTAATATAGGAGATTGGTATGAAAGAATGGTATTCTAACGAAAAAGTTGGGATATTTTTCGATGATATACCTTGTGTCTGTATAAGATATTATATTCCTTCTATGTCAAGTGAGGATAGAAAATCTATTGAAAAATACCCCTTTATAAATAAAAAAAACTTAAAAGTTCGTCTTGTTGATTATAAAAAAAATAAGACATATAATTTTGAAATTCCAAAAGGATATTGCTATGATGGAGCAACTATTCCGAAGATGTTTTGGCGAGTAATTGGTTCAAATACAGATAATAGGTTTTTAATTTCTGCTCTTATACATGATGTTTTATGTGAAAATCATGATTATATTGATGATGATAGAAATTTTTCAACTGAAGTTTTTAACGCTCTTTTAGAAGCTAGTGAAGTAAATGCTTTGAAACGATTTTTTATGAAACATTCTGTTAATTTCTTTCAACGATTTTGTCATTGGGAGGATTGAACTAATGGTTAAATATAAATTGTTAGATAAACAAAAAGAATTTATAGAGATTCCTCATTCGCAGTCTTTGGATGTTGCAATATATCAAGGTGGTTATGGAAGTGGAAAGACTTGGTGTGGCTCTCTTTTAGGAATTTTGCTTGCGAAAAAATATCCGGGATCAAGAGGTTTAGTTGGGGCAAAAGAGTATGAACTAGTTAGAAAAACAACACTTGTTGCGTATTTGGATCATTTAGAAAACTTTGGTTATAAGGAAGATAAAGATTATTCATATAATAAAGTCGATAAGATAATAAAATTTTCAAATGGTTCGGAAATATTGTTTTCATCACTGGAAGATCCTGAAAAATTTAAATCTTTAAATTTGCATTGGGCTGAAATAGAAGAAGCCTCGCAAATTTCTGATTCATCTTTTAAACAACTATTAGGAAGGTTAAGAAATACTTATAGAGGTAAAAATTGGGTTGATTTTAGGTATCGCTTATTTGGACACACTAACCCACAAGCTGAAAAAGGTTGGATTTGGCAACGATTTGTAGAACATGCTAAAGAAAATTATAGGCTGATTATTGCTCCAACAACAAATAATATACATTTACCACCACATTTTATAGAATCAATGAAAGAAAGCTTTGATGAAGAGTATTATAAAATAAATGTTTTAGGTGAATTTGGTGATTATTCTTCCGGGCTTGTTGTAAAAGGTTTTAGTGATGAAAATAAACTTAAACTAAAATATAACCCTGATTTACCTCTCCATCTTACTTGTGATTTTAATGTAGATCCAATGTGTTGGGCTTTAGCTCATAAAGATGAAGATAATGTATATTTTTTTGATGAAATTGTTATTGAAAATACTTCTACTCAACAGTGCATAGAAGAATTTATAAGAAGATATCCAAAACACAAATCTGATATTATTATTAATGGTGATGCTTCAGGTGATAACAGAAGTACTCAAAGTGAATATACAAATTACGCAATTATAAAAAAAGCTTTATATAATTATGGTTATGATAAAGTAAAATTTAAATTAAGAGATTATAATCCTCCAATATTAAGTAGAATTTCAGCTTTTAATGCTCGAGTTAAAAATTCAAATAACGAAAGACATTTATTTATAGATCCAAGGAAGTGTAAATGGATTTTGTATAATATTTATAATTTGTCTTTTAAAGAAGGTACAAGTATTGTAAATGTTCCAACTCATAATCAAATAAAAACAAATCGTGATTTTAAATTTTTAGAGCATCCTTTTGATGCAATAAGTTACTTAGTTGAATATTATTGGAAATTAAGAGCGTAAACAATTATTTTAATGCGGCTGATATAAAAAAACAGTCGCATTTTTATATTTTGTAACAATTCTTAATATATAACGCAATTTTTGAAATCAAAAAAACTTTATATAAATAACGAGAGTAAAAAACGAGGAAAAGGAGTATAATCATGACAATTGATTTAACTAAATTAAATGGAGTTCTTAAAACTTTAGGAAGTTTATCTGATGTAGATAAGAATGAAAAAATTGAAGGTAAAGAGGTTTCAGTTTTTCAAGGTTATGCAGATTATGCGTTAAAAAATGGAACTATAACAGAGGCTGAATATAAACAAATTTTTGGTTTAGAAAAATCTAGTCAAAATAAAGTAACTACTCCTGTTGAATTATCTAAAAAAGATGTTAGAAGAAATAAAAATTCAGTAACAGAATCAGTAGAAAAATATGTTAAATCAGGAGTTTCTGCAGAAGATTTAATGTCAAAATTAAAGGCTGAATATACAAACTCTGAATATTCTCAATTATTATCTGATGTAGAATATGTATTAAATTTAATTCCTGAATATAATTCAAAAGAAGATATTGAAAAAATCTATAAAAATGTAAAAGCAGAATTGAAAGATTCTGATAAATGGAATAATTTTACACAAGATATTTTAAAATTATTAGAAACACAAGCCGAAGCAACTCAAATTGGAAAAGAGTTTGAAAACTTGAAAACAATGTATGCTGAAGTAAAAGCAACAATGGCAGGAACAGATCTTGTAAAAGAAAAAGGTGATAACTATAAAGCATATGTAGAAATTGTAAAAGATGAATTACAACAAAAAGGAGCTGATGGTAAAAAAGCTTGGGATAAATCTTATACAAAAGAAGCTTTTGAATTATTAAAAGATTATGCTAAAGAAGATGCAGAAAATCTAGTAAGTTCAAGATTAGAATTAACTAAACAAGAAAAATCTAAAAAAATAGCAAAAGAATTAAAAGAAGCAAATAAAGGTGATGATAAATATCAAAAAGAAGCAATTGAATCTTTAGAAGTTGAAAGAGAAGCTTTTGCAAGAAAAAATACTATTGAAAATAGACAAGTTGAACTTACAAACATTTCTAGAGAAGAATTAAGAAAAGAACTTGGTAGTGATTTATTTGAAAAATTAAATAGAGCATATTTAGGAACAAAAGTTAATACTCAAGGGAATTATGATTTGTCACAATTATCAAAAGATATGATGACAAGAGTTGGTATCGATTATCAAGTTAATTATTCAAGTGATAGAGAAATGGCCGAATTAACAAATATAAAACGTCACTTAAAATCAACAACTGGCATTGATTTTACAGAAAAAGAAGTTAAGAAATTAATGGATTTATGTGAAATTAAAGAACAGAAAAAAGATAGAAGTTTAAAAACAGCAGCAAAAGGTATTTTACCAGAAGTATTAACAGGTGCAATTACAGGTCTAGCTTTGAGTAAACGTTTACATGTAAGTCAAAATGTTTTAATACCTGTAGATAGTAGTGAATTAGCATCTTCTATAATTGATAGTATAAAGTCAATGGGAAATACTCCTGAAATTCAAGAATTAGCGGGTGGAAAAGTTGGTATTAAAGTTTCACAAGAAGTTTTATTGGATACGAGAATTCTTGATACTATAGCAGGTGCAGGAATTGGAGCATTAACAGGTGTACTAATGTCATTAGCATTTGGTAAAGAAATAGATGAAAAATCTTGTATGTCAATTTCTGATTATGATATTAAAGATGAAAAATATACGAATGTAGAAAAATACAAAGAATATATCGCTCAAAATTATACAAACCCAGAAAAAGTAAAAGCAATTCATACATTAGCAGATACATATTATAAACAATATGGTGCAGATTGGCACGTACATTATCAACAAGCATTGAGAGATATGGCGGGTATAGGTTCTAAATTGAATCCGGAAGAATGCAGAATGATGAAATATCATACTCCGGAAATTAAAGAAGAAAAACCCGTAACAGAACCTTGCGAAGATTGTAATGCAAATATCGAAGCAAAATATACTGATACAACATATACATATAATCGTCAAGGTGGGGATACTTGGATGGGAATTGTAAAAGCATTTTATCCTTGTCTTGAAGAAGAATATGGAATGTTTGGTAAAGATGGTGCTATTAGAAGACTTAAAAAAGCTTTAAGTTATAATGAAGACGGTACATTTAATGAAAAAACTTATCAAGCATTATTAAATGGAGGTGACCTTCCAAAAACAATGAAATTACCTGCTTCAATTGATGATTGTGACAGAGTTGACAATGCAAAAGTTAAAAAAGTAAAAGTTTCCGGTAATGGTAAAGCTTTAATTCAAGAAGTTGGTAACAATAGTGGTTATACAACATATATAGCAGGTGATGATTGTACAAAAGAAACAGTTACTGCAAAATCAAAAGAAGAAGCTTTAGCAAAATTAAAAGAAAAAACTGGAAAAGAATATGCAAATGAAGCTGAATTATTAAAATAAATTAGAATTTCTATGGTTGTTAAAAATTAAAGAGGTCGATTAAAATCGACCTCTTTTTTTCTCGCTCTTAGGTTTTATTATCTACCTAATGTGTCTTCTAAATCACCTAAAATTCCTTCATTACAGCTGCTGCAGTTTTTATCAATTGATTTTAAGATTTCAATGATTTCATCTAATTTAGCACTGTAATCAGGATGTGACCAATCGATACCTTTTAATAAATCTAAGATTTCTTGTAAAATCTTATTATTTTCATTCATAATATTCATTTTTTCATCGATTTGTTTCAATAAATCTTCAATATTAGTAGTATTGATATCAACTTTAATATTTAAGTTTTCAAGAAGTTCTTTGTATTTTTCAAAATTAGCTTCATCACGTTCTTTTAGTAATTTTTCTAATTGTTCTAAAGTAATGCCACCAGAAGTAGAACCGTCTTTGTCACCTTCAATTATTACTTTAATTTCATTGATTTGTACTTTTAAGTCTTCTACGCTATTATTTAAGTTTTCTAAATATTTATTAGCTAAAGTTTGATTAGAAATTATTTTATCCATATCTGTATCAATTTTATCTAAAGAATTTAAAACAGAATCAAATTTTGCATCAAACATTGAGAAGTATTTATTAACCATATTAGTGTATTCGCCAAAAGCTTTAAACATTGCATCAACTGTTGCTTGAAGTTTTTCGATTTGAGCTTCTAAGTTTTTGATTTCATCAACAACGTTAGCAGAGTTACTATTTACTGCACTAGTAACTTTATCTATTGCATTAATGATTTCATCTTTGTTTAATCCTTGGAAATTAGAGATGTTTTCTAATTTTTCATTAATAGAAGCCATTAGTTCAGTTTGTTCAGCTTCGTTTTTAACGTATGAAGTTTGGAAATCTCTGATAGCTTGTTCTAATTCTTTAGAAGACATATTAATTGCATCAGATATTTTAATTCCCATTGCTTCAAACATTGCTTCAAGTTTATCATAATCGATTTCAGTAGAATTTCCTCCGCCTGCTTGAACATTTTTAATCGCTTCAATTAATTCTTTATGTCTTGTATCATCTTTAGCAATTGTTAATAATGTATCAGAGTTAGCTTTTAATCCTTCTAAGTTTTCAGCCATTCCTTTTTGAGCTTCTTTCATATCTTCTAAAATAGCTGTTTGGAAACGGTTATCTTGGATTAATTGATCTAACTTTTTAAACTCTTCTTTTTTATCATTTGTATATTCTGTTCTAAATGCTTGGAATTCATTAATAATAGTAGTTAATTTAGCGTTCATATCATCTAAGACATCTTTGATTTCGCCTAATAATTTTTGAATTGTATCCCAAGCTTCTTCTGCTGAAACAATACCGCTATTAACATCTTTTATAAGTTGTTGAATTAATTGATTTGCTTCTTCTTGTGTTTTACCGTTTTGAACTAATTGATTAATAATAAGTTCTTGATTTGTTTGATTAACAACCATATATTCAAACATTTTATTATAGAATTCATCTGCAGAAAGATTTCCATTTTTTACTTCTTCAATCAATTGAAGCATATATGTATTCATTTGAGTAAGTAATTCATTATTAGCGGAATTATCTTCTTTCATTTGATTGAGAATTTCTGTCATTTTACTTAGTATTGCCATGATTTCGTCCATATCAACTACAGCACTTTGTTTACTTTCTATACTACAAGATGTTAAAGATGAGGTTGCTCCTAAAGTTGCCAATCCCATTAAAGCTCCAAGTGCTATAGATTTGATTTTATTTCCGTTTAAGCCTTGGAAAGCTATGTTTGATTTATATGGTGCAACATAGTTGTTTGTAGTTTCTGGATTTTGTTCTTCTGTATTTATATTATTAAATATTCCTAATTTTTGAGATAGTTGAGGATCTGTTGCCACATTTTTCAAACCTTGGAACATTAATTTATTTAAACCTGTTTTAGGTTCTAGTTCTTCCGGTTTGACTGAATTAGAAGATTCTTGATTGTTAGAAGGATTACTACCTTCTTTAAATTGAATTTTTTTGTTTAATAACAAAAGTTCTTTTGCATTGATGTTCATACATTACACTCCTTATATAATAGTTGGGATATATTTATAGTTAGTCTTTTTATCGTAAACCAGATAAAAAAAAATTTTGCTAGAAAGTACAATAAAATTTACAAAATTTAATATTAAAATGTTTGAAAGGATTTTTATTCAAATAGTATAAAATATGTAAACTACTGTAACAAAAAGGCAATTTTTTTTTAGAAAAATACTTTATATATAAAAGAACAAAAGAGGAGTATTGTATTATGAAAAAGATTGCAAAGAAAATTTCAGCTTTAGTTTTAACAACAGTATTTGCAAGTATGCAGTTTTCAATGGCGGCAATAGATACCGGTTTAGGTAACGGTTTAGGTGGTGCTGTAATAAATAATGTACAAGGCGGTTTAGTTAATATAGATAAAGGTAGTGCTTCTGCAGATTTGAATTTTAATGGTGATGCTCATGTTAATTGGGATTCTTTGAATGTTAATAAAGGCGAAAGTTTAAATTTTAATGCAGTTGGTGGTTCTAATAATTTGACAATTTTAAATACTGTTAATAATGGAATGTCTACAATATATGGACAAATTAATGCAAATAGTGGGATTGGAAAATTGATTATTTCAAATCCTAATGGTGTTTTATTTGATGGTGCGAAATTTACTGCTGCCGGTGATGTTATGGTAACAACTCAACCAATGACTGCAACTTTTATTGATGGAAAAATGGATGTTTCAAAGATTGCAACAACTGTTCCCGTTGGTGTAATAACAATTCAAGATTCTGATTTTAGTGTTGGCGGAGAATTTAATATTCTTGCCCCATCTGCAAATATTGTTCAGTCTGCTATAAATACTCAAAATGGATTAAAGTTGATAACAGAAAATGGTCAAGATTATTTATCAACCGGAAATATTAATGTTAAAGACGCAGTTCGTTTAGAAGCTGTAAATATTGACGGTGATGTTTATATTATTGCGGATAAAGGTGTTGTAAAAACAGTAAATGGTGGAAAAATTAATGGTAATTTAGATATAAAATCAAATGATAGTGTTGCTCTTAATTATGTGTCAAATGGTAAAGCTTTAGAAATTACCGGGGATGCAAAAGTTAAAGGTAACGGAGTTTTAATGTATGCAAGAAATACCAAAGTCGGTGGAAATTTAAAAATGGAAAATGGTGGTGGATTTTTAGAAGTTGGAAATGTTCAAGTTGGTAAAAATATGGAATTAAAAACAACAAAAGAATCTGAAAATCCTCAAGGATATAAACATTTTGTACACGTAATTGGAGATAATACAGTCGGTGGAAATTTGGTAATTAATTCAGAAAATAATATTCATATTGGCGGATATGATATAGATGCCGGAAAATTACAAGATGGAAGTCTTACTGTTGGTGGTGCTATTGATGCCTATACAAATAACGGAACTATTGCAGTAACTATAGATACAGCAGCTGATTCTATTAAGTTGAAATCAGAAAATTTGAATATAATAACAGATGGTAAAGCTTTAATAAGTGCTAAAAACTATGATTTTAGTGCTAAAGGTTATATCGGCGGGCTAAAAACAACTGAAAATTCAACCGTTGATGAACAAATAATTTGTACGATGGAAACATATAAGTTGTTAAATAATCCAAGCAGCCATACAAATATGAATATAGCAGGTGGAACAATAACTAATGTCGCAACAGAAGCATTTGCTTATATTTCATCAAATGGTGATTTAAAAGTTACAGGTGCAAATGCTAATAAGTTATATTTAACCGCACCTGATAAATTTATTGAAATTACAGGAAACGGTGTTCATGCTGATACTATTACAATTGGAAATGAAACTGATAAATTAAAAGTTGATTTTGCATCAAGAGATTATACTTTAAAATATACAAATATTCGTGATGCAAAAGAAGTAACAATTAATGGAAAC
The DNA here is from genome assembly GCA_944325545.1 of Candidatus Gastranaerophilales bacterium. Taxonomy (GTDB): domain Bacteria; phylum Cyanobacteriota; class Vampirovibrionia; order Gastranaerophilales; family Gastranaerophilaceae; genus CAG-196. The sequence continues at coordinate 20,972 of CALVAM010000018.1, read as the reverse complement.
GAAGAAATTACATACGAATTAACAAATGGAGAAAATGGTTATAATATAAGCGAAAATAGACAAGATGATACAACATATTTGGTAGGTCCTGAAAAATCAGTAGATCCGGAAGAACCAGCAATTGACCCAGAAGATAATGAAAATGCAAAAGTTTTAAGAAGCTATGAAAGACATTCTGTAGATATGTCACAAGTTTATACACCTGTAGCTTATGCAGCTGATTTAGACGATGATCAAATTGATAGAGGCGTAAGAAAAAATGTTGATGGTTCTGTTACTGTCGTAAAAGCGTTCGCAGTTGGTAAATAGAAATTGAATGTAAGATAAAATTCAAAACGGAGCTTATATAAGCTCCGTTTTGTTATACAATATTAAAAAATCATGTTATAATATTTGAGAAATAAATTAGGAGAGCTGTTTAGATGAAAAAATTTGGTTTTACTTTGGCAGAAGTTCTTATTACATTAGGTATAATTGGAGTTGTTTCAGCATTGACAACTCCGGTTCTTATTCAAAATACTGGGACTGCACAAACAGGCCCAAAGTTAGCAAAGGCGGTTGCAGCTTTTGAAGTTGCTAATCAAAATATGTTGATGCAAGTTGGTGCAGAAACTTTAAATAGTGCAAATGCTTTTGTTGGTGACAGTGATACGGAGGCTATCAATTATATTAATAATTTGTCTAATTATATGAAAATATCTTATTATAAAGAAGTTGAAGGTGGTAAGGTATATTCTGAAATGTTGAAAAGCTATAATAATGAAGATGTAACAAACGGAGCTCCTGAATCTTATTCAGATGCTGCGTCAGCTGCTTTAGAAAATTACGGAATCTCTAAAGACGGTTTTTTGTTTGGAATTTCTCCGACGGAGGTGTCAGAAGATAATACTATTCCAACTTATAACAGGTTTAACGGTATTGTACTTATTGATATTAATGGAATGGCAAAGCCTAACAAGTTAGGTCGAGATGCATTTTATTTTGCGTTATATGCTGATGGTACTTTAAAACCTGTTGGCGGAAATAATTGGTCAGATAGTGATGAACTAAATGATTCTTATAATTGGGCTAGCGGGACTACCGATAAGTGTAATGAGGAAACTGTTACTTCTGGTTGGACTTGTGCAGGTTCGGTTTTTGAAAATAATCAAAAAGTTATTTATTAGGTAAAATTTTCATAGTTAAAAACGCCGAACTTATTTATTCGGCGTTTTTTGTATTATAATTATTGAGAAAAAGGAAGGCTTTTATGATAATTTTAGAAAAACCATATGTGTCAGAATTTTTGTTAGATACAATAGTTCAAAATGATTGGGCTGTTTTAGATAATGATTCTGTTAGAGATGCTGAAATAGAAGATGGTGCTTTTGATGTAATATCTTCTCAAGTTGCAAAAAATTATTATTTAACTCAAGAATATCCTTTGATTTATTCTAATTCTGAAAATTCTATATCTTGGGTTTTAGATAATTTACCCGATTCGAATTTAGCTAAGTATATAAAGATTTTTAAAGATAAATATGAGTTTAGGGAACTTTTAAAAGAACTTTATCCAAATTTCTATTACGAAACTGTAAAATTTGAGGATTTGAAGAATAAATCTTCTGATGGAGTTAAGTTTCCTGTTGTGTTAAAACCTACTGTTGGTTTTTTAAGCTTTGGAGTTCATACAATTAGAGATGATAAAGAGTGGCGAGAATCAATTGCACAGCTAGATTCAGAAATGAAGTCTGTGAAAAATTTGTATCCGCAAAATGTGGTGGATTCTTCTTCTTTTATAATAGAAGAGCTTATAGAAGGAGAAGAGTTTGCAGTTGATGCTTATTATGATAGAGATGGGGAACCTGTTATATTAAATATTTTTCAACATCCTTTTCTTAATTCGAAAGATGTAAGTGATAGGATTTATCTCATGTCAGCGGGTATTATGATAAAATATATGGCAAAATTTTCTTTGTTGCTAAGAGAAATTGGTGACGCTTTGAAAATTAAAAATTTCCCAATGCATATTGAATTGAGAGTTAAAGATGACGGAGAAATTATTCCTATCGAAGTTAATCCAATGAGATTTGCAGGCTGGTGTACAACTGATGTTGCAAAGTACGCTTGGGGAATAAATGTATATGATTGTTTTTATAATCAAAAGAAACCTGATTGGAATAGAATTTTAGCAAATTCAGGAAAAGAAGTTTATTATTTCTCTATGGCGGAAGTTCCTGTCGGTATGGATAGAACTAAAATTAAAGGTTTTGAATATGAAAGATTTTTGAATAACTATTCGAATGTCTTAGAAGTTAGAAGAATTAATTATAAAGAGAATCCATTGTTTGCAGTTATATTTGGTTCAACAAAGTACAAGGAAGAAGTAGAAAAGATACTTGCATTGAAAACAAAAGATTATATAATGTAGTCTTAAATTGATATACCTTTTTTACTATGGTAAAATGTTTTTATGGAATTTTTTAAAAAAATATATGAGAGATTTAATAAAATAGATAAGAAAAAACGCTCATATGTAATTGCAATTTTTTTAGTTGTGTTTGTTATGTCTTGGGCTTTTATTTCCGCGGGGATTATTACAGCAAATTTTAACCGTTCTCAGATAAAAGGTAAAGAAGATGAACAGAAGGTTGATGCAGTAGGTATTATTATTACTGAAACTAAAGATGGTAATAAATATTTTGAGATATATGGAGAGACTGGTAATTATAGTAATGATAATAGTATTGCTACTTTGAATAATGTTATAGGAAATTTTTATCAAAAAAATGAAGTTGCAATGAGTTTTCAATCTTCAAAGGGTACATATGATGAAAAAACAGGTGTTATAACTTTGTATGATAATACTTATATTGTATTAAAAGATAACACATCATTAAATACTGATAAATTAACTTGGTCAGGTTCTGATAAAGAAACTGTTGCAGAAGGTCATGTTTTGATTAAGAAAAATAATGAAATGGTTGCAACTGCTGATAAAGGATATATTGGTGTTGGATATGAAAAGTTTAAAATAGTTGGAAATACTAAAACTAAAATTTATGAGGATAAATAATGAAAAAAATTCTTGTTTTTGCGTTACTAATATTATCAAGTTTAGCAGTTTTTTCTTCGGATTTAATTATTGAATCTAAAACTCAAACTTTTTCTAATGAAGAGAGAAAGATTAAGCTTGATGGCGGAGTAAAAGTTAAAATGGATAATTTGACAGTAGAAAGTCCGAAGGCAGATGTTTCTATTCGTAGAAATAACAAATTAGATACCGCAACTTTTTACGATAAACCATATGCTTATGAAGTAAATGAGAATAAAAAAAGAGAAGTAAAAGCAAATATTTTAAAGGTTTCGTTAATAAATAAAGTCGTAAGAGCAGAAGGAGAGACACAGTCAATTATAACGGAAGGTAAAACGCCTATAGTTGTAATAAATGCCGATGCTCAAGAATATGATACAAAAAGTAGTGTAATGGTCGCTACTGGTGCTGTAACAATAAAGTATAAAGACATTGACACATTTTCTGACAAAGCTGTTATAATAGCGGATCAAAAAGGCGGTTTGCAACGTATTGATTTAATTGGGAATGCAAAAGTTAAGCAAGCTCAAAATGAATCTGAAGGACATCATTTTATTTATAATCCTATAACAGAAGAAATGAGTGTTTCCGGTAATACAAAAACTGTTGCAATTTCAGATGATGGTAAGAAATTAATTATTCATTCTGATTATCAACAGTATCACAAGAAGCAGAATTCTTACGTAGGAAGCGGACATGTAAAGATTTGGTATGATGATTATTATGCACAAGGTCCAAAAGTTTCAGTATTTCCTGATGCAAGTACCGGAAAGCCCAATGAAGTGTATTTTGTAGGACGTTCAAAGATAGTTCAACAAGATAAAGATATTATTGCAGATAAGATAAAGATGACAATGGATCCTAAGGATTTTGTTGCAGAAGGAAATGTGAGAACTATTATTCATAATATTGATACAAAGGATGAAGAGGATTTATAATGTCAGAAAAAATAGATAAGGCAATGAGCCTTTTTAAAGAAAGAAAATATCAAGAAGCTATAGATGCTTTTAGTTCGGTTTTGGAAACAGAGCCTGATAATGCTGATGTTTATAATAATTTAGGGGTAGCATATTCTTATATAGGTAATTTTGAACAAGCAGAAAATTTTTATACAAAAGCCATTGAATTGGATCCTGAATTAGCTCAAGCTTATATAAATTTATCAGATTTGTATTATAAAGCAGGTGATATTCCTTCGGCTTTAGGCACTTTGCAACGAGGAAGTTATGAATTACAAGATAATTTGACGATTGCACATTTGCTAGCAAGAGTTTATATAGAAGACCAAAGATGGGAAGATGCGATTATAGAATTAGAAAGAGTTTTAGATGGCGAGCCTGAAAATTATGATGCTTATTATGATTTAGGGCATGTATTTTTTGAACTTGGCGATTACGAGAGTGCTATTTCTAATTTTGAGAATGTTATTGAGTACAAAGAGAATAATGAATTATTGTATTATTCTTTAGCACAAGCTTATGAAGCTAATAATGAAATAGATAAAGCGATTTCTAATTATTTAAAAGCAATTGCGGTTAATGATAAATTTACTCTTGCATATAAAAAAGTTGGGATTTTATTTCTTGCACGAGAAGATTTTGAAGATGCAATTGAATATTTTGAAGATTATATCAATTTTGATATTCCTCAAGAAGAAAAAGACAGCATTTCTAAATTGATAGAAAGAATTAAAGCAAAAAGATGAAAACAAAATATTGGGTAGCTTTTTCTGCAATAGATCAATTAAGTTCAACTTTTATTAAATCTCTTTATGAATATTTTGAGGATATAGAAGTTGCTTTTAATGCAAAACTTTCAGATTTAAAGCAAATAGAAGGTTTGAGTGTAAGAAAGGCTGAAAATTTTATAGACAAGAAAAAGTCTATTAATCCTGATAAGGTTTTCGAAGAAGTTCAGAAACGTGGAATAAACATTTTAACTTATGAGGATGAAAATTATCCTTATATGCTTTCTCAAATTTCTAATCCTCCAATGACTTTGTATTATAGAGGTGATTTATTTTCTTGTAATTTAGAAAAAACAGTTGCTTTTGTAGGTTCAAGAAAAGCCAGTTTTAATGGAAAAGAAGGGGTAAATAAAGTTATTTCTGAATTAGCAGGCACTGATCTTTGTATTGTATCAGGTCTTGCGGCTGGAATTGATGCAGTTTCTCATAAAAGTGCCATTGATAATAATTTGAAAACAATAGGTGTTATTGCAAGTGGTTTGGATTTTACATACCCAAGTACAAATAAAGCACTTTATGAGCAAATCGAGTCAGGCAGTGGTGCCATTGTAACTGAGTACTATCCAACATTTGAGCCGTTAAAATTTCGCTTTCCAGAAAGGAATAGAATTGTTACGGGATTGAGTTATGGAACGGTAGTTGGTGAGGCTGCATTAAAAAGTGGTGCTTTAATTTCTGCTAATCTAACTTTAGAGCAAGGACGTGAGCTTATGTGTATTCCGGGTGCTATAAATAATTCTAATACAGAAGGAATTTATAAATTAATTAAAGATGGTGCTAGTATCGTAACTTCAGGAGAGGATATTTTAAATTATTTAGGTTGGGAAGTTGTAAATAAGTCTGAAGAAAAAAAAGAACTTAATAGTATAGAAAAAATAGTTTTTGATATAATAGAAATTGAACCAAAGGGGTTTGATGAAATTCAATCTGTATTAAAAATTGAAACATCAGAGTTATTAACTCTTTTAACAATGATGGAAATAAAGGGGTTAATTATACAAGTAGAGGGTGATAGGTATAAAAAAGCATGACAGCAGCCGTAAGTGAGAAAAAAACTCCTAAAACAAAGAAGGAAAAAGCTTTAGTAATAGTTGAGTCTCCCGCAAAATCAAAGACTATAAAAAAGATTTTAGGAGATGGGTATCAAATAGAAGCTAGTTTTGGGCATGTCAGAAATTTACCTGAAAATGTTTTAGGTTTTGACGTTAATAATGGTTTTAAGCCTACTTATGTTATTATCCCTGAAAAAAAGAAAGTTGTAACAAAATTAAACGAATTAGCAAAGCGTTCTGATAAAATATATTTAGCATCCGACCCTGATAGAGAAGGAGAGGCTATAGCTTGGCACGTTAGAGAATTATTGGAAGTTCCTGATGATAAAGTTTTTAGAATTGAGTTTAACGAGATTACTCCAAAGGCTGTAAAATATGCTGTAGAACATTCTCGTCAAATTGATATGGATAAAGTTAAAGCTCAACAGACAAGACAAATTTTAGATAAGCTTGTAGGTTATAAATTATCTCCTGTACTTTGGAAGCAATTAGGAAATTATCGTTTATCAGCAGGGAGAGTTCAGTCGGTTGCTTTAAGAATGATTTGTGAGAGAGAAGAAGAAATAGAAGCTTTTGTTCCAAAAGAATATTGGTCTATTCATACGATTATGGATAAAGATGGAAAGCTTTTTGAAGCAGAAGTTAACAAATATAAGAATAAAAAAATCGAAATAAATAATGAAGAAGAGGCAAATAAGATAAAAGAGTTTCTTCTTAATCCGGATACAGAATTTGAAGTTGATAAAGTTACTAAAAAGGAAACTAAGAGAAAACCTACTGCACCATTTATAACATCAACATTGCAAAGAGCCGCAAGTTCCAAGTTAGGATTTGGGGTTTCAAAAACCATGCAAGTTGCACAAAAGTTATATGAAGGTATAGAAATAGATGGTACTCCTGTTGGTTTAATTACTTATATGAGAACTGATAGTGTCAGAATATCAGATGATGCTCATCAGATGGCAAAAGATTTTATTCTTCAAAATTATGGCGAAAAATATTATCCTTCAACTACTAATGTGTATGTTAAAGGAAAACAAAATGTACAAGATGCACACGAAGCAATCAGACCTTCATATCCGGAAAGAATTCCTGAAAGCATAAAACAATATTTATCAACAGATCAGTATAAATTATATAAGTTAATTTGGGAGAAGTTTATGTCATCTCAGATGGCTCCGGCTGAAATTGCTAATAAAACTATTGATATAAAAGCAGGAGATTATAATTTGAAGGCTGGAACAAGTAAGATTTTGTTTGATGGCTTTTTGAAACTATATAATGACGCTGAAGAGGATGAAAAAGAAGCTGACGCAAAGATTCCGGATTTAGAAAAAGGGGATAAAGTTAAGTGTAAGGAAATACAACCAAAACAACATTTTACTCAACCTCCTCCAAGATATAATGAAGCATCATTGGTAAAGGCATTGGAAGAACATGGAATTGGTAGACCTTCTACTTATGCTACTATTATTACTGTTATTCAGACAAGAAAATATGTAGAAAAGAAAGATAAGGCTTTGGTTCCGACGCTTTTGGGCAGAACTGTATGTAAACAGCTGGTAAGTCAGTTTGCAGACATTATGGATTATAAGTTTACTGCTGGCATGGAAGAGAAGCTTGATTTGATTGCTGAAAAGAAAGCTGTTTGGAATGTTGTCTTAAAAGAGTTTTATTCTCCGTTTATGGAAGTTGTTAATTCAGTAATGAAAACTGCTCAAAAGGTTGTTATAGAAAGTGATAAAAAATGTCCTAATTGCGGAAGAGTTATGCTTGTTAAAACGAGTCGTTTCGGAACACAATTTTTGGGTTGCTCGGGTTATCCTGAATGTAAAACTATTATTTCTTTGAATAACAGTATGGAATTGGATAGTGTAGAAGGAGAAGATAAACCTGTACAAACAGTTGATGAAAAATGTGAAAAATGCTCCGGTGAAATGGTTATGAAGGTAGGCCCTTACGGAAAGTATTTAGAGTGCAAGGAGTGTGGACATCGTAAAAAATATGTTCGCTCTACCGGTGTTAAGTGTCCTAAATGTGGTGAAGGCGTTATTATTGAGAAAAAATCTAAGTATGGAAAAGTTTTTTATGGATGTAACAGATATCCGGAATGTTCGTATGCTCTTTGGGATGAACCGACTGGAAATGTTTGTCCTGAATGTGGAGAATTGCTTTTGAAAAAGAATACTAAAAATGGACTTTTTGAGGTTTGTTCGAATAAAACATGTTCTTATAAAAAGGAAATGCCTTCGCCAGATTCTAATTCTGAAGAGTAATTCTACTATACAAACCCATTTATTTGCATTATAATGCTTGTATGAATAAGAAAAGTATATCAGTTAATAGAAAAGCATTTCATGATTTTTTGATTTTTGATAAATTTGTTGCTGGGATTGTTTTAACAGGGACGGAGATAAAGTCTATCAGAAAAGGAATGGTTAATTTAAAAGATTCTTTTGCAAAAATTGAAGAAAATGAAGTTTTCTTATATGGTATGCATATATCTCCTTATGAGCAAGGTAATAGGTTTAATCATAAGCCTGATAGAGTTAGAAAATTACTTTTGCAAAAGAGAGAAATTTTAAAGATGTTGGATAAAGTAAAAAAAGATGGTGTAACAATTATTCCTTTAGAATTGTTTTTATCAAATGGTTTTGCTAAACTTGAAATAGGTCTTGCTAAAGGTAAAAAGCTTTATGATAAAAGAGAAGCCTTAACTAAAAAATCACAGGAAAGAGATTTGGCAAGATTGGTAAGAAGATAATATTGAATTTGGGAATATTTTGTCGGGGAAAGGGGTTTAAAAATGTTTAATAGAGAATCAATATTAAGAAGTTTGAATGCAGAAAATTATTATATTGATCAACACTCCTTGGATTTGTTTTTAGAAGATTGGAAGATTGAATCTATATATGAAGATGAAAATGGTTTAGAATTTTATGATGATTTGGCTTTAGAAAAAATAAAGAAAGGTATTTCTTTAAAGGCACAAGGTTATAGTGATGAACAGATAATTACAAAATTGTCCAGAATGGAAGCTAAGATAGAGAAAAGTGAAGAAAATAGTGTTCAACCAATAATGGTAAGTGATTTACTTGATGAAAGTAATAGTCTTGAAAAGTCTTCTACAGAACTTGTTACAAAGCAAGAAGGTGTTGCAGAAACGACTTCTCAAGGAAAGAGTTTTACATTGGATGTTTCCAGTCAAACGTTACAGATGTTAGCAGAAGCTGTTGCTAAGAAAATTAGTGATGATATTAAAAATTCAAATTTTTCTTCCCAATTAATAGAAGCAGGCGGGTACAAGAGGGATAATGAAATCTTAGCAAAACAAGTAAAAGAATTATTAGAACATAATAGAGAACTTTCTCAAAGGATAGAACAACTTGAAAGCCATGAATCAAAAAGTTTTTGGGCAAGATTTTGGAGTAGACGTTGATTCAATATTCTGAATTCTTAGATATATTTGATAAACAATTAGAGTTGTATCAAAGTGAATATGAAAATTATATTTTTTGCAAGAAAGGTTGTTCTGCTTGTTGTGAAAAAGGAGATTATCCGCTTTCACAAATTGAATTAGAATATTTGATGTTAGGTTATTCTAAATTGGATAATTCTATTAAAAAAGTTTTACAAAATAATTTTAGTATGATTAAGAAAGGTGGAGTTTGTCCTTTTTTAATTAATAAAGAATGCAGTGTATATAAATATCGACCAATAGTTTGTAGAGTTCATGGATTGGCGTATTTGAACAGTCAAGGGAAAGTTGTTGTTCCATATTGTGTAAATGAAGGTAAAAATTATTTTCAAGTATATAAAGATAATGAATTTTTTATAAATCCAATTAGGCAAAATTTGTCGACACAATTTGTTTTAAAAGATTTTAATTTTGGTGAAATTAGAGATTTATATGATTGGCTTGTTGTTTAGAACTTGAATTTATAGAACGAGGCTGTTATTATAAATAAGTAGTTTGGTATTTTTATAAGAAAGAGTTCAGCTATGCAACAAAATATTTTACGTAATACATCAGTTACTAAAATATATTTAATATATTTAGATAAAAATAATATAAAAAAGAAAGAAGCTGTAAAATTAAGATTTATGGATAACAAAGAATGTTATTTTGCAGCACCGATGGGAGCAAATTTCGAGAAACCAAAGAAAAAAACACAGGCAGAGCTTGTTGTATATACTGAGGATGGGATATACAAAGCTTCTATTTTGATAAAGGATGCAAATTTATCTTTAAGGGATATTATTTATACAGTAACTCTTCCTTTAAAATGGGATTTTATACAATGTAGAAGTAGTTCAAGAAAGATGGTTGAATTACCTTTAAGTATAAAGTTTAATGATGGATATATTATAGAAGCTGTTTCATATGATTTATCGACAGGAGGGGTTTCGTTTTTTTCAAAGCAAAATATTCCAAGTATTTATAAACGGTTTTCAGGAACTTTGACATTAGAATTGCCACATGATTTAATTATAAATTTTCCGGAAGGGAAATTGATAACGGAAGCAAAATTTGTGAGAGAAAAATCTGAGATTGAAAATCATTATGGCGAGGTTTTGTATATATATAAATTTATCTCTCTAAATGATGATGCACAGATGATTTTAAAAAATTATTTAATGAAGTTAACTTAAAGTTATAGATATTTAAAAGTTTGACTTTGAGAAAAAAAAGACTAATAATATATACATGAAGGCGTAGATATGAGATTAATAAATAGACTAAAAATATTTGAGCAAAAGTATGTATTTTTAAGATGGGCAACTGGTGCTGAGTACGGCAAAGTTGTTTACGTTGGGGATGATTATATTGAATTTAATATAATAGACGTCGATACGATGGAATATAGGGAAACTACGATAATAAATGCTGGTTTGATATTGGAGGCAATATTTGGCGGACCGGATTTAGCAAGGATTGTTGCTGAAATATCTTCGATGTTACCAGATGTATAGTTTTGTATTATAATTGTTTTATGGTAACAAAAACACTAACATCAGCGGCTATCGGAATTAATTCTTTTAAAATAGAAGTGGAAGTAGATGTAATAAATTCCCTTCCGAGTTTAAGTATTGTTGGTTTACCGGATAGTGCAATAAATGAGGCTCGCGAGCGGGTTCGTTCGGCGATAAAGAATTCAGGATTTTCTTTTCCGACAGGGAAGGTGGTTATTAATTTAGCTCCTGCGGATATAAAAAAAGAGGGAACAAATTTTGATTTACCAATAGCGGTAGGAATTTTGAAAGAACAAGGCCTTGAAATTCCTGATAGTGAAGAAATCGCTTATTTAGGAGAGCTGTCTTTGGATGGTTCTTTGAGAAAAATAAACGGAACATTGCCATTAGTAAGTGGTTTGAAAGAAGTTGGAGTAAACAAGGTTTTTGTTCCCAAGGATAATGCTGAAGAGGCTGCTTTGGTTAGCAATATTCAAGTTTTTGGTGTTAATCATTTAAGAGATATTGTAAATCATTTTGCAGGAGAGCAAATAAAGGAAACTCGGATTGATATTTCTAAATTTTTTGATGAAAATATAGAAGAAATATATGAGTATGATTTTAAGGATGTAAAAGGACAACAAAAAGCAAAGAAAGCATTGGAAATAGCAGCAGCTGGAGGACATAATATATTGATGTCAGGCTCTCCAGGGTCAGGAAAAACTTTAATGGCAAGATGCTTTGCGTCTATATTACCACCATTAGAAATGGATGAAGCAATTGAATTAACTAAAATTTATAGTATATGTGGTATGGTAACAAAAGATAATCCATTAATAGTAAGACGTCCTTTCAGAGTTATACATCATACAGCTTCTCAAAACGGGATAATAGGAGGAGGTGCAAATCCAAAGCCGGGAGAAATTACTCTTGCTCATAGAGGTGTTTTGTTCTTAGATGAAATGCCGGAGTTTCCAAGACAAATATTAGAAGTTTTGAGGCAGCCTTTAGAAGATGGTGAAATTGTGATTTCAAGAACTAAGAATTCTGTAAAATATCCTGCTCAATTTATATTGGTTGGTGCTATGAATCCTTGTCCTTGTGGATTTTTAGGAGATAGAGAAAAGCAATGTTCTTGTTCTGAATATCAAATACAAAAATATAGAGCGAAGATTTCAGGACCATTGTTAGATAGAATTGATTTGTTTGTAAATGTTCCAAGATTAACATCTGATGAATTGGTTAATTCTAAGGAAAAAGCTGAAAGTTCAAGTGAGATAAGAAAAAGAGTTATTAATGCTAGAAAAGTTCAAATAAACAGGTATAAAAATGAAAGTATATATACAAATTCAGAATTAAATCCAAGTCAAATAAAGAAATATTGTGTATTGGATAAAGAGTCTTTGGATTTTATGAAGTTGGCATCTCAAAAATATTTATTGTCAGGTAGAAAGTATAATAGAATCTTAAAGTTGGCAAGAACGATTGCAGATTTAAATAATGATGAAAAGATTGATATATCGCATTTAACACAGGCTTTACAATATCGAGTTGATACTATTGAAAATATTTGATATAATCCATTTAGTTAGATGAGAAGAGGTGTTGTATGAAAATTTTAAAGAACGGTTTTACTCTTGCAGAAGTTTTGATTACTCTGGCTGTAATAGGAGTAATTGCATCTGTAACTTTACCAAATTTAAAGGCTGATATAGATAAGAATGTTATGGCTCAGAGTTTAAGAACTAATGTTTCAGTTTTAAAATCAGCTTTTGAGCAAATGAAGGCAAAAGAAAATGTTGATGATATAAGAGATACTGTTTTATGGAGTGATTTGGTTTCTGAAGAAGTAAATGCTGATTCAGATGAAGATGTAAAAGATCAGATTAAGGATCAGTTTGGAAAATATTTTAAGATAGAAAAAATAACAAGTGGTGTTCCTGAAAATATAACCATTAATACATTGCAAATAGAGGCAGATGATACGATGGATAAATATATAAGATTTTATATGCCAAATTCAGCTACATATAATTTGATTTTTTATCCGGCTTCATATACTCCTAATTGTGATAAAGAATTTTGTAATCCTGTTGCAGATTTGATATTAGATGTAAATGGGGATAAAGGACCAAATATTTATGGTAAGGATATTTATAGATTTTATATAGGAGAAACAGGTGATTTATATCCATACGGCGGTGAGGCTGTAAATGAATACAAGTCAGACATAAATTTATGGTCAGACTCTTCAGAATGTGTTGGTAAATCTCCTAAAGGAAATGGATTCTCTTGTACGGCAAGAGTTATGGAAGAAGGTTATAGTATAAATTATAAATAATAAATTATAAATTATAAATAACGAGAATTAGTTTTGAAATAGAGGTTGTTGTTTTTAAATGAGCAGCGACCTCTATTTTATTATTGTAAATTTTATTTAAAAAAGTGTTCACAAACCCTCAAAAAATGTGTATGATATTCATATGATTAATTTAGAGGATTTATATTCAGAGGTTCCGCCGACGAAGTTAAGAAATATAGATGAAAAGTTTCGTCCGGCAAAAACATCTCCTTTTTGGTTGTGGGTGGCAGATAGGTTTTTTTACGGAATGTTAGAAAATCGTTTTTATGCGTTTCGTTATAAGGGGGCAGAGAATTTTTATAAAAAATCTCCTGAAACTCCAATAATTTTGTTTGCACCACATAGTAATTGGTGGGATGGTATTGTAGGATATAATATTTGTAATAGAATTTTTAAAAAAGAAATTCGTCTGATGGTTGAGGAACTAAATAGATTTCCTTTGCTTCGAAGAGGCGGAGCTTTTAATGTTAATAAAAAATCACCTCAAGCTTCAATGGAGGCTTTGAAATACTCTGTGGAAGTTTTAGGCGATACAAATAATATTTTATATATTTTCCCGCAGGGGATTATTAAACCTCCGAATTATAGACCAATAGAATTTCAAACAGGGCTTGCTTATATTGCAGAAAAAGCTGCTAAAAAGTATGGGAAAGTTGCTTTGATGCCAGTTGCTGTAAATTATATGTTCTTAAGGGATAATCGTCCAGAGGTTTTGGTTGAGATGGGTGATTTGATAGAACTTAATGATGATAAGCCTAACAGAAAAGAATTTTCTGATTATCTTGCTAAAACTTTAGAAGCACTTTGTGATAAACAATTTTATGATATAAGTCAGGCGAATTTTAAAGGTTATGATACTTTATTTCAGAAAAAGTTAAAATGGTACCGTAGAATTGAGCAAAAGTTAAAGGGGATTGGTATAAAAGGCTCTGGGGTTTAGGACTGTATTTTTTTTATAACTTCATTTATAGGTTTTTCCCAGGAAATATGGTCTGTTTGTTTAAAAATTTCAACACTTTTGTACCAAGGTGTTGTTTTGGTATCTTGAAACCATCTCCAATCTGTTGCATAAGGTAATAGTAAAAAGGTTTTAACTCCTAATGCTCCGGATAAATGTGCAACAGAAGTGTCAACTGTAATAACTGTATCCATTGCTTTTATTGCTTTTGCAGTATCTGAAAAATCCTTAAAATCTTTTGCAAGATTAATCATTTGAGGATATTTTTTGTTTCCTTCTAGGGTATCATTAACTTGAAAAGAATATACTTGAATATTGTTTAAATTTAGAATAGGTTCAAAACATTTGATATTGATTGTACGGTTAATCATTGTTCTAATGCCGGCACTTCCAGCTTCCCAGCATAATCCTATCTTTTTTTTGTCTGATATGATTTCAGAAGTATCGGATTTTAGGTAACCTTCTGAAAATGGTATATTGTTAAAATCAATGCTTAAAATGTATGCTAAATCTGTTATAAATAAAGCTTGAGTATTTGGATTTATTTCTGTGTAGTCGATAAAATTAACATTTGGATAATTGTTTTTGAAGAGTTTTTTTAAGGATTTTGAACAAGCTACATTTATTTTTTTATTTTTTAAAAAAGGTAAATATCTAATAAATTGAATGTGATCACCAAAACCTTGATCGCATATTATTACAATTTCTGAATCTAATTCTTTATTTGGCATCCAGAAATTATTTGACATATCGGAAAACTTTGATTTATCACGTTTAAAAAATAATTCATACCCTTTCTGGAATTTTTTTTGAGATAAATAGCACATTCCTAAAGATGTAATTGTAGAATCATCATTGGGGAAATATTCTAACATTTTTTTATAGTATTTTTCTGCTTCAGAATATTCTTGAAGTTTTTGACAGATTACTGCGATGTTATAAAAAGCTTCTGGTTTCCCTAAATCTGCAACAATTTTATAGCATTCTTTTGCTTGATTATCGTCAGAATAAATCAATTCTTTTAGAAAGCCTAAATGAAACCATAGTGAAGCAACAGAAGAATCTTTTTTTAGAGCTTCCACACAAATTTTTTCTGCTTGTAATAGTTCTCCGTTTTGGGTTAATGCCTTTACTTTATTGGCTATAGAACGGTTATCTTTTGGGTATAGTGCATACATTTTATTAGAATATTCAATAGCTTTTTGGTAGCTTTTTATTTCAAATAAACTTAAGATTAATTTGTTATAAATATCAGGATTTTCTCCAAATGTAAGAGATTTTTCAAGGTATAGAGCCGCTTGTTCAAAATTATTTTGTTCAAATTCTGCAAAACCCAATGCTGATAATGTTCCTAATGTTTCTTTTATATTACAGGCTTCTTTTAAAATTTCACAGGCTTTATCAAATTGTTTTATACTTACATAAAAAAGTCCGAAGGCTGATAAAATAATTTCATTTTGGGGGTATTCTTGCAATAAATCTATATAAAGTTTTTCAGCTTCTGTGAATTTTTTTTCTTGGGTTAAAATAATTGCTTTTTTTATTTTTTCGTAATCCATTATAAACCTAGTCCTGAAAGAAATCCTACAATAATACCTTGTAATAATTGTAGTAAAATTATTGCTACGATTGGAGAGATATCGAGCATTCCAATTGGAGGGATTATTCCTCTAAAAATATTTAAAAAAGGATCTGTAATTGCTTGCATTCCTTTAAAAGGTTGTTGATACCAATCAATATTGGGAATCCAGCTTAGGAATATTCTTAAAATGATAAGTAAATAATAAAAATAAAATAGCGAATTTACAGTTCTTGCAATCATAACCTCTCCCTTTAAATACCCTCTCCTAATTAGGAGAGGGTGAAATTTTAACTTTTATTATAATTGTGAATTTTTTCTTGTGTTAGTACATTCACAATTATTATTTTCAGCAGGTATTTTTTCTATCATAGTGAATAATAATTTTTTCAAATTATCTAAGTTATTATTAAACACTTGAATAACTTCGTGATGAGAAACAGGAGGTACATCTCCAACAAGTCCTGCATCATAATCTGTTATTAAAGAAATATTTAGTGGACACATATCCATTTCTTTAACAAGGTATGCTTCAGGGAATGCTGTCATATTAATTACTTCCCATCCTTGATTTGTAAAGAATTTTGATTCAGCTTTTGTAGAGAATCTTGGCCCATTGATAACAACAACTGTTCCTGTTTCGTGTACTGTTATACCTAAATCTTTAGCAGTCTCAATTGCAATTTTTCTTAACTCAGGACAATAAGTTTCAGCAGGAGATGGGTGAGTTACGATAGGTCCTTCAAAGAAAGTTGATTTTCTGCCGTCTGTCCAATCAACAAATTGATCACAGATTACAAAATGTCCAGGTGCTACATGTTTTTGCAAACTACCTGCTGCACAAGGTGAAATTACTCTCTTACATCCAACTTCTTTCATAGCCCATACATTAGCTCGATAATTTATTAGGTGAGGTAATATAGTATGACTTCTGCCATGACGAGGCATAAATGCTACTTTATGAGAGCCAATTTCACCTATAAATAAACTATCTGATGGCATTCCATAAGGAGTCTCTACTTTTACTTCTTTGATATTATCTAAGAATTTGTAAAAACCAGATCCACCAAATACACCAATATCTGCTAATTTTTCCATGTTTAATAAATCCTTTCATATTTTATGATATTTTTAAATATTTTATCATAAAAAACGTTAATTTTTATAATTTATTTAACAAAAATAAATATTTACTACCCTTAACAAATGTGTTTGTACTATAATTTTCATGTAATTTTATAAGATTTATAAAAGAAAGGAAGAGGCTATAATGACTAATTTAGACAAAATTATGAAGCCGAAATCAGTTGCTGTTATTGGTGCATCAACCAAAGAACACACTATTGGTTCCGACATTATGAAAAGATTACAAGAATACAATTTCAATGGAAAAATTTATCCTGTAAACCCAAAAGGTGGTATTATTGAAGGTTTACAAGCTTATACTTCAATTTTAGAAGTTCCAGGAGAAGTTGATTTAGCAATAATCGTTGTTAATGCAAAATTTGTATTATCAACAATTGACCAATGTAATGAAAAAGGTATTAAAGGTCTTTGTATAATCACTGCAGGTTTCAAAGAAACAGGTAAAGAAGGTGCAGAATTAGAAAAACAATTACTTGAAAAAGTAAGAGCTTATGGAATGAGATGCGTTGGTCCTAACTGCTTAGGTGTTGTAAATACTCACCCTGATATTAGAATGGACGGATGTTTCGCTGAATCATTACCTGAACGCGGAAATATTGGTTTTGTTTCTCAATCAGGTGCTTTAGGCGGCGGTATTTTAAATATTTTAAAAGATTTAAACCTTGGATTTGCTCAATTTATTTCAATTGGTAACCAAGCAGATGTTAATGCTGAAACAGCTCTAGAATATTGGGAAAATGATTCTGATGTAGAACAAATTCTTCTTTATATGGAATCAATTCAAAACCCAGCTAATTTTAGAAAATTAGCATCTAGAATTTCTAAAAAGAAACCTATTTTAGCTTTAAAAGCAGGCCGTTCAGCAGCTGGTGCCAGTGCAGCATCATCACATACAGGTTCTTTAGCAGGTGCTGATAAAGCTGCTAATGCTTTATTAAGCCAATCAGGTGTTATTAGAGAATATTCTTTAAAAGATTTATTTGCAACTGCAAAAGTATTTGCAAATTGCCCTATTCCAAAAGGTGATAGAGTAGCTATTATAACAAACTCAGGTGGTCCTGGTATTATGGCTACAGATGCTGTTTGTGAACACGGTATGCAAATGGCTAAAATAACTGACGAGACAAAAGAAAAATTAAGAAGTTTCTTACCATCTGCAGCATCAGTTAAAAACCCTATCGATATGATTGCTTCTGCTCCTATTGAGCACTACAAACAAACATTAGAAACTGTAATTGCTGATGAAAACGTTGATATGATTATTACAATCTATCTTCCATTCTTAGGATTAAAAGATATTGATGTTGCAAAAGCATTAATGGAAATTAAAGCTAAAAATCCTCAAAAACCTGTTATCGGTGTATTTATGACTAAGAGTGAATTCTTTGCAAAACTATCTGATATGGATGTAAATATGCCATTCTTTATGTATGCAGAAGAAGCTGCTGATGGATTGAACAGATTAAATCAACAAAGATTATGGATGGAAAGAGCTGAAGGTAAAATTCCTACATTTGATGTTGACTATAAACGTGCTCAAGAAATCATTGCTAAATCAGTTAATGAAGGTAGAGATCAATTAACAACCAGAGAATCTATCGACGTATTAGATGCATATGGTATTAGAGTATGTAAGTCTGGATTTGCTAAATCAGAAGATGAAGCTGTAACAATTGCTGATTCTATCGGATATCCTGTTGTTATGAAAATGACTTCTAAGACAACTTCACACAAAACTGATGTTGGCGGTGTAAGAGTTAATATTCAATCAGCAGAACAATTGAGAGCTGAATACCAAGACTTGATTGCAAAACTTACTGAAAAAGGACTTCTTGAAGGACTTGAAGGTGTAATCATTCAAGAAATGGTAAAAGGTAATAGAGAAATGGTATGCGGTATCGCAACAGATCCTCAATACGGCCCTATGATGATGTTCGGCTTAGGTGGTGTATTCATTGAAGTTATGAAAGACGTAACATTCAGAATCGCTCCACTTACTGATATTGACGCTAAAGATATGATTAAATCAGTAAAAGCATACAAATTGTTAGAAGGAGCAAGAGGTACTAAGCCTGCTCAAATGGAACAAATTGAAGAAACTCTATTAAGATTATCTCAATTAGTTAATGACTTCAAATTCATTGATGAGTTAGATATTAACCCATTATTGATTTCTGAAAAAACAGGTGAAGGCATTGCTGTAGATGGTCGTATCAAAGTTAGAATGGCAGAAGCTCAAGAAGCTTTGAATTACCATTGCAAAGACGGCGTTTGTGCTTGTGGAATATAATTTGAAAGCATAATAAATAATAAAAAATAGATTGGTAATATTTACCAATCTATTTTTTTGCTAAGAATAATAGAATTTGATAATTTAGTATTAAAGTTCTATTAATGAATCTTTTATTAAATTTTTGAACTTATCATCAATTGCATTTAAATCAACAACATCTACTTCATAAGGGAGAGTAGAATCAGAAAATTCCATCAAAATTTTGCCGAGAACATTAGCAGAAAGTGTTTCTTTTCCTAACTTGACTGCAATATCAATATCAGAATATTCTTTATAGTTTCCTTTAGCTCGAGAACCAAAAATATAAAATTTTGCATGAGGAATATTTTTTTGCAAAACTTGTAAAATAAAATCCAAGTGACGTTTTTCTAGACCGAATTTCATCCGAGTTTCTCTTTTAACTTGTCTAATAAGAATTTTGCCTCGAGAGCAAAATCTTCAATAATTGAAACAACATCTTGAGCTATTTTTTCATCATATGTATGAGATGTTAAATTTCTTTTTTGTCTAAAATTATCCCATTTTTCAAGATTTGAACGTAAAATTCCCATTTTATTTGCATGACGTATCATCTCATTGAATGTCATACCATCGATATTTTCAAATACAAATGCTCCGCTTGATAAATATCGTTTAATCATTTTGAGTGATATTGAATAAGTATACTCAAATCTTTGAATCATAGAATCACGAGTTATTAAATCAGTTTTATCACAGTTATAAATTTTAATGACTTCAAACAAACTTGCAAGTGCTTTTTTAAATGATGTTAAATCAATGTTTTCCATAGACCTATGTTA
Source organism: Candidatus Gastranaerophilales bacterium (assembly GCA_944325545.1). Classification (GTDB taxonomy): domain Bacteria; phylum Cyanobacteriota; class Vampirovibrionia; order Gastranaerophilales; family Gastranaerophilaceae; genus CAG-196. Next base: position 1,009 of record CALVAM010000018.1, on the reverse strand, counting down.
ACACATATTTCTTACTTTCTCAACTTATTAAAATTCTGCTATTATTTTTTTAATAAAGATAGTAGGGTGCAATTTTTTGCACCAAATATGATAGAATTTAACTATGAGTAATTATAAAAGATATTTTAAAACTTCACATAATCCTGTTTTTATTACTTTTGTAACGTTAGATCGTAAAAATATTTTGGAACAAAATATTGATATATTAAGAGAAAGTTTTAAATATGCAAAAAATAAATTTGAATTTGATATTATTGCAATTTCGGTTTTGAAAAATCATTGTCATTTGATATTATTAACTGATAAAATAGAAGAAATTCCTAAAATTATTAGAACTATTAAGTTTAATTTTTCAATTAATATTTCGTCTGAATACATTAGTAATGATTTGTCATTATCAGCAATAAAACGAGGAGAAAAAGGGGTTTGGCAAAGACGATATTATGATCATATTATAAGAGATGAAGATGATTTATTTAAACATATTGATTATATTCATTACAATTCTTGGAAGCATTACAAAATCGCTCCAAAAGATTGGAAATTTTCATCTTTTAATAAATATGTAAAAGATGGGTTTTATGAAAGAGATTGGTGTAATTTTGACGATAAGTATAATATAAAACAATTAGATTATGAATAAATTGGTGCAAATAATTGCACCCTACACTTTAAAGGTAATAGTAAATAGTTGTAGGTTGGGTGAAACCTAACAATAAATCTAAAATTTTTTAATTGCAGATAGATAGTAGGGTGCAATTTTTTGCACCAAATTTGAAACAATTAAATAATAATCAGCTAGACTTTGTAATAATCAATATATTTTCATTCATTAGGATTTTAAGAAATTTTGTTTTAAGAGAAATATTCAAGATAGTAGGGTGCAATTATTTGCACCAAATAAGAAATAATTAAATAATAATCAGCTAGATTTTGTAATAATCAATATATTTTCATTCATTAGGATTTTAAGAAATTTTGTTTTAAGAGAAATATTCAAGATAGTAGG
>CALVAM010000017.1 GCA_944325545.1 Candidatus Gastranaerophilales bacterium | reverse complement strand
ATTAATATACATTTTTCCCCAAAGAAAATTTAAAAAAGTACTTGACTTTTTCAACAGAATCTCGTTTCAGCATCTTACAAACTTGGCGTCACACACAAAGTTGATAAGATTCCGAACTAAATTCGGAATGACAAAAAGAAAAATTGTTTAATTTTATAAAAATTTACAATATTAAAATTGTAAGCAATTTTTGAAAAGAAAAATACTTTATATAAATAAGGTTAGAAAATAAGGTTGTTTTATGACGGAAAGAATTGGTTACAATCCATATTTTTACAATTATCCTCAATATTTATCAAATAATTTTGGGGTAAGTAATAGATTTACTCCAAATTTTCGAGGTGATGGAGTTGGAGTAACTAATTCTCAAACATCAGTAAATTATACAACCCCGCCTGATACTGTTGAAATCTCAGCAGGGAATAAAATAAATGAAACGAGTAATCAAGAAAAGCAAAAGACAGGAATGTCTACAGGGGCAAAAATTGGGCTTGGAATTTTAGGCACTGCAGCGACTGTTTATGGCTGTGTTGTTGGGCATAGAATGATTAATAAGCCTAGCATAGAAAAAGTTGCAAAAAATTTCTCCGAAATCTTTAGACGTGATGTTTCAAAAGACGAAGCCCAAAAAATGGTGAAAAATTATGAAAATATTATAAACATTAATAATGAAGAAGAATTTATAAATAAAGCACTAGAACAAGTAAAAAAAGATTATGGCTTTGAAAATTTAGATATTAATATTACACGTTTAAAAACAAAAAATAAATTTAATGAAGCAGTAGCAGAGTGGGCACTTAAAACTGGAGAATTGAAAATAAAAGCTCCAAATTTAAAAGATAAATTCTGCAAAAAAGAATTTATCAGAAATCTTATACATGAATTACACCATGCTAAACAAGAAGAAATCGCTTATAGAACATCTCCTAAAAAATTATTTGAAGCAATTGTTATTTCTAATAGAAATCAAAATTTAAAAGATATTTTGAACAATCCGAAAGAATTAAAAGTGAGAGCTAATGAAATTGGTTGTAGTCTTGAAGAATTAAAAGAAGTAATCTCTCAAACATTAAAAGAGAAAAAACTTCCTCAAAATTTTAAATTAGAAAATTATGATACGATAAACAAGCTTTTTGGAAAAACTAAACCCCTAGAACAAGGTTCAAAAGACTACGAAATGGGTCTGAAATATATTGAAAATATTAAAAACTATGTAGATTGTAAAGAGGATAGAGCAAAATACTTTAATCAGTTATTAGAAAAAGAAGCTCATCAAACAGGAAAAAACTTTAATGAGATTTACAACTACTTTGCAAATCCTTGGCGAATATTTTAATTTATAACAAGCAAGCTAGAGCGGTTAGGATTCCAAATGCTGCGGCTGTTATTTTACCGATTTTCTCATTGCCACCTGAAAAAAGTGTACCAGCCATTGCTCCTGTATATGATGCAATACCTGTAATAATAGCTGTTAAAGTTATTCCAGGGAATAGTACCCCTGCTGCAGCTCCAATAGCTCCGCCTTTAGCAGATTTTCCACCCTTAACTGTCCCAATTAAAGCTCCTATTACTCCTCCAAGCAGACCTGCGCTGATTCGTTTTCCTAGATTTTTAAGTGGAGAATCATTTTTTGATATAAATTTAAACCCTGAAATAGCACCTCTTTTTTGTTCAGCTCTATTTTTTAGCTCTAAATTATCAGATATCACAAGAGTTTGATTATTATTTCCTTGAACGTATTCAATTTTATTTGTTTCAAAAGTATCTGATTTATTGGTGCAAGAAGCTAATCCCCCGCATAATAAAGAACCAGCTAGCATTGTGCCTAAAAGCATTTTTTTAGGAACTAAGTTTTTATTGTATATATTAAGACCTATTTTATTCATTCTTATATTCTTTAATAAATAGTGTTGTATAAATAACTAAAACTCCTAAATAAAAAATTTGTTATAAAAATTATCCACTATTTTGTTGGGTTCTACCCAACCTACTTGCTAACAAGTAAGATGCCAAAATAAATTCGGAATGACAATATAAACGATTAAAAAGCAAAGCATAATGTTAATAAATAAGGTGCAAAAAATTGCACCCTACTTGCTAGCACTGTTCCCAAAAGTTTTTTGTTGGGTTCCACCCAACCGACTTGTATTTTATTTACCCCACCCCCACCCCCTCCCTCAAGGGGAGGGGAGTATTAAATTTAAAGTTGAGAAGAAGTTAATAAAAAACTCTGTTCACCAATCACTAATTTACAACTTTAGGAAAATTTTAAGACGATTACTTTACTTACTATACATTTTCTTTTTTAGTTTTATAATTTAGTTAAGAAGGAGAAAATTATGAAAAAAGAATTAATTTTTTTAGGGCCTCCTGCTTGCGGAAAAGGGACTCAAACAAATCATTTGTCAGAATATTTAAATTTACCGCACGTTGATACAGGTTCACTTTTGAGAGCTGAAATCGCTAAAGAATCTGAAGAAGGTAAAATTGCTAAAGGTTTTATTGATAAAGGGCAACTTGTTCCTGCTGAATTAGTTGGGAAAATTATTGCTAAAAAATTAGCAAGTGATGATTGCAAAAACGGATATGTTCTAGACGGATACCCAAGAAGCTTAGAACAAGCTAAAATGTTAGACGAAATTAATAAAGATATTGATAAAAATAATGAAGCAAATTTTAAAGCTATTTATTTTGATATAGATACTCAAATTCTTATTGAAAGAATTATTTATCGTCAATCTTGTCCTAAATGTGGTGAAATTTATAACAAAAAATTCAAACCTTCAAAAGTTGAGAATATTTGTGATAAATGCGGTGAAACTTTGAAAACAAGAGCAGATGATAACGAAGAAATAGCAAAAGCTCGTTTTGAAACATATTTTAGAGAAACTGCTCCGTTAATAGAATTTTATGAACAAAAAGGTGTTCTTCATAAAATCGATGCCAACGGTTCTATTGAAGAAGTTTGGGAAAGACTTTTAAAAATTATTAATGAATAAAATTTATAAATTAATGGCAAAAAGCGGGATTAAAATTCCGCTTTTTGCCATTAATTAAACACTTAAAAATTTTATATCTATTTATATTAACTTAATAAATATTCTTTTATTTTAGTGGAAGAAACATCTGGAGTTCTGGAAAGATAAACAACCGCACAATGCTCTTTGAGAAAATCAAACTTGCCTTCCCAATCATCACCCATAACAAAAATATCAGCTCTAAATTCTTTTATATCGCTAATTTTTTGCTCCCAATTATCCTCTGGTATAACCAAATCCACAAACCTCAACGACTCTAAAATCTTCTTACGTTGTTCATAATTATAATAAGATTTTTTATTTTTTACCTCATTAAACTCATCAGAAGATAATCCGACTATTAAATAATCACCCAAAGCTTTAGCCCTTTTTAAAAGATTAATATGTCCATAATGTAAAACGTCAAAAGTTCCATAAGTTATTACTTTTTTCATAAATTAACTTCTCCAATTACATCTAAAATTCTTTGTCTTTCCTCTTGTGAAAATTTAGTAAGCCCAAAATGTTTAGGAGATAAATCCTTCGGCATCTTCATATAATCCCCGAAAATACTTTTTAAAACTAATTCTGACTTATTAGGACAAGGAAAAATTTCCCCCTCAAACTCAATTTTTGAAAGTGGGAAAAGATCCTCATAACTATAAAATTTATTCTTCCAAGCATGAGGGAAATCAATTCCCATAAAAATATCAGGTCTACAAGATTTATCAATCGACCTGTTTTCTAATAAATATTTTTCTCTAACAAAAGTAGCTTTCTCTCTTATTTTATAAAAGTCATTTGGAGCATGAATATCTTTACTATACTTTTCTAAAATTTCATTAATTTTATTACTTTGTATAATTTTTTCTACATCATCCAACTTTTTATAAAAATAATCATACGGGAAAATATCAACAAAAATTTCAGGAATATTTTTATACATAATCCTCACAAAACAACATTCCCGATAACCAAAAGCCGGAGTAAAAATAATATTTCCATTATATTTAGGCAAAATTTCACATAACCTGTCATAATCCTCTCTCATCATCCCCAAATCAATATCATCATCCCAAGGAATGAAACCTCTATGCCTAACGGCACCAAGTAAAGTTCCAAAATCAAGCCAATAATTAAGATTATTTTCAGTTGCAAATTGATTAAATTCTTTTAAAATCTGAAATGCTAATAATTGCATTAATCTTAAATCACCTTTAGCTTGAGGCACAAATTGTGGATTTTTATACATAGCAATTCGTTTTCTCATAAGAAAAATTTGTGGTTTTAAAATACTTAACTTTATGCCTAAAAAATTAATTTTAAAATGCGTTTTAGATTTTTCTTCCATAAATCCCTCAGAAGTAAATATAACTAACATCAATTTATTAAAAACAAAGAAAAATCATAACAATATTAAATATGTATAACTAAAGATTTAACATTGTTTCAAAGAAAGTAATAAAAAGATATAATCAAAAAAATGCAGAAATATCTTAATAAACAAATAGGTCAACGAATAAAAGAATTACGAAAAATTAAGGGATATAGTCAGGAGCGATTAGCGGAGGCATTGGATATCGCAACAAATTCATTAAGTTATATTGAATCAGGTCACGGATTTATGACGTTAACTACATTAGATAAGATGTGTAGGGTATTGGGAGTAGAGCCATTTGAGATATTCCAGTTCAGACGAATCGAGAATAAAGAGGAGATGTATGGTTATATAATAAAGAAATTGGAATTTATCAAGGATAATGATGAGAAGTTGAATCATTTATACATGTATATAAAAAATTTCATATAGTTAAAAAAAAAGTACTTTACAAAAAAAAATCATCATGTATGATAATAAATGTAGCCGAGGGGTAAATGAGGAAATGGCACTACTTCTCAGTTACCAAGAACTCAATGGGGGTTTAGCTCAGCTGGTAGAGCACCTGCTTTGCACGCAGGGGGTCAGGAGTTCGAATCTCCTAACCTCCACCATAAAAAACCGAATGACGTTTGTTATTCGGTTTTTTATTTTGTGATGGTAAGTACGGATGAGAACTCCTAATGTGCGAAAGCACATTTTAAGAGTTCGAGCGACCTGTGAGCAGAGTGCGGAGGATTTTTGCAAAAAGAACGGAAGTTCCTTGAAGCAAAATCCGAAGTCACGTTTAATGCGAACAGGTCAAGACAATCTCCTAACCTCCACCATAAAAAACCGAATGATGTTTGTTATTCGGTTTTTTATTTTGTGATGGTAAGTACGGATGAGAACTCCTAATGTGCGAAAGCACATTTTAAGAGTTCGAGCGACCTGTGAGCAGAGTGCGGAGGATTTTTGCAAAAAGAACGGAAGTTCCTTGAAGCAAAATCCGAAGTCACGTTTAATGCGAACAGGTCAAGACAATCTCCTAACCTCCACCATTTAAAACAAACAGAACAATTTAAATCAGAGCCTTCGGGCTCTTTTTTAGTATTTGCACTATTTTTATCACAGGAAGAAATTATTTTTTGCTTAAAATTTTCATATCCAAACTCTGATATTCCTATTTTTGCTAAGTTTACCAATTTTTCAATAGTAGCATATGGTTCAGCGAAAATTACATTAACTTTACGATTAGTAATTACCACTCTCCTTTTTGTATTATTTCCCTAGTTTTTCATGAACAAAATAAAAATATATTCATAGCTTCACTTTTTAAACATTCTTATATATTTATTATGTGAGCTTTTATTTATTCTGTATTCAAAATTACTAAAGCATTTAAAATTTCATCGACTAAATTTCTTCTAATTTAGTACCAACATTATAATATTCGAAACCTTTAGCTTGAAGTGTTTTAAAATCGTACTGATTTCTACCGTCAAATATTATTGTAGATTTCATAAGTGATTTCATTTTATCAAAATCAGGATTTCTAAACTCATTCCACTCTGTTAATAAAATCATTGCATCTACATTTTCTAAAGCTTCGTATGCGGTCTTTGCATAAATGATTTTTTCTCCAAAATATAATTTTGCTGTTTCAAAAGCTTTCGGATCAAAGGCTTTGATTTTCGCACCTTTTTCTAATAAAGCATTTATAACAGTTATTGAAGGTGCTTCTCGCATATCATTTGTTTTAGGTTTAAAAGCCAACCCCCAAATTGCAAAAGTTTTTCCTTTTAAATCATTACCAAATTTCTCATAAATTTTTTTAAGAAAAATTTCTCTCTGACGTTTATTAACTTTATCTGCTGATTTTATTATATCTGCTTCTACATCAAAATCATTTGCTGTTTTTATTAAAGCTTTAACATCTTTGGGGAAACAACTTCCGCCATAACCTATTCCGGGATATAAAAACTTTGTTCCTATTCTTGTATCTGCACACATGCCTAAACGAACTTTATTAACATCAGCACCAACTGCTTCACAAATATTTGCTATTTCATTAGCATAAGAAATTTTTACCGCCAAAAAAGAATTTGAAGCATATTTTACCATTTCGGCAGACTTTGTATCCATTGTTAATATAGGATTTTGATTTCTAACAAAAGATGCGTATAAATCTAACATAATTTGTTTAGCTTTTTCGCTATCTGCACCTATAATAACTCTATCAGGACGTAAAAAATCTTCTACCGCAGCTCCTTGCTTTAAAAATTCCGGATTAGAAACAACATCAAAAGGATAAATAGAATTCTCCTTAATAATATTTGCGACTTTTTCTGCAGTCCCTACCGGTACAGTAGATTTATCAACAATTACCTTATATTCATTCATAGATTTTGCAATAGATTCTGCAACAGCATAAACATATTGTAAATCGGCAGAACCATCTTCCCCTTGAGGAGTTCCTACTGCGATAAAACAAATTTGAGATTTTTTTACTGCATAATCTATATCATCAGAAAAATTTAATCTATTCTCCTTTACATTTGATTTTATTAAATCTTCTAATCCCGGCTCATAAATAGGAACTATACCTCTTTTTAATTGAGTTAATTTCTCTTGATTATTATCAACACAAATTACATCATTTCCCATTTCTGCAAGACAAGCTCCTGCAACCAAACCTACATAACCAGTTCCTATAACACAGACTTTCATTACACTTTCTCTCCTATTTTCGTTTTAAAATACTCAATTGTTTTATCCAACCCCTCATTTAGTTTAATTTTAGGTTCCCAACCTAATTTTTCTTTTGCTAAAGATATGTCAGGTTTTCTTTGTGTAGGGTCATCTAATGGCAAAATTTTGTATGAAATTTTTAAATTTGGATTAATCTTTTCTTTAACTAATTCTGCTAATTCTTTTATTGTAAATTCCCCAGGATTCCCTGTATTTACAGGCCCTACAAATCCATCTTCAGAATTCATCATTCTTATTATCACATCAATTAAATCATCAATATAACAAAAAGACCGAGTTTGTGAACCATCTCCATATATCGTTAAATCTTCACCTCTTAAGGCTTGGCATATAAAATTAGAAACAACTCTTCCGTCATTTGGATCCATATTTGGACCATAAGTATTAAAAATTCTTATTACCTTGATTTTTACACCATAATTACGGTAATAATCAAAAAACAAACTTTCTGCACACCTTTTACCTTCATCATAACAAGCTCTAATTCCGATAGGATTAACATTACCCCTATAAGCTTCAACTTGTGGATGAACTAAAGGCTCGCCATAAACTTCACTTGTTGAAGATTGTAAAATTTTAGCATTATTCTTCTTAGCTAAATCAAGCATATTTATTGCACCTAATACACAAGTTTTAGTTGTAAAAATAGCTTTTTTCCCTTGATAAGCAGGAGGTGATGCAGGACAAAGATTTTTATATATTACATTTTTATCATAATCTTTTAAATTCAACTTAAAATGCTTCCATCTATTAGCCCAGCTAGCCCAACCCCAACAATGCATAAATGGAGAAAAATAATAAGATTCGTTTGAAAAAGATTTGTAAGAATTATCTGCTGAACCTGCAATATGCCAAACTCTTTTATCATCCTTATACTTATCTAAAAGCTCTTCACAATATTTAAAAAATGATTGATTTGGAACACAATCATCCTCTAAAATAATTCCATCTTCTTCATTTTCAAAAAACCAAGTGACAGCTCCTGACACACCATAAGCACAACCACCTGAATTTTTATCCAAAAACCTTGTTTTAACTTCACAATCCCAAGTAACGTTATCTAATAGCCATTTTCTAATCCTTTCAACAATCTCCTTTTCACCTTCTACAGATTCTCTCGGACCATCTGATGCTATATATAATCTTGGCGGTTGGACTAATTTTATAGCCTCGAAAACTTCTTGCAAATAATCTAATCTATTAAATGTTATTAATAACACAGCTTTTTGCATAATAAATACTAATCCTTAACTAATTAATATAAACCAAACATTTTTAATCTTATTATTCTAACAAAATACTTCCATATTTATTAATGCAATTATTTTATTTATTATTTCCAAAACGAATATATTTTTTTAGATGTTTCATATTTCATATTATTAACTGTTTTAATTGGCTGTGTCAGAGCCCATTCAAACATTTTATTAATTGTTAATTCTAAGTCCGTGTTATCTCGAAATCCCAACAATGTTTTTGCTTTTGTATGGTCTGAAAAAGCATATTTTGCTTCATGACGAGGCTCAAAATGAATTATTTCCGGATTAAAACCAAAGTTCTTAGCACATTTTTGTACCAAATGAGCTGTTTCTAGTAATGTACGTTCCTTATCAGCTCCAATATTAAAAATTTCTCCGCCAAATTCTGTCATAACTTTTTCAAAAGGAATATTATAATAATGCATATCTGAAAAAGCTCGTTTTTGAAGACCATCACCAAAAATTGATAATGGCTCTCCTATAATCGTTTTTCTAATCCAAATACCTATAACATTTCTATATCTATCCCATATATTTTGATAAATACCCACTACATTATGAGGTCTAATAATTGTATAATCTAAACCAAATTGTTCATTTGCTAATTTCAAATCCATTTCCACAGCATACTTTGCAACCCCATATGGATCTATAGGACAAGGCCTTAAATCCTCTGTAAAAGGAGGAATATTTTCTTTACCGTAAACTGCCATAGAAGATGTAAATATTATTTTCTTTACATCATAATTTATACAAGAAGTAATTAAATTTGCTGAAGATATCAAATTATTCTCATAATTATATTTTCGAATAAAAGGAGATAATCCTTCTGCTGCATATGCAGCAAAATGATACACATAATCTAATTTTTGTTCTTTAAAAAAACTATCTACTGCATCCAAGTCTGCCAAATTTATATCTTCACAGTAAATACCTTCAGCTAAATTTTCTTTATACCCGCCTGAAAAATCATCTATTCCAACTACATCATATCCTTTTGACAACAAATATCTTGAAAAATGGCTACCTAAAAGGCCTGCAATACCTGTTATTAAAACTTTTTTTGACATTATATTTCCTCCTCATTAACTTCTATAAATTGTTCCCAAAATTCAAAATCATGACGTTTAAAATCATGACAACCAAATGGTAAATTTGAACCAATTAAATCATAAAAATATCTCGGATATGTTTCTATCGAAAATCTTGCAGATTCTACTTGATTTGCAAATTTAAATGATGGCAAAAATTTTTTAGCGTATTTTGCAATTATTACATCTTCATTTTTAACATCCTGCCACTTAATAAAGTATTGAAAAATATAAAAAAATAAAATAATTGGAAAGTTTAAAATATTTGAAATCAACCTTCTCTTACCTTTTATATAATAAATATCTTTTATTGATTTATGAGATGATGCACTCAATATCTCTAAATGATTTTTTGTTAACTCTATCATTGAAGAAATTTTTCTTAGAGAGAAACCACCATTTCCGCCTTCTTGTAATTTTAAACCATATCTTCGTAACTCTTCATAATCCCAAGGTGCACCTAAATAATCATAATTTTGATTACACCAATAAAGTAATTCATCTCTAAAAACCCAAGCATCCAACTGATAAATTAACATATATTTATAATGAGAAAATCTTTCATAAAATATTTGTGATAAACAAAAATAATTATATGACTGATAATCAGAAAAATTTGAATCTGCAAATTTTTCAAACAAAAATTCTTTATTACAATTATTAAAAACTATCTCATATTTGGACAAATTCAAAGATTTAGGTCCTATTATACATATAGGATATTCATTTAAAATTTTTAAACACTGAGTCAAAGAAGCTTTTTCTATATCACTTAAAGTTTCTTTATGTACAGGAATAACTATTATTATATCTTTTTTATTCATTAAAAATTTTCTCCATAATTTCCAATTTATTAAATTTATCATAAAACAATAATCTTTGCATTTTATTTCCTTCTCATTTTAATTGTTAAAAAATTAAATAATTTAAAAATCTTATATTTTTTTGTATAAATAATTTTCAAAATTGTTATCGAAATTTTCCTTGGATTTTTAAGATATATTTTACTATCCATCAAATCTTTATTACTGTTATTTTGAGGAGAAGATTCAATCCAATCAAGAATTTGCCATTTATTTTTCTCAAATTCTTGATATCCTTTTTCTATAAATGAATAAGTATTTTTTTGAATTTTTCTTATATCATTTATTTTAATTTTTTTAGGCTTCTTATAATTATATAAATATCCATTTTCTCCATTCTTAATATATTCATTCATTGTAGGATAATTAGGTGCAATTACACATCTTCCTGAAGCCATTGCTTCTAAAAAACTCATGCCAATACCTTCCAATTTTCTAGGAGCAAAATATATTGCACATTCTTGCATATAATCATTCATTTCTTCTTTTGTATCAAACCACTCTGTAATTTTTATTTTATCTATTAAGTCTATAGGAGGCTCTTCAACGGTAACCAATGGGTCCGGTACTTTATGCCAATAGAGTTGTTTTATATTTTCAAGTCCGATAACTTTCTTTACCAATTTAGGACTAATATGTACTTCTCTTTGCCATAAAAAAATCTTACTAATATCTCCATAATTACTAATTTCTAAAGGTTTTGGGAAAAATTTTATATAATAAGAAGATAAGCCATATTCTTTACATTTATCATGCAATGTCTTAGAAAAATTAATAATATTACATTCTCTATATTCGTCCCATATAGGCATTTTTAAATCATGCATTGCATCATACATTGGGAAAAAAGCGATATGCTTCCATTCAATATACTTTTTTAGTTTGTTTATTGAAGGCATTATTTGCCATAATATTACGGTGTCGTATTTTTTACCACCTAACTCTTTAAAAATACTAGAAGAATCCGTATAAGGATCAAAATTAAATACTTCCAATTCATATTCTTTTTCTAAAATCTCTTTTATAAATTGTGAAGATTTTGTTTTATTATGAAATGCGTGCCCTATATACAACATTTTCTTCATTATCTATGACACTCCAAAAAATCTTTATAAGCTATTTTTAAACCTTCTTTCAATTCAGTTTTAGCCTTCCAGCCTAAAGAATTTATTCTTGATACATCCATCATTTTTAACATTGTACCATCGGGCTTTGTTTTATCATAAACCAATTTACCTTCATAACCGACGACTTCTTTAATCAATTGAGCAATTTCAGAAATCGTCATATCCCTACCAGAACCTATATTTATAAACTCTCCAATATCTTTTGCATCTTTATTTTCCATTAAAAATACAACCGCTTCTGCTAAATCATCAGCAAACAAAAATTCTCTTCTTGGAGTTCCTGTTCCCCATACTGTTACTTCCGGTAAACCTTGTTCTTTTGCTTCATGAAACCTTCTTATTAACATTGGTATAACATGAGCATTTTGAGGATGATAATTATCACCTATGCCATACAAATTACAAGGCATTACTGACATATAATTTGTTCCATATTCTCTGTTATAATAACTACATAATTTTATCCCGCAAATTTTTGCTAAAGCATACCCTTCATTCGTTTTTTCTAAATAATCTGATAACAAATACTCTTCCTTCATTGGCTGTGGAGTATTTTTAGGATAAATACAACTTGAACCCAAAAACATTAATTTTTTAACATTATTTTTGTAGGAATTTTCAATTATATTATTTTGTATCTTTAAATTTTCAAGCATAAATTCAACAGGATAAGTATTATTACCAACAATTCCACCAACCTTTGCGGCCGCTTGAATTACCCACTCAGGTTTTTCTTGTTCAAAAAACTCCTGAACTACTTTTGAATCCGTTAAATCCAATTCACTATGAGTTTTAAAAACAAGATTATTATACCCTTTTCTTTCTAATTCTCTCTTTATAGCACCACCTACAAGACCTCTATGTCCTGCTATATATATTTTTATATTTTTCTCCATTCTACACCTCTTGAGGAATTAAAACTTCAAAACCTTGAGCTCTTAGTGATTTTTCTTTTTCTGCAAGTTTTAAATCTTCTTCTACCATTTCTTTTACTAACATTTTTAAATCATATTTAGGATACCAGCCTAATTCTGTTCTTGCTTTAGTACTATCACCTAATAATAAATCTACTTCTGCAGGTCTAAAATATCTAGGATCTACTTCTATTAATGTTTTACCACTCGCTTTATCAATCCCTTTTTCATTTACACCTTCTCCAACAAATTCCAAATCAATTCCTAATTCTTTGAATGTCATCAAGCAAAAATCTCTTATTGAAGTTGTTACCCCTGTTGCTAGAACATAATCTTGAGGTTTTTCTTGTTGAAGAATTCGCCACATACCTTCTACATAATCTTTTGCATGTCCCCAATCACGTTTTGCATCAAGATTACCTAAATACAATTTATCTTGTAAACCTACTTTAATTTTTGTAGCAGCCATTGTAATTTTACGAGTTACAAAAGTTTCACCACGTCTTGGAGATTCGTGATTAAACAATATTCCATTTGCAGCAAACATATCAAAAGATTCTCTATAATTAACACAAATCCAATATGCATACAACTTTGCTACAGCATAAGGAGATCTTGGATAAAATGGAGTTGTTTCTTTTTGTATAGGCTCCTGTATTAAACCATATAATTCTGAAGTTGAAGCTTGATAAAACTTAGTTTTCTTTTCAAAACCATTCATTCTAATTGCTTCTAATAATCTTAAAGTTCCTAATGCATCACAATCAGCAGTATATTCAGGACAATCCCAAGAAACTTTTACATGTGATTGTGCTGCTAAATTATAAATTTCATCCGGTTCTATATCGTGCACTAATCTTATCAAATTTGAAGAATCTGATAAATCCCCGTAATGAAGTCTAAAATTAGAATTTTCATGAATATCTTGATATAAATGATCAATTCTTTGAGTGTTATAAGAACTCGCACGCCTTTTCATACCGTGCACTTCATAACCTTTTTCTAATAATAATTCTGCTAAATAACTTCCATCTTGACCTGTTATACCCGTAATTAAAGCCTTTTTCATTTATATCAATCCTTATTCTTTCTTTTTGCTTTTATATGAATTCCTAATATTGTTATTATCTTATCTTCCATATTTGGATGATTTTTTATTGAAAAAATTCTCTCTAACAATGAATAATGAATTCTTTCAACATTCCTAACTTCTTCTTCTTTAAAATATTTCTTTATCGCAAATTCTCTTTCTTCATTAATAAATTTTCTTCTTTTTTTATCACTGGATATTCCATCCAAAGAATATTTTGCACCTATAAAATCAACTTTTTTGTATGAACAATTTTGTAATTTTATAAATTCCAACCATTTTTGAAAATCGGCAACAATCTTATATTCTTCATTATATAATCCGTATTTATCAAACAATTCTTTTCTTACTATCGTTGATTGATGACAAATACAATTAGTTAACCAAAACTTCGTATCTAAAATTTCAGGATATTCAATAATTCTATTTCTTTCTCCCATAAGTTCTACATTTGAATAAATAATATCTTTATCTAAACCATTATCAACATATGCTTGCAAAACATTTGAATCATAAAAACTATCTCCCCCATTCATAAATAATAGATATTCTCCGGAGGATAATTTTATTCCTTTATTCATTGCATCATAAATACCATTATCAGACTCAGAAACAAATTTATTAATCCTATACTTATATTTTTCAAAAATATCTAATGTTTCTTGATTAGAACCACCATCTACCACAATCCACTCAAAATCTTGATAAGTTTGATTAACTATGCTCTGACAAGTTCTTTCCAAATTTGGTGCATTATAACAAACTGTTATTACACTAAATTTTTTAATCTTATTTATAACGTTATTATCTGTTGATACAATCAATCAAACCTCACTTAATTAATTCTATTATAAGACTTTGAAAAAATGTTAAATTCTAAACCAAAAACAGTTAAAAGTTTATATTTTTTCCAATCTTTATAAAGATTTTTAATTGAAAACAACCACTCAAGCCAAGAACTTATTTTATTTTTTTTCTTGTAAGCAATATCAAGAATTTTTCTTTTTATAAATTCATCACTACTTAATAAGTCTAACAATTTATCTTGCACAATAAAACTTGATATAATTCGTTCTTCACGTTTTGTAGAACTTGTATTTGATTCATAAACTCTATAATTAACCAAACACTCTTGGATATTGGCCATTTTAATATATTTTATAGCCCTTGCATACAAATCATAATCTTCCGCACAAACCAATTTTTCATCATAATAAAGATTATATTTTTCAACAATATTCTTTTTGAACATTATTGTAGGTTGCATAACACAACAATCCGCCAATAAATCTAGAATTCCTATATTTTCTTGAAACTTAATAACACAATTTTGAGGAATTCTTTTTATCCAAGACCCTACCAAAGAAATATCCTGATGAACCTCTAAATATTCTAATTGTTTTTCTAACCTAAATTCATCAGAAATGTCGTCAGAATCAGCCATCGCAATATAATCACCTTGAGCTAATTTTAAACCTTTATTTCTTGCGACTGAAACTCCGCTATTTTCTTGATAATAATATTTTATTCGAGAATCATCATAAGATTTCACTATTTCTTCAATATATTTATCCGAACCATCATCTATAATAAGTAATTCAAAATTTTTATATGATTGATTAAGAATACTTTCAACAGCATCTCTAAAAAACTCTTGAGGCGGATTATATACCGGCATTATTACTGAAATCTTGATAGCATCCATTTTATTTTTAATTCCAAACAGTATTACAATTCTCTCAAAAAAATGTTATCACAAAAAAACCTAAAAATAAACGAAATTTTTAACAAAATTTAATATAAAAACAGAAAATATATTAAAATTATTACCCAACTAGCTAATATAAAAATTTTTGATATAATAATAACAAAATTATGAAAGATTCAGATATAAAACTAGTAGTAGAAATATTAAAAAATGCAAAACAGCCCAAAAGCGATTTTGTATTATTAATGGATTCATTTAAAAATCCTTATCTTGTATTAATCGCTTGTATATTAAGTCTCAGAACAAATGATAAAACTACATATCCTGCGACATTAAGAATGCTAAAATTAGCTAAAACTCCAAAAGAGATGAAAGGGGTAAATGTAGAAGAGCTTAAGAAAGCAATCTATCCCGTCGGGTTTTATGAAAATAAAGCAAAACAAATAATTGAACTATCTAGAATTATTGATGAAGAATTGAATGGCAAAGTTCCTGATGAAATAGAAGATTTAATAAAATTTAAAGGGGTTGGCAGAAAAACTGCAAATCTTGTTTTATCTCTAGGTTTTAACAAACCCGCAATTTGCGTAGATGTTCATGTTCATAGAATTTTTAATCGACTTGGATATATCAAAACAAAGAATCCAGAAGAAACAGAATTCAAATTAAGAGAAAAACTTCCTAAAAAATATTGGATTGATATTAACACTCTTTTAGTAACTCACGGACAAAATGTTTGTAAACCTATAAAACCTAACTGCCCAGATTGTCCAATAGCTGAATACTGTGCAAAAATTTTGTAATATGATATAATTGTTTCAAATGAGGTCCAAAATGAGTGAGAGAATTAATTGTCCGTTTTGCAATAATCAAATAGATTCTGATATAGTCAGATGTCCTTTTTGCAACGCAATTTTCAAAGAACCTAATACTAATAATATTAAATTCAAAGAATTAGGTCCTTTTCTTACTCTAGAAATATTAACACTTGGATTGTTTTCTACCATTTGGTTTTTTATTAACGGAAAAATTATCAATAGTATTGCGGAAAATAAAAAAGACACTATTAAATTAAATTGGTTATTTGTATTATTAGGAATCAATTTTATTGTTTTAATAATTTATATGTATCATAACCCTACTTTAATGTTTATTTCTACAATAATTCAATGCTTAGTTTACATTGCTTTAACGTACAGAGTGTTAAGAATAATTCAAAAATACACAATTAAAACTTATGGAGTTACTTTAGACTTCAATAAATTTTATCTGGTAATTTTCAACGTCTTTTATTTAGTTCATTATATTGATACATACAAAGAACGCGTTGAACAAAATCACGTTTATTTTGATTGGAAATCACCACAAGGAATACTTCTAATAATATTACTACTCATAATAATATTTATGTTTCGTTTTTATTATGAAGTATATTCTTGGATTTTCTAGAATCTACACAGTAAGTTCCAAAACGCTTTTAAAAACAGCACAATTAGCTTTATAAGCAGCTTGAGCTGATTTCATGTTACAAACATCATTAACGGTATAACCGTTGGCTAAAGCATTTACCATAGCGTTATCTAAACTGTTTGCAGATTGTACAACATTATTACCGACGGTAGAAACCAAATCTTCTGGTCTGACTGTAGCATAATAATTACTTAAATCAACATCTTTAGCACGATAATCATACTCATTCTCTTTTGGGACAAATGAAGTATCACTTACTTGCTTTTGAGTTGAAACAGCTCTATTTTCGTATATACCGGAGTAAATCGATGTATCTATTGATGATATTGGATCCATTATTATACAGCCCTCTATTTTGAGTTTAAATCATTTTTAACATTTTTCAAGAGTATTATTAAGATTTGTAACTTCAGGTTCTGCATGAATTACTATTGTAGAATTTGGCAACTTTGATTTTATTTCATTTTCAATTTGATCGCACACGCTATGGCAGCATTTAATTTTCATATCTTCATTAAACAAAAGTGTTATTTCAATTCTTTTATATTGCCCTGATTTTCTCGCTTTAATATTTTTATATCCTTTAATAACTTGATTATTTTTCAAAATATTTTCAATAACATCAATTTCATCATCAGGTAAAGAACTATCAAGAAGATTATTTAAAGTTTCTTTTGAAATTTCAAACCCTGCTTTAAAGATAAAAAGTGCAACAATTATAGCAATAATCGGATCAAGAATTGTCATTCCTGTTACTTTTATCAAAATTAACCCGACCAAAACCCCTAAAGACGAATAAATATCAGTCCTAAGATGTTCTCCGTCAGCCTTTAAGGACACCGAATCTGATTTCTTTGCTACATAAAACAAATATTGGCTAACCAAAAAATTAGCAATAACAGCAAAAGCCATAGCAGCAATACCTAAAATAGGTTCAGATTTTAATTCATAGCCATAAATAAGTTTTTTAGAAGCCTCATAAATAATATAAACCCCAGCTAGAATAATTAAACCACCTTCAATAAACCCTGACATATCTTCATATTTTCCGTGTCCGAAAGGATGTTCTTTATCAGCAGGTTCACTTGAACGAGTAACCGCAAAAAAAGTTAAAACAGAGGCTAAAAAATCTGAAACAGAATGTATTGCTTCTGAAATTATACTTATACTTCCTGACAAAACTCCTGCTATTATTTTAAAAAGAAAAACAAAAGTATTAGAAGTTATTGATAAAACTGCTGCGAATTTTTTTTCTGCAGATATATCCATATTAAGCAACTCCATTATTTAAAAGATCATGAATATGAATAACTCCTACAGGAATATTATTATTTTCAACAACAAATAAATTTGTAATTTTCTTATCGTGCATAATTTTTAAAGCTTCAGCAGTCATTGCATCAGGAAGAATCGTCTTAGGATTTTTTGTCATAACTTCATACGCTTTTTTCTCTAAAATAGTTGCAGAAAGACATCTTCTCAAATCACCATCAGTAAGCATTCCTACTAATTCTCCACTTTGATTAATAAAACCGACACATCCCAATCGTTTAGAAGTCATTTCTAAAAGTACTGCTTGCATATTGGCATTTTCTTCTAAAATTGGCATTTCTTCTCCGACATGCATTAAATCTGATACTCGTTTCAAAATAGAACCCAATTTTCCACCAGGATGTCTGTCATTAAAATCTTCTTTAGAGAAACCTTTTCTTTCCAGCATTCCTATAGTTAAAATATCACCTAAAACAAGTGTTGCAGTCGTTGAATTTGTAGGAGCTAAACCTAAAGGACACGCTTCCCCATTATTTGGTAATTCTAAAACCACATCACCAGCTTTCCCTAATGAACTTTGAGGATTTTTAGTAATTGAAATAAGTATTATACCAAATCTTTTACAATAATTTAAAATATCTAAAAGCTCACGAGATTCTCCGCTATTTGATATTGCAATGACTACATCATCCTCTGTAATCATTCCTAAATCACCATGACTTGCTTCTGCAGGATGAACAAAAAATGAAGGAGTACCTGTTGAAGCTAAAGAAGCTGCAATTTTCTTTCCAATATGACCGGATTTACCCATGCCTGTAATAATTATTCTGCCTTTTGAATTTTGCATATAATCAAGGGCTTTAGTTAAATTTTCTGCACCTAAAGATTTTTCTAATTCTTTTATTGCTTCTATTTCAGAAGCTATGGTTCTTTTTGCAGATTCTCTATCTTTTTCGATTTGTGATTGTTTAATCACTTCTGTCATATTGAATTACTCCCAATTTTAATATTCATTTACTCCTGCAACTATTTTACTACAAAAATTATTTGCTTTAATATATAAATATGAAAGAATTAGCTGAATATAAAGAAGTCATTCATTCTTGTTCAAAATGCGGATTATGTCAAGCTGAATGTCCTATATACCAAATAACAGGTAATGATTGTTCTGTTTCAAGAGGACAATTTATTATGCTAAATGGGATTATTAAAGGTGATCTAAAAATGACAAAAAAAATAAACAAGTACTTGGATTTGTGTTTAAAATGCGGTGCTTGTTCTAAATTTTGTCCGAGTGGTATCGATATTGTTGATGTAATTGCTTCTGCTAAAGCAGAATATTTTAAAACAAGTTTTTTGGAAAAACTTATTTCATTTTTCCAAAAATATTTTATTTTTGAATTTGGAATAAAATTTCTAAATTTATTTAGTAAAAAAGTCAAAACAAAAACTTTTGATAAAAAAGTTATATATTTTGGCGGCTGCGGAAGCAAATTAAAAGGTAATAAAGCAGTTGTTGAAATATTAAATGCTTGTAATATTGAGGTTATAACTCCTAACTTTAATTGTTGTGGAATTCCTTTTTACGTAAGAGGAGATAAAAATAATTTTGAAAAATATAGACAAGATTTTATAAACAAATTATCTAAATATAAAAGCTATGAAATAGTAACTACTTGTGCAAGTTGTGAAAAAACTATTAAAAGTTATCTTCCTAAAGGTTATGAGGTTAAAAATATTTATCAATATATAAAAGAAAACAATTTAAAATTTGAATTAAAAGATGAGAAAAAAGTAACTTTTCATAAACCTTGCAATATAGATAATTACAATGATATTTCTTGGATTTTAAATAATACAAAAAATTTAGAATATATAGAAATGAAAGATTTTAATAAGTGCTGCGGATTAAATGGAATTACAAAATTTAGTCAATATAAAATTTTCAATCAATTATTTAAACAAAAAAAACAAAATATAAAATCATCTAATACAAAAATTGTACTAACATCTTGTCTTGGCTGTGAAGCAGCTTTAATATTATATTCTTTTGCTCAATACAAAGTTTATGATTTAATAGAATTTCTTAATGAGAATGCAAAAAAATCCAAAAATTGACTGGCGAGAGCGGGAGCGTTGTACAAAGTACAAAAGCTCATTCTCGCAAATTTTTGAGATTTTTCAAATCCGACCTTAAGTGTGTGAGCATCAGGTCGTGTGTGGGATAGCACACAACCTGATGCGAAATCGTTCCCAGAAGTTTGCGAGAAAAATGTCGATTTTTCCGCAAACTCTAATAGCAAAAAGCAGAACTAAATTTTAAAACAAATTAAGTTGAGGAGCTTCTACTTCTGCTTCAACAACTTTCTTTTTATTAGCAGCCAAATTCTTAGAAAAATCTTTTTGCATTTTATTCATAAGCTCTTGCGAACGAGTAATTACAGAAGAGGGTAAGCCGGCCATTTTAGCTACTTGAATACCATAACTTTTACTAGCACCTCCGGGAACTATTTTTCTTAAAAACTCAATTTCCCCATTTTCTTCATTAACTGTAATTCTATAGTTTTTAATTTGAGGGAAAGTATTACTCATAACATTTAATTCGTGATAATGTGTTGCAAAAATGCATCTTGCATTAATTTTAGATGCAATATATTCCGCAACAGACCAAGCAATTGCAACACCATCATAAGTACTTGTTCCACGCCCTATTTCATCAATTAAAATAAGACTTTTAGACGTTGCACTATTTAGAATATAAGCTGTTTCACTCATCTCTACCATAAAAGTAGATTTTCCTAAGGTCAAATCATCACTTGCTCCGACTCTTGTAAAAATCTTATCAACAATACCGATTTCAGCATAATCGGCAGGAATAAAAGAACCTATTTGGGCAAGTATTGTTATTAAGGCATTTTGTCGCATATAAGTTGATTTTCCTGCCATATTCGGACCTGTTAAAATCATAAATTGTGTTTTAGTTTTATCAGTACTTGATAAATCTATATCATTAGCAACATAAGTTCCTAACGGTAAAATTTGTTCTAAAACAGGATGTCTGCCATTTTTTATCTCAAAATTTCCCGTTTCATTAATTATCGGACAAATATAATTTTGTTCTACCGCAATTATTGCAAGAGATGTAAATACATCCAATTCTGCAACACATTCTGCTGTATCACGAATAATGGATACAAATTCTTTTGAATAATCTCTAAAATTTGAAAAGAGTTTATACTCTAATTCATACGCTTTAACCTGAGCCGTTAAAACTTCATCTTCATGCTTTTTAAGCTCATCCGTAATAAATCTTTCACCACCTGTTAAAGTTTGTTTTCTAATATAATCAGACGGAACTTTACTTAAATTTGAATTTGTAACTTCTATAAAATACCCAAAAACTCTATTATATCCAACCTTTAAGATATTAATTCCTGTTCTGTCTTTTTCTCTTTGCTCAAATTCTTTAAGCCAATTTTCTCCGTTGTACATCAAATCTCGAAGATAATCCAAATCAGAATTAACTTCACTTTTTATCAATCCGCCTTCTTTCAAAGTTATCGGAGCATCTTCTTTTATAGTCTGTTCTATAACCTGCGTATATTCTTGCAAAGATTCTATACTATTTTCTATTTTTTCAAAAACATTAAGCCCGATAGATTTTACTAATTCTACAAGTTCAGGAAGTTCATATAAAGAAACTTTTAAACTCAAAAAATCTCTAGGATTTGCAGAATTATTACTCAATCTTGTAGAAAGTCTTTGGATATCATAAATATTTTTTAATTTTCTCTCTATTTCATATCTTACAGAAGAATTTTCAACAAGTTTTTTAACAACCTCTTGTCGTTTTAAAATCCTGCCTAAATCCTTTAAAGGCTGACAAATCCAAGATTTAAGAAGTCTTGCACCCATATTTGTATTTGTTTTATCAATAGCCCACAAAAGAGATCCATATTTATTTTTTTCTCTTAATGTTTCCGTAAGTTCAAGATTTTTTCTTGTACTGGCATCAATTGATAAATATTCACTTAGTTCATATATTTCTATTTTCTCAAATTTAGGAAAACCTTCTTTTAAATTTTCCCAAATATAAGCTAACAATCCGGCTGCAGCTCTTAAGCCATAAGGACAAGATTTATAACCTAAAACTTCTAAATCTTGAACTTTAAACACTTGTTTTAAATTATTTTGAGCAAAATTCTCTTCAAAAACCCTCTCAGGAACTTTTGAACAATTATAATTAGCAATAATTTCATCAGGCAGATTAACAGTTTCTTCAGGAACTATCTGAAACGGTTGTAATTTCATTTTTTTTGCAGGAGCTATAATTTCAGAAGGTTGAAGACGAGCAAGTTCTGTTAAAACCATCTCATAGCTAAGTTGTGTAGCTTTAAATTCTCCTGTAGAAATATCAGTATATGCAAAACCCCAGTTTTTATCTTCTTTATTTTTAGGTTTTGATATTTCAAATAATGCACACATATAATTATTACTGTTTTGATTTAAAAGATTACTTTCAATCAAAGTACCTGCAGTAATAATTCTAACAACCCCGCGTTTTACAATCCCTTTAGCTAATTTAGGATCTTCAAGCTGTTCACAAATAGCAACTTTAATATCTTTAGCAACAAGCTTTTCTAAATACCCGTCAACTGCCTTAGCCGGAATCCCAGCAAGCGGAATCCTTCCTAAACTTCCACAATCTCTACCCGTTAAAGTTAGTTCTAATTCTCTCGATAAAGTAACGGCATCTTCAAAAAAAGTTTCATAAAAATCACCCATGCGATACAAAAGCAAACAATCCGGATTTTCACGTTTCATCTCAAGATATTTTTGCATAGCAGGGGTTGCATCACTAATTTCAACATCCCTCGTATTAACTAGATTGATTTCAGGTTTTGTCATAGTTATAATTGTACATAATATTTATTAGAGGTGCAAGTAATGTTTAGATTAATAAAAATAATTTTTAATGCTTGTCTTATCGTCCTTGCAATTATTGGTTTTAACGCAATCGGCGGACAAAAATATGTAGAAGCTTTAAAAATCAATATTGGAAATTTTATTCAAGAACACGCGATGGAAAGTGCAAAAAAAATTGGTAATTTTTCAAACTTAAATGAAGAATTTGCTATTGATAATGCTGTAAATTTATTCGGATACAAAGCTATTATTGCAGAACATAAAGCTTCCGGACAAAAGATGGTTATAATTGATTCCGGTAAAAAACCTTTACTTACTCAAGCAGATATTAAAAGTGATAAAATTGATACTAAATTAGAAGATTTAGCTGAAAAATTTAAGTATCAAGCAATTACCATACAAGATGTAAAAGTGACCAATCGAGGAACAATGAATGTTTACAATAAACAAGTTCCATATGCTAAATTTGAAGCAAAAATTACTAAAATGCCGTTTGGTGAAATTGCAGGAGTTATATCAAGCGTTACAACTTCTGACGGAAAAGAAAAATTAGCTCTTTCCATTAGCGAAAAAGATAAGTATTCACAGCTTATCACAAATGAATTCTATAAAGGTGTGAAAGAAGCAAATTGATTTAATTTTTGAGGTTAAAATTATGAAAAAGATTTTATTAACATTATTAATTTTAGGGATATTTAATGTAACTGTACTAGCGAAAGAAGATAAATTTTCTGAAGATTATTTAAAAAATACAAAACATTTTTCTATCTTAAATCCGCTTGCAGAAAGTTTTGTAGAACACGGAATTAAATCTGAATTAAAAAAAGAAACAGGTGCCAAATTTAAAGTTAAGTTTGACGGATATACTTTAGGCAGTATGAAAAAAGGGATTTTCAAAAACTTAGAAATCACAGGTAAAGATGTTGAAGTCGAAGATATTATTATCCCTTATGTTCATTTAAAATCAATAAGTGATTATAATTATGTTGATTATACAAAAGACCCTGTAGTTTTTAAATCTGATATGAAATTTGATTATGATATTTTATTATCCCAAGATAGTATAAATAAAGCCTTGAAACATAGTAACTATCAATCTGTTTTAAACACAATTAATGATATTGCTTATCCTTTATTCCAAGTAAAAGGCGTAAGTACTAAAATAGTTAATAACAGATTGTATTTTATAATAGAATATAATTTCCCTATAGCTTTATCTACAAAAAATAAAGTATTTGTAACATCTTCAGAATTTGAAGTAAAAAATGGAAAAATTAAAGCTGTTAATATAAAACTTGATAGTGCATATGGTAACATTTCTCTAAGTAAAGTTGGTAATATGTTAAATTTACTTAATCCACTAGAGTTCACTATGCAATTATTAGAAACAAAAAATTGTGATGCAAAAATTGAAAATGTTAAAATTATTGACAACAAAGTGAAAATTAATGGTAAAATATTCGTAGAAGGAGAGTAAGCCATGAATTTTTCTCAAAAATTAGGTTTATCTATTTTAGTATTAATAACAATAACTTATGTATATTTTTCATTTTTTGCAGAAGCAGGTTTTCATATTAATAGTCCGATTTCAAAATCTTTTTCTAATAATTTGGAAGAATTACCTGAAATTATAGAAGAAAACAATTCAAATGATATTGAATCAAATGAAAAATCTGAAACAAAAACAGTGAAAATTTATGTCGCAGATTCAAAGGGAAATTTACGTTCAGTAAACAGAGAATGTGATATAAATGTTGAAAAATCTTGTTTTGAGTATGCAATAAAAGAATTAATAAAAGCACCTACAAAATGGGAAAAATCAAAAGGTCTATCATCAGAAATCCCTCAAGGTACAAAAATTCTTTCAATTAGAGAGGGAGAAGGAAGTGTTATGATAGATTTGTCTTCAACATTTGAAGGTGGGGGCGGAACTGAAAGTACCTATACAAGAGTTAAACAACTAATTAAAACAGCAAAAGCTAATACAAAACAGCCTGTTTATTTGTATATAAACGGTCATCAAGCAGATGTTATTGGTGGGGAAGGTATTATGTTAAAGCAACCGCTTAATGAAAGGTCTTTGGATGACTAAGAAGGACTTAGATTATTATTTAAACCTTGATTGGACTTTGATTGAAGGAGTTGATTTGGATTTTAACGGTAATCCTTATCATTATATAGAAATCAAAGAGATTCCAAGTTTTGCTTTTTGTGCTAAAACAAGAGAAAAAGCATTAGAAAATTATAAAAAACAACTTCGTTTATCCTTGATGTTAATGCTGGAAGATGGTGAACATATAGTTGAGCCGGGCGAAGAAGTTGAAGATGATATAGATTGGGAAAGCATATGTCCATAAATACAAAATTGTCAGAAATTTATATAACAAAAATGACTAAAGATGATATAGAAGATGTTGTAAAAATAGAGGAAGAAGCATATGGCAAACATCATTGGGCTAAGTCATCTTTTTATGATGAAATGTCAAATAATTTGGCGAAATATTATGCAGCAAAAACATCTTCCGGCGAGTTGGTTGGTTATGCCGGAACGTGGCATATTATTGATGAAGGACATATTACAACAATTGCTGTAAAAAAAGATTTTTTAAGAAATCATATTGGAGAAGCTATCATTCATAAAATAATCGAAGATTGCTACAAAGACGGGGTGAAATACTTAACATTAGAAGTAAGGGTTTCTAATGAGCCTGCTATTAAACTTTATCAAAAATATGGTTTTCAATCTTTAGGCACAAGAAAAGATTATTATCAAGATAATAACGAAGATGCATTAATTATGTGGACAGAAAATATTTTTTACGATAAATTTAAACAACATTATCAAAAAAATATTGAAAATTTAAAAAAATTAATTGAAATAAAATAATGAGTAAGCGTGTAGAAAAACAACTAAATAGCTTTAAGTACAAAGGAGAACCAATAAGAATAACATTGGGGACTCTTGTTTTAACAGGCTTTTGCGTTCTTCTTATAATTATTGCAACTTTTACTCAAGTCACAATTATACATCCATATATACCTTTAGATATTATGAATCTTTTATCTCAAGAAGTCAGTGACTATGAATTATTTCATCACTTTATAAAGAGTTACAAATATATTCCGCAAATCCCTGTAATATTTTTTATAGTAGCATTAATGGGGAGAAAATTTGGGATTCTAGCTATAATTTCGTACATTATTTTAGGATTCTTTTTCCCAATTTTTGCTCTCGGAGGCGGAATAAGTTATCTTTTTGAATATGGTTTCGGATATATTTTAGCATTCATTCCTGCCGTATTTTTTGCAGGAACTATTTTGAAAACAAAACCCGATTTTAAACGCATATTCTTTACCTCCATGCTTGGAGTAATAATAATCCATTTACTCGGAGTATTATACATGCTCTTCATTTCAACCCTAAGACACGCACCAATGGATTTAGTTATGAGCTGGATTTTTTCTCAAAGCGGTATTCAAATACTTTATGACATATTTTTTAGTTTTCTGGCAATATATCTGGGAAAACAAACCAGAAAACTATTATGGTTAGTTATGTGCTAAAAATTTATCTGATAAAATTAGTAACAAACCTCTTAATCTTACAGAAAATACAAGAATCCTTTTCTTTAATTTCTTTGATTTCTGAAATTTTATACGCTTCAGGTGCAATAACTCTTTGATATTTAACTTTTGACACCCCTAAAAGCATTACATATACAGGTTTATATCCTGACGGAATTTCCAAAATTTCACAAAGTTCAGGAAACATTTTTATACAAATCTCTGCAAATCCACACCAACAAGTTCCTAAACCTAAATGTTGAGCATATAATTCTACATAACTTAATGCAATAATAGGATCAATATTTGCACAAGGAGCTGTAATAGGAGATGAAACTACTATCATATGAGGTGCTTCCCTAAAAATTACGTCTTCGCCATTTAAAAACGAATCTTTATATCTTGAAAATTTGTTCATTAATGGAGATAACGCTTTATAAGACATTGTTTTTAATAATAAATCAGTTACTTTTTTTCTTATAACATCCATCACTGATTTTTTTTCTACAATTGAGAAATGCAAAGCATGAGAATTACAACCTGTTGGAATATATGGAAGCATTTCTTTTAATTTTTGTAATGTTTCAGTGGGAATTTCTTCTTCCTTATATTGTCTTACACTTCTTCTTGATTTTATTAAACCTAATATATCATCATAATTTACTTTTTCTAATTCATCAGGATTTTTATCATTAAAAGATAAAGCTCCTGTTGGACAAATGGCCATACAATGTCCACAAGCAATACAACGATTTTCTTCTTTCATCTCAGGGACATTATTCTTATCAAAACCTATACAAGATGATACACAATCAGTTATACAAAGACCACAATGAATACATTTTTCTTCATTAATTTTTATATTTCTCATTAATTCGCTCCTACTCAAATTGACTACAGAAAATCTTAGTTGTTTAATTATCTTATGTTAATCTTTTTTAAGAAAAAAATCAATCATCAATAAGAGGAGAATGTTATAATGTTATCTATTTTAGAGAATTTATTACTAAAATTTTCTTTTTCGGACTGGGCTATAGATGCAATTATAGATAGTATTAAAATTATTCCCTTCTTGTTTATCGTTTTTTTGTTAATTGAAATAATTGAATTTTACTATACCGATAAAATTAATAATTTCATAAAAAAAACAGGAAAAGCAAGTGTTTTAGCAGGGACTCTCGCTGCAATATTCCCTCAATGCGGATTTTCAGTGATTGCTGCAGGTTTATATTCTAAAAAGATTATTACACGAGGCTGTTTAGTTGCAATATTTCTTGCTACATCTGATGAAGCTATTCCAATTCTTCTTGCAACACCTGATAAAATTAATTTGGTTTTACCAATTTTATTAACCAAAGTAATTATAGCTTTAATTATCGGCTACACTTTAGAAATTTTTCTACCATCTAACATAATCCAAACAAACACACTTCCGGAAATTGAAGAAGGTTGTTGTAAACATGATATAGTTAAAGGTAAAAAAATAGAACTTTTAATCCATCCGATTTACCATACTATAAACGTATTCCTATTTATTTTAATAATTTCACTTTTTCTAAATTACATTTTTACCAATATAGAATTAATCAATATAATAAAAGGAAATATTTTAATCCAACCAATATTAGCATCAATAGTCGGTTTAATTCCTAATTGTGCAATTTCTATTGGAATTACAATGATGTTAATAAAAGGTTCTATATCTTTTGGGGCTGCAATAAGCGGATTACTTTCAAATGCCGGTTTAGGTTTGTTAGTTTTACTTAAAAATAACAACCTTATTGATACCTTTAAAATCATATTTATTCTTATTACTGTAAGTATTCTCTCAGGACTTTTAATTAATGTAATAATCCAATAGCAAAAAATTTTTTTAGCAGATTTTAACATCATATGAATATAAATTTCCCCGCATATAACTATAATCAAAATTTTCAAGGTAGTTCAAGAAGGCTTCAGTGTAGCATAGATAAAGCATTATTAAAAAAGAATTTATCAAAAACAGAACAAGATGTTTTTGTAAAAGAGATATCTAATGCTTTAGATACAATACTTATCCCGCCAAAGTTTATTGAAGAAGGCAGCCATAATGCAGTTTACAAAATTACACACAAATATGCAGCCAGAGTTCCTTTAGGATATAAACCAAATGATTTTAATAAAAATGATTTGTTAAAATTGGGAAGAGGAATTTTTTCTAAATTACGAAATTATTTTGGCGAATCAGTTTTAGAAATCGGGAAATTACAAATATTGCCCAACATTGGCAAACACATTCCAGCAGGGATTCCCGAACATTTAACGAGATTTTTGAGTAAAAATCAAATCAACCAATACTATATAAACAAATACCTCCCAACCTTCGCAAAATTACCACAAGACAGCTATAATAGCTTAATTAAAGATATTGAAAAACTAAACGAAATAAAATTAGGCCCACACCAATATTGTCTATTTGATTATTTAAATCCAAATAATGTAGTTACACGTTCAGGAAAACTATACTTGGTTGATGAGATTGATACACTTCAAGATAAATCATACATGAATACAACCGCAAAATTATTAAATGTATTTATAAATAGAGCAAGCCGAAACCACGAAGCTCCATTTGCCGGAAAAAGTACAAAATTTGTAAGAAAAATATTCAAAAAAGTTTTAATTGCTTCTGCAAACGCCAATATGCTTCCCGCAAATTCTAAAGAAGATATAGAAATTTGGCAAAAAGCTTTAAAAAAATGTAATATAAAGACAAATGTATTTGAAATCATTGAAAACCTTGAAAATTTATCTATAAAATATCCAACAAATGAAGAAAGAGTAAATGCCGGTAAAATATATTTAGACAAATTATTTAATAAAAATCCATTAAAAAAATAATCATATTTTTATATGATGCCATCTTTAATATTTAGTACTATCTTTGTAAAAGGGGGATAGTGTTTAAATGTTAAATCAAATTTTATGCGAACCTAATTTGGCTGCAATATCGAGTTCTATTACAAAAAACTGGACAGAACAAGCAATTGAATGTTACAAACTCAAAGGTAATTGTTCAGAGTGTTCAATAAAAAAAGCAAACTATTCTTTTGACTGTCAAATGCCAAAAGTAGTAAAAGCTCTGATGTCAATAAACGGACAACCTAAAATCAATTAGAATTTATTTCCAAGCTTTTCCAGAGAAATAACTTCATCAAAATCTTTACGAACTTTATTTGTAGGAGTTTGTTCTTCTTCATATCCTAGAGTTATTATAGTGGAAAGAATTTGATTTTCTTTTAATCCCAATTTTTCTCTAACTTTTACATATACATCAGGTAAAAGTCCTGTAATTTCATTGCCTAAAGCACCAATAATACAAGATCTGATATTTAAAGATTCAGCTTCTAACATCATATAAGAAATCGGATAAATAACTTGTTCCATTGTTCTTATTAGCAAACCATTTTCACCTTGTAAAGCAGGATTGAGGGCAGGAGATTTAATATGTGTTATTTTAGCTTCTTCCCACGCATTAACATCCGCAACACAAACAATCAATGCATCTGCATTTTTAACATGAACTTGACCTACAGATAATTCTGATAATAAATCTTTCATCTCTTGCGATTTAATTAAAATAAATTTCCAAGATTGAACATTCATCCAAGAAGGTGCTAATCTTCCAGCTTCAAGAATTTTTCTTAAATCTTCATCAGGAATATGATTTTGAGAATATTTTCTAACGCTCTTTCTTGATTTAATTAAATCTAATAACATAAAAAATTCCTTTCTATCTTAACCATCAGCCAACACTAGAGTAAAATCACTTCCAACAGAAAAATTTTCTGTCGGATCATAAATAAACTGCATATTATTTAATTCAGGTAATTTTTTTTGTAACCAATTATAAAAATCAATAGTAACTTGGTTTTTATTTGCAATAAATCTCGTATGAGATAAATGTGTAATTTTAAGGGCATTGACTTCAAACCCTAACTCAACCAATTTTTCTTTTAAAGCTAAAGCTTCTTGTTCTTTTTTAGGAGAATACATAATTCCTGCTTTAAATTTAGTACCGTCTAAAGCAGGTTTATCACGATAAATCATACGATTAATAACCTCTTGAGTTTTTTTAGGATCCAAAATCCAATAACTAATATACCCTCTTTGATTAGGAGCTCCAGGAAGAGTAGCAATTTCTATTTTATTTTCATCAACACCTCTTGCAAATGCAGCATATTGAGAAAGTTCATAAAAACTCATATCAGTTTTCACATATGTATTACAAATATTCAAAACTTCAGGAATCTTAGTAATAACTTGTGGCGAGTGTAATCGTTCAAATAAACTCTTCATAAACCATTGTTGTCGTTGAGTTCTACCAATATCACCTAGCCCATCTTTCCTATACCTTAAATATCCAACAGCCTGTTTTCCATTTAAAACGGTATTCCCTTTATTTAAGTCAATATGAAGTTTCCCTGCATAATCGTGATATTTCATTGGTTTTTCAACATAGATAGGAATTCCGCCTAAAGCATCCACAACTTTTTCTACTGCTTCATCGTGAACAATTATATATTTATCAATTTTTATTCCAAAAGTTTCTTTTAAAGTTTTCTTAACTAAATTAATCCCCCCAAGAGCGTGAGCAGAATTTATTTTTTGAACTCCTTTATTATCAGGAAGATAAACTTTACTATCTCTAGGTATAGAAATCGCATTGATAGAATGAGTTTTAGGATCAATATTCACAATTATAATTGTGTCAGACCGAGTTCCTTCCCAAATATCAGTTCCACTTCCGTTCGAATCTACTCCAAGTAATAAAATATTTTGTCTTCTAGGAGAAAACGGAGTTTCAAAATTTTTACGTTGTTCTTTTGATAAATGGAAAAAACCTGTAGCATTTTCTGCATCTTCAGGATTATTTTGCACAAAGAAATTATTTTCTACTAAAGTTACACAAACTATAACAGCACATAACACGGCTAAAACAATAGTTAAAAGTAACTTTGCAAAATTAGAAGTTTCTTCACGTTCTTCTCGAATATTTTTTAAAAAAGCTTTATATTCCTCTTGCTCTTGATTATTATTTATAATTTTCATATCTTTTCTCTCTATAGAGAATTATATTTTAACCAAAAAAAGAAATCAATTATTGCAAATGTAACATTTTTCAAGTAAAACTTACTTATGAAAAAGATTTTATTTATAAATTTTGGCGGTCTTGGTGACGAAATTTTATTTTTACCAACAATTTTATCAGTAAAACAAAAGTTTCCTGATTCTGAAATAACACTTGCTCTTGAAAATAGAAGCAAAGGTATTACAAGTTTAACTAATGTTATTGATAAAACTTTATTTGCAAATATAAAAGGTAAGAATAAATATTTTGAACTTGCAAAATTATTGTTAAAAATTTGGGCTGAAAAATTTGATATTGTAATTTCATCAGGTTCTAATAAATTTATTTCTATATTTTTGTTTTTAACTTTTATAAAAAAACGTTATGGATATAATACAGGAAAATTAAGTGAATTATTATTAACACAAGCTGTGAAATTAAATAAAAATCAATACGCTGTTAACATGTATCACGATTTAGTAGAAGGTTTAACTAATATAAAAACAGATCTTCCTATTATAGATATAGAAAGAAAAAATATAGAATCTAATACTGTTTTAATTCATCCGGGAGTTAGTTTGTTAAGTGTTAGAAAAAACATGATAAAAACAATTCCTGCCGAAACTTGGGCGGAGGTTGTTGAAAAACTTGCCGATTCTGGTAAAAAAGTTATATTAGCAGGCGGACCTGATGATAAAGAAACTATTGATATTATTCAACAAAAAGTTTCTCCTGAAAAATATATTAATATGTATGGAAAAACAAAAAACTTAAAAGAATTAGCAGAATTAATTTCAGGAGCAGAAAAATTTTTATGTTCAGATTCTGCCCCTTTACATATTGCAGTAGCTTTAGGGGTAAAAACTTATGTAATATTTGGATCCACTGATGATAATAAATTAATTCCTCAAAATGGAAAGGTTATACCAATTAAAAATGAGAATTGCAAATGTGAATTAAGACCTTGTCTATGGGAAAGACGTCAGACAACTTGTGAAGAGCTTGACTGTTTAAAGATATCATCAGATTATATTGTTGAAACTTTAAGAAATTAGTCAATTAGCTAATTGTTTATATCATGTTGGATATTATATACTTTACTTGTGTTATTAAAAAAGGAGTTTAAATATGAAAATTCAAGCAATCAACCAGTATCAACGATATAATTATGTAAAAAAGAATAATATAAAAAATAAAACAGAAGAACCCAATTTGCAAAATAAAAATACTAATTTAACATTTAAAGGTGCTAAAGGTGGTGCCTTAGGTATACTTGCAGGAGCTGCAACAGGAGCTTTAGCTGCAGTAGCAATTGTTGCTACAGGAGGACTTGCAGGTGTTGTGGCAGCAGTTGGATATGGTTCTACAATAGCTTGTGGGGCAGCATCTATGACACATATTGGAGGGATTGCAGGAAGTATTATTGAGGATAAGTTAGACAGTAAAAACAGTAAAAAATAATTTTTTATTATGAGGTCGAATGTATTAACATTTGACCTCTAATAATACTTGTAAAAGTTATGAATTTTGGTATTATTATAAAAGGGATTATGTGTAAACTAGAATGATCAAACCAATATCACAAAATATAAGTAAATATCCAAATTTTAAAAATGCTAACAAGAATACTAAATATAATATTATTGGGCGTAAAGAAGCTTTAAATATTAATGATAATCTTGATTATCAAAGAAAAACTGTAGAACAGAATGAAAGATTAATTAATATTTTGGGAGCTACCAGCATAACAATACTACTTGGAACATTTCTATTAAATTTAAAAACATTGCTGGAAATTTACAAAAAAGTAGAAAATTATTTTGCCTACAAACCTTCCGGATTTAAATCTCTTAAAGACAATTCTCTAGTTCCAACTCTTGAAAATTGTAAAAGTGTAAATAAAGATTTAAAATCATTTCTTCAACGTCAAATTAATCAAATGAAAGCAGATGCAATTTCAATTTCAGAAACAGGAGATCCTAAAATTTCAAATAGGTTGTTATTATACGGTTCCCCAGGTGTTGGTAAGTCTTATTTTGCAAAGATTTTTGCAAAATCTATTGATGCAGATTATATGGAAATAATGCAATCTGACTATAATTCAATGTGGGCAGGAGAAGGTGTTGATAAATTAAAAAAAAGATTTGAAGAAATTCTCAAAATAACTCAAAAAAATCCTAACAAAAAATACGTTATTACTTTCAATGAAATTGATGCAATGATAACCCCTGCTGATAAAATTATTGAAAAAACACAAGGTACACATTGGGTAAGTATTTTGGAAGAACGAGCAGTTTTTCTAAACTATTTAGAAATTTTAAAAGAAAAAGCACCTAATGTTACAATTATTGGAACAACGAACATTTCTCCTCAAAATAACAATCTCGATAGAGCTGCTATGAGCAGATTCCAAAATCTTGTAGAAGTCCCATATCCTGATAAAGATTGCTTATATGAAGCATTAAAAATGAATCTTGATAAAATTAAAAACAAAGATAATTTTTTTGTTGATAATGATAAAGAGCTAAAAAAACTTGCTCAAAAAATGGCTGATAGAAAATTTTCTTTCAGAAATCTTGAATATGTTGTGAATGATGCTAAAAGTTATCATTTAGATGAAAATATAAATGGCAAATCTGGCGATTTTAAATTTGATTTCCTAAAAAAAGCAGAAGAAAATCTTAAATTTTCCGATGGAGAATTAGAAAAAAAAGCTGATAAAATTTAACTTTTTTATGCTAAAATGTTAGAAATAAAAAAGGAGAATTATGACAAAAGGTTTAGAATTTGATCCCGGATTTGCACCATATATTTTAGCATTTACCGGTAGTGTAGAATATTTTTATTTAGATATCAATCGTTTTAAAAATTTATCGCAAAAGAAAATGAAATTTCGTCAATATTATAAAAAAATGTTGGCATTATTTAATAATAATTTAGGATTTTATATTGGATGTTTGATGTGGGCTGCATATATTAAAGCTCAACCCGAACAAGAAATTCTAAACAATGGTTGGTTTGGTTTAGAATTTAATGAAGAAGAAAATGTTGCGGATACCAATTTTATGATTAAATTTTTAGAACTTTTACCTAAAGATGTTAAATATTTTCTAGGTGAAAATTTTACTATTGATAAAACAAACTTAAAAATTTTGGAAATGTACAAAGAGTTTTTAATCATAAATAAAGGTTTTACAAATTCTAAAAATAATACCGATATATTACTTCCAAAAGATATGATTGTAAGTGATATAAATGTTTATAAAGAAAAAATTGATGAAGCAATCAAATCTGAAGATTTATCAAAACTGGTAGAATGTAAGGAATTAATATGCAAGATAAATTAATAAACGTTGCAAGAGGTTTAGAAAAAGCTGATTTAGTAATCAAAAATGCGAATATTGTGAATGTGCTATCCGAAGAAATTCATAAAGGTGATATCGCAATATATGAAGGAATAATCGCAGGGATTGGCGAAAATTATATCGGCAAAAAAGAGATAGATGTCAATGGAGCATATATTTGCCCATCATTTATAGACGGTCACGTGCATTTAGAAAGTTCAATGATGTTACCTTCTGAATTTGCAAAAGTTGTATTACCTGCTGGAACAACAACCGCAATTGCAGATCCTCACGAAATTTCTAACGTTTTAGGCTTGCACGGAATAAGTTTTATGCGAGAAGCCGTAAAAGATTTACCAATTGATGTTTTTGCAATGCTTCCATCTTGCGTTCCTGCAACTCCATTTGAAACTTCAGGCTTTGACTTAAACAGTTATGATTTATCATTATTGATTGACAAACCTTGGGTTTTAGGTTTGGCTGAAATGATGAATTTCCCGGGAGTTTTAAATTTAGATAGTAATGTTATGGCGAAACTGGATTTAGCTAAATCTAAAGAAAAAAGAATTGACGGACACGCACCAAAATTATCTCAAAAAGATTTATGTGCATATATTGCAAGCGGAGTAAAATCTGACCACGAATGTACAACTCCGGATGAAGCAATAGAAAAAATGCGTTTGGGAATGTACATTATGATAAGAGAAGGTACTGCCGCAAAAGATTTAGACGCATTGATACCTGTACTAAAAAATTGCAATACAAGAAAATGTATTTTTGTTACTGACGATAGACATCCTTCAGATTTACCTGAACACATAAATGGTATGGTAAGAAGAAGTGTTGAAGCCGGAGTTGACCCTATTAAAGCTATTCAAATAGGAAGCTTAAATACAGCAGAATATTTCGGTTTGAAAGACAGAGGAGCAATTGCACCTGGGTATATTGCAGATATGCTTATTTTACCGGATTTAAAATCTTTTAAACCTCAATTTGTTATTAAAAATGGTAATATCGTTGTAGAAAACGGTAAAATAATTTGTGATATTCCTAAATGTGAAAATACGTCCGTAAGGGGTTCTGTTAATGTCAGATGGATTGAAAGAAATGATTTCAGAATTGAAGCAAAATCTGATGTTGCAAGAACATTAGAAGTCATTCCTAATCAATTAATTACAAAATCAACATATTCTAAAATTAAAATAGAAGACGGGAATGCAATAAGTAATATAGACACAGATACCCTAAAGATTTGTGTAATAGAAAGACACAGAGCAACCGGAAATATTGGTAAAGGTTTTGTAAAAGGTTTTAATCTTAAATCAGGAGCTATTGCATCAACTGTAGCACACGATTCTCATAACATGATCGTAATTGGAACAAATGATTATGATATGTACATTGCTGCTGTTGCACTAATTAAGTGCCAAGGAGGAAAAGTTGTTGTAAATAATGGAGAGATTATTTCAGAATTACCTCTTCCAGTTGCAGGCATTATGTCTGATAGAGAATTCGATTATGTAGTAAAAAAATCAGAAGAAGTTAATAATGCTGCAAAATCGATAGGATGCACCTTAGAAGATCCATTTATGACAATGGCGTTTCTTTCACTTCCTGTAATTCCAGAACTTAAAGTTACAGACAAAGGCGTTTTTGATACAAACAAATTTGACTTCGTCGATATTTTTGAAAATATTCCAGCAAAAATATAAAATATAAAAAACTTAATTGCTTTCTAAAACAACAGCACCTTTTGTTTCAACTTTCAAAGTTTTAACTTCAACTTTAATACTTTGAGGTTCCCATATTTCTTTTACTGTAGATTTAATTTTATCTAAATCATATTTATGTGAAATTATAAGTAAAGTAGGACCAGCTCCTGATAAAACGCAACCTAAAACACCATCTTCGTGTTTAAATGCATTCATAATTTCTTTCATGCCAGGAACAAGTTTTTCCCTATAAGGTTGATGTAACTTATCTTGTAATGCGATCTTCATAAGTTTTGCATCTTTTGTATTAACAGCTTCTATTAACATTGCTAGATGTTTTGCATTAAAAATT
Source organism: Candidatus Gastranaerophilales bacterium (assembly GCA_944325545.1). Classification (GTDB taxonomy): domain Bacteria; phylum Cyanobacteriota; class Vampirovibrionia; order Gastranaerophilales; family Gastranaerophilaceae; genus CAG-196. The sequence continues at coordinate 9,963 of CALVAM010000017.1, read as the reverse complement.
GCATCCTGCATCGGAATATTTTCCGGTAAAACAGATCTTGCAATATTTGTTGATAATTCAAAATCAGGAATACAAACTGTAATATCCCACTCTTCTGGCCAATCTAATTTTCTATAAATAACAGAACCATCATCCTCTTGAGAAGCCAAAACAAACCCGCCTAGAATAGCAGGAGCAACATTATCAGGATGTCCTTCAACTTCTGTAGCTATTGATAAAATAGCTGTTTCATCAGCAGGAGAACCTAATAATTTATTAGCTGCCATTAAGCCTCCGACAATAACAGCTGCAGAACTTCCTAAACCTCTGGTTATTGGAATCTGAGATTGAATATTTATCCTTAATTCAGAAGGCTCTTGACCAATTGAATTATATAACATCTCTACTGCTTTATAAACAATATTATTTTCATCACGAGGAATTTCATCAAATATCAATTCATCAATCGTTTCTTCTTCAGACATTAAATTTATCTCGATACCAGTGCCTGGAAGAACAGTTTCTTCTATTGTTATTGTATTATATATAGGAAGTGCAATACCTAAACAATCAAAACCAGGTCCTAAATTCGCTGATGTTGCAGGTACTTTAACGCTTACTTTCATTTGTTATTATCTCCTTACTGAAAAGTATATGGTGATTATACAATAAAGATAACTAAAAATAAAAGAAAACTTTTTAATTCTTTAGTAGGATAAGTAATGGATTTCGATATGCTATCATGACTATAAAGGATTTTTTTTATGAATAAGATTTTTTCTCTTTTATTATGTGCTTTGTTAATTTCAAGCTGTTTATCAGCTTGTGATAAAAAACAAAATTCATCTATAATAAAAGCAAAAAGAAAATTTGCTCAATATATTGAGCCACTAGAAAATCACAGTACAAATGGAATAATAGATTTATCTGAAGGGCCCAAAACAAACTACAACTTTTCTTTTGGACCTAAAATGCCTAGTTTTGACTTCAAAATAGAAAATCCATATAAATATGAATGACATTAATAATCGAAAATTTGTAGGAATATTGATTTACGCAGTTTTAACAGAACGTAAAACTGCTAGAGAAGCTATTTTATTATTTCCTGAAACCAATGATAAAAGCATAAAATGTGCTTATCATGCTTTAGTACATTTTGAAGCCGATGCCGAGATGCGTTATAAAGATATTGAATATAGAGAAGCCCAAAATGACTATCTTGAATACCTTGCTCAAACTCTTGTTGAAGGGAAACTTCTACCGCAAAATATAATTTCAGATTATGAAAAATATTATAAAGGAATTGCTAATCCTTGGCAAAATGGAATTAAAGGATTTTTTAAAGAATTTTTAAGATTTATTAACTAGTAGTTGCAAGAAAAATTTTTTATGCAATAATTGGATATGGAAATAAAGTGTAAAACTCACCCTAATTATTATAATTTATATCAGTTAACCCCTAAAACAACTGATTTACCGTTCCACGAAGGACCAATAAATTTTGCGAATAGGGTTGGTGAAAAAAGAGATGTGTTTATAAAAAGACCGGTTGCGATTGAATGTGCTGCCGGTCTTTCTGGCTTAAATAAAACTAAAAAATCATTTTTATCAAAAATTAAAACATATGCTCATAACTATGTTAAAAATATAAGTCATACTTACGATCATAAAATTATTTATGCTCTTATAGAAAAAGAATTATTTGGAAAAATTTCTATTGATAGTATTACACACGATGCCGATAAATTAATTTTATATACATTAGGTTTCCCAAAATCTTTTGTATCTAAATTTCATAGAAAGCATTCTTCACATCATCCGGAAAGCGGTAAAAAGATGAATTTAAAAAGCATGTTATGTGATAATATAGCATCTTCTCCCGAATTTAAACCGGAAAAAAAGCTATCTTTAAGAGAACATTTTAAAACGTGTCAACAATTACAAAATGTAAGTGGATTAAAAGAAATTCTTGAAAAACACAATTTTGGAGAAAATATTGATTTCAATAAAATAAAAAATCTTAAGAATAATAGATTTCAAAATTTAGATAATACGCTTAAAGCATTTTGTCTCGCCTTACCTAAAATATTTATTTAACCTCTCTCAACTCAGCCCATACAATAGGATTTTGAGATTCATAATTTAATATATCAACAACCCTGTAAAAAGGCAGGCCAGCTGTCGAAATATGGCTTATTCCATTAAAAGTAACTTCTTTATTAACTCCAAAATGACCGGAAATTATGGCTTTCACATTACTATGTTTACTCAATATTTCAAGATACTTTTCCGGTTTAAAAGTGTAATAAGTTTCTTTTTCAGAAGGAGGTATTAACGGAAAGTGTTGAAAAATTATAACATTTCTATCCAAATATAAATCTAATTGATTTTCTAACCAACTAAGAGTATCTTCTTTATAATATCCATTTGTACTCGGAATAACTTCTTTTGACCCATCTACAACGATAAAAACAAATTTATCAACTTCAAAAACATAATTACTATTTTCAGGTTTGTATTTTTTAAACTGTTTTTTTATTGTCTTAAGATAATCTTCTTTACCTAAATGTTTATATTTATTTACATCTTTTTCACCAAGAACTATATAAAACGGTTTATTTAGTTTTTTAATTTTTTCAAGAAATTTATCCAATTCTACTTTATCAGGTTTTGCAATATTATCACCATTAAAAATAACAAACTCAATATCTTTTTGCCTATTTATTTGCTCAATAAAATCCTCAAGCATTTGAACATTTTCACCAGAAAATTTAATATCAGTAACTTGAACAAAACGCATGTCTTTAGCAAAAACTACAGACACCGATAAAATAAACACCAAAAATAAACTTAAAAACTTTTTCATTAATACCTCGTTAGTACGATTTTAACATAAAAAGTAGAAATTTTTAAAAAATAGGTTATAATATACATGCAAAGTACAATAACGGTAAAAATTATGTCTTTTGATTTTAACGATATCAACCCAATCAGCAAAGCTCAAGCCACATATAAAGATGGAGGCGGTCTTGGTGGCGGAGGAATGTACATGCGACAAAAAGGTAAACGTAAAGAACAACCTGACGATGATCTTTTTGAAAGAAAAGATGATAAAGACGATAACGAAATAGAATTCTCAAAAGAACTTAATGAAGAAGATATTCCTCAAGAAAATATGTTCAATAAATTCGTAAACTGGTTCAGAATAAACAGAGGCTAGTTATTACTTGGAAAAATAATTTTTAGCTTTATTATAATACTCTGTACAAAAATTCTTTGTTTTAACACACAAATTGTAACAAGGCTCCGTTATCTTATCAGAATTTTTCAATATATCGTGCAATTTTTGATTTTTAATTTTATCAATAATATTTGTTTTATGTGCATATCCTAAGCCTGCAATGACAGCTGCTGATAAAACTGTTAGTCCTAATAATTTACCTAAAAACGAAGATTTTTTTTCTTCTCTATCATAACCTTTAAAAGAAACTATATCTTTATTTATTGGTTCTGCCTGTATCGCAATACTTCCGGCACTTTCTGCACCTTTACCGCGGAAATTCACAACAGAATTAGCATCTATCGTTTGATTATCCTGCTTATTATTAATTTTTGCTATACTTCCAGCAGTTTCTCCGCCACGAAAATTAATACTATTCATACAAAAATCTCCATATTAAACACACTTCTACTACATGAAAAACAAATTATGCGGAGAAATTGTCATTTTATTAAGAAATTGTTACATTGCGGAATTTCTTTTGTATTCCAATTGTTTTTGAATACATTTTTGCGAAATTATATCAATAGAGCTTTCAGGAAGATTAATAAATTTAAAAGCTGCTTTTAAAATATTATCATCTTCATCATATCTGACAAATTTCGCCTTTGTTCTTACATTTTTAGGATCAAATAACAAATCAATTACAACTTCATCTAAGTCATCAATCTTATGAGGTATAACTAATTTTACCCCACTTGCAGAGATATCATACGTTTTACAAGAAACAACAGTATTATCAAAACTTAAAACAGCATTTTCTTCCATTTTTATTCTAAAATATTCTCTATTTTGTTGATATTCTAAGCCTTCAGGGGTTTTAAGAGTAAAATATACATATGGAGAATCATTCTCAATATACTTTAACAGAGTTTTTGTACGATAAAGACCATTTACGCAAATAAAACTTATTAAAACTTCTTGCGGAGTTTCCATGTCCATCTCTTCATCAAATCTGGCACACGCTAAAACTTCTTTTTCTCCAATTCTTTTTATTGCAGCCTTTGTGCAACTTGGAGTATTATCCTTTGTTTTAAATGTTATTTTTATGTAATTAATATTATCTAAATCTAAATTAAATTTCATTTTATTCTTTTTAGCTCTCCATTATTCAATTTATACGTTCCGACTTTTTTCCCATTACTATCATACTGAACAAAATTACCGTTCCTAGCTTTTTTAAAAGTTCCTTGCGGTAAATTTTTCTTATAAACTTTCTTTGGAGTTTCTGCCAAAACAGGGAACATAACTAAAAATACCAACATTAATGCAAAAAATTTTTTCATGTTCATATTATAACATATTTTATGAGTTTTTAAATTTTTTTGATTATAATAATTATTATGAAAGGTATAATTTTTGACTTTAACGGAACACTATATTGGGACTCACAGCTTCATTACGATGCTTGGCGTGATTTTTCTAAAATTCTTAGAGGATATGAATTCACCCAAGAAGAAATGCGTGATAAAATGTTCGGTCATACTAATGAAGACATTATTGAATATGCGATAGGAAAAAAACCTTCTAAAGAAATGGTCGAAAAATATGCTAAAGAAAAAGAATCTTTATACCGTAAACGTTGTTTATTAGATAAAGAAAATTTTAAACTGGCACCGGGAGCTATTGAATTTTTGGATTTCTTAAAAGAAAATGATATTCCAAGAACAATAGCAACAATGTCAGAATGGGACAATGTTGAATTTTACATAAAAGAATTTAATCTTGAAAAATGGTTTGATATAAGTAAAATTGTTTATTCTGACGGCACAATTCCCGGGAAGCCTGCTCCTGATATTTTTTTAATAGCGGCAGAAAAAATAGGTTTAGCACCAAAAGATTGTGTTGTAATTGAAGATGCTATTGCAGGAATTAATGCCGCAAAATCTGCAGGGATAGGAAAAATTATAGCAATTGATTCTCTTGAACCAATTGAATTTTATCAAAAAATCGATGGATTATCCGGTATTATAAAGAATTTTAATGAAATAGATAGAACTATGTTTGATTGTTCTATCTATTCAGCTTAATTTATCTTAAATTATATTGTTTTAATTTCACTTTCTGATTAAGTATTTGTTTTAATATTATTGTTTTGAGTTTCGGTAGTTTTATCTATTTCTGTTTTTTCTTTTTTGTGAAAAATATTGTTCCAAAGATTTTTAACTCCGTTTCCAACCCATTGGAAAGCTGGTTTAATAGCATTATTCCAAGTCCAAGCGCAAGCATTACCTATACCTTTAAAAACAGAAGGTAATATAGGCATTAATGTCATTCCTGCTGCAAATCCAAGTCCAACTCCGGCACCTGCTAAAAAAGGATTTCCCATACAGTGGCTGTTAAAGCCAAAACCAAAGCATCCTGGGGTAAATCCGCCAAAAGTCCCACAACCAAAAGGTGCCAGACTATTATAGCAACTAAACCCGACACGATGGCCGTTAACATTTACGGTTGTATTATATATTGAACCAAATCCAAGGCACATATATTCCCTCGCGTTTCCCTTAAGTTATTTATATATATAAAGTAAATAACTACAAAATAATTGCACTATATTTAAAATATTTTTTACAAATATTTACAAAAATTTCATTTTACCAGATGATAAATAGAAATTAAATTGCCTGTAACAATAAATCGTGATAAAATTACAGATATGAAGAAGTATGAAAAATTAATGCAAAAAGCTAAAGAAGCTTCCAAAATGTCATATTCACCGTTTTCAAAATTTGCTGTCGGAGCGGCAGTTTTGATGAGTAGCGGGAAAATATATACAGGCTGTAATGTTGAAAATTCTTCATTTGGAATGACTATCTGTGCAGAAAGATGTGCCATATTTAAAGCCATTTCAGAAGGAGAAAAAGAGCTTTTAGCGGTTGCAATTTATTCACCAAACCAAGATGATTGTTTCCCTTGTGGAGCTTGCAGACAAGTTATGTATGAATTTCAAGGAGAAAAAGAAATTCTTGTTATTACAGAAAAAGATTCAGCTCTCAATATAAAACAATTGAGCGATTTTTTACCATATGGTTTTAGAATATAATCATGTATATTTTTGAAATTTTTATAAAATGGTTAAATAAAAATAAGAGGGGAGATTGTGCAAATCCAGAAGGTTTATTTTCAGAAACAGATATGCCGACTGAAGATGAAGCTTTAGAATGTCAACATAATTTTATGCCGATTGATAGTACCGGAGAAGTTCTAGCTTGTACTAAATGCGGATTTGTAGTAAAAAAAAGGGATAAATAAAATAAAGGATATTTATATATGACAAAATTTTTGGATTTTATATCATCAAAAGCTTTTAGAAATACAGTTTGTTTCATTTTATTTACATTTTTGTTGACTGTGATTATATCTTCACAAAATTTCTTTTTTCAACAAATAATTGAAAATGGAATTAGTAAAAAAGATATAGTTGCTCAAAAAGATATTAAAGTTATTGATACTAAAAAGACTGAACTTCATAAAAAAGAAGTTGCAATGAATGTTGAACCAATTTTAACTCAAGCAGAAGATGAATTTATAACATCAAGTCTTTTTACTTTGCAAAATTCTATTAAAAGAATTAGAGAAAAAAACATTTCAGATGATGTAAAAGAAGAAGAATTAAATGTTTTATTTGAGGAATCAGGTAAAAAAGAATTGGTTAATTTTTTATTAAAATCAAGCGATGAAGATTTACAGGCTGTATTTGATAAATCTAAAATTACATTATCTTCTGTTTTAAATGTAGGAATTTCTGCTAAAGACTTTGAAAATAATAATATAAATTCGATTATACGAAAAAATTTGCCAAATAGCGTGACTCGATATCAGGGAACATTGATTGTTGGAATTTTGAACCAAATAATTGTTCCAAATCTTGTTATAGATGAATTTGCTACTGAAATTGCGAAGAAAAATGCGCAAAATGCTGTAAAGCCTTATGAAGTAGTATTTAAAAAAGGTCAAAAAATTGTATTTGAAGGAGAACCTATAACTAAATTAAAACGAGATGCTTTACGTGCTGCTGGATATAATGTTTTAGAAATAAATTATGGTGGGATTTTAGGAATATATTTATTGGTTGCATTTTTTACTTTTGTATTTTTACAATATGAAAGAAACTTTGAAAAACAATATTTTAATGCAAAATACATGACAATAATGGGAACTTTTACGTTATTTTTAGCATTTACTGCTATTATACTTCCAACCGGGTTTCTATTAAATTTCGTGTCAAATTTTTCATTTAAGATATTTTTATACTTATCTTCTGTAATGTCGCCAACGGGTTTTTCACCATATATAATTCCAATACCGTCATATACAATATTACTTTCAATATTTACAACACCTAGAAATGCTTTTTTTGCTTCAACAATTGTTTTAGCACTATTATCTATTGGTATGCATTGGAATATTGAAGTCGTCGTTTCTTATATGCTACTAAATACAGTAATTATGACAGCAGTATCTAAAATGAAATTCTTGAAACGCTCAGATTTATTAATTACAAGTGCAAAAGTTGCTTTAGCTGGTGTTTTAATAGTTGGCGGAATATATTTCCTTGAAAAATATATGATGGATATTGATAACTTATTAATTATTAGAGATTTAGTTTATATCCTTATCAATTGCTTAGGTATCAGCGGAATTATTTTATTAGGAATGTTACCTATAATAGAAAACTTATTTGGAGTAATGACTCCATATGGTTTGGCAGAGCTTGCTGATCACGAATTGTTAAGAAAACTAATGCAAGATGCTCCCGGAACTTTCAATCACAGTTTAACAGTATCTCATCTTTGCGAAAATGCAGCAGAAGCAATTGGAGCAAATCCTGTGCTTGCAAGAGTTGGTGCATTGTATCACGATATTGGTAAATTATTACGCCCAATGTTTTTTGTTGAGAATCAATCTTTTTACGGGATTGAAAACCCTCATAACACTTGTACTCCAAGATTTAGTAAGATGCTTATTACTGCTCACCCAAAAGATGGTTTAGAGCTTGCTAAAGACGCTCACTTGCCTCAAGTTATAAACAATTTCATTTCACAACACCACGGAACAAGTCTTGTTAGTTATTTTTATAACGAAGCATTGAAAGAAGAAGGGGCTGAAAACGTTAATGAAGAACAGTTTAGATACCCTGGACCTAAACCTAATACTAAAGAAACAGCAATTCTTATGATTGCAGATGCTGTTGAATCAGCTGTTAGAGCTGCGAAAAATCCTTCTAATGAAAAAATTGATGCTATTATAGAAAAGATTATTAAAGAAAGACTTAATGACGGACAATTGTCTGATTCTCCGCTTACTTTAAAAGATTTAAAAATTATTGGTGAAACTTTCTCAAGAATACTTAGAGGAATGCATCATAAACGTATTAAATATCATAATGATTTAGTTCAAAAACTGGATAAAAGTAAACATAATAGTGAAATTAGTACAAATCATATAGATAATGATTTAGATGCTAAACTAAAAGAATTAGAAAAGAAAAAAAACGAAATTAATGAAAAAGATGAAACAAATTAATGTTTTTACAGAAAATATTTTTGACGGCTGGAAGGTTAATGAAAAACAAGTTATAGAAAATACTACTAAAATGCTTAAATTTTACATTTCTGAACTTGAAAGTCAAAGCTGTTTAAACAATAAAATATATGATTCTATAACCCTAGACATTGTATTTTGTGATTCTTCCAAAACTCAAGAATATAATAGAGATTATAGAAACAAAGATTATCCGGCAGACATAATAACATTCGCAATTTTTGCAGATGATGAAAACAGTTTTATTTTTGACGGCGAAATTAATTTAGGGGAAATTGTTATCGCCTTAGATAAAGTTATAGAAGGAGTTAACAGAGATATTAGTCTTTCTAAAAATAAAGAACAAGAACTATATTTTCTAATAAGCCACGGCCTTATGCACCTATTAGGATTTGACCACCAAACAGATGAAGAATACAATTTTGTTATAGGGGAACAGAGAAAAGCATTGGAGTATATTAATTATGACCAAATTTAAGGCTCAAGGATTTAATAATACATTTAAAAACGCCAGAAAAGGTTTTAGACTTGTTTTAAAAAGTGAAATTAACATAAGAATACACGTCGTAATTGCTTTTCTTGTTGTTATTATGGCACTTTTTCTAAAATTTTCTGCTTTAGAATTTAGCATACTGCTTTTTATAATTGCACTTGTAATAGTTACAGAAATGCTTAACACAGCAATTGAGTTTACACTTGATTCAATCTATCATAACAAATATTCCAGAATGGTTGGTATGGCAAAAGATATTTCAGCTGGAGCTGTAATGTTTGCCTCAGTTATTAGCGTTATGGTTGGATTAATTCTTTTTGGAAGCAAATTTTTACAACTTTAGACAAAAAAAAACCTTTCTTTTTAGAAAGGTTCGGAATTTTGTTTTACTTAATTCCTCATGTGTAGAAGGTTAGTGTGTAGGTTGTATGAAAGGTTTGTGTTATGTTTTTCATTTAATGTTTGCTTAACGCTTACATATATATAAAGTATTCCTTTAATAAATAATTTCACAATATACTATATATTGTTACAAAACTTTACAAAATCATTAAATTTAAAAAGTTTGTGTGGGGTTTCACCCAACCTATTACTAGTTATTAGTGAATAGTGAGTAGTGAATAGAAATTTATTATTAATTTTTTTTAACTCTAAACTTAACACCCCC
>CALVAM010000016.1 GCA_944325545.1 Candidatus Gastranaerophilales bacterium | reverse complement strand
CTAAATAATCAAACTATAGACACAGTTGATAATGAATTGGTGGAGCTAAATAATCAAACTATAGACACAGTTGATAATGAATTGGTTAAGCTAAATAATCAAACTATAGACACAGTTGATGATGAATTGGTTAAGCTAAATAATCAAACTATAGACACAGTTGATGATGAATTGGTTGAACTAAACAATCAAACTATAGACACTGAAGAGGATAGCTTGATTGATCTAAACAACCAAAATATAGACACTGAAGAGGATAGTTTGGTTGAACTAAACAATCAAACTATAGACACTGAAGAGGATAGTTTGATTGATCTAAACAACCAAAATATAGATACTGAAGAGGATAGTTTGATTGATCTAAACAACCAAAATATAGACACTGAAGAGGATAGTTTGATTGATCTAAACAACCAAAATATAGACACTGAAGAGGATAGTTTGGTTGAGCTAAATAATCAAGCTATAGACACGGAAGATAATAGTTTCTATGAATTGAATGATCAATCTTTAAACATTAATAATAAATATAAAGAAAATTTTAATATTGTAGATTATTCAAAATTTAATTATGAACCAAAAGAAGAAAAAGAAGATTTAAATGTGAATGAAGTTATAAAAGAAATCAATGCTATAGATAAAAAATATCCTATATATAGAATAAAAGAAGTATTTGAACTAAAATATAAAGAAAGAAATTCAATCGACGAAATTTCAAAAAAATTAAATATGGATAAACAAATGGTAGAAGAATCATTAAATGAGCTTTTATCCATAATATAAAGGATTACCGGTTAATGTTATGTCCCAAATGTAAACATGAAATACCTGAAAATTCATTAAAATGCGAATTTTGTAATACAAAGATTGCATCTGTTTGCAGTGACTGTGGAACAATAAATCCAATAACAGCTACTCATTGTAGTAACTGTAATAAAGAGCTCTTAAGATTATGTCCGAAATGTAAAGCGGCAAATTTACCCAATGCACAGATATGTAGAAAATGTAAAACCGAATTAAAACCCAAACCCCAAAAAGTAACATCGATTTTAGAAACCAATATAGCCTCTTATTCTCAACAAAAAGCGAAAACAATACTTATAAATTCTATAAAAGATGGAGAACATTCAATAATAACATTAATAGGAGAAAGCGGAATAGGGAAAAATTTAGTCCTCCGTTGTGCTATAAGTGAGCTAAAGAATACAAAATTATTATGGTTAACAGGTCAATGCACCCAATTATCACAGTTATCTCCATTTGGATATTTTCAAGATTTATTGCTAACCTTTTTTAATGTAAATAATTTTTGTCCTGATACATTACAACTAAAAAAAAATTCAATTCGCTTTTTTAAACAAGATTTTCCAACATTATCAAATTCAGAAATTCTGGACTTATTAAATATACTTTATCCGGAAAATAGTGATATCTATGAAAATATTTATTATAACAAATCAAAAATGTTTAATATAATAAAAAAAATACTGTTAACAATTGTTGATAAAATTAAAACAATTTTTGTAATAGATAATTTTGAAAATATAGATGGTATGTCATATGATCTTTTAAAAGAAATTTTAGAAGATGATATTTTTCTAAAAAGATGTAAATTCATTATATTAACCTCCTTAACTAAGCCAGGAATAGGTCTAATAAGTTCTTCACAAATAAAACCCGACAATTATATAAATATCTCTTTAAATTTATTTAGTAAAAATCAAATGGAAGTTTTATTTAATCAGTATCAAGAAATATCCGTAGATAATGATATAATGGATTACGCATTTAAATTTTCAGAGGGTAATCCTGCCATAATAGAACAAATAATATATTATTATAAAGAATCAAAAGAAAATCATTTAAAATTTATAAAATATAATAAACTCGAGGATTTATTAGAAGCACGATTAACATTATTAAAGCAGAAAAATATAAAAACATATAAAATACTGATGGCAATGTCTTTATTGGGAGTCAAATTTTATCCTGCCATATTAGAACATTTTAATAATAATACTACTAATGAATTCGAAAAATTAATAGAGTATTTAGTCAACACCGGTTATATAAATCAAATTAATACTTTAGCATTTACATTCAAAAGTAACAAAATATGGCAAACTATAGTATCAATCTTAAAAAATGATGATTTGTATAAAGAAATCTTAGAGAACCTTTATGACACCTTAACAATGTATAAACAATCATCAATTGCATTAACAGGATATATAGCCCAGAAGTTAAATAAAGAGCAATTAACTTTAGAATGTTGGACTACTCTAATGAAACAAGCAGCATATATTGGCGATATCGGATTATATATAATTTCTCAAAGACAAGCTTTAAAAATAATAGAAAATAAAACAAGTCCACAATATCAAAAAATTAAAAAAAATATATATACCCGAGTTGGGAAATTAATAGAACCTATAAATCCGGATATCTCATTTGAGTTTCTACAAAAAGCAATCATGATGTTAGAAGATTATGAAGAAGCAGAAAATATAGAGTTATTAGGTTATCTAGCCTCTTCTTGTATGAAAAAAGGAAACTATTGGGGAGTAATTGAATGTTCTGATAGTGTCTTAAATAAACTTCCTGATAATATGGAATTAGAGCGAGTTCTAATAAAATCCCGCCAAATTAGACCATTATTAAAATTGGGAAATTATGGCCAATTAATAAACTTAGTTGATACAGAGATAATGCCAATATTAGAAAAATATTTATCAAAAGGAAAAAATACTCAAATTATAACAATTAATGAACTTTATAATATTTGGCTAGAAACATATTTTGATCTTGCGGAAGCCCTGTCTTTTCAGGGTGATAGTCGAATGTTTGATATAATACAATTAATTTTTGAAATAATAGAAAAAAATAAAATTTCAACACCAGAAATTTTATGTAAAGCTCATTTATTGCTATCACTTGCAAATTCAATAAAAGGTGATGTCCAAACTTCAGAAAGGATTTTAGATGATATTTTAAAAGAATATTCATTAGACACTATGGATTCATTTATAATTTCAAGATGGAATTTCATCGATATAATCAACAAATTTCAAAAAAAGGATTATTCAAGTTTATATAATGAATTATTTAATGTTGTAGCATTTGCTAATAATTCAAATGATACATTTACTAAGAATATCTTGAAAACACTTCTTGCCAAAATGCTAAATGATAAAGGTGAAACACAAAAAGCTCTTGAAATTTTAGAAGAACAAGTTTCATATTTTGCAAAAGAAAAAATTGCGACAGGAGTTTTATTATCCTGGTATTTGATAGCAAAAATTAAATTAGTTACTAAAGGAACACAATTTGCTCTGGATATTGTAACAAGAGCTTTAGACATTGCACAAAATCCTAGTATAAATAATTATTATTTTATAATATTATTTAATAGATTGTTAAGCGAAATTTACATGGCAAAACAAGATTTCGATTCAGCAAAAGTGTATATAGAAAAATCTATATTTATAGCAAAACAATTTAAACTGGAAGCTATTCTAATAAAGGATTATATACAATATGCAAAAATCTATCAAGAACTTGCTTTACCCAAAACAACTCACCGAGTAGAATACATAAAACAAGCCTTAAAAATGTTTCAACTGGCAAAAAATATATGTATAACAGAAAGTCATCAACATATACAAAAATATATTAAATCAGAATTAAATATTTTAACTTCATTTTGTAAATTAAATGGTATAGTTTTAAAAAAGAGTTCAAAATAATAGATTTTAACCAGAATAATCTTCAATAGGAATATCAATACAGTCATTATCATCTTGAGTTACAGAAATCTTTTCATAATTATTATTAATTTGCTTAAAGGCAAGTGCTCTTTTATTTAATTCCTCAATCGCAAAAGGACCTGTAAGTACTTCTATAACTTCACCATCCGTATCATAAATTTTTAACCTTGGGATTTCTACACCAGATGGCGTTTTAAAGCCCATCAAAGAAATTTTTCCATAATCTCCAAAACCATCCTTTATTTGATAATAAATATCTGTCAAATTTTCGTTATTTAAACAACTTATTGCCACATTATTAGACGTTTCTCTTTGAACCCAATCTTGTACGGTTTGAGTCTCTTCCATTAACTCTAATAACTGCTCTTTAGTTGCATTAATTCTTCTAAATAATGGATCTCCACCACGCCCTATTGCAGTAGGTCCACTCTCTCTCGGAGCCCTAATTCTATAATTTGCTTCATCAATAATTTTTTTCCCATTAGTAGAATTATCACTAGAGCTGTTATTTATATTGTTATTATTATTTTTTTCTACCTTAAAATCATCAGTCATAAAAACTCCTTACAAAGTTATTTACGGCATAATAAATGAAATCTTTAACGAAAATTATATAAACTTTACAAATATTTACAAACAGAGTATTATTTTACTATGTTACCAAAAGAATACAGATTAAAAAAACGAACAGCGTTTAAAGCAACCTATAAAATAAATAACACCTACTATGAAGGTGGAATTACTGTTTTTTGTGGAAAAACAAAAGAAAATACTAACCCTACAAAAATAGGTTTTGTTGTTAGCAAAAAAATTCATAAACGAGCGGTAAAAAGGAATCGAATAAAACGTCTGATGAGAGAATCTTATAGGCAAATGATAAAGGAAAATAAAATAAGTACAAAGTATATTTCTATAATATTCGTAGCATCATCAAAATTATTAAATAAAAATTTTCAATATACAAAAAATACTATAGAAAAATTGGTAAACAAAATATGATAGATGGAATAATAACTCCAGCATTAAGAGATATAGATTATCTAGCACCGGCAGCACCATATCCTGTAGTTCCATCAGGACTTACAGTACACCAACAATCAATATATAGATATTCTATCCCCACAGAAGAACAACCAATATTGTCAATTGTAGATAGCATAACAGATTATAACGGGAATTTTATAAGTCCAGGACACTACCAATTAGCACTATCAAATGACAAAGAATTTCTATATTTAATAGAATCAAAAGATTTAATAGCCGTAATACCTGTGTTCAAAATTTCAGAAAATAAAAAAGAATTAAAAAAATATTATAAAAATACAAAAGACTTAACAAAAGAAGAAAAAAAAGAACAGAAAAAAATACAAAAAAAAGAAAAACTTCAAGCAATAATAAATGCGAAATATGCTAAAACAGGAGCAACACCTCCTAAAGAATATATACATATGGAAGCCTCAATTGAATATATAAAAGAAGGTGGATATTATTTATTAATGTATGAAAAAGGATTTATAAGAGCTTGGGGTGCAATAAAAGTAAAAGTTGAATAAAAACTTGTATAAAAATAAAAATTTTAATATAATTCTTTATATGAGGGCATCAAAAGAAAAATCTGATATATTTTATATAACTCATAAAATTGAATTATTAATTTGGTTAATTATAATATTTTTTATTGTTTCATTAACTACAATATATAAAATTCATAATCAGACGACAGAAAATGATTATAATATATTTATGCCGGATGTAGATGGTCTAATAGTTGGTTCACCAGTAAGAATGATGGGTATAGAAATAGGAAATGTGACAAAAATTCAACCGACAAATACCGAAGTATATGTTAAATTTGTATTAAATGATCAAAATTTAAACCTCCCGCAAGGGACCGTAGCTACAGTTGAATTTAGCGGAATGGCTGGTTCTAAATCTTTAGAATTATATCTTCCAAACCAAAATGTCTATTTAGATAAAAATACCCCAATATTATCAGTATCAGCACCCAAAAGATTACATGATGCATTAGGTTTATTAAATGAAATGTTTGAAAAACTCGGTTCAATAATATATGCATCTTCCTCCTTCAGTACAAAATTAAAAACACTTGATATACCTATTAGTACAACAGGTAATATCGAAGAATTTTTAGAATATACAGACAACAAGGTTGACGATGCATCCGAAAAAGCAGTAGAACTACAAAAAAAACTATATGAGGTTCATAAAAATGATTAATAACAAAAATTTAAAAATAATTTCAAATCCGATTGTAAACCAAAGTTTATGCACAATGAGAGATAAAAAAACAGACACCGAAGGTGTTCGGCTGGCTGCAAGAAAGCTAACAAGAATATTATTATATGAAGCAACAAAAAATTTACCCCAAAAAGAAATAGAAATAGAAACACCCATTGCTAAATTTAAAACTCAAACAATAAATTCAGATATTACAATTATTATTTCACCAATTTTAAGAGCAGGTTTAATATTTACGGATGAAGCAGTAGATATTTTACCTCAAGCAACAATACGACATATTGGAATGTATAGAGATGAAAAGACCTTAAAACCGGTTTGGTATTATAACAAAGTACCTATGCCTGTAGACGCTCCAGAAAAATATTATGTATACATAACTGATCCAATGCTGGCAACAGGTAATTCTCTTGCAGAAGCGATACAATTATATGTAGATAAAGGAATTCCTGAAACTAATATCTGTTGTGTTTGTATGATATCAGCACCTTGTGGAATAGAAAATATTTTTAATCGTTTTCCAAATGTAACAATAATAGTAGCTGCAATTGACAATCATTTAAATGATAAGGGCTATATAGTACCTGGCATGGGTGATGCAGGAGATAGAATTTTTAACACATAAAAGAATTTTGCATTTGGAAAATACATTAATTTTAAATAAGAATATTATATTATCATATAATTATGATAAATGATAATAAGAAAATAATAAAACTCACAACAAAAGAAAGAGAAGTTTTATATTTATTAGCAGAAGGATTAAGTAACAATGAAATAGCACAGAGATTGTTTATTTCTGTTCATACTGTTAAATCACATCTTGAAAGCATTTATATAAAATTACAGGTACATAATAAAGTACAAGCGTGTGTATGTGCAATTAAGAATAATTTAATTCGAATTGACGACTAAAATTTACTTGCAAATTTCACATTTAAAGGATTATAACTTAAAAGATAGTCAATAACTTCATTAGGATTATTGGCAATAAAATATAAATCACGTGCAGAATCTTTAGCAAAATTCTTTTCAATAACAGTATCAAAAAACGCTATAAGATTGTCATAAAAACGTTCTGTATTCAGTAAAACTATCGGTTTATTATTATATCCCAACTGTTTTTGTACAATCATTTCGGAAATTTCTTCTAAAGTTCCAAAACCACCAGGAATCGCAACTACCGCATCAGAAATTTGATCCATCTTAGCCTTTCTTTCTCTCATACCTTCAGTAAGAAAAAATTCATCACAATCATCAGGATTTGCAACGCCATAATCACAAAGTCTTTTAGGCATTACACCAAAAATTTTTCCACCATTATCTTTAACAGCTTTTGCACAGGCATACATCATTCCTAAACGACTTCCGCCATAAACAATATTCATACCAGCTTGTCCGATTAATTGTCCTAAAATTTTAGCATCATTATAAAATTTTATATTTAA
The DNA here is from genome assembly GCA_944325545.1 of Candidatus Gastranaerophilales bacterium. Taxonomy (GTDB): domain Bacteria; phylum Cyanobacteriota; class Vampirovibrionia; order Gastranaerophilales; family Gastranaerophilaceae; genus CAG-196. The sequence continues at coordinate 40,558 of CALVAM010000016.1, read as the reverse complement.
ATTATTAGAAGATGAAGCAAAAACGCAAATATTCTTAATCAAAACTTCCTCCTATCAAATAATAATTAGAACAACATAATCCTGTTCCATCTTTTGAACAATCTTGATTTTGTAAATTAACAGGTTTTTCTTTACAAAAAGGTTCAAATCTATCAGGATAAATATTATACCCAAAAACATCTTTACCCCATATATTAGGAGAAGATTTTCCATTAACATCATACATAAGCATACCTATAGAACCATCTTGAGGCTTATCAAAAAATTTAAATGATAATACCGCATTTTGACTGGTTAGCTTATATTTATCGAATTGATATGTTTTACTTGGAAAAGTTCCATTTAAATACAATATTTTATATGGTTTTATTTCTTCTGCAAGTTCTGTATTAATAATTATATTTAATTTATTCTTCAAATCACTGTTATTAGATATAGAGTCCGTGAATACAGTATAAAAAATATTAGAAAATTCTGTTTGAATATTTCTCCATATAGCAGCATATTTAACTTGCCTAGAATCATTCAAAGACATAGGAGCTACCAAAAAAGCTACAATTAAAAAAATTACGAATAAAATAGAAACTTCAACAATAGTAAAAGCTTTTTTCATAAATCAACCTCTTGCAAGATCCAAATTTTTCTTTTCATTAATCAAAGAATCATAAATCCATTCAGGTACAAAATTTTTACCTAAAATTATTTGTCCATTCATAATATTAGGTGCATGAAAATCAGACCCACCAGTGACTATTAACCCTAAGTTTTCAGCCATAGAAGAAAAATATTCTACAATTGCAGGAGAATGTTTTCTATGATAAGCTTCAATACCTCTTAAACCACAATTCATCAAATTTTTAATTAATTTTTCTGCAATATCAATATCATAAGGATGAGCAATTACAGGAATACCTCCTGAATCATAAATCACTTCTACAGCATCAAAAGGAGAAACAGTTTTTCTCTCAACATAAACCGGAGAAGCTCTATGAATATATTTACTATATGCTTCCATAACGTTACTTGTACCACCTGCATTAGTTATAGCCTTTGCAATATGAGGACGCCCTATACTACCGCCTTCTGCAACCATATTTTTAACATCTTCAAAAGCTATTTTTATTCCTTCTTTTTTAGCTAACAAATGTAATATTTCTTTAGTTTGCTTAATACGAGCATTTTGTTGGGTTTTTAATAAAGCTTTAAAATCACTTCTTGTTACATCCGGAAAGTATCCTAAAATATGCACTTCATAATCTTTATATAAAGTATTAACTTCGATACCTGGAATTATTTTAAAATCAACTTCTTTCGTTTTTAAATAATTCATTGCAACATCATATGACAAAACATTATCATGATCAGTCAAAGATACGACTTGTAAACCAGCATCTAAAGCAAGATCTACAATTTTCTCAGGAGAAAATACCCCATCAGAAAAATAAGTATGTATGTGAAAATCACCCTTCACAATACACCTCACAATCTAAGGAAAATATATTCTGATTATTATCAAGCAGAAACATCTTTTACCTCGCTTTCATCATTATCTACTACAACATTAATTCTTTTAATATGTGTTGCTCTTGTTTTATCAATTAAAACCTCAACACCATTAATTTGAGCGATTGAACTTTCTGCAATTTCATATCTTTCAGGTAAACTTGTAGATAAACGTTTAAAAGAAGTTGCAAACTCCATCCCTATCACACTATCATAAGTTCCGCAAAAACCGACATCAGTAATATAAGCCATGCCATTATAAATTTGCTCATCAGCAGTCTGTACGTGAGTATGCGTACCGCAAAAAACTTTTATTATAGCGTTATCTTCATTGTTGAAAGTCTTTGCTAAATACTTTGCAAAACAGATTTTTTCAGCAGTAGCCTCAGCATGAAAATCAATAAAAACAGAATCAATACCATTCTCAATTAAACTATTAATAGTATCAGTAACAACTTTCCAAGGCGAATCAATAGGAGGCATAAATACTCTACCCAAAACATTCAATACGGCTAATTTATAATTTTTAACATCAAAAACCTGAACCCCATATCCTACTGTACCCTCGGGATAATTTATCGGACGCAATAGTTTATTTGATTCATTAATATATTCAAAAATATCTTTTTTGTCCCAAATATGATTACCGGAAGTAAAACAATTTATCCCAGAATTTGCCAAATCCTCATAATTTTTTTTAGTTAAACCAAAACCGTGTGAGGCATTTTCTATATTAGCAATAACAAAATCCGGAGCTTCATCTAAATTAGCAAGATAATTTTTTACTGCTATTCTACCTTGTCTACCAGTAATATCTCCAAAAAATAATATTTTTAAAATCTCAGTATTATTGCTCATAACTCTTATATAAGTGGGTAAATTAGCTTTACCCACTCCTCTTATTTAGCTATTTCAGTAACTCTAAATTCTCTTACGACAGTAACTTTTATTTGTCCAGGATAATCCAATTCATCCTCAATTTTTTTAGCAATATCTCTTGCTAATTTCTGTGAAGCTAAATCATCAAACATTTCTGCTTGAACTATTACTCTTACTTCTCTTCCTGCTTGTACAGCAAAAGATTGTTTAATTCCTTCATATCCGTTTACGATTTCTTCTATTTTTTGTAAACGTTTAATGTAAATTTCTAAAGTATCACGTCTTGCTCCTGGACGTCCTGCAGAAATTGCATCAGCTAATTTTACAAGAACTGCTTCTATGGTATTTGCTGTAACATCATCATGATGTGCTTCAATAGCATGAATTATCTCAGGTTTCTCACCATAACGAGTTGCTAACTCAACACCTAATTGAATATGAGTACCCTCCTGAGTTTGATCTACGGCTTTTCCAATATCGTGCAAAAGTCCAGCTCGTTTTGCTACATAAACATTTGCACCTAATTCGGCAGCAAGCATGCCTGCTATATGTCCAACTTCTAACGAATGCTTTAAAACATTTTGTCCATAACTTGTTCTGTAATATAAACGACCCAAATTTTTTATAAGTTCTTTATTAAGTCCCATTATACCCATATCAAGAGCAGCATTTTCGCCTTCTTTCATGATCTTTTTTTCAACTTCTTCTCTTGATTTTTCGACAGTTTCTTCAATTCTTACCGGATGAATTCTACCATCTTGAATCAATTTTTCTAAAGCAATTTTGGCAATTTCTCTTCTTACAGGATCAAAAGCAGATAAAACTACTGCTTCCGGAGTATCATCTATTATCAAATCTACCCCTGTTAAAGTTTCAAGAGTTCTAATATTACGACCCTCTCTACCAATAATTCTACCTTTCATCTCATCATTTGGTAAAGAAACAACAGATACAGTAGATTCAACAACTTGCTCCATCATACAACGTTGCATTGTAGTTGTTAATATTTCTTTTGATTTTTCAAGGGCATCCTCTCTTATCTTTGCTTCATTTTCTCTTATTAATTGCATTTTTTCTTGAGCTAAATCACTTTTTAACTGTTCTAAAAGCATTTTCTTAGCTTCTTCAGCAGACATTCCTGCAATTCTTTCTAATTCTACAGTTTGTTTTTGTACGATTTCAGCTAAAAAATCTTCTTTTTCAATCAGCTGATCTTTCATTCTATCAAGTTCCAATTCTTTATCTGAAACTTCTTGCAATTTATCTTCTAATATATCTTCTCTTTTAGATAATTTCGTTTCTATAGCCGCAAATTCACGACGTCTTTCTCTTTCATCAGCATTAAGCTGTTCTCTTTCATTATGCAAAGTTTCTTTTGCTTTAATTAGAGCTTCTTTTTGCATAATAGCTTCTTTTTCTAATAAATCTTTTTTTGCATTCTCTGTTTGAGAAACAAGATTCTTATACTTAATGCTTTGTATAACAATAATAGCAATAAGTATAACCAACACAACAATTGCAACGGTCAATAAAAGATCCATTTTGCACCTTTTCCTTTTCTATTTTTTTATATATACACGAGGTTCGGGTACATATAACCTACCCGACAACTATTATAAAACTCTAATAATCTTTTCTATCGCATATATCTTCAAAAATTTTATTCTACCACTATGCCATTATCATACCATACAAACATATTTTTGTATATAAAATTTTGTAAAAAAAATAGAAGACTGTACGTCTTCTATTTTTTATCTAATTAATGACCTTATTCGTTTGAAATGTCTTCCTCATTACCATCGTCTTTCATATCAGAATCTTCTTCTTCAAAGACTTGTTGATTCATTTCTTCTTCAATCTCTTCTTGAATTTCTTCAGAATCAACTAATCTTTCTTCTTCTACTTCTTCATCATTTTGATAATCATAATTAGAAATTCTTTCAGCTTCTTCGCTTTCCATTTGAGAAACACTCTTTATATCAATTTTCCAACCTGTAAGTCTATGAGCTAATCTTACATTTTGACCTTCTCTACCTATTGCTAATGATAACTGATCATCAGGAACAACAACTAAAGCATCTTTTGTTTCTTCATCATCAGTCATTATATCTACAGAAACGACCCTTGCAGGAGAAATTGCATTTACGATATATTCCACTGGATCCGGAGACCATCTAACAATATCAATTTTTTCGTTCTTTAATTCCCCTACAATAGTTTGAATTCTTGAACCTCTAGGTCCAATACAAGCTCCGACTGAATCAACTTCAGGATCATTTGACCATACCGCAATTTTAGTTCTATAGCCTGCTTCTCTCGCAATTGACTTAATTTCTACAATACCATCTTCTATTTCAGGAACTTCTAATTCAAAAAGTTCTCTTACAATTTCCGGATGGGCGTGAGAAACGATAACTTGAGGCAATCTATTTGTTTCTTTTACATTTAATACAAATACTCTTATTCTATTACCAGGTTTATAATACTCACGAGGAATTTGTTCTTTTTGAGGCATAATAGCATCAGTCTTACCAATGTTCACAATAACATTTCGATTTTCAACTCTTTGAATAATACCTGTTGTTAAAGTACCTTTCTTTTCAAGAAATTCATTTAAAATATTGTTTCTTTCTGCATCTCTAATTCTTTGAGTAATAACTTGTTTTGCTGATTGCGCAGCTATTCTACCGAATTGTTCAGGAGTTACTTCTATTTTAACTTCATCGTCTACTTCAACATCTTCATCTATTTCTTTAGCGTCCTCTAAAGAAATCTCAGTATCAGGATCTTCTACATTTTCCACAACTGTTTTTGTACTAAATACTCCAATTTCGCCTGTTTGTTCATCTAAAATAGCCTCTATATTAGCAGCTTCCTTTACATGCATATGCTTTTTATAAGCTGCTACCATTGCATCGCACAAAGACGCTATTAATACTTCTTTAGAAATACCTCGTTCTCTTTCTAATTCTTCACAAGCCTCAAATAATGCTGTACCAATTTTAATCATAATTTATTCTCCTTAATCTATATATAATTTTGCTGACTGAATATTTGACTTTGGAATTTGTAACTCTTCACCATCATCAAAACGTAAAATTCTTAACCCTAATTTATCGTCCCAATCTAGAATTTCACCTTTAAAAATTTTCTCTGTTTCTCCTTCTAAAGGAGCTTTTAATTTTAAACTAATTCTCCTACCTTTAAATATTAAAAATTCTTTATCTGACTTAAATTTTCTTTCTAATCCTGGAGATGAAACTTCTAAATAATACTTTACAGGAATTAATTCATCTAAAAAATCATTCAAACTTCTTGTCACATTTTCACAATCTTCCAAGGTTATATCTTTTTCATATGAATATAAAAATATTCTTAAAAACCATTTATGATTTTCTTTAACAAACTCTATCTCAATAGGAATAAGATTGTATCTCATAGCAGTATTTTCAATTAACGGGGTTATATTTTCTATAATCTCAAATCTGTTAATATCTTGCTTCATACTGCTCCTTCCTATAATTAATCATAGTGCCGTAAAACTTGTCCCTAATAAAAAAAGAACGGGGAATTAACCGTTCTCTTTTAAGAAACTATTACCATACTCATCCTAACAGATTTTTTTTAATTTGTAAATAATAATATGAAGGTTTATGAAGTTAAACAAAATATGTTTGTGTTATTATAATTAAAGAAAACTTAATAATGAGGGAAGAATAAATGACACAACAAACACATGAGCCAACATCGGCAAAAGAAACTATAAGACAAAACAGAATTCAAAAGTTAGCAGAATTAGCAGATAAAGGAATTAATCCTTATCCTTATTCTTTTGACAAAGATGCGGATGCTGCAGATTTACAAAAAAAATATGCTGATTTACCTGCAGGTGAAGAGACTGAAGATTTTTATTCTGTTGCAGGAAGAGTTATGGCAATCAGAAATTCCGGAATGTTTATAGATTTAATGGACGCTTCGGGAAAAATCCAAATATTTTCTCATAAAGAAAACATGGACCCTGAAATGGTTAAGACCCTTAAGCTTGTTGATATTGGAGATATTCTTGGTTTTTATGGTTCAATTAGAAGAACTCCAAGAGGAGAACTTTCTATCAAGGCTAAAAGTTTTAAAATGCTTTCAAAATCTTTACTACCACTTCCTAATAAACAAATTAGTGAAGAAAAATTAGAACAACTAAAATCATATCATACTATGTCAGATACGGAAACTAAATATCGTCAAAGATATGTAGATTTAATAGTTAATGAAAAAACTCGTGATACTTTTAGAAAAAGAAGTTTAATAATTCAAAAAATAAGAGAATATTTAACAAAACAAGGTTTTATTGAAGTTGAAACTCCAATGTTACACACTCAAGCTTCCGGAGCGAATGCAAGACCATTTATTACTCATCATAATGCTCTTGATATGGATTTAACTTTAAGAATTGCTCCTGAACTACATTTGAAAAGACTCATGGTTGGAGGTTTAAGTGAAAAAATCTTTGAACTTTCAAGATGTTTTAGAAATGAAGGAATTGATACACGTCACAATCCTGAATTTACTATGATAGAGTTATATCAATCTTATGTTGATTATAATGAAATGATGGTTCTTACAGAAAATTTAGTAGCATATGTAGCACAAGAAGTTCTTGGAACAACAAAAATACAATATGGTGAAAATGAAATAGATCTAACCCCTCCTTGGGATAGAAAAACTATGATAGGTGCTATTAAAGAATATACAGGTGTAGACTTTGGAGAATTCTTTACTGCAAAAGAAGCTTATGAAAAAGCTAAATCTATGCATGTAGAAGTTGATGAAGAAATGAATTGGGGACAAATTATTGAAGCCGTATTTGAAGACAAAGTTGAACCTACTTTAATTCAACCGATTCACATTATTGATTATCCAAGAGAAATTTCTCCATTAGCAAAAGTTCACAGAGATAATGACAGACTTACAGAACGTTTTGAAACAAGAGTTAATGGTTGGGAAATCGCTAATGCATTTTCTGAATTAACAGATCCTATTGATCAAAGACATAGATTTGAAGCTCAAGCGTTAGCTAAAGCTAACGGAGATGAAGAAGCAATGTCTATTGACGAAGACTACATTAATGCTTTAGAATACGGACTCGCTCCTACCGGAGGAATGGGAATGGGTATTGATAGGCTTGTTATGTTACTTACAAACTCGCCTACAATAAGAGATGTTATAGCATTCCCTACATTAAAAAAGGTTGAAAACTAAATTTAAGCAAGCGGGTTTTAAAGCCCGCTTTATTTATAACAATTAATAATAGCTATGAAAGAACAAGATTTTTTAAATATAATAAAAAACGAAATTGGAACTAAATATATTGGTGATGATTGTGCTTACTTAAAAGATTTAGACATCGTTATCACTCAAGACAGCTTAGTTGAAGACATACATTTTAAAAAAGAATGGTACTCTCCTTATCAATTAGGCTATAAGGCCGTTGCAGTTAACATTAGTGATATACTCGCATCCGGTGCTATTCCTGCATATCTGACTATTTCATTATCTTTACCTAATAACACAACTAATGATTTTATAAAAGATTTCTATATAGGTGCTAAAGATTGTATGAAAACAGTAGAAATTGTCGGCGGAGATATTACAGGGAGTGACAAAATTTTTATATCTATAACAGCAATTGGAAAAACTACAGGAAGAAAAATTTCTTCAAGAAAAAATGCAAAACCCAGCTATATTATTATAGTTTCAAAAGATTCATTTAAAGAATTTGGATTAAGCTCAAAGGGGCTTAAAGAACTTTTAAATAAAGAAAGAAATCCGAAATTCTCTAATTACCATATAAAACCTAATTTGGATATAGAATTTTCTAACGAAATCGCAACAAAAATAAAAACCGATTATGCAATGATGGATTGTTCAGATGGACTGGCTGATGCTTTGTTTAAAATTGCAGAAAGCAGCAATGTATCTATTAATTGCCAAAATATTGAAGGTATTTTTGGATCTGAAGATTATAAATTAGTTGCTGCAGTTCCAAAAGATTTTTTACAAGAAATTTCTAATTATGAAATTATTGGAGAAGTTATAGAAAAATCGGACTTTATAATAAAAATAGAAGATAAGAAATTTTATCAATATGATGAACTAAAAACTTATGATCATTTTGGAGGATAAAAATATGTATAATAATAATTTTTCAGTAATAATAACAGCCGGAGGAACTTCTTCGAGATATGGAAATAAAAACAAATTACTAGAATATATAAAAGATAAAACTGTTATTGAAGAAACTGTTTCTAAGTTTACAGATATTGAAAATATAACTGAAATAATAATTCCTGCTAATGAAACAATTATAGAAACGTTTAAAAGTATGTTTCCAAATCAAAAAATTAAAATTATTGAAGGTGGAAATACTCGTCAAAAATCGGTTTATAATGCTCTAAAAGAAGTTAAAAATGACTATGTAATTATTCATGATGGAGCTAGACCATTAATTAGAAAAGATACTATTCTATATGTTATGGAACATGTTATAGATAAAAACGCCGTATCTGTAATGACCAAAACAACTGATACTATAAAAGAAGTTGATAGTAATGGTCGAATAATAAGAACAATTGATCGCTCAAAATTATATAATACACAAACTCCACAGGCTTTTAAGACAGAACTTATTAAAGATGCTCATGAAAAATTAATTGATGGCAATTATACTGATGATTGTTCTATGCTAGAAGAATTAAATATTCCTGTATATATTGTTAATGGCAGTTATACAAATATTAAAATTACTATAAAAAGTGATTTAGATTTTGCTAAACTTTATATTTAGACAATCTAACTAACAAAAAATAATAACAAATAAAGAAAATTATATATATATATATTAGTACATTTTATTAAAATAATAAAAAAAATTTTTAAACAATTAGTTGAATAGTAAGAAATATGAACAAAGTTTATAGTTGTATCAAGGTGATATGACTATGAAAAAAATTTTGACATATTTATTTATAATCACATATCTTTCATCATTTTTTATTTTATATATGCCAAGTTATGCAGCTACGAAAGAAAGTAATTTATCTAAAATTGAAAATGATATTTTTGGATATGAATATAATAAAGATTCAACACAAAAAAGAGTTGAACGCTTAGAAAGAAGCATCTATGGAAAAATATCCAGCGGAGATATAAATACAAGAATAAAAAAACTTTCAGCAGATATATCAGCAGATGTAATAGGTTTAGAAATCCCACCTGTTGAAGATACCTTTAAAGAAGATGATGAAATAATTGCTGATAATAGTGTTAATTACCCTATTGTTAATGAAATAGAACAAAAACTTTTTAATCAAACTTATAAAAACAGAGATCTTCATACTAGAATTGTAACTATTGAAAAAAAATTATTCGGAAAAATTTATGATGTTGATGACTATTCAACAAGAATGGATAGAATAAAAGCTAAGATTATGCCTGAAACACTCGCCCAAAGAAATAGTTTTGAAGGAGATAGAAGCTACTATGATAATAGCGATTATTACGATAATAACGCACTTAACTCTCTTGATTTAGCGGGTACAGGACAAAGCAGATTTTCTATGCCTTACGGTCAAAGAAATTATACACGTCCATACGCTAACTACGGAGATTTTACAGGTGGAGCTTCCGGACTAAATGAAAACTATTACAATCCTAATCTTAATGACGAATTAGCCCAAATGGAATATGAAACTTTTGGAACTGAATTCTCAAATGACGATACTACAACTAGAATAAAAAGACTCAATAGTGTAAATCAAGCTCAAAAATCATCAAGTAAATATGATTCAAATAAATTCAACCAAAGAATGTCCACTGTTATGGAAATAGGAGCTATGTTACTTATGATTTTAGCTATGGTACTTTAAAGACTATTTTTTCTTTTCTGAACGTGTACGAACAGAAATTCTTATAGGTGTACCAATAAAACCAAAAGCTTCTCGTAATTTATTTTCTAAATAACGCTTATAATGTTCTTTTAATAATTCTTCATTATTAGCAAATAATATAAATGTTGGCGGCTCTACTGCAGCTTGAGTAGAGTACATTATTTTTAATCTTTTATTTCTTATCGTTTGCGGAGGATTTAAAGCATATGCTTCATTTATTATCTTGTTTAATAAACCGGTTGAAACTCGTTTTGTTCTCTCTATCTGAACTTCCGCTACTTTTGTAAAAATTTGATTTAATCTTTGATGAGTAACAGCACTTATATATATTTTAGGTACATAATCTAAAAAAGGTATTTCTTTAGCAATCTTCTGTTCAAACTTATTAATAGTATTTGATTTTTTATCTTCTATCAAATCCCATTTGTTAATTGCAATAATCATACCCTTCCCGGCTTCCGTAATTATTGAAGCTATTTTTTTATCTTGATCGGAAATCCCATTAACAGCATCTGTAGCATCAATTACTAACAATGCAACGTCACATTCTCTTATAGAACGAATTGCTCTATCAACTGCAAATTTTTCAACACCATAATCTACTTTTGATTTTTTTCTTATACCTGCAGTATCAATTATTACAAAATCTTGATTATTATAATTCAATCTGGAATCTATACTATCTCTTGTTGTTCCAGAAATATCAGAAACTATTACTCTTTTTTCTCCTAATAATGAATTAACTATAGAAGATTTACCGGCATTTGGGCGTCCAACTATTGCAATTTTTATAGTTTCATCATCTCTTATATCTTCGTCAATTTCAAAATCAGAAGTTATTTCTTCTAATAGATCCCCAACTCCGCCAGAACCGTGCAAAGCAGAAATTGCTATTGGTTCACCTATTGCTAAAGAATAAAAATCACTTAACATAGTTATTTGACTATAAGAATCTACCTTATTAACTGCAAGAAATACAGGCTTACCTGATTGTCTTAAAATATTTGCTATATCACTATCTACAGGAGTTACACCTTCAATCCCATCAACAATAAAGATAATCTTATCTGCTTCTTCACAAGCAATTTTTGCCTGATCGTAAATTGATAACATTATTTCGTCTTCATCACCGGGAACAATTCCCCCCGTATCTATTACAGTAAAAAGCTTATTCTGCCACTCAACATCAAAATATATACGATCTCTTGTAACACCTGGTAAATCATCTACTATAGATTGTCTTTTCCCTACAAGACGATTAACAAAAGTTGATTTTCCTACATTAGGTCTTCCTACTACTGCTACTACTGGTTTTCTTTTCATAATAAGTTCAGTCTACCACAAAAAAAATTTATCTCAAATATTTCGAAATTTGTGCCTGTATATTATTAGCCTTAATTATATACTTTGAAAGTTGTTCATATTTATCTTGTGCTTCTCCGTATGGAGTTTGTAATGTCATTAACTCATCTACATTTTTACTAATATTTTCTAATTTTGCTAAAGACTTTCTAATTTCTAAACCTGAAGAAAAACGTTTGGGAAGCTTTGATAAAAATATTTCGCTAACTGATGTTAAAACTTTATTAAACAAACTAAATTTATTCTTTATACTATTCGGAATAAAATTAAAAATTTCGCCAGATATCTTTGCTGACAAACTTGAATCACTATATATCTCTAACAACGAATCTAAGTCATCTCGTAAAATTTTTTTTCTTGAAAACAATGTCTCTAACTGTACGAAATCTTTTATTTCACGTGCTGCCTGTATTTGATTATCTAAATCTCTAATTTGCCCCTCTAAACGAGAAATTTTATACTCTAATTTAAATACTTCATCTTTTACATCTTTATATGCATCTTCTTGTAATATATTCATATCATAATCATTCAAACGTCTTGCAGGCTCTTGTATATATAAATTAGAATCCGCTTCTTGTTGAGACATGAAAAAATTCTGATCACCTTGTATTTTATTCTTTAATTGATTTTTCCCTCTAAACATAAAAAAATTATACTATTAAACTAATTTTTCTTCAATTTTAAATTTCAACTCTAAAGCCGGATAATAATTTGAAATCATATTTAAACATTCATTTATAGAAAATCTTGCAGCTTCATAATTCATAGAATTATAATAATAACTAGCTAACATAAAATGCAATTCAGGATCATTATAGTAAAAATCTTTTGACTTTATCATGTAATTATATGCTATCTTATATAATTTATTATGTAACATTACTCTTGCCACAAACTTATAAACTTCTTGATTTATTCCAGATATAAAATCCAAAGAACCTAATAAACTTTCCACATAGCTTAACTTCTCATTCTTTATAAGAAAATCCAAATCTATCTCCAAAAAATTCCTTATTTGAAAATAAGTTGGATATTTTTCAAGATAGTTTTTTAGAATTTCAACTAAACTCGTCCCCCATAACCCTCGTGGAGAATCATTTCTACAAAAAATAGAATATGCAACATCTAAATTTTCTTCTAAAACACATAAATATGCATGTTCCAAACTATTTATCTTAATTTCAACATTATTATCAAAAAAGAAAAAATTTTTTTTATCTCTAACACACATCTAAGAATTCTTCTTATTTACCCTAATAGATTTATTTTTAGAAGGTTTATCATCTACTATAATTTCTTCTTCTGAAGAAGGAGTTTTATCTATTTGTTTATTTAAGTCTGTACCTTTTTTTATCATTGCAGAAACTGAATCTACAGAAGTTAAATTAGTATTTTTTCCAATCATATTAGCTAATTTAATCTGTAAATAAATTTCTTCTCTATAAATTTTAACATCTTTATCCGCTTGTATAGCAACTTTACACACACCATTTTTAGATTCAACAATAGTTATTTCTATGTTGTCATTAATCATTATTTTTTGACCATTTTTTCTAGTAATTACGAGCATATCTATCCTTAATATAAAAATTTTATTTATCTTATTATTTACTTATTTATCTCTTTAAACATAGGGTAACTAATATCATATCCTGAGCCTGATAAGACAATTTGTCCAGCTTTATTATTATCTATATTGAAAATCAAAGGTGCTAATAAGTTTATTGTTGTTGATTTAGGATCATCTTGAGGTATTGAAGTTATGTTCATGACCAAAAGACTTTCAACATTTTTTATATCTAAAACAGTTACAGCATTGTCTGGTATATCAATAGTATAATCATAATCCAATGCGGAAAGAGAAATTATAGGAAAAGCTAAACTACTGTCTTCAACTGATTGCAACCATTTAAACAAAGTATCTTTATTCGGTTCCAGAATTACAAATTTTGATAAATGATTAAAACCAATAATCGGCATAACAAAATTAAAAATTCTAGATTCTTCTATTTCTATCTCACCAAATCTTAATGTTTTTAACTTCATCTTTTTATAATCCTGTTGATAATTGTCCTGTTATTAATGATTGTATAACTTGCTGAGATAAATTTGAACTATCATTTCTTCCGCCCATTAACATTTGTATTGTATCAAAATTACGATTACTTTCCATATTATTCAATAAAGATAACTCAGAAGTACTATAACTATTATTTGACAATAAACTAATTAAACTAGACCTTTGAAGCACCTTTATTGCATTTACAATTTCATCATTGGACGGAACTTGCGATGAAAAATCCTTATATCCTTCAAATTTATTTGGTTCTATATCACCATTCCTATTCATTTCTCTCATTAAATTTTCAATCTTTTGTTTTTCATACTGACCTCGAGCTTCCTCTGAAAAACCTGTTCCAAAACGACCTTGTATAAATTCATCTAAAACATTTGCTTCTATTTTTTCATGACAATTTTCCGGCTGCTCTATGCATGTTTTTCCTTTAGTTGCATATGCATTTAGTTTACCTTCCGGCACTAATTCTATAACTCTTTTATAACTTTCAATTGCGTCTGTAGAACGACCTATTTGTGCATATGTCATTGCTAAATAATAATGAGCCAAAGCATTTGATGGATCTTTTTTCACAATATTGTCTAACAATATATAAGATTGAGAATAATTTTTCGCTTTATATAACTTTATAGCCTCAGCTAAAGAACCTTTTGTTGGAGATTTTGCTTGTACTACACTACTCAATCCTATTAATAACGCAACCGTAAACAATAAAAAACCTTTTTTCATATTCACCCTTCTTATTTAAACTTATTTTTAAATAGTATACTACAACATTATCCTTTATTATATACACTATATAATTGAAATTATACTATATTTTTATACAGATAACAACGATTTTGTCAATAAAAAATTACAAATTTCTTTTTCTAAAGTAACATTATACAAGCTATTAATCTCTTTAATAAAATAACAAGGACTGGTAACATTAACCTCAATAATTTTACCGTCAATTACATCAAGACCAGCCATTTCAATACCAAGAGAATTTAATTTTTGAGCAACTTTTGTAAAATTACAAATTTCTTCTGAAGATAAATTAGCTTCAACAATAAAATTATCATTATGAGTGTTAAATTTAAAATCATCACTTGAAGGCAGCTTCTTAACAGCATAATTTAAGACTTTGTCACCCAACGTTAAAACCCGTTTATCACCATTTTTAACAGCAGAAATAAACTTTTGAACCATTATTAATGTATTACCGGAATCAGTTAAAGTGTTTATAATCGTTCTGGTATTTGGGTCTCCTTCATATAAAAACATGACTCCAGACCCAAAACACCTATTCAAAGGTTTTAATACAATTTTTTTATGTTTTCTTAAAAACTCTTCTATATCTTCTAATGATGAAGTTACTATTGAATCAGTCATAAATTCTTTAAAATACAAAGTATGTAATTTCTCATTGAAATCTCTTATAGAATAAGGTGAATTTACAACCTTTACACCTTTTACAAAATCGAAGATATAAGTTGCATTTATATAATCAACGTCAACAGGAGGATCTGCTCTAAACATTACCAAATCAAAATCTTCAATTATTTTATCTAATTTAACATTCTTATAAAATATATTTTCATCTGCCAAAAAGGTTTCATAACACTTAGCATATGCTATATCTGATTTCAAAAATAGATTTGAATTTATTGTTACATAAACTTCACAACCTCTTGTTAAAAATTCTTTAATCAACCAGAAATTTGTAACTAAATTATTAAATTCAAAATATTTTAGTTCAATCTTATCTATAATAAAAAGTATTTTTTTCACAATAAAAACTCCTCTTTTACTTATAGTATCACTAAAATAATAGGATACAAGTTGACTAAAGTGGTATGACTGTTTTAATATAAATAAAGTGAATATGCAAAAAGATTACAAAAAACAACGAAAGAAGAGAGAAAGTTTTTTATCAAAATTTGTCAATTTTGTTTTGACAATACTTATCGCTTGTGCAATCGGTTCACAAGTTTGTACCGCTGCAAATAATAATTTACGGATTGCACAAATTAGTGATGCTCATTTTTCATCATTTGAAGAAAATACATCGTATAAATTTTTAAAAAAATCTGCTGAACTATTAAAAGATGTAATTTTTCAAATCAATACCTCCGGCCCGTATGATTTTATAATATTTACGGGAGATTTAATTAATACCCCTAATGTTAATGAATTAGAATTATTTACTCAACAAATAAAAAATTTAACATATCCTTGGTATGCTATTCCGGGAAATCATGACATAAGTATTGATGGACCTTTAACAAAAAGCAAATTTATGAATATACTATCATCAAACAATGATAATATGAGTCAAAAAAATATATACTATGCATTTACACCCAAAAAAGGATTTAGAATTATATGCTTAGACTCCATAATTGATTATAAAATAACTACAAAAGGCGAAATATCTAATGAAGAATTTTTATGGCTTAAAAATGAATTAGAACAACATCAAAAAGATACGATAGTTATTTGTACACATGTTCCTATTTTTGAGCCTTATTCAAGTCCTAACCACAAATTGCAAAATGAATATGAAATTAAACGATTATTAAAATATTATAAAAACCCAATAATAATACTGCAAGGTCATTATCACGCAACTAAAATCATACAAGATAACAATATTCTTTATATATCTTGTCCATCTCTTGTAACATATCCAAATGCGTATAGGGTTATTAACATTCATTCCAACAAGCGAAGAACATTGGTAGATGTCTATCTAAAAGAAACGAATTTAAAGAATATTCAAATGCGTTCTAAGCTTAGATTAATGGGAACAGAAAAATTATACGGTGATGAAAAAGATAGAAATGGAAGTTTTGAATTAAAAATAAATAATGGAGAATAATAATGTCAGAATTTAAAGTAAAATTCAGAGGAGTTAGAGGGAGTTATCCTGTTGCTCACAAAGATTTTCTTAAATATGGAGGTAATACTTCTTGTTTAGAGGTTCATGTCGGAGGACATTTAATAATACTTGATGCTGGGACAGGGCTAATAAGCTTAGGAAATGAACTTATGCAAAAATACATAGAGTCAGGAACAACAATAACAGATAGAACCCCTGTTAAATGTACAATCTTATTAACTCATATTCACTTAGACCATATACAAGGATTTCCTTTCTTTAGACCATCGCACTTAGCATCTACTCGAATGGCTTTATTAGGTGGAGTTAGTTACAATGAAACATTAGAACAAGAATTGTCAAAAATACTTTTTACAAAAGCATTTCCTCTAGACCTTGGAGATATTGCAGCAGATTTAAGAATAATGGATTTAAATGAAACAAATTACATAATATTTAAAACTGGTGAAATGCCAAAAGTTATAAGAGTTAATGATTTAAAAGAAGGGGATTTTAATGAAGATGATGTTGTAATAACTTGTTATAAATCGTATGCACATCCTCAAAATGGAGTTTTTATTTATAGAATAGCTTATAAAGGAAAGACTCTTGTATATGCTACAGATAAAGAAAGTTACCCTGGTGGAGACAAAAAGCTTGTAAAATTTGCCAAAAATTGTGATTTACTAATACATGATGCACAATATTCTACTGAAGATTATTTAAGTATTTACGTACCAAAACAAGGATATGGTCATTCTACTTTTGAAATGGCTCTTGAATGTCAACAACAGGTTGGGGCTAAAAAACTGGTATTCTTCCATTTTGATCCAAGTTATAATGATGAGAAACTAGATCTATTAGCTGATGAATATGTTTCTGAAAATGCTATTTTTGCTTATGAGGGGTTAGAACTCGACTTAATATAATGAAAAATAAAAAATTTATAATTTTAATACTTTCATTCATATTGATATTTTGTGTTGGTTATAGAAAACCTGACAAATATACAATAGAAGCTGAAAAAAATGCCTTTTATCACAATAATATAGGATTAGATTACTTAAAAGACAGAACTTATTACGCAGCAATTCAAGAATTTAAAATAGCAATATCATTAAGTCCCAATACTCAAGCTACCGCTATATTTAAAAATAATTTAGGAGAAACCTATATTTATATAGGTTATCCTGAGATGGCGAGAGTCTGTTTTGAAGATGCTTTAAAACTTTATGGTTTAAATTTTAAATATTATCTTAATCTTGCTAATTGTTATAAAAATTTAAATATTATAAATACTAAAATTAATGAATATAAAAAATCAACTTCTCATTACGACAAAATAATGCTGGGACTTTTGTACATTCATAATAATGAAATAAGAAAGGGTATTAATACATTAGATGAATTTTGTATGGAAGAGCCTGATTTATTAATAACTCCGGCCATAAAACAATATTTAAAAGAAATTATTTCTAGACAATCTTCTATTTAAAAAACTGTTCCATACTTTTTCTAGCAATTTTATTAAACAACTCTCCTACAATATCCACAGATCTGTTTTTAATAGCAGCATTTTCTAATATCTCCATTACAACTGCTTTATTAGGAACAATACTCTGTAATACTTTAAAAAAATGACTAAAAACCTTTTTAAACCCTGAATCTTGATCTGCTAAACCATTTTTCATCATTCTATTCGTTATACTTGCAATAATTGTATATGCTTTCATTGCATTATTTTCTTCATTTTTATATAAATTTTCAGGAAAATGTTTATTTAATAGCTTTAATTCATTACCCCAAAATAATTTTTTTCCATTTAACATTAAAACATCTTGATTATCAATTCTCGAATATATTACAGATAAGACATCGGTATCTTCTTCGCCCATCATTTTTAATAATTTTTTATATTCATCAAGATCATTATTACCATCATTGGTTAATTCAGCAGCAAAAAATGAAAAACGAGCTTTATCATTTCTTAGATCATTCGATATTACATTTTTAAAACCTTTAAAATTAAGATAATTATTATTTCCTGAAACTTTCATATAATTTACAAAACTCATAAAAATATTTTTTGCTATATTAAAAAAAATATTCTATAATAGAATTTATGAATAAAAAAACAAAATTCGCAGGCAGTTTTTATCCGGAACAAAGTGAAAACTTAAATAAATTAATAGATTCTTACAAAGAAAATAGACCCATTTTCTTCAAATCAAAGGCTGTAATTGTTCCTCACGCTGGGTATGTATATTCAGGGCACGCTGCTGTTGCAGGGTTTCAGTATCTAGAACAAAATGAAAACATATTTATAATTGCCCCTTCTCATCAAGAACATTTCAATAATATTGCAATGCCGGATTATAGTTATTTTGAAACCCCACTTGGGAACTTAGAAGTTAATAACAAATTAATTGAGGAAATTTCCAGAAATTTCCCTAGCATAATTGCTAATGAAATTTTTGAAAATGAACATTCTATAGAAATACAACTACCTTTCATACAAAATTTCTTTTGCCCTCATTTACAAAGTGCAAGCGATTTTATGAAAAATTTGAAAAATATTGGAAAAAAATTTAAAATAATTCCAATTTTAACAGGAATTTGTGATTATAGAATAATTAGCGATATCATCTCCAAATATTGGGAAAATTCTTCGTTTATAGTATCTTCTGATTTAAGTCACTATTATAATCAAATTCAATGCAGACAAATTGATACTTATACAGCAACCATAATAGAAACAGGTAAATTAGACTTTTTAGAAAATTATCAGGCTTGTGGAATAGTAGGAATTAAAGGTTTAGTTGATTTTGCGAATAAAAATAATTTATCATTAATTAGGGCAGAAATGTATAATTCTGGGGATATCAGTAATGATAAAGAAAAAGTTGTAGGATATGGTTCTTGGTTTGTATCACCAATTTCAAAAAATGAATATATTAAGACCTATCTTTCTGATTATACAATTAATGTTGTAAAAGAAGCAATATATTCAATTTTATATGAACAAGAATACATCCCAAGAAATATTCCGAGCATATTGACTCAATATGGTGCGTCATTTGTAACATTAAATTTAAATAATGAATTAAGAGGATGTATTGGATCAATTTATCCTACAAAACCTTTGATAATTGATTTAATTGATAATGCAAGAAATGCAGCATTCCAAGACTCAAGATTTTCTCCGATAACCAAAGAAGAATTTGAAAATATAGAAATTTCAATATCTTTACTTTCTTCTATAGAAAGAATATATTTTAAAGATGAAAAAGACTTGTTATCTAAAATATATCCTCACGGGATTATTATTACAGAAAGAGATAAACGAGCAGTGTATTTGCCTGTGGTATGGGAAAAACTACCGGACAAAGAAATTTTTTTAAATTCTTTAAAAGAAAAAGCAGGTCTTTCTCCAAATTATTTTTCAAAGACACTTGAAGCATTTAAATTTGATTCTATCTGTATTAATTCTTTTTCCCAAGCATAGGCAGATTTTATACTATCTTCTAAAGATTTTTTAGGCTGCCAGCCTAATTCAGTCTCAATTTTATTTATGTCTGCAATTAATTTTTCTGGATCACCACTTCGTCTTTCGCAGATTTCAACTGGGATTTTTTCTTCTTTAACTTTCTCACAAAGATTAAAAACTTCTTTCACACTATTACCCTCTTTTGTTCCTAAATTAAAATAATTAGTTTTTCCTCCTTCTTCTAAATAATTTAAAGCTCTTATGTGAGCATCAGCTAAATCTTCCACATTAATATAATCTCTGATACATGTCCCATCAGAAGTATTATAATCAGTTCCGTATAACTTAAATATTTTATTTGAATCAGCTTTCAAAATATTAGGAATAAGATGTGTTTCAGGCTCATGCCATTCCCCAATTCTCACATTTATATCCGCTCCAGCTACATTAAAATAACGCAATCTTACTGAACGTAAATCATAAGCTTTATCATAATCATCTAAAATTCTTTCTACCATAAACTTTGTATTTCCATATGGATTTATAGGATTTAATGGATGTTTTTCATCTATCGGACAATATACTGGTTCACCATAAACCGAAGCTGTTGAAGAAAAAACTATCTTTTTCACTCCAAACTCTAGCATTGCATTTAATAAATTTAAAGTACCATATACATTATTATAATAATATTTTTGAGGATTTATAACACTTTCAGCGACTTGAGAATATGCTGCGAAATGAACAACAGAATCAATTTTATTAGATAAAAAAACCCCTCTAATTTCATCAATATTTTTTAAATTTCCTTGTACAAACTTAATATTTTTAATTTTCTTTAATATATCAATAATTTCTGTATGCCCTAACTCAAGACTATCAAAAACAATAACATCCTTATTTTTCTCAAGAAGAGAAAGTACCAAATGACTCCCAATATATCCTGCACCACCAGTAACTAATATCATAATAATCTCCCATTTTCTATTGTATATATTTCTACATCTTTTAAAAACTCATTATCAAATAACAAAGTGTCAACAGATGTAATAATTGTTTGTGTATCATTTTCTATTGATTTTAAAAGATAATTTTGTCTTACATCATCCAATTCCGCTAAAACATCATCTAAAAGCAAAACAGGTGAATTTCCAGTTTTTTCTTTTATAATCTCCAGCTCAGATAATTTTAAAGACAATACTACCGTTCTTTGTTGTCCCTGGGATGCAAATTTTACAGCATCAAACCCATTTATTGTTAATTCTATATCATCTCTATGCGGACCAACACAAGCTTGCCTCCTAGCAAACTCCTCAAGCCGTCTTTTCTCCAATTCATCCTTTAAATATTTACTTATATTTTCAATTGAATCAAACGGGCAAGAATAATCCAAAGACAAAATTTCCGAATCACTTATGAGTTTATGTTTTATCACTGCTAATTTTTCCAATTCTTTCAAGAATTTCTTTCTTAAATATATTATATTTGCACCCAATATTACAAGTTGGTCATTATAGATATCAAACAAAGTTTCATCAATAATCTCATTTTTTAATAAATTATTCTTCTGAATCCTTATTTTATCATATTTTGAAAGTCTTTCATCATAAGCAGGATAAATTTGAGATATAGCTCTATCAAGCCAATCACGTCTATCTTGAGGAGTTCCCCTTAAAAGTGCCAAATCTTTAGTTGAAAACAAAACTGTTGTTAAAATTGATTTAAAATTTTTAGGAATTGTTTTAACCTTATTAACTTTCAATTCTCTTTTTTTAGTAGCATCATACAAAACATCTAATTCTATTTCTGTACTATTTTTTTCAATAATAGCACTAATTTCAAATTTATCAGTATTAAATCTTATTAAATCAGAATTAACTGAAGTTCTTGGACTTTTTAAATCAGAAAGAAAAAAAACACTTTCTAAAATGTTAGTTTTTCCTTGTGCATTTTTCCCTATAATCAAAATTTTATTTTTATTAAAAGAAAAATCTATATTTTTACAATTTCTATAATCTATAAGCCCTAATCTTTTTATCTTCATAAATTTAGTATATCACAATTATAATTTTAAAATTTATATAAATTAACACAATGTCGGACTAAAGTAGGGTTATGAAAAATTTTACAATAATTTATCTTATAGATAACCAAATTTTAGTAATAAAACAAGAGGTAATAAATATGAAACAAATAATACCAGAAAAAAGTTCAGAAAAAGTTGCAAAGTTTTTAAAAAAGAATTCTCTACATAAAAAAGATTTTGCAGAAATGATAGGAGTAACACTTTCTTATGTTTATAATCTTATAGATGAAACCGTACCATTTTCAACAAGAGGAACAACACTGGAGAGAATTGCAACAGTTATGGATATTGAACCGGAGGAATTCGGAGAATATCGTATTCCACAAGAGCCAATATTAATAGATGAATCAGTAGAACTGATAAAAGATTATATTAAAGAAAATAAATTAACAGTTGTATCATTTTTAAAATCATTTCCAAGAAAAAAACGTATTGATATTGTAGATATTTTAAGAGGTGCACTACCTCTCCCTATCGACTACAAAGAATTAAAATTAATCGGAACAACTCTCAATATGGAAGACGACGAAATTTATAATATTTGGGAAACAAGACTAAAACAAGTACTGGAATCTGCAGGCATGAATATATATTCTAATTCAGGACTTATTGATTCAATGTTCGATTGTGCAAAAGAATATGTAAAAAAACATTAAGAAAATGAGGATACGGAAAAATCCAAAAATTGACAAATTTTTGAGATTTTTCAAATCCGACCATAGGTGTGTGAGCATTAGGTCGTGTGTGGGATAGCACACAACCTGATGCGAAACCATTCCAATAAATTTGCAAGAAAAATGTCAATTTTTCGCAAACTCAAATAGCAATTTTTTAAATACAAATAACTTTATTAATATATAAGGTTAGAAAAGGTTGTAGAAAATTTAAGAGAAGCTAAAGCTTCTCTTTTCTTTTAAAATTCTTTTACAATTTCATTGGCAACTTCTTTGGCTGAATATTTATCAGAAAGTTTTTCACGAACCTTGCCTAAAGCCATAATCTTCTGTTCTTTATAATTATTGTCATAAAGAAGTCTTTCTATTTCATAACAAATATTATCAACATTAAATTTTTCCTGAATAAGTTCTGGCACTATATCTTCGCCTGTAATAATATTCGGTAAAGAAACATTATTGATACATCTTACAAGTAAATATATTAGATAAATAATCCAAGGTCCGCGATATCCAATAATCATAGGAACTTGATATAAAGCAGCCTCAAGAGCAACAGTACCGGAAGCTAAAATCAGAGCATCAGAAACACTTAACAAAGCCTGATTTTCACCTTTTATAATCTTAAAATCTGTATTTTTGACATATTTATCAAAAATACTATCACTCAAATTTGGAGCATGCGAGATACAAACCTGTAATTCCGGATGTTTTTTCTTCAAAATTTTAGCAGATTTTATAAAAGTATCCGCTAAGAACTTTAATTCCAAAGGCCGAGAACCCGGAAATATTGAAACAAGAGGTTTATTTATATCCAAATTATGTTTTTTGAAAAATTCCTCTCTATTAGCCTTATTTGGAAGCTGAGCAACTAGGGGATGTCCGCAATAATGAACATCAATACCATACTCTTTGTACATTTCAACTTCAAAAGGGAAAATGCATAAAACCTTATCTACATATTTTTTTATCCCTTTAATTCTCCACTTCCTACTTGCCCATACTTGAGGCGGAATATAATGAAATATTTTAATATTAGGATTAGATTTTTTTAATCTTTTAGCTACACGCAGATTAAAAGTGCCATAATCAATTAATAAGACTAAATCAGGCTTGTATTCATTTATTAAATATTCTGAGAGTTTCTTTTCTAGCTGTAAATGTTCAAGTGCCATTTTAAAATCAAACCCGAATCCAGACATTTTAGAATGATCGCAATACAACTTTGCACCGGCATTTGCGAGATTCTCTCCACCTATTGCTTCTACTTGGATATCAGAACAAGAATCTTTAAGACACTCAAGGACTTTTCCACCATGAATATCACCAGAATATTCTCCTGTAATAATAAAAATCTTTTTCATTTTTATACAGCCATTATCACTATATTATTTTTATTCGCGAATTTAATAACTTCTTCTCTATCGACAATGATAGTTTCACCAGCTTCAACTGCAATTAAATCAGCTTTATACTTTTTCATAGTCTTTAGAGTTCTAAGCCCTATTGCAGGAATATCAAAACGCTTATCTTGAGAAGGTTTTGCAACTTTTATAACTCGAGAGTTTTTCTTAGCTATTTTACAACCTCTTTGAATACATTTATCAGTTCCTTCGATTGCTTCGACAGCCATAATCATTTTATCTTTTATAACAACAGATTGACCTACATCTAATTTTCCAGTTTCTTTAGCAAGCCAATAGCCGTAATTAACATCATCTATTTGTTCTTGAGTAGGTTGAACTTTTCCTAAAATACCGGATGGAATCATTAAATTTTTAATAAAAAGAGTCTGATCTAAAATTGTTATTCCTATTTTTTCAAGCTCTTCTATTATCATAAGCATAACTTTATCATCATTTAATCTAATCGCTTTTTTTATAAAATCTAAAGCTCTAGCATCAAATTTTGGCCTTTTAAGTAAAATTGTTTTGCTAACTTTACCTAAAAAAGTTATTTGCTTAATTCCTTCAGCCTTAAGAGTATCTTCAATTTTTTGCACCTCTCCAGGACAAAAAGAATATACTTTTGAACAATATTTTTTTAATTGTGAATAATTATCATTAGATAATGAAATTGCAACAACATCAAACCCGTTTTCTTTTGCATATTGAGCCATCTTTACAGGTAAGAGCCCATCACCTGCAATTAACCCTTGTTTTTGTTCTAATGCAACAGACATTACTTCCCTCCAACTAATCTACTCATATCGTACTATAAAAATACAAATTTTGTAATCATAATAAAGTAAAAATGTAATAATCTGTTATGTTTATTGTATTATAATAGTATGAACTTAGATGCCGCAATAGATAGCATACTTTCACCCATAGCTGATAAAGTTTCAGGGATAATATTTTCCTATTTCACTATAGGAAATGTTAAAGTTGAATATCTTATACTACTTTTAATTACAGCGGCCTTATATTTCACATTTAGAACAGGTTTTATTGGAATTTGGGGCTTTAAACACGCTATTAAACTTATTACAAATAATTACAAACATAAAAACCCTACAGGCTATCAAAGAAAGAAAAAAGGGGAATTATCATCATTTCAAGCTCTAAGTGCAACTATTTCGGCTTCGGCAGGAATTGGTAATGTTGCAGGTTCCGCAGCAGCTGTTTCAATTGGCGGCCCAGGAGTCATCTTTTGGATGATTATTGCAGGTTTTTTTTCAATGGCTCTTAAATTTTCTGAAGTATTACTTGGAGTAAAATTCAGGCAAACAAATGCTGATGGTTCAGTTTCAGGTGGTCCTATGTACTACATATTAGTAGGACTAAAAAGTAATGGCAAAATTTCACAATATATAGCTCCAATACTCTCAAAAACATATGCAATATGCTGTATTTTTGCAATGATTGGAGGTTGGAACCTTTTCCAAATAAACGCAATGACCGCTCAATTTACAGAAGTTACAGGTGGAAATAACAGTATTTTTAATAATAATGGATGGATTTTAGGAACAATAGTTGCAATTATTACTTGGTTTACAATTATTGGAGGAATAAAAGCTATTGGGAAATTTACCTCTAAAGTCACCCCTATAATGTGTTCTTTATATGTTTTAAGTGCATTTTTAGTATGTTTAGTAAATATCCATCATCTACCAGAAACAATAACTTTAATCATAAAAGAAGCTTTTGCACCTAAAGCTATGATAGGTGGAGCATTTGCTTGTCTATTGTGGGGCTTTAGAAGAGCTATGTTTGCTAATGAATCAGGTTTAGGCACTGCACCGATAGCTTTTTCTGCCGTAAACACAAATAAACCGGTTGCACAAGCTTTTATTTCGATGTTACAGCCTTTTGTAGATACTGTAATTGTTGGTGTTGCAACAGCTTTTGTTATTGTTGTTTCTAAAGTATATCTGACGGTTAATGGAATTGCTGGAATTGAACTTACTTCAAAAGCATTTGCTACAATTTGCCCTTTCTATCCGATAATACTTACTATTATGGCTAGTTGTTTTGTTCTATCAACAATGTTATGCGGATCTTACTATGGACTTAAAGCTTGGAACTTCCTATTTGGAGAAGGTAAATGGAAATCAAGAACTTTTCAAGCAATTTATTGTTTATGCATAATTGCAGGTTCAGCTATGAATTTTAAAAGTATTATTAACCTTTCCGATGCGGTAACTCTTTTTCTTGCAGTACCAAACTTAATTGCAGTATTTTCACTTTCAAATATTATAATCAAAGAACTTAAACGCTATTGTAAAAAATATAATATTAATTCTCAATTTGTTAAATATTTGTAATATTTAGTCAATTTTTAACATAACAATAACTTTATATATATAAGTAAGGTTATGTAGGTTAGATTATGACAAATATTGGATATACTGATTTACAATTCAGGCAAAATATTCCAACAAATAACATTCAAAAGAGTGTTAATCAAAACTATTCACAAATACCAATTACACAAAATATTAGTAATGATAAATTTGTGATGCAGAACCAAGCCGGAAAACTTATAGCGAGAAACGAAGATATAAGAAAACTTGCTAAACCCAAAGAAAATAAAACAAAAAAATATGTTACAACAGCATTATTAACTCTAGGAACAATAACCGGCATAGCAATCTTAGGCAATCGTTCATCAAATTATATGGCGAATTTAGGACACAAAGTTGATGATCTATTACTAAAACAAAATTGGTACAAATCTTTCGAAAAAGGATTTACAAACACTAAAAACAAACTCAAAAATTTCTTTTTAAATAACAATAATAAATTAATAAAAGATTCGGCAAATGATATAGCAGAAACCCTAAGAAAAAGAAAATCCGGTCCAACTGTAGATTTAGCAAGAGGTTACGGACAAGGTTTTACTACAATATTTGCACTAACTCCAGTTGATGTATTAAGAACATCTCTTACAAAAATAGAAAAAGCAACTCCAGGGCAAGCTTTAAAATCTTTAGAAAAATTAGTAGGAAAAGAAAATGCTAAAAAATTCGCAGATCAAATTTTAGGCGATGGGAAAATCAAAGATAACAAAGTATTTTGTGATGAACTCACTAACGCTATAGCCAAAAACTTTGGAATTAAAAATACTGGTGGGAAAATAAACAAGAAAGAATTATTAAAACTATTCCAAGATTTAGAAAAAGGAAACGTAAAAGGTGTCGACTTTAAAGAATTTACTAATATAAAAATGGATCAAGGAGGTTTCATTGGCTCTTGGTGGCCTGTAAATTTCGCTAACAATATTGGTGAAAAGATTTCAAAAAGTTTAGGTAAAAAATGGAATGGCTTTGGGAAAGGTAATTTAGGAGATTCCCTAACTAAATACAATGCTGTAAATGGAACGTTAGCAGAAACTAAAGCCGGAGCATTAGTACAACAATTACTAACCGTTCCAACAGAATCTATTTCAAATTTTGTAAATGATAAATCAGGAATGGGAGTTTTACTATCATTAACAATAGCTTCTTTATATAACAATGTTCAAGATGCACCAAAAGACAAAAAAGTTGCAACACTAGCGGATGATTATGTCGGAACACTTGGATCAATTGCAATAACAACGCCGTTAGCATTTGGAGCGACCTACGGACTTGCCTCTATGTCTAACTTAGAAGGTAAAAATTGGTTTACCAAAATATTAAAAGGAATCGGAAAATTCTTCGATTTTGGGCATAACAGAATCGGTAAAAACGGTGAAATAATTAATAAAATGCCGAAATCTAAATTTCTAGCTTCATTAAAACGTTTCTCAGGACACGCTTTAAGATTTGCATTAATTATGTTTGTATTCCAATCAATCTTTGATAAACCAATAAGAAATACTATTCATAAAGTATTTGGTAAACCTTACAATACAACAGAAGAAAAACAGCAAAATAACAACATTTCTGAAGAAAATAATATTAATTCAGCAGAAAATGAATTCACAACACAGGTCAAACATAATCCTCAAACAATGGAATTTTTACACACTTCAAGACCAAGTATTAGATTAAAATAAAATACATTTATAAAATCTTTACTTGCTAGACAGTATTAAATCGTGTACAATCATCTAAAAAGCAGGAGGAGTTATGCCAAAAATTTATTTTGTGGATGTTACAAACAGAGATGGAGTTCAAACCTCTAGATTAGGTCTTGCAAAACTTCAGAAAACAATAATAAACTTAATGCTGGATGATATGGGGATTACCCAATCGGAATTTGGCTTCCCAACTACTATGCACGAATTGAACTATTTAAATGCCAATTTAGAACTTGTTAAAAGAGGTGTTATTAGAAAAACAAAATTATCAGGTTGGATGAGAGCAATAGCTTCAGATGTTGAGCAATCTTTCAATAATTGCCCATTACTAGAAAATTGTAATCTTTCTCAATCCACATCAGAACAAATGATTTATGGCAAATACTTGGGTAAAAAGACTCCGGATGATATATTAAAAATGACTTGCGAAGCTGTTGAATGTGCAGTTTCTAAGGGAGCAAAAATCATCGGAGTAAACGCTGAAGATGCTTCTAGAAGTAATCTAGATTACTTAATCAGAATTGCAAAAGAAGCTAAAAAATGCGGAGCATACCGTTTTCGATACTGTGACACATTAGGTTATGAAGATCCAAATACTACATATGACAGAATATATCGTTTAGCAAAAGAGACTCAAATGCCTATAGAAATGCACTTTCATAACGATTTGGGAATGGCAGTAGCATGTTCTGTAGAGGGAGCCCGTGCTGCGATTGATGCGGGGGTTGATGCTTACATTAACACCGCCATAAACGGAATGGGAGAAAGAGCCGGTAATGCTGATTTAGTTTCTTGCCTACTTGCTGTTCTTAAATCCGCTGGTTTTAAAAATAAATACATAGTAGATGAACAAATCGATTTAAGTAAATCTTGGAAACTAGCAAAATATACGGCATACGCATTTGGACTTCCAATTCCGATAAACCAACCTGCTGTAGGAGATAATGCTTTTGCTCACGAATCAGGAATTCACGCTGACGGGGCTTTAAAAGATAGAAGAAATTATGAACTCTATGATTTTGAAGAACTTGGAAGAGGTGAGCCTGAAATCATAGAAACAGGTAGAATGATTACTACAGGAGAATACGGTGGAATCAAAGGTTTTAGAAATGTCTATGATAAATTAGAAATAGAATTCAAGGACGAAAATGAAGCCAGAAACATTCTTGAACTAGCTCGTTATGCAAACGTTCACACACAAAAACCTTTAACCGAAAGTGAATTGAAATTTATATATCATTATCCAGATATTGCTGCTAGAATAATGACTGTATCTCCATTCTATGAACCATCTGGAGAGCTACAAAAGAGATTAGATAATGGTAGTTTGGCAATGCCTCAACATATTATATAATAGAATATTCCATTATATAATCATCCATTACAAAACCACTACCTATATCAGATACAACACTATCTATAATTTTAAATCCATATTTTAATATGCGTTAATTGTGTTTTTATTATATTTGTTTACAGTCAATTGAATTTTGTTATATCCAAAGGTTTTTGTAAGAGATTTTATTTCCTCAAAAACTTTTTTACCGTATCCTAAATGCCTAGATTCTTTTTTTATATAAAGTTTTGATAAAAACATATAATTATTATCTTTAGACGAAATTCCAAAATAACCTAAAATTTTACCCTGTTCCATAATAAAATAATATGAATATTTATCTTCTTTGATTTGATTTTGAATAGCTTTATATGATTGAAATTTATCTACCATATAATCAATTTGTTCGGAGGACAAAATACAAGGCCAATACTCATGCCATATTTCACTTGCTAAATTAACAAGAATTTCTAGCTCTAAATCTTCTACTTTTCTTATATCCATAAAAATATTCTATCATAAATAGCAAATTATAATTTTAGAAGATTTAAGAAAATATAAAGGAGATAATATGAACGAAATAAACTTTAAATCTACATACAAAATTCCAATTAATCAAAATGGTATTAATAACACAAAAAAAATACAACTAAAATCATTAATCAGCACATACAAAACAGGAACTTTTGATCAATTACAAGATACTGCATCAGTGACAATTCCAGACGAATTAGATAAATCTTTTTTAAGAAAACTAAAAAAAATCGGATACAAATTTTATCAAATAATTAACAATGAAAATATTACAAAAGAAAATATAAATAAAACAATAAAAAAAGAAGAAAAATCAATAATAGAAACACCATTTGAAGAACTATTTAAAAATAGAGAAAACAACGTAGAAAAATTAAACAAAATAAGAAACTCAAAAGACTACAAAAGAATTCAAGAAAAATATGGAACTGATGCAGCTGAAGCAATGTTTTTCTTCTCTAGAGAAAAATAAATATAATCTAACGTAAAAAAGAAGCTTAACTTGTTAGTTAAGCTTCTTTTTATATTAATTAAATATTAATGACAAAGAGCAAGTAAAACCCCAGCCGCAACAGCAGAACCAATAACCCCAGAAACGTTAGGTCCCATAGCGTGCATTAACAAGAAGTTTTGAGGGTTAGCCTCTAAACCAACTTTGTTAGAAACACGTGCAGCCATTGGAACCGCAGAAACACCAGCTGAACCAATAAGCGGATTGATTTTTGTCTTTGAGAACATATTCATTATTTTTGCCATTATAACACCTCCTGCAGTTGCTAATGAAAATGCTATAATACCTAATAATAAAATGAATAAAGTTTGAACTGTTAAGAATTGACTAGCTGAAAGTTTAGAACCAACAGATAACCCTAAAAATATTGTTACGATATTAATTAAAGCATTTTGCATAGTATCAGAAAGTCTTTCTACAACGCCACATTCTTTACATAAATTACCAAAGCATAAAGCACCTAAAAGAGGACAAGCACTTGGTAACAAAATTACACAAAGTATTAATATCATCAATGGAAAAACAATCTTTTCTCTTTTTGAAACATCTCTCAATTGTGTCATTTGAATTTTTCTTTCAGCTTCAGTTGTTAACAACTTCATTATAGGAGGTTGAATAACAGGAACTAAAGCCATATAAGAGTATGCTGCTACTGCAATTGGTCCAAGTAAATTTTCAGCTAACTTAGTAGTTACATAGATAGAAGTTGGACCATCAGCACCACCTATTATACCTATTGAAGCTGCTTCTGGCATTGTAAAACCAAACATACAATATGCCATTAATAAAGCACCAAAGATACCAAATTGAGCGGCACCACCTAATAAAGCTGTTTTAGGGTTTGCAATTAACGGACCAAAATCTGTCATGGCACCAACCCCCATAAATATAATTAATGGGAATAGCCCTTTATGAATACCTGCTTCAAAAATAATTCCTAAAAAGCCGGTAGGTCCTGCAATAGCTTCTCCAGGAGGCATAGGAATATTTGACAATAAACCACCAAATGCAATTGGCACTAACAATAATGGTTCAAACTGTTTCTTAATACCTAACCACAATAAGAATAAACAAATCAAAATCATCATCCATTGCCCATGCATATGAAGTATTTGTTCAAGACCTTTTAAATTTGGATCTGCAGGTAACACTATATTCATCAAGCCCGTAGTGTTCCAGAGAGCAGTTAATCCTTCTGCAATATTCATAACAATACCCCCCCTTTACTAACCTAAAACTACCAAAGCTTGACCGCTTACAACTTTATCACCTTGAGAAACTAAGACAGATTGAACAGTACCAGCTTTAGGAGCTTTTACTTCAATTTCCATCTTCATAGCTTCAAGAACTAAAAGAACATCACCTTCATTTACAGAATCACCTTCAGAAGCTTCAATTCTTAAAACGTTTCCAGGAACACCTGCTTTAACTTCTTCGCCTGCACCGGATGATGCTGAAGCAGATTTTTGTTCAATTCCTTCTTTTACAGAAATATCGTAAGCCTTTCCATTAACAGTAGCTTTAGAATCACCGTCAAGTTTAACAGCATAAGCTTTTCCATTTACTTTTACAGTAAACTCATTTCCTGAAGCTGAACCTGTTGTAGGACAAGCTGGAGCAGCAGGACAATTTTTACGAACACCGATTTGACCTTTACCTTGCAAGAACATAATACCTTTTTCTTTACAAGCCCCTGCAATAAAGATATTTTCATCATTAACTTCTAAACCAGCATCCTCAAGCATTTTAGTAGCAGCTTTAATACCTTTATTAGGGTCTTTGTCATTCAAATCTACTACTAACTCTGTAGTTGGTTGTAAGCCTAATTGTTCTTCTGCAATTTTAATAATTTCCGCATCAGGTTCACAAGGAGTCTTACCAAAATAACCAAGAACCATTTTTCCATAACCTTCAGCAATTTTCTTCCAGTTACCGAACATTACATTATTAAATGCTTGTTGGAAGTAGAATTGAGAAACAGGAGTAACAGAAGTTGCAAAACCACCTTTTTCTACTACTTCTTTCATAGCTGCAACAACTTCAGGGAATTTATCCATAACACCATTATCTCTCATCATTTGAGTGTTAGCAGTTAAAGCTCCACCTGGTAATGGTGAAGAAATAATCATTGGGTTAACTGCCAATGCTTCTGGAGGTAAGAAATAATCTTTCATACATTCTTTGAAAATTTCTTCTGTTTCTAAAATCTTATTAATATCAATACCTAAATCATATTCAGTACCTTTTAGAGCATGCCACATAGAAACGATATCAGGTTGAGCAGTACCACCAGAAACAGGCTTCATTGATAAGTCAATACCATCAGCACCACCATCAAGAGCAGCTAAATAAGCAGCCAAACCTGTACCAGCTGTTTCATGAGAATGGAATCTAATATGAGCATCAGCACCTAAAATTTCTCTAGTACGCTTAATTGTTTCATAAACTTTTCTTGGAGAAGAAGTCCCTGATGCGTCCTTAAATGCTAAACTATCAAACGGAATGCCTGCATCTAAAATAGAACGAAGAACTCTTTCATAGAATTCAACATCATGAGCACCTGTACATCCAATAGGTAATTCCATCATTGTAATTGTTACTTCGTGCTTTAAACCGTTATCCTTAATACATTGACCAGAGTAAATTAAATTGTTTACGTCGTTTAAAGCGTCAAAGTTTCTAACAGTTGTAACACCGTGTTTTTTAAACATTTTTGCGTGTAAATTAATCATATCTCTAGGTTGAGAATCTAAACCTACAACATTTACACCACGAGCTAAAGATTGTAAGTTGATATCTGGACCAACAGCAGCTCTTATTTTATCCATAGTTTCAAAGGCATTTTCGTTACAATAGAAAATAGGTGATTGGAATCTAGCACCACCTGCAACTTCGAAATGCTTAATACCAGCTTCAACAGCTGATTTTAAAGCAGGGATAAAGTCATCAACGAAAACTCTTGCCCCGTATACAGATTGGAAACCATCTCTAAAAGATGTATCCATAACTTTAATAAGTTTTTTTGTCATTGTTTTTTCCTCTCTTTATTAACAAAATTCTAAACTTAAAAATTTCTAATTTATAAGATTTCTCGATAAATTTTACTTTATCCAATATCTTATTTACCCTTATTTACCCCTTTTAAAAATAGCAGCAGCAATAGCAACTGCAACCTCATCATCAGCAGATGAAACAACTTTTTTTACACCGGCAGCTTGTGGAACAACTTCCGGAAATAATTTGTTTAATTTTGCAACAACGCCAGACATAGCATGCATTGCAACTATCATTATACATAGGAATGCAAATACAGTTCCCATCCCTATAAACATAATAGCTAAACCTTGAGTTAATAATTCATTCATAAAATATCTCCTATCAAAAGTATATGTTCCATATTATTTTTATCTAATAATTTCAAAGCCCCATCATTAGTTATTTCTAAAGCGTTTCCTTCTATTTTTTTATCAAAAACCTTAACCTTAATATCTTTATTGAGAAAAGAAGCTCTTCTTACATATTCATCTTTTATTAAAACAAATCCTTCCTCAATAAATTTATCATACCTCAAACAAAATTTTTCTAAAACTTTTTTTAAAAAATTTTGCTTATCTATAACCATGCCAGTTTCAATATTTAAAGATGTTGCAGGCTGATTAATTTTGTCTAAAATTTCTCTTTTTGTATTCAAATTTATTCCAAAACCTAAAACTAAACCTTTAAGTTTTCCATTTTCAATAACACCTTCAGCTAAAATTCCAGATATTTTTTTTGAATTAACCTTTATATCATTCGGCCACTTTATCTGAGGAATAACTCCATACTCTTCAAAAACTTCAGCTAAAATAACGCATAAATATTGGGTAAGATTTGAATAAATTTCTTTCATAGTATCAGAAGGTTTTAAAATAATACTTGCATAAATATTATCTTTTCCCATATAATTCCAAACCCTATTCAAGCGTCCACGCCCAGCTGTTTGATTATCTGTATAAATAACAGTTTTATCATTAAATACATCAATATGCTCTTTAGCATACTTATTGGTCGACTCTACTTCCTCTAAAAAAACTAAATTCATAAAATAATTTTACTATAAAAACAAATAAAAATAAGCGACTGTAAATATTACAATCGCTTTTATGTACACATTAGGTTAAAATTTTATTAAGCTGAAACTCTTAACTCTTTTCCAGGTTCTAATACAATCTCTTTAGATTCATTTTTAGCTTTAATTTGCGGAGCCTGAACTTCTAATTGAGCTTGTTGAGCTTTCTTTTTAGCATTCATTTTATTACCAATCTTATTAGCTAAAGGTGTAACACCTACTGGAGTTATATATCTATATAATAAAGTAGTAGTTAAAATACCTAATAGAATTCTAACACCTTTTATATTATTCCCCTTCATTGCTAAAATTTTATCTTTTTCCTTACCTATAGCATTACTAGCGGCTTTTTCTAACTTTGCAGCATAATTGTATTCCATATTCTTTTTAATATCAGTTATTGCTCTATCTACAACATAAGCACCAATAGTCGGAATTACAAAACACAAGAATTGGTTTACAGCAAGAGTTCTTGCATTATCTTTATCAAAATTCTTGTTTTTCATTGTCGTCTGCATATAAGTAGCACTTGTAATAGCTGAACCTAAGACTTGCATATGAGTTGTAACATCACCAATATTCTTTTTAGACATTTTTTCACAAAAGTTTCTTAATGGTTCAGAATTAGCAATATGCTTACCATAAACTTCCGCCGTAAAATTAGCTACCTTATCACCAAATTTACCTCGATTTGATATATTATATTGATTATTTTGTATTGATTGAATATTCATAAATTTAACCTCAAAAATTAATTCTTTTTCTCTTTAGATTTTTCTAAGTGAAATACATTTTTTAAAATAAATGGTAAAACGGCTATTGTTGCAGCAGCCCTTGGATATGCAACAACTGTATCTGGTAACCAACCTCCAATTTTATCTTGTATAGCATTTGCCCAATCAGCTTCTACCATATCATTTTTGATTTCTGTACCCAAATCTAAATCATCTATTGCGTTATTTTGATAACAAACATCTTTTATTTCCTTTTTCTTACCTCTGACTTCTTCCCTAGTCTTTCCTGTAATCAAAGTAATTGTTTTATCTGAATCATTGTAATCTGAAATAAATATTGAATTTTTATCGAAATTAAAAGCCTTACCATCTTTAGTTAGCCATTTATCAGGATTTAAACGATCTCTGCCTGTACCACCAATTGATTTAATATCCAAATCTGGATAAACTTCTTTTAGGATATTATCTTCTACATGCAATAAAGGATAATATTTTACCTTCCCAGACCCTTCATCTTGGACAGCTATAAAAATATCCTTCAAATCAATTTGGGCTTTTTTGCCATCTTTAGTCATAAAATTATTAGCCCCATTTTTAATAGAATCAACATCTAAATTTTTAAATTTTTTCTGTAGAGTCTCATTTGAAATTTCAGAAATATGCTTTGGTTTTGCAACTTTTCTTACATCTTTTATATCAGTAGTAAACTTACGACCATCTCTATCAAGCCACTGTTTCATATCTTTAATAGTGCCATCAACATTTTTAATAGAGTCTATATTTATATGAGGACTTCTTCTTTTAATCATGCTCTCAGACATATATTTATGAGCCTCTTTTATAACTTTAAAATAACCATTTACAGTAGGTTTTACTAATAGAGCTGGCACTACATAGCCCCAAGCACCTGAAGACATAGAATGGGCTGCTGCATACATACAATCATTTTTATTTTTATCGCCAGGAAACAATAAAAGAGTTCCTGGTCTCAATGCTAAACAAATACCCAAAGCTACACCAGATTGAGCCATAGCTTCATTTTCGCTACAAGACTTAGCTGCCCAATTAAAAAAGCCGCTGTTAGTAAATCCTCTCATACTATCCGCGACTTTCTCTGAAAATGTTTTTTTACCTGCTTTTACAGCTGATGATAAAATCTTCTTACCTCTAAATGATACATTTTTTTCGTAAGTATCAGCTGGCAAGTCATGCCCTCGCATGCGTTCCGAATAATTGTTTTTTCTAAACTCTTTTAACGCCATATTGTTGGTTGAATTAGTTTTGGCAATTGAGTCTAGATTTTGCGTTGTATGAATCTTCATCATAGTTTCCAATCTTTACTTAAATATTGACTACACATTTATCATAAAACAAAGAAAAATATTTTTTGCTAGTTAGTTAAGATTTTGTTACAATTAATTTACAGAGCTATAAATAAAGGTAAAAACGTGAATAACAAGCTTATTTCAATTTTAATACTTTTAATAATTTCAAATTCTGTAAAAG
This sequence comes from Candidatus Gastranaerophilales bacterium, assembly GCA_944325545.1. Taxonomy (GTDB): domain Bacteria; phylum Cyanobacteriota; class Vampirovibrionia; order Gastranaerophilales; family Gastranaerophilaceae; genus CAG-196. The sequence continues at coordinate 3,441 of CALVAM010000016.1, read as the reverse complement.
CTTTCGATTTGGACTTGACTGTAGATGATGATATCCGTAAAAACTACAATTCAACAAAACTCGTAGAGGATACTAAGACTCAACAAGAAGAGAGTTTACCAGAATTACCGGTAATACTTGACATGAAAGATGATGCTATCCAAATACAAAATTCTCAATCTACTGTTCAAACTCAACAAATTACAACGCAATCAACAACAATTTCAAATAGAAATATAAAAATATCAAAAGGGACGAGTTTTAATGTAATTAACTCTACTAAAGTAAATGATTGGCAAGGTAGAGGGACAAAGATTAAATTTTATACAAAACAAGCAATAGTCAAAAGAAAATACACAATACCTGCAAACACAATTTTTACAGGAGAAATCATTGAAACTCATCAACCACAAATTACATGCAATGGAGGACTAGTTGTAATAAGAATTAGAAGCATGCAATATAAAGGACAAATAATTCCTATTAACGCATACATTACTAAAGCTGATTCTAAAATGATATTTTTGAATAACATAAAAGGTGATAGAACTTACTTAAAGACAATGTGGCAAAAAGGAAATTGGGGAAGAACTTTATTTGGGAAAATGCTAAACCTTACTGTGAGCTTAGGAGGAGATGGTGCAACTCTTCTTTTATCACCATTTCCATTTGCATACGGAACAATTTGTTTAGGTTTAAATACACTAACATCACCCATCTGTGCATTCTTCTCTAAAGGAGGTCATGTTTCAATACCATCCGGAAGCAAGTTCAGAATAAAACTTCTTGATGATGCATTTATTAATTAAAACAAATTAACAACGTTGTGCTCTTCAAATTTTGGACATGTATTCCAAACCAGAGTCGGAATTATATCACCCTCGACACGACCGTTAAAATTACATTTACAAACACCTTTTACCATATTAGTTGAGCCATCAATTAAAGGTTGAAAATATTTACAACACTGACAAACCTTCAGAGATAATCCATAATCATTCAACTTAGCTGACAATTCTTTAATAGCATCAATCATTCTTAAATGATTATTTTTGGTCGTATAAATTTTTCCTTTATTAATAAACTTAACCTTTGCAAGTCCATCGTCAGATATTAATTCTAACTGACATTGAAAATCTCTCTTACCATCAGTTACAATTACATTCGTCATCATTTTTTCAATATTATGTTTTCTGGTTTTATTTTTTATAATATTTCTAAAAAACCTAATAAAAGGTAAATTTTTAATAATGTGACCTAATGAATAAATCGGATAAGAAAATAAATACAAATACTCTTTTGCATAAATTTTGGCACTTAAAAGACTTAAACAAAAGGCTAAAATTAAGACAATAAAACTTATTAAAACCGTAACATGACTAACCCAAAATGGAAATTTATAAGCATGGTTTATTAAAATTAAATATGCACAAATGCAAAAAAGCCAATTAGGCTGCACTAAAGAACAGCTATATTCCCTAGACATAAAATTAGAAGACTGAGTAACAGTATTCCAAAAAACATTTAATCTTCTAGACAAAGATGAAATTCTTGAATCATAATTCTTTATATCTGTATAAACATTTAAATCATCTACAAAAGCAACTTGAACATGCTCATTTGCTAACAACAAAGTATAATTAACTTCAGAAATTTTATCTTGAAAGTCAAAAGATCCAATTTTATTCAATAAATCTTTTTTTATTACAAAATTGTCAGAATTAATAAGATTAGTAAGTCCTAATTTTGTTCTTGTAGAAAAAATAAACTTAGAGACATATCGAGAATACGTAGCTTTTACAGATTCTAAAAAAGACAAATCACTATATTCACCGATATAATTTTTCATTGGTATAAAAACGTCGTACTTTGTCAAATAATAATTAACATTCATCAAAAAATCGGCATCAACATAATTAGACGCATCTAAAAAAACATAAGCATCTAAATTAGGTAAGTCATGTAACTTTTCAGCTAAAATAGAATAAGCTTGACTTTTTCCAATTGGCTCCAAGTTATTAATATTAATAACATTTACTTCTAAATCTGATTGCAAAGCAACATCAAAATTTGTCTCACACTTATCTAAAATAGCGTAAATAGTATAATGATTTTTAGAAAAAGACTGATTTTTTAATTGATTAATCAGATTTTCTAAAGTTTTAACTTCCCCAGAAGCATAAACCACAACACAAATATTAAAATCCTTAGAAGTATACTTATCTCTGACTTTTCTAGTTGATTTCAAACTAGCAAATGATAAGATCAAAAAATATAAAGTAAAAATTGTAATAAATATATATAAAACAGTCATAAAAAATCCTCTTAAGAAAAGTTTACTCTAAAAAAAATAAATTCACAAATAAAAAAGACTTGATTTAAAAAAATGTCTATGATAGATTAATAATTGTCGAGGATGCATAGAGATAAAACTTTATCAATCTGGAACTAGTCGAGAAATTGACGATGTGGGCTGCTAGCTCAGGTGGTTAGAGCGCACCCCTGATAAGGGTGAGGTCGGTGGTTCGAGTCCACTGCGGCCCACCATTTAAAAAGAAGTCATTAAGACTTCTTTTTTTATTGTCAAAATGCGGTTAATAGGTTAATAGGTTTCTGGGACATTGAGACGGAGAAAATTTAATAAAAAATCAAACAGACAGCCGATTTGAGGCTGTTTTTTAGTATTGAGATGTATGGGTCTTTTCGTCTTGGATTATTCGGGGTGTCGGGAAGTTCTCAGCTTCCCGATACCTTACGGGCTTGCTCGTCAAGCCTCGCATCGCCCTACCGAAAATCCGCTTGCACTTAACTACTCTTTTCTTGCACTCTTTTGCACTAATTTTCTGTTACCATGAATTTATTTCAGGGTCTATCCTACTCACAAAGCCTGTTTTAGCCCAGTGCAAGAGCGGCTTGTCGGCAGAGGGCTAAAGCGAAGCGTGCCCGTTTAACGCCGACAAACAAGAGAAGTGCAAAAAAGTGCAATTTTATTTTCACTTGCAAATTGAGATACCTTAAATTATCAATGAGATTGGGATATAAAAGAGTATAATTAAAAATTTAAAAACAGAATAATTCTTTTACTCTGATTCAATTTTACAGAATCGTTTTTCATCATTCCAAAGCCAATTATACTTGATACAAATTTCTTTATTTATTGTAATCTCTCCATTTTGAGTATTTACATCAAGCCCTTCTTTACATATTCCACTATCTAAACAAATATCTTTATCATCTTTGATTACATAAAAAACACCAAAAATTAATATGAATAAGATTAAAAAACTTAAAACTATTATTTTAAAGATTTTATTCATGAATCTATTCTAGCATAATATCAATATTTTAAATAAATACTATTTACCCCCACTTGACTTCTGTCTCAAAACGAGATTCTGTTGAAAAAGTCAAGTACTTTTTTAAATTTTCTTTGGGGAAAAATGTATATTAATTTGAGCCATT
>CALVAM010000015.1 GCA_944325545.1 Candidatus Gastranaerophilales bacterium | reverse complement strand
GTAATGCCGTTACACGCGACCGAGCAAGAGCTTCCGCCCCAGTTTTTTAAAAGACTTCCTTAAAGGAAGTCTTTTTTATTTATGTGAATTTAACTTACAAAAATTTTCTAACATCAGCTAACATAAACCAATATTCGGGAGCTATCAAACGTTTTGATTTTTCTAAGCTTATTAAAATATCACCATGATTTGGTAATTTATGTGCTGATGCTAATTTATACAAGTTATTCCAATACTTAACTCTTTCAAGTTGCGTTTTCTTCTCATCTTTATATTTTATTTGGGAAAGCTTATGATAATAACGTCTTGCCTCTTTATTATAAGTAAAAGTCCTATAACCATATAAAGGCTTTATTCCACCATAATCAATAACCCTTCCGGCTACTAAATTATTTCTATTTAGCATCAAATCATCATGAAATAAACCATATTTATGTAAATTGATATTTTGAGAAATTTTTGGTAACTTATCATCTGCAAATTCTGAAATACCTATATTATTATTCATATTCAAATAATAAATATCAATATAATCAGATTTTTCTAAAGGATGACCAGCTGCTTTTTTTACAAATTGGGTAATGTTAGCTTCCGCACCTATTCCATTATATTTAATATCATCCCTTGCTCTTGCTGTTAATAATTTATCAAACTGTTCATATTCTCCACACGTACGCATCTTTGAATAAATATCCAATAAAGATGCTCTATACAAATCATATTGTTTTTTAGGTACAACTTTTTCTGATGCATGACTCAATATATTATCAATTAATGTCTTAAATTTCTTAGGAGTAAATGCCTTAAAATAATCTTGCATCATATCCATTAACAAATCAATTTGTTCCAGCAATTTTTTTTGTGGTTTAAAACTTAAAACAACTTTCGGATGAATTATGTCTTCGCCATTTTCATTCAAGAATCTAAGTTTAAATGTATTCTTAAATTTCCCTTGATCTAAATATGTTAAACTTACAGAATCCTTTGAATTTATTACTCCAATCTCTTTTAACTTTTCATCTAAAAATTTTTGACCTCTTAAACTTATTTGAGAAATAGTTTCTTTATCCGGAGTAAATTTACGTCTTATATCACTTATAATTCTTGGGATTCTATCAGGCTGAATCGAAACTTTCGCAATTAATGGCAAAAAAGGATTGAATAAATTATTCTTATTTATTTTTTTTGCGTTATTTATTTTTTCATCTTCTATCTGCAATAATATATGACTTAAAGTATTAAAAGCATCTTTTACTTCTTTAATTTTTTTAGCATTTTCTGTTTTAGAAGAAGTTCTAAACAACTCAAAAAAATCTTTTGGCAAATTACCAATACTGCCTTGTTCTCGAGTATACACATCAGTTAATCCTGACAAAAATTCAGGACTACTGTATATTCGTTTCTGTATTACTTTATTTAAACCTGTAAAATTTTGTTGGGTTTTAAAATTATTAGTTGATTCATTAACAATTTTCATATTTAATTCTCCAACTTTATTAAAAACAGTAAAAATATTTTTTGCTACTAGTTGTATAACTTGAGAAAAAAAAATTAATAAGTTATACTAAGTAAAAAATAGGAGTTTGCAAATGTATAAGAAATTTTTTACACTTTTAACAATTTGCTCCATTTTAGGCTTAAATACAATACCAACACTAGCAAATTGTTGTGAAAAAACTGTTGCTGTTGAACACTTAGATGTTCATAAAGATGCACCTTGTAATGTTGTTACCATTACAAATTTAAGAAAAGTAGTAGAAAAAGGTAATGTTTTACAATTCGCATTTGATGAAAAATTCTTTTCTAAATGTGCTCAAGCCGGCGAATACGTAAATTTCGTAGTTCCTCAAGCTTTATATACTTGTGAAGGCACAATGCTATTACCTTGCGGAACAAAGATTGTTGCTGAAATTACAAATGTAGAAAAACCGAAATGGTTTAACAAAAATGCAAGAGTTAGCTTAATTTTTAGAAAAATTGTTTTACCTGATAACACATGTATAGACATAAAAGCTCGTCCATTCACTAAAGACTGCAAGCTTAAAGAAGGTCCTTGGACAACTGCAGGAAAACTGACTTTATCAACTCTTACGATGGGAGCAGTAGGTGCCGGTGCAGGAGTTGGTTTCGCTTTTATTCCTAATCCAGCCAAAATCGGTGCAGGTCTTGCAATAGGTATCCCTATCGGATGCAGTGTTGGACTTGTATTAGGACTTGTAACTCCTGGTTGTCATTATAAAGCTAAAAAAGGAGAAACAGTTTATGCTTTATTGATTGACGAAATGAGTATTTGTAATTCAGGATGTACTAAATAAAATTTTTATCAATCAAAAAATCCTCTGAAAATTATTCAGAGGATTTTTTTATTTGAACTTCTTATTTTGAAGGACTTACATTTATAAATGGAACAGAGTTCCCTAACATATATTGAGGCATTTTCCCATCCCATTTTTGAACAGCTTCATACTGAACCAATGATTTATTCTGACTTAAAGCTCTTGCTCTTATTGCCATAGACTTCGCTTCAGCTTCTGCTGCTATTACTTTTTGCTTAGCTTCTTCTTGAACTTGAACAGTCTTATTTTTAGCTTTCAAAGCTTCTTGTTCGGCTGTTACTTTACTTTCAATAGCCCTTTCAAAAACATCGGAATAATTAATTTCTGTCATCTGAAAATCTGTAACATTAATATAATTATCCTTTAGTTGCTGTTGTAATTTAAATAATATATCACCCGTTGCCTTCTCTCTGTTTGCAATCAAATCTTGAGCGTTCCATTTCCCAATAATATCTTTAATAGTACCCTCAACAACAGGAGTCAAAATCGTTGTTGCATAATCCATGCCTACTTCTTGAAAAAGCTTATTTACTTTATCAGGCTGAACATTATAATTAATCACATAAGTAATTCTTGCTTGTTGAATATCTTTAGTATAAACAGCGGTAGTATATGTATTTTTTTGAGTCTTAACATTCATAGTCTTGAATTTCTGAATAAATGGACAAATTATATGAAGCCCTTCTCCATAACTTTCCTGTTGAACTTCCCCTAGCTTAATTTTTATACCTCTTTCTCCAGGTCCAACCATTACAAACGGATTACACATAATCAAAAAACAAATTAGCAAACCAAGTACTAAAATTGGCATACCAAAAATCTTCTTGTCCATTTCATTCCTTTCTTTTACTTTAATGCAACCAATGCTATTACTGAATATATTACAGCTACTGAAAACACAAAGCTTCCAAATACAATAAGCATTTGCTTTCCATATTTTTCATACAAATTTTCGCCTCGTATATAACAAGCTGTTATTATACAAAGATTTACTAATATAAGTAAAGATAAAAACAATAATAAAATTCGAATTATCATATAAACTCTCTTTCAATTTTTATTATATTAAATTCTCAATTTTATAATATCATTCTCTTAAAGGATTTTATGCTAGAATAATCCTATGAAAAGACTTTGTGTTTTTGCTCACTGGGATAAAGATAATATAATAGATGATTATGTCATATATTATCTAAAGGCTTTAAAAGAAGTTTGTGATAGTATAATTTTTGTTTCTGACTGCGATTTAACAAATGAAGAATTAAAAAAAATAAATAATCTTGTAGAATATTCAATTTCAAAAAAACATCAGGAATATGATTTTGGCTCATACAAAAGAGGTTATTTATTAGCAAAAGAAAAAAATATAGACTTTGATGAACTTATTTTCGCAAATGATTCTTGCTATGGTCCTTTTTATCCTCTTCTGCCAATCTTTAAAAAAATGGAGAAAAAAAATTTCGATTTCTGGGGACTTACACAAAACAGTTATGGAATAATTCAACGGAATGATATAAACTACCCTACATGGTCACCACATATCCAAAGTTATTTTTTAGTACTCAATAAAAAAGTCTTTTCTTCCAAAGCCTTTAATAACTTCATTTTTTCAATAAAAAAAGAAAAATCTAAAGATGATATTATAAAAAATTATGAAATTGGGCTTTCAAATATTTTAAAAAAAGAAAATTTTAAATCCGGAGTCTATATAAACAGATTCAAACACACAGAAAATTGCCTTGCTTCTAAGTGGGATAAATTAATTTTAAAATACCATTACCCTTTTATAAAAACAAATCTTATAAAATATGGAGATTATTTTCTTGGAGAAATTAAAAATTGGGATACAGTTATTAATTCAATATCAAACTATCCTATTAATTATATTCAAAAAAATTCTCAAAGATATAACACTACTTACAACAGCAAATATGATAACTTTAATAAATACCGAAAAATCCGTTTTATGATATTAAGAAATCTTCCTATGGAATTTCGCTACATTACAATATTTATAGAAAAATTTTTATACCAAACTTTAAACACACTTTGTTTCAATAAACTCAAGAAGTTCTGAAGTCGTTTTTCCCCAACTAAAAGATTTTGCTCTAATAAGACCTCTTTCTATACATAATTCTCTATAAAAATTATCATAATACATTTTTTCAAAAGCTTTAATCATTTCTTCATCATTATTAGGATTAATTTTAATACCCGCCTCTCCAATAACTTCCGGCAATGACGAAATATTAGAAGTTATAACAGGGCAACCACATTTCATAGCTTCTAAAACAGGGAGTCCAAAACCTTCATATAAAGAAGGATAAACAAACATAATCGCCTCTGAATATAATTTAGGTAACTCTTCATCCGAAACATACCCTTTTAATATAATTTTTGATTTATCAAATTCTCCTATTGTCCTAAACAATTCCTTTTCAAATTTTTTCCAAACTCCACCTGCTAAAACTAAATATAAATCTTTAATATTATTCCTTTTTATAAATTCAAAAAAATTCCTTATTGTAAAAATAAGATTTTTACGTTTCCCTAATGTACATAAAGAAAATACATACTTTTTATCACTTTTTGTATCCAATTTACAAAAATTTTCATCTACACCTAAATTTATATTTCTAATATTTTTATCATCAATAAAAGGAAAATACTTTAAAACATCTCCCCTTGTATTCTCTGAATTTGTAACATAAAAATCTTTATCATTAATATCATTATAAATTTTATAACACCATAATCTCTTATTTTTAGGAATTCCTCCTAACTCTAGAATAGGAATAATGTCATGAATCATTCTAAAACGTTTTATCCAATCTGATTTAGATATCTCAACTGAAGGTGCCGTAAAAGGACTAAAATATATATCAAAATCTTTTAATTGAAAAATATTTTTATTATTTATTTTACAATTTAACCCTTCATAATACCTTGATAAACTTAAAACTAAATACTGAACTTTTAAAGGCATTTTTCTTACTAAATAATTTAAAAAAGCAAAGAATTTATTAATTTTCGAATTTTCTGCTAAAAGTTTAATCCCTTTAAATTCATCAACTTTAGATAAAACCTCTTTCAAAAAATAATATCGCTTAAAATTACATACAAAAACTAAATCAATACCCCGTTTTTTTAATTCTCTAAAAAGATTTAATGCTACAAAAAAAACACCGGCTCTATGACCATTTTTTTCTAAAAAATATGATATTTCAGTCGCATCAAACAACATTTTCATTTCTATTCTTTCTCTTTAATAACCTATTATTTAAACGTCTTAAAAAAACATAAATTGCATATATTTGCGGAATTGGGAATTTATTCATCTCTATCAATATTCTTTTATAAAAATCTCTTTCTTCCGAAGCTTTAGTTAAATATTCTGCAAATTGAAATTTTTCAGAATAATATTTCCTATTTTTAGACAAATTATAATCATACTGCTTTGATGTTATAGATCCAAAATGGTAGAAACAAACCGAATTTAAAACATATACTCCAAAACCACATTGAATAGCTCTATACTTCAAATCATTATCTTCATAAAATGCAGGAAAATAATTTTCATCAAAATATCCAATGAAATTTAAAACACTTCTTTTAGTAATTACACAAGCAAATTCACAAGCGTTAAAATTCTTTTCATAATCTAATTTATAAATATTTTTATACTTATCAATATAATTATTTTCTTTTAATCTATCTGAATTTAAGCAAACTTGTCTTGGAGATATAAATCCAATATTTTCTTTTTCAAAAACCTCTTCGATTTTTTCAAACCAGTTAGGATAAAGTAAAATATCATTATTTAAAAAACCAATATATTCACCTTCAGCAATTTCTAAACCTTGATTATTCCCTTTAGAAAAACCTAAATTTTCATTATTTAATATTAGTTTCACATTTGGTAATGTTCTCAAATATTCAACAGTTCCATCTGTAGAACCATTATCAACGATAATCAACTCAAAATCTTTTGTATACTTATACAAACTTTTAATAAACTTTTTAGTATATTCTATTTTATTACAGGTTAAAGTTATAATACTCAGTTTCATAATTGAATAATATCATAATTTCATTACATATTAAAAATACTTTTCATTCAAAATTTTTAATGTATTTTTATAACATCTGCCAAACGTCATAAAATTGATAAACTTATAAAAATTAATATAACGCAACTTTTTCTTATAAAAGTCTTCATTTAATTTTCTTATTTCTAATAAATTTTGCATAATTTCTGATAAATGATTATTATAAATTTCCCATTCTGGAGAAGTTGGCATAATTGGAGTAGAATCATCTATTATTTTAATTACTGAATCTAAATTTTTAGATAAAGAATATCTTTCCCTTGCAATTTTTTTTATATCATCAACTTCTAACAAAGATTTTTCATATCCATCAATAATTTCATTAACAATTTCTTCAGACATAATTTTTCTAAAAGAACTTCTACCTGAAAAATTATAATACTCTTCTATATCCAAATTTTTCAAATTAATATAACCAACTCCTCCAAAATGATCATAATTATATACAGGAATTCCTAAATATAATGCATATTGAGCAGTTTTACCTATAGTTATTACTAAATCATACTGTTTCAATAAATTGGGAGTTACTAATTGATAATCGTATTCTTTCCCTATAACTTTTACTTCTAATCCTTTTTTTTCTAAAATATTTTTTGCTTCTATTAGCTCATCAGGCAAATGATTAGATACTATTACTATTTTTCTTAAGGCATTATCTTTTTTTTCTAAATTTAAATTATAATCCTCCGGAACACTATTAATAAATAAATTAGAATTAATTTTATATCTTTCAAACATTATATCCACTAATCTTTTGTTACTAACAAAAAGCGGATATCCATATAATGCCAATAAACTAGGCTGCTCCATTTTTAAAATAGAAGATAAAGAACCCAAACCAATTTTATTATACTTAAGCCCATTATCAATTAAAAATGTCAAAATCGGTGCGTGATATGCTAAAACATAATCAAAATAAAGATTATAATCAAAATCATCTAATGATATCAAATTAATATTACTAAAACTTTCAACATAATCTTTTATTTTATTTGTAATTTCAACTGATACAATATAAACATCATAATTTTTCAACTGTAATTCTTTTGCAACTTCAAATATATGCATCATTGAACCGTGATAACCATCAAAAGAATATCCTGTAAGTAAAAATTTTTTCTTCAAAAATAATACCTCTAACTATTTTTCAATTTATTCATTATATTATATTTATAAAAATTCAACAAATTTCTAAGCTGAACATCATTTCCACCAACTTGATTTTTCATATACAAAGCTTCTCCGACACAAAAAATTTGTTGAAAAAAATTTATTGCATACAAATTCTTAATATGATTCTTAACAACTCTAATTTTACGATTACTTAATAAAGCCATAATCCATAACCATATATCATCAGCATTAGGAGAACATTTTAAAAATAAATCTTCTCTAAAAACTTCTTTTGTAAAACAACCAGGAGGATACAATACCCCACCAACTCCGGTTAAAAAATTGTCATATCTTGCAGATTCCTCATCTACATGCTTTCCCCATTTTTCATAAGGTAATATTTGATCTTTATTAAAATAAACTCTGTGAGCTCTATGTACCTGAATATCTTCTGGATATTTTATATATGAATAATAAAGCTTTTCTAACCAAGTTTTAGGATAATATATATCATCATCCGCTGTAATAATTATAGAGTCAGGAAATTTTTTCAAAGCATAAATAATTTTAGTATAAGATTTAATATCTTTTACAAATTTTATTTCTAACCCATTTTTTATAAATCTTGTAATCGCATAAGGTAATTCAAATAAATCATTATATTCATCAGAAAGCCAAAGAATAATTCTATCAGGTTTAACAGACTGTTTTAATAATGAATACAAAACCAAAGGTAAATCATCAAATCTCTCTTTATAAGAAGTTAAAGATACAATCAAAGGGACTTTTCTTTTAATAGAATTTACTCCAATATACCCACCTAAATTATCAGCTTTATACTTTATCCAAGGTTTAAAAACAAATCTTAAATGAAATTTCGTATTTAAAAACTTTTTTAATACAGATTTCAACATTTGCACTCTCTTATCATATTAAAAATAATGCTTTCTCGCGGAGTATTATTATTTGGAGATTGAGTTTTAAGTTTATCATTCCATTCTAAAACTCTTTTTTCAGCCCTTGTAAGTTCAAAATTAGACAAATCAAAAAAACTCATATAAATTAACCAAACGTTTTCACAAGGCATCTTTTTTATCAATTCCTCAATAGAACCATTTATCTTAGGAACTTTCTGATTTTCACCCAAGAGTTTATAAATACCCTGAGATAAAAACTTCTCAAAAGCTAAATCTCTATTTAAATTAAAAGTTTCTTTCAACTCTTTTTTTAAACGATGATAACTCATATCATAATTGATATTATTAAGATAATCATTTTGTAATTTTTTTGTATTATTATCTAATTCAAAACCAAATCTTACAGAGAATTTAAGTCCTCTTATAATTCTGGAAGGATCATCTACAAAACTATTTTCATGCAATACACGAAGCTTCTTATCTTCTATATCAAATTTCCCACCATAATAATCGACAAATTCATCATCCGATGTTCTTTTCGCCATAGCATTAATAGTAAAATCTCTACGTTTTAAATCCTCTTTTAAAGAACAACCTATTTTATTAATCACAGGCAAATGACCTTTTCTCGGATAAGATTCAATTCTTGTAGATGCAATATCAATTTCTTTACCGTCAAAAAAAACTCGAACAGTTCCAAAATCCTTATTAACTTTAATAACATTTAACTCTTTTGCAAACTCAATTGCGTTACCTTGAAAAGTATAATCAATATCAAGAGATGAAACTCCAAGAATTTCATCTCTAACAACCCCGCCTACATAGAATAAATTTCTATCCTTCAGAACCATTTTTAACCTTTTTATTATGAATAATAGAGGAAATAAAGGCTGATACAATAAATGCAAGCCCTAAAAGCCCTGTAACAACTTCCGGAACTTCATGAAAAGTAGATACAAACATTAAAATTGCTAAAGTACCAATCGCCCAATGTGCACCGTGTTCCAGATATAAATACTGTGCCAACGTTTTCTTTTCAACAAGCATTATCGTTAAAGACCTGACAAACATAGCCCCAATAAACAAACCAATCGTAATAATTAAAATATCTTTACTTAAAGCAAAGGCTCCCAAAACTCCATCCAAGGAAAACGAAGCATCAATCAATTCTAAATACAAAAAGCCGACTAAACCAGAACATTTAACCGTATCAGCACAAAGTTTCATTCTTTCTTCTTGTCTTCTCTCTAGCCACTCAGCTAAACCATCAATTATAAGATAAGTTATTATACCACTTATACCTGATTTTAAAACAGAAATTCTAACATCAGGAGATAATTCAAACATTAAAAGCCCCAAAGCTATCAAAGTTGTTATCGTACAAACACCTTTAACAGAAGCTAACCTTTGCATTGGGATTTCAATAAATTTAATCCAATGAATTTCTTTTTTTTGTTCCACAAAATAATCCATAAATAACATAAGTAAAAAAGCCCCACCAAAAGCAACAATAGGAGCGTGTGTAAGTTCAAGATAATGAGCATAAGAATTTACATCATTTAATGCCATATTCAGAACTGATAAAATATTAAGTTTAGCAAAAATAGCAACAACTAGGAGAGGAAATAAAAATCTCATCCCAAAAACAGCAATCAAAATCCCCCAAGTAATAAATCTATGACGCCATTTTTCAGACATATGCTCTAATTTCATAGCATTAACAACTGCATTATCAAAAGAAAGACTAACTTCTAATACCGCTAAAACAAAAGCGATAAAAATACAAGTCAAACCCGTACCATTATGAACATGTTCCCCCCATAAATATGCAGCTATAAAACCCAAAATTGTAACAATATATGAACCTAAAAAATAATGTAACATAAACTCTCCTATTAACGATAAAATTATATTATAATAGTAATATAGTGTAAAGCAAAAAGAGATTTCAAATTTATGTCTCATATAATAAACAAGAAAAGGAGGGTTTAATGAAAAAGATTTTATCAACATTATTTTTACTATCTATTTTGATAGTACCAAGTTATGCTGCAGAATGGAAAGCAAGTGATAGAGTTGCTACTGTTGGAAAAAATATCATCAGTAAAAACAACCTGCCTGCAAAAACAACTTTCAAAGTAGTAGAAGGTATAGCAGATAACTCTGACACCTCAGCAACGAATATAATAAAAATATCAGCATCAGATTTAACCTACACTGGTAATGACCATGAAGTAGCTGCTGTAATATCAAATGAAATAGGACATATTATAAACGGTAAAGCTTCCAAAGATAAATTTAGAGATATTGCAAAATCGGCTATTTCAAACACTTTTAGTTCAGATAATATTTTATCAGTTGCCGCAAATAGCGAATATTTAAAAAATAAATCAAATTTATCAGATAATAAAGCTGCTGATATAACCGGGGCAGACTTAATGATACAAGCAGGATATAATCCTCTTGCAATGATTGTTGTATTAACTAAAATGCCAGGAAGTTCACTAGAAGCTCTTCAAGGTAAACCTTCAAATACTGAAAGAGCCATGAATGTATTTGATTATTTAACATACAATTATCCTTCAAAAATAAAAGCCGGATATGGTTGTCAAGAATACAGAGCCTTTTTAGAATATGCAAATCCAATTGTTGAAGAAAGAAATTCAAATAAGAAAAAATTGGAAAAATTCAACAAAGAACAAGAAAAAAATAAAAAAGAAAGAGCTAAAAATGTAGCACAATATAAAGCTACTGGAGGAGTTGCAGGTTGGGACGCTTCTTACATGATTCTTAAAACTCTAACAGAATCTTCTGAAATTAAATAAAACATTTTAATTACTATTAGTTGGAGGATTAGGAATAGCCCCTGAAGGAATTCCTCCAAATCCAGAAGTTCCACCAATAGTTGGGCCAGAAATTATAGATTTTTATAATTCCTTGGCTCTTTCTTTATCCTCACGAATTGATTTCATATCGGTAGGATTTTCTAAAAAAGCTTTACCTAATGAATCAACAGCCTTTATACCTCCTTCGTTATCTATCACAAATTCAAACTGATCAGGGTTTGGACAAGTTGAAGAATTATATGTACACTTATTTTTTTCATTAGTATTTTTATAATTTACGTCGATTGTTACTTCATATTCCGTATCTGTTTCACTAGATTTAGTAGCTTTAAAATTCCAATCTATACCATCTATAGTTTTTATATTTGTTGTTAATGTACTCCCCGCAACAGGACTTGTTCTTTCTACATAATTTACTTTTGTTGCAAATATTTTAGGGAATTTATACTTAGAATCCTTACACTGCCAATGCACTTCATTACAAGGAGCGTAAGTTGTAGGTAAATCAGCACAACCTAGTCCGGAACAAGTAGCTTCACCCGTATCAGGATCATATTTAGTCCAATATAATGACGGATCACTTAATACTTCATTCGTCACATTTGTCAAAGTATTATAAGCTTTCATATACATTGCTTTTCTCTTATCCGGCATTATCGCATTAATGGCGGGAGCTATAGCAGCTGCCATTATCCCGATTATAGCCATAGAAATCAACAACTCTTGTAGGGTAAAACCATTTTTTTTCATTACAAAATCCTCTTCTTATCTACAAAACTTTACTTAATTATAACATATGTTTTATAAAATAAAAGCAAAAAAACAATTTTGCAAATAAAAATTCTACAATGTATAATTCATATGGAGATTTGAATTATGACGAAAAACTTATATGAATTATCAGAGATTATAGATAAAAAATTCGCAAACGGAGAAGACATTCCTCAAAACATAATTGAAAGTATAAAAAATATAACAAACAATAAAAACTATATAGGAATGGCACAAATAAATCCTATAGCAGGAAATATTGAATACAATGCAAAAAAAATAGCTAAATATATAAAATATTCTATACAAATAGGATTAGACCTTGTTATATTTCCGGAACTAGCTTTAATGGGATACCCAATAGAAGACACTATTGATAGACACCCGATAATCGTTGAAGAGAATATAAAATGGTTAAAAGGTTTAGCAAAAATTACTAAGGGAACTACAGCCTTAGTAGGTTTCATTGAACCTAGAAAAAAAGATTCTGAAGGGAAAAAATACTATAATTCTATAGCCATTTTAAAAGACGGAAAAATTGATGGAATAGTAAGAAAATCATTACTTCCTAACTATTCAGAATTTAATGATTACAGATATATTGAACCTTCTCCTGTTGTAGGAGTTCAACCTGCAGATACATTGGGACATTTTGATAAAAATTCTATCAGGATGCAATCCAAAATTTATGAAAAATACGGAATTTCGATATGTGAAGACTGTTGGAATAATAAAGAATTTTTCGACAAAAATTTATACGAAAAAGATCCTATTGAAGAACTAGCTCAAGACAATCCAGAAATTTTTATTAATTGTTCAGCATCTCCCAGCAGAGCAAAAAAAGAACAATTAAAACATAATATGCTCTCATTTATTTCAAACAAATATAAAACCCCAATAGTTTATGTTAACCAAGTTGGTGCAATAGATAACAGTTCTTTTGACGGTTCAAGCAGAGTATTTAATGCTAAAGGAGAATTAATCGCAAGAGCAAAATCATTTGAAGAACAATTCTTAATAGTTAACCCTAAAGAGAATATCGGTAAAATTTACCCATTAACAAAAGGTTTAGATAAATCCTTAACAGAGCAAAAAATATTTACATTAGAATACGAATCTGATTTAGAAAGGACGTATAAAACAATTATTCAAGGAATAAGAGATTATTTTAAAAAATGTGGATTTAAACGTGCTGTATTAGGACTTTCCGGAGGTTTAGATTCAACGGTTTGTGCAGTTCTACTTGCTGATGCTATAGGAAAGGAAAACGTCTTTGGAGTATCTATGCCGTCACACATTACAAGTAGAGAAAGTATGTCAGACGCAGAACAATTAGCAAAAAATTTAGGTATAAACTTCACAGAAGCAACTATACGTCCAATGATAGATACTACTACTGAATGCTTAAATAATTTATTCAAAACAATTGAGACACATTGGGATGGCCGATATAAAACATCTTTTACCCCTGACAATATACAAGCACGTTCAAGAGCAATGTTTTTATGGGGAATAAGTAATGAATTTTCTTCTTGTATTCCAATCGCTACATCTGACAAATCTGAATTATACATGGGTTATGCCACAATTAACGGCGATATGTCAGGAGGTTTTGCACCGATTGCAGATGTTCCTAAAACAAAATTATTTGCATTTGCAAGATGGCTTAATAAAAACAGAGAAGAAAAAAATGCTATTCCAGAAGCTATTATACTTAAAAAACCCGGAGCAGAACTCGCGATTGACCCTAAAACTGGAAAACCTTTAATTGCTGAAGATGCACTTATGCCTTATGAGTTTTTGGACGAAATAATATGGCGTATTGAAAACAAAAATGAAGATTATCAAACATTACTAAAAACTGAATTTATATACGAAAAACATAATCCTGTTTCTATAGAACAAAAAACTGAATGGCTTGATAAATTCTTTAGAAGAATGTCTACAGCTCTATATAAATGGTCAATATTACCGCCTTCAGTAATAGTAGAATCCCGCTCTATTAATAAATATGATTACAAACAACCTATAACATCATCAAAAATTAATTATAAAGGTTTTGATGACAAAGAAATAGAATCTACTTTAACAACAAACTAGAATTTAAATGACGTAATTGACGTTTCATTTCCTCTACCTTATCATTAAGTTGAGCATTTTGATATATTTCAAGTGCTATTTTATAATTTAACTCTGCATCTTTTTTATATTCAGGATTATCATATCCAGACATAAGTTGCAGAGTCTGTGCTAAAAGAACATAACCTTCAGGTTTACTCGGATTAAGCTCTATTGCTTTTTCAAAACACTCTTTTGAATCAATGATATGTCCTTCTATATGATTTTTATAACCTTCTAAAATCAACAATGGATATGCAAAAAGATTTTGTTTATCAAAAATTTTAAGTTCTAGTAAAAAACAAATTTGCATCAAATCTTTATCTTGATACATATCCCAAAATCTAAAATGCGAAATAAAATATTTTGGAAAAATTGAATCAATTTTATTCAAAATTTCATTTTTTTTATCATTTTGGTTTGCTATGCCATATATATTAGCTTCTTTAAGAAGTTTAATCGGATTATCTTTATCAATCAAATCAATTACTCTTAACAATTTTAAAGCTTTAGCTAATTCGTCTTTTGATATTGCTATTGCAACTTCTTTAAATAAAAACTGTATTGTTCTATATTTATCATTACTAAAAAGCTTTAGAATGTAATCTTGTGCAACATCTTCTTGACTTGTATAAACTAATGCCAAAAATTTTATTCTTTGAATATCAAAATTATTTTGATCTTTTTTTAATATTCTATTAGCATCAATTAAAACACCTTCAAAATTTCCCATATCAAAATTAAGAAATAACCTTTCCAAATAAGCTTCATCTTTTTTAACACAATGAGTTATTATATAAGTAAAATCAGAATAAGCTTCTTCGTACATCAAAAGTTTTTTTAATAATCGTCCCCTTTTCAAAAATGTTTCAGCAGGTCTAAATTCTTGTTCAATTAAGAAATTTAATCTATCCAATGCTAACTCATAATTTTCTTCTGCAATATATTTATCTACAGATTTTAAACACATTAAATTTTTAATACTATCTAACATAATCGACTCATTATCCCTTTGTATTTATTATTTAACATAAAGTTCACAGAAAAACGAGTAACCAATTGATTATAAAACTTTTAACGCCTGTCTAATCTCCCTTAGAGCAATTGCAATTTCTTTATTATGAACGTCTTTCTTTATTTTTTCATATCCAAACATAATGGTTGTATGTTTTTTATTAAAAAACTCCGCAATATTAGCAAAACTCTGATTAGTAATCTCCCTAGCCAAATAAATCGCAATATGTCTTGCTAAAGCTACCCTTTGACCTCTTGCTGTACCTTTTATATCTTTTTTTTCTACGTCAAAATAAGTTGCAACAACATCAACTATATTATCGTATGACAAAGTTTCATCACAATCATCACATTTCAAAACTTCTTTAGCAAGTTTTAGAGTTAAATTCTCTCTCATTATTTCTGCATACGCGGAAACTTTTGTGAAAGCACCTTCTAATTCCCTTACATTTTTAGAAAAATGTTTTGCTATATAATACAAAGCTTCTTCTTCAAATTTCAAATCATTATCAATTGCTAACTTTTTAACAATTTCAAATCTTGTGTCTAAATCAGGAGGAGATAATTCTACCATTAACCCCATCTCAAATCTGGAACATAATGCAGCTGTTAAAGACGGAATATCTTTTGGTAATCTATCAGATGTAATAACAATCTGTTTGCCTTTATTATACAGACTATCAAAAGTATGCTGCATCTGATCCATTGTTCTACTTTTAGATTCTATAAATTGAATATCATCTATTAAAATAATATCAATATTCGTATATTTTTTGTTAAATTTTGACATATTTTCTATAGAATCTTTTGAATACCTGCAATTTGAAATAAAATCATTAACATAATCTTCAGTTTTAGTATATTTAACCTTCAATTTAGGATTATTAAAAATAGTATAATGTCCAATTGCTTGCATCAAATGAGTTTTACCTAAACCTGAATTACCGTATATAAATAAAGGATTATATTTTCCAGCAGGATTTTGAGCGACTTGCATCGCAACAGCATGAGCAAATTTACTATTTTCGCCAACTACAAAATTTTCAAACTTATATTTTAAATTCAAATTTGAAGCAGACTGCATATTAGATAAATTTTCTATCGCTTGCTCCTTCATATTTTTTTCTATAAGCTTCTTTTGTATTTTCTCAGTTTCTTTTTTTAGAGTTTTAGCAGCACTTTCATCATAAATAATAACAATTCTAGCATTCTGATTACCGGTAATCTTTGCTAAAACAGAATTCATTTGTTCAGAATGATTTCTTCTAAGCAAATCCCTTCCCATTATCTGTCCTGTAACAACAGTTAAAACACCTTTATCATAACCTGAAACTTCAAGCGGATAAATCCAAGGATGAACATTTTCGGGCAAAACCCCGATTAAATCTTCCTTTACTTGCTCCCAGAAACGCTTTAATTCTATATTTTCCATAAACTCTGATGTGATTAGTTTGAAATTAAAAAAGGCGACACCCAGATTCGAACTGGGGATAAAAGCTTTGCAGGCTTCTGCCTTACCACTTGGCCATGTCGCCGTACGAATATAATATTATAAAAACATAATATTTGCAAGTCTTTAGAATTATCTTGTTGATTAATATTTACGTCTAGCCATTAAAAAAGTCGGTCATAAAAAAGACCGACTTTTAAGTTATACTTTACGTTTACGAGCAGCTTCTGATTTACGTTTTCTTTTAACGCTTGGCTTCTCGTATCTTTCACGTTTTTTTACTTCTGATAAAATTCCTGCTTTTTGAATTTTCTTTTTAAATCTTCTTAATGCACTTTCGATACTTTCGTTTTCGCCTACTTTAACTTCTGCCATTTATATTTTCACCACCTTTATAGCATATTTATGTACAAAACAATAATAAAACAAGCATATTAATATTTCAAGAGGGGTGCAAATATACGAATAGTAAACTTTTACAAATATTTATAATAATTTCTTGAAAAAAAATCTTATTAATGTAAAATTAAATTATCCAATCACAAAGAAATAAGGGCTTATTAATGGAGCTTAGCTGCGAAGAAATTATAACTAAAATTTTGTCTAAAAATGAAATTATTCATAAAGACAATAATTTCAAATTTATAACAAATCCTGATTATAATTTAGGAGAATTTTTGGAAAACATAAAAAATTCACCTTCTCCTTATGGTGAAAAATATATTTTTATAAAATAAAACGCATTTTCAAACTTATATTTTATAAAATATTCTTTATTTCAAGATACTAGTGCTACAATATTAGAATAATGAAAAAATTTTATATAACAACAATATTATTTTTTATAATACAAATTGCAAGCTTTGGAGGAGATAAAAAAGTATTTTTAAACGAAGCAATAGAGATTGCCCTAAAAAACAACATTGACTTACGTGCTGAACAAATAAATACCAATATTGCAAAAAATGAAATAAAAACTGCTAACCGACTTCAGAATCCAAGTTTTGATATTTACTCCTTTATTGGAGCATCAGGAAACAGTGAACCAAAACAAATTGGTTTAAGTGAAGAAATCGAAATTGCAAAGAGAAAAGCAAGAAAAAATTATGCAGAATCAAATCTCAAATTAGTTGAAAAAAATTTAGACTACACGATATTTGATCTAAAAATGGATGTTAGAGAGGCTTATATAAATTTAGTTGAAGCAAAATCTATATTAGATACCTTAGAACAACAACAAGAACTACAAGAAGAACTTTTAGATGTTGCAAAAAATAGAGTAAAAACGAACAAATCTCCTGAAATAGACGCTATTCAAGCTGAGATCGCCTTAAATCAGCTAATAACACAAGTTAACAGTGCTAAAGTTGTCGTAAAAAAAACTTTAGCCAATTTTAATAAAGTAATTAATACACCGGATAATATTCAATATGACAGTAAAGATAATATATTTTCTGAAGAAAATAACTTTGAAGAAATGTTAACCCCTCCTCCTAATAGAAAATTTCCTAATTTTAATGAAATTAAAGAAAAAGCATTAGAAAACAGATACGATATACAAATCGCAAAACAAGAAATTGATTTAGCAGAGAAAAATTTATCAGTTGTTATCAGACAAAGAATACCCGATTTACAAATTTCAGCAGGATATGCATACAAGCTTGCAAAATACGCTGATAATGGAAATTTTAACAATGGAGCTTATATTGGAGCTAATCTTGTAAATTTACCTTTATTTTATAATTACACACCAGAAATACAAAATGCACGACTAAAAATAGAACAAGCAGAATTAAAATATATTTCTGTTCGAAATAAAGCCATTAGAGATATAAGTGCATCATATGAAAGATTTCTAACCGCAGCTGATAACCTTAATCATTATGAATCAAAAATTATTACAGGCTCTGAAAATTTGATGGATACTTCTATAAAAAATTATGAAGCCGGAAAATCTGACATAACATCTTTAATTGTAATGAAACAATCTTACAAATCCATCATTATCGGTTATACACAAGCTTTAGCAGAGTATTACAACAGTTGGACAAACTTCTTACGGGAAGTTAACGACGAAAATTTCATAGTATCTGATATTTAAATATTAAATTTTTCCTATAAACTTAATATTTGCACTACTTACAAGCTCTTCATAAGCAAGAACATTTATATTTGGAATAAATTCCGATAATATAACAAAAACCATATGTCTTATATCAACGGGAACTACTATTATGGGTTTCTGAATTTTTTTTGTTTTCATAAATTTTAAGATTTTTGAAGCTATATCTTCTACTTCAGCAGCCTCAATTCTAACTATCATTTCATTCTCGTCTTCTTTAAAAAAAGAATAAACTTTATCTAATATCGCATCACTTAATTCTAAAACCCTTAAATCCCCATCCACTGCTAGATCTTTAATAATATGTTTTGATAAAGCTAATCTTACCTTATCTAGCAAATCTTCTTTTGTTGGTTCATTAGCGTAATCATTTATTTTTTCGAAAATATAAACTATATTTTTTACAGAAACATTTTCTCTAATTAAACAAGTTAACAAATATTTCAAATCAGATGCCGTAATAAAATCAGGAATAATATTATCAACTAAGAAAGAATTTGTTTCTATAACTTTTTCAACATACTTATTAACGTCATTATAATCCATTATATCCGAAACTTCTTTCACAGAAACATACTCAATTGCTTTTGCAATATACTCTGCAGCACTTAACCCTGTAGCCCAAAAATCTTTAACTTTCTCACTTGATATCCACACAAGTTTTTTACCTGTGATACAATCCTCAACAACATAATCTTCATCTGTCAATTTATAACCTTTTATTTCATCCTTATAGAAAGCTAAATACCCAGGAAATACAATAGATCTAAAAACTTCTATATCATGTATTTTTATACAAAATTCATTCTGCATAAGTTCATCACTATTATGAAAATGAATATGAGGTATAACATACCCTAAAGTTTCTGCCAAATTTTGTCTTACTTTAACTGTTTCAGCTAGCAAATTGTCATCAGAAGCCTCCATTGAGATTACTTCTAAAATTTCCTCTGACAAATTAACAACAAACTTTTCTTCTTTTAAATTAGAATACATAGCCTCTGGAGATATTTCATTAATTAATTGTTGTTTTAATACTGATAATTGCTTCAACTCATCAGACATTTGATTATTCAACTGATTTTTTTTATCAGGAGATAAATTTTCATTTTCTAACTGTGATTTTATTTTCTTTATTCTTTCCTTTTGATTAGAAATCTTCAATTGAATTTCTTTACAAGAAGCATATGGACTGGAAGGTGCTGCTAACATTTTTTCCATTCTATACTTAAAACTTGTTATATTTACAATATCATCTAAATCCGTAGAATCTTCTTCTTGTTTTTCTCTCATAAATATACAATTGAAATCAAAAGAGGAATCTGTTTCAACTTCATGCATTGTATACAAATCCCAACCGGCATCAGACATTTCATTTAATAAATTTTCCAAAGCTTGTTTATCATCAGTAGGTACAGATTTAATAACATATTGCATTTTTTTATTAAACATCATCATCCTCATCTTCTGTTTTTATAACTTTATAAATCAAATTATTATGAATTGGTTTAGTATCATTAATAGAGAAGGCTTTATCACAGATTTTTTGTGCAACTCTTGTTTTGTCTTCATCATTTGAATATATTGTATAAAGTATCTCACCTTTATCAACATATTCTCCGCTTTTTTTATTAAGAAAAATTCCTACGCTACAATCTATTTTATCTGTCGAATTTTCTCTACTTGCTCCTAATATCTTCGAAGCTTTCGCAATATTAAAAGCATTTATTTTTTGCACATAACCACTCTTTTTTGATTCACACTCAATTTTAAACTGAGGTAAATCAAACTTATCATAATTATCTACGACTTCTGAATTTCCACCTTGTGCAGCCATTAATTCTCTACATTTTTCAATTGCTTTTCCTGAATCAATTAAATTTTTTAAAAATATTTCTGCTTCCTTCTTATTATCATAAAGACCCAAATTGATTAATATAATTTTTGCAATAGAAAAAGTAAGTTCAGCCAAATCTCCTGACTTAATGTTTCCTTTAAGAAATTCCATTGACTCAATTACTTCTATAGAATTACCAATAGCTCTCCCTAAAGGTTCATCCATAGAAGTAACGATTGCTAATATTTTTTTATTTAAAATTTTTCCAATATTAACCATCATTCTGGATAAACAAACAGCCTCATCAGGAGTTTTCATAAAAGCACCTAACCCATACTTTACATCTAAAACAATATTACTGGCACCTGATGCAAACTTTTTAGACAAAATTGAGGATGCTATCAATGAAATATTATCAGTCGTAGCTGTTAAATTTCTCAAAGCTTGTAATTTTTTATCAGCTGGAGCTAAATTTTCATCTTGCGAAGCAATTACAGCATTATGTTCCTTTACCATTGAAATTATATTGTCAATTGATAAAACAGAATTAAATCCGGGAATAGCCTCTAATTTATCAACAGTACCGGCAGCATGCCCAATTCCTCTGTCAGATATTTTTGCAATTGGAACACCTGCAGCAGCAAGTAAAGGAATTAAAGTTATTGTAACTTTATCCCCAACTCCACCAGTAGAATGTTTATCAACAATAGAATCCTTTAATTCTTCAAAATCAATAAACTTACCTGAATAAGCTAAAGCTTCTGTTAAAAAAGCAGTTTCTAATTCTGTCAATCCATTTAGAGTAACAGCCATTAACCAAGCTGATATTTGAGAATCGACCACAGTTCCTTCCACAAAAGCCTGTATCAAGTATTTAATTTCTTCTTTTGTATGAGTTTTTCCTTTTTTCTTTTTTTCTATTAAATCAATAATTTTCATTATTTTTTAACGCCTTTAAGCTTTGAAATAACACTATCAGTTATATCAACACCGCCGACAAAAACACCTCTTACATCCATTACTGCATCGAGCTTTTGTTCAACCATTACAGCTTTTGCAGCATCTTTAATTTTAGTAAAAACTTCTTGTTCTCTTTTATTTTTCAATGCAACATAAGCCGCCTCTTTTGTTTTAAATTCTTGAGCAACTTTTTCTTCAAAAGTTTGTTTTTTTAACGGAGTATCTAAAGCTTTATATTCTTTTTCCTTATCTACTAAAAACTGTTGCATTTCTAAGCCTTTTGCGTCAACTTCTTTAGTAACTTGTTTTGCATAATCATAATTATCAATAACTTTAGCGTAATCTATATAACCTACTCCACCGGCAAAAGATAAACCTGTAGTTATCAACATTGATAACGTAATAAGTCCTAATTTTAAATTTTTCATAACAAACCTCCTGATATCTATTAAATTATTATACACTATTCTAATACATCATGTCACCAACACCGAAAGTGAAGTAACCACTAGGCGAACCATTCGGACCAGGATTTGTAAGCGGGAAACCATAGTCAACCGATAATGGTCCAATTCCAGGCATATTAATTTTCAAACCAATACCGGCAGTAATAGCCTGAATCGGTCTGTCATAAATAACGCTGGATATAGTTGGATCAAACACTCTTCCGGCATCAACCCAAAATGTTAATCTTAAATTCTGCAAGAAATTTACTTTTAAACGATCCACAAATGGAATTGGAGTTGCAAGTTCTGCGGACCCCATTATAAAAGCAGTACCCGTACCGACACCATTTACTTTATAACCCCTAATTGTATACGGACCACCTAATCTATAAGCCATAACTTCAGGCATATTGTCGCCGTGAACCTTTATACCGCCTCTTCCAGTAAATGTCAAAGAAGATTTCTTAGCTATAGGAATATATTTTTTAGCCATACCTGTTAAGCGTCCGTTTGTTTTTCCGAAACCATCTAAACCAAACGCTTCTTCATAACGAACAGAAGCCAAAACCCCATTTCTAGGATTTACAGATGAATCCCTTGAATCATAAGCAAGACCCGGTGCCAATCTTAAGAAAAAACCGCCCTCTAATTGTTTAGCTCTTTCTGCAATGTCAAGACCGTGATTTCTATATAACTGACCAATTCGTTCTGCATCACCTTCCTGTAAATGAATATATTCTACACCTGATGTAAATGTTGTAGACATATTTCTGTTAAACTTAAGTCTATGAGCGACTGTTCCTTCAATACCAATTCTTCTTTCTATAGCCAAAGGAACTTGATAACTGCCTAAATCTCTAAAATAAATCTTACTCATTAATGAATTATCAGCATTTAAGAAATGAGGTTCAAAAAAGCTTAATTCTGCTTGATAATTCATGTGACTTTTAATAGATGAATCACTCATTAAAATCCCCGAACCAACCATGCCTGTTAAAGACACTCTTTGATTCATCCCTCTAAAGTTATTATCAGAGATACCAACCGACCCAAAGGCACCTGTTGCAGAATCTAACCCCCCACCAATCGACACAGAAGCCGTTCTTTGTTCCTTCAATTCTATAGTTACATCAAATTTATCCGGGTCCTCTTCAGATACTTCAATTGTTCTATTTACATCCTTAAAAGCTTGAGTTGAATACAATCTAACCAAATCTTGCTTTACTTGATTTTCATTATAAACAGTGCCTGGTTCCGTCATTATATTTCGTTCAATTACATATTCTTTTGTTTTTTCATTACCGGTAATCATTATTTTATTAATTTTACCTTCTGTAATACTCAAATTTAATGTTCCGTCAGGATCATCATAAATTGAATCTATTTTTGACAAAATATAACCTTTTGAATAATAACACTGATTAATCTGTTCCATAGCTTGGTTTATAGCTGTTATATTCTGAGGTTTTCCTTTTAAAGGCAACAAATACTGCATAATTTCATCACTTGAAACAACAGTATTACCCTCTATTGTAAAATCCGTAACAGGAATATTTTCTTCTACTATTATTTTTAACGAAATTGTCCCATTAGAATTTTTTACAGGAATTGCCTTCATTCTTTCCGTAAAATAACCCATACGATATATAGTTTTTAAATCCTGTTGCATAACATCCTTATCATATAAACTCCCCTTTTGTAAGGTTAATTTTGATAAAATATACTCAGGACGTATAATATTTGAACCTAAAATCTCAATATCATTAATATAAGCGGTACTACTATCATAATTGGATTCTTCAATATAATCTAATTCATTTTCATTAGGGATTTCTTCAGCACAAACAGAACCGGAATAAAGCCCTAAACTCCCTATTACAAGCAATAAAACTATTAAATTTTTATATAAAAACGATAGATTTTTCAACTATCTACTCCACAGCACTGTCTACAATATAATATCATAAATATATAAATTTTAAAAATTAAGCAATTTTTTTTTACAAAAATACTTTATTAAATATAGAGGATAATATGCCAAACAAAGTAGATTTTTTCATAAAAAATGAAGCTTCTTACTCCATACCTGATAAAAACTTTGGAGATTACTTGGGCAGGGGAATAAAAGCTCAAACAACTTCAGGAACTTATGAAGGAATGTTTGCCGTAAAATTCAACAAAGAATCTGAAGGAGTTTTCACAGAACTAAAATACACAACTCCTAAATTTTTAAAAGACTTTGCATTTGAGTCACGTTCTCGTTTACAATATGAATCTACAGGCAGTTCCTTTAATACAAGATTAGCCGCCAAATATTCTAAAAATATTAATTCTAAATTTAACATTTATGAAATTGCCGGTTCTACGTTAAAAATACCATTTAAAAGCGATAAAAAAACTACATTATCATCACTTACAGGAATTGGATATAATATTAACTCAAATATTAATATTTACGCAGAAGGCGAGATAAGTAAAACATATAACCTTAAAAAAAAGGAATGGGGGGACTATTCACCTGCTGTTTATCTAGGAATTAAGTATACTTTTTAAACCTTTTTAAACAATATTTTCTGAAATTATTAGCTAGTTAGCTGATAGACACTTTAGCTAGGATAGTGTAAAAGAAAGATAGGTGATATATAAAAGGTTTAAAAATATGGATATTTTTACAACAAGAGAAAAAGAAGTTTTATTTTTACTACTATTAGGTTTAAATAATGGAGAAATTTCCAGAAAACTTGTTATTTCAAACCACACAACAAAAGCTCACGTTGCATCTATTTATAAAAAATTAGGAGTTACAAACAGAGTTCAAGCTGCAATAAAAAGCATTAAATTAGGTGCAGACAAATACTTTAATTTATTTGCCAACAGCAATGCCTAATTAGATTAAATCTTACATACCATCAAAATTTCCTGCCAAAACCCTCAAAGCTTTGTCTTCTGCTCTTTGAGCTCTATCCAAAGCAGACTGTAATCCTGAATTATCAAAAGTTTTCTCTATATTTGCAGCTTTTTGAGAAGGTATATATTTCCTTTGCTTTTCAACATCTTTTGCACCTGGAGGAATTGTACATTTAGAAGATGGAATATAAGTATAATTATCTACACTGTTTTTATTTATAGGATGCTTTATTGTATTTTGAGAAGAAGGAACATATGTATAATTATCTATTTTATCTTCTTTATTAATATCTTGAACAATATTTTCTGAAGACGGAATATAAGTATAATTATCACCTGTATTTTTTATAATATTTTCATTATTAACAATATTTAAATCTTGAGTATTATGATTTAAACCTTTTAGAGAAATTTGATTTTGATTTGTTTTATTTATAGGTTGATTCTGCATTACTTGTTTATTTTTTGCTATTTTATATAACCTATCATTCAAATCTTTTTTCAAATAATGTTTTTGTTCATTCAAATTAATTTTATGTTCATCATGTTTTTCAGCATCATATGATTTTCCAAAAATACTTGAAGTAATTTTGGTCAAAGCAGCACCTAATACACCCATTGAGATAGCACCCCAAACGCCAAATCTTAAAGGAATACCTACAACATTTCTTAAAAAATTAGGAATTTTTCTTAGCAAACTACCTGCAATATTTTCATTTTGATATGATTTAAATGTTCCTAAATCAAGTGTAAGTATACTAATTATTTTTCTTAGACCTTTAGTAAAAATATTTTGTCCTTTTACTTTTGAAAGATTTTTAATTTTTTCTTTTACAATAGCTTTTTCTATATTGTATTCTGTAACATTTTTAAACTCACACTTTTTAAGAGGAGCTTTAGTAAACCACGATTTAATTCTATCAATAGGGCCACTGCCTAACTTAGCATTAAACTCAGATTTTAAATTTCTACACTTTTCAACATCTTCTTTACTCATGCCTGCATATTTTATGCCACCTATTGAATGCATTATTTTTAAAGCTATAGGGAAAGTAAATACCCAAGAAATATTATCAACTAATCCATTTGCAAAAGTCCCTACTTTTTGGACATTTTCCGCCTTTTTAGTATTAACAAATACTTCTGCTAAAATTGGAGCGATAAAAACTAATGCACCTAATTTTCCATTACCAAAAGTAAGACCTCTGTGTATAACTTGAAGAGTTTTTGACAATGCCCTACCTGTAGCTGTCTTAGCTCCGCCACCTTTTGTTATACTATAAAGTTGATTATAAATTTCATCACAACCTTTTGTTCTTTCAAACAATTTAGTCAATGGTCCTAAGTAACTATAATGCCCAGCACCCATCTTGACTTTGCCTTTGACCTTTTCACAAGCTTTCATTACATCATCGATGTATTTACCGGACATATCTTCTTTTATTAATTTTAATTTTGCAGAGTCAAGTCCCATCGCTTTTAGGATTTCTGTTTTTGTAGTGGAAAGAGATTCTGCTGTATCCATTGCTAAAATTTTATTTATTTCAGCTTGAGGTTTTCCCAAACGATTTAATAAAACTTGATTTACTGCTTTTTCTTGTGGAATTTTAGAAATACTATCTACATTAAATGTTTTTTTGAGCATTTCTTTTTCTGCTTTAGTAATTCCTACGTTTTTTAATTCTAAAGCACTATTATCACCAAGCTTTAAATTGTCTACTATTTTAATAAACTCTTGAACAACCTCTTGTTTTTGGTTATACATTTGAGTTATGACCATTGGCCATTCCGGTTGAGTCGGAGTATTTTTCATAGCACGTAAAATCGCACTATTATTAACAGCTTTCTCACCTAGATTTCCTACTTTTTTAAACCCACTTAAAACTTTTTGAACAGGTTTATTTTGAATAAATTTTGATTCCTGTATATTATCACCTAATTTTGCAGCTTTTCCTACAAGACTTTTTTCATAATCACCACTACAAGCTTTAGAATAACCATCCAACAAAGCACTAATACCTAACCAAGTTCCTAGAACTGTTAGAGGATATTCTTTAAAAGGTTTTACTGTCATTTGATAAATCGGATTAGAATCCATCGCTTCTTGAGCAGACATTTTATTCTCAGGAACATAGTAATAGTTAGGTATGCGAACAGAACTAGCTTGAGGTTGATTTCCCTGCTGCATTGTAATAGGATATTTATCAAAATTTTGATTAATTTGTGTCACAATAAAAACCTTTTCAAACCTAACTACTTATATAAAGTCAAATTATGAAAAAAAATTGCCTTTTAATCAAAAATATTTTTTATAAATCTTAATATGAAAAATCTCTTAATTCTAATTCACAACAAAGCTGGCAAGCTCCAAAAGTTCCACCTGACGCTTTTAGATTTTTCCTAAAGCAACAATAATGCGGAGAATTAAATAATTCTTTTAAAGATTTGTCTTTCACATTCCCCATTTTTTGAGAAAGACAAGGATAAACAAAACCTTCTGGATTAATCATCATATTATTATATGGATATGTACAAGGTTTATAAATCTGGTTTAATGGAATATTTTCAGGTAATTGAAAGAATTTTTCAATTGCTTCAAGCGGATTTTTAGAATATTCAAACTTAGGTGAAAATCTTAATTTAGTTTTTCCTTTTATGCTCTCTATTTCTTTATATACTTCCTTAAAATGTTCCATATCAAAATACAATTTTATCGGATAATTTTCATTGAATTCAGGAATAAAACTTTCTTGCAAAATAGAATTTTGTTTCCAATGATTATTTCTCAAAAATGATATTGATAAAAATTCAAATCCCATTTTTTCGCATAATTTATAAAGTTTTGGTAAATCATCCAAATTATTTTCTAAGACTATGGTTTTTATATCAATCATTTGATTTTGTCTTTGAGATTTTAAATTTTCCAAATTAGAAATAATTTTATCAAAAATTCCATCTTTTGCTCTATTTTTATTATGAGTTTCTCCATATCCATCAAGAGAAACTGATAATAAAAGTAATTTATATTTGATAAAAGCCTTAATTATCTCTTCATTTATTAAAATTCCATTTGATACTATATGAGTTTTATTAAAAACTTTTTTTGAAGTATAAGCAAAAATATCAATAAAATCTTTTCTTAAAAGAGGCTCTCCACCTACTAAAGTAACAATCGAATAAAATGGAATTTGATCAATTACTCTTCTCCACTCTTCTAATGTAAGCTCAGATTTATTTCTTTCTTTCCCTACATAACAATAAGGGCAAGCAAGATTACAACGATATGTTAATTCTAAAAAATATCTGAATGGAATTTTAGCTCTCCCATATTTATCATTATATGAAAATGAAGTATAAATGTTTCGCACTAAATCAAATAATAATGAATAATTCATACTTTACTTATAACATAAAAAAACCTCTCTTGAAAAAAGAGAGGAAAGTTTGAGCGATGAGGATTCTTTATAATAATAAACTTATTTTTCATTATTACATTAAACTTTTATACTATTAAAAATAATAATTAACTTAATTGAATAATATAAAAAAATATGTTAAAATAGTTTATTGGTCTAGTGTTTATTAAAATAAAATTAAGGAGGCATTTATGAAATGTTATGCGATGCTCTCAATTGGACATACTGGTTGGATTAATAAAGATATTCCAAAATGTGGTCCAATGGATGCGATTTGTAAACCAATAGCTTTAGCACCTTGTACATCAGATGTTCATACGGTTTGGGCAGGTGCAATCGGAGATAGGCACAATATGGTCTTGGGTCATGAAGCCGTCGGAGAAGTTGTTGAAGTAGGTAATTTAGTAAAAGATTTTAAAGTCGGAGATAAAGTCTTAGTTTCAGCTATCACTCCGGATTGGAATTCTCTTGAAGCACAAGAAGGCTACGCAATGCATTCCGGGGGAATGCTTTCAGGCTGGAAATTCTCTAATTTCAAAGATGGGGTATTTGCTGAATACTTCCATGTTAATGATGCAGATGGGAATTTAGCACTACTGCCTGAAGGAATGGACTTAGGTGCTGCTTGTATGATTAGTGACATGGTACCTACAGGTTTTCATGGAGTAGAACTTGCTGATGTTCAATTTGGAGATAATGTTGCAATAATAGGGATTGGACCGGTAGGTCTTATGTCTGTTGCAGCTGCTGCAATAAGAGGAGCTGCAAACATTTATGCTGTCGGATCAAGAAAAAATTGTGCTGATTTAGCCTTAGAATTTGGTGCTACTGATATCATTAACTACAAAGAAGGTGATATTGTGGAACAAATTCTTGATAGAACAAAAGGAAAAGGGGTAGATAGAGTTATTGTAGCAGGCGGAAATAACGACACTTTTGATCAAGCATTTAAAATACTAAAACCTGGGGGAAAAATTGGCAACGTAAATTATTTAGGAGAAGGTGAATACGTAAAAATACCACGTGTCGAATGGGGTTGTGGCATGGGACATAAGCAAATTACAGGCGGACTAATGCCTGGAGGTCGTTTACGTTCTGAAAAACTTGCTCGACTTGTCGAAACCGGAAGAATTCATCCTGAAAAATTAATTACTCATAAATTCCAAGGTTTTGAGAATGTAGAACAAGCTCTTATGCTTATGAAAGATAAACCACGTGATTTAATTAAACCTCTCGTTATTATTTAACAAAAAAAAAGGAATTCTTAAAAATTCCTTTTTTTTAAGATATAATTTTTTTAAAAGCTGGAGAACTAAAATGGAACAACATAAACATAATCACTCTGTATCTGAAAATAATGAGAAAAAAACTTTAACGGTAATTATTTTTACAATAATTATGATGTGCATAGAGATAGCTTACGGATATATCACTCATTCTATGGCACTACTTGCAGATGGATATCATATGGGAACTCACGCTCTAGCCTTAGGACTTACATATATTGCATATATTCTTACTCGAAAGTTTGCAAATTCAGATATATTTCTAAATGGACCTGAAAAAATTGGAACACTCGCAGGATATACCAGTTCTATTTTTCTTGGTCTTACTGGTGTTTGGATAATAATTGAAGCACTGGAGAGATTTATTAATCCTCTACAAATCAACTTTAATGATGCAATATTAGTTGCAATTATTGGATTAGTTGTAAATGCTGCTTGTATACTTATCATGGAAGGGAAAAACTCACATAAACATGAACATCATGATGATCATAATGAAGATTATAATTACAAAGCCGCATATTACCACATTCTTGCTGATGCACTAACTTCTTTACTGGCAATTATAGCTTTATTAATCGGAAAATATTTCCATATAATTTTCTTAGATTCAATTGTTGGTATTTTAGGTGGTATTTTAATATTAAATTGGACTATTAATCTTTTAAAAGGAACAACTAAAATTCTTTTGGATATCAAAGATTAAAAATAATCAAACAGATATACTACCATTTCGATATCCAATACCTGCTCTATATCCTGATATTGAGTATAAAATAGGAAGAGCAGGTTCTATCCACTTAAGACCTGATAAGACCGCAACAGTAGCTACATCATCCAAATGTAAGCCTAAATCCAAAGCTTCAGGTTTTCTTTCTGAATAAATATTTTTATTTTCTTTTTTATTCGAACAAAATAAGGGTTCAATACATTTTTTACTAATTAAATTAGCAATAATACTCCCTCCAATAACCCCAGTTAAAATTATCCCTGAAACCATTCCTATTGCTCTTGCAGATTTTGATTTTATATTATTTTTTTCTAAAACCCCTAAAGCAATTCCTGCCCCTACATTACACAAAAATATATTTGCTAAATATTGATATACACCCTCTTTTATTTTATTTGGAACTTTCTCTTTCCACTTATTTTCAGTTACAACATCTCCTGAAATACCTCCAGCAATTCCTCCAAGTACAGGAATTAAACCCATGAGGGACAATCTTTTTATCTCATTAAATATATCTTTTGATGTTATATTCTCCGGCTCAGGTATAAATTCATTCAAAAATTCCTTCCCTGATTTATTACTTTCTAATTCTTTGTAAATTTTAGATATTTCTGATATATTTAAAACCTTATTTTTCCCTTTTTCTAAAATTTTTTGGGACTCTTCACTTACTTTATTTGTTTTTATAAACTCATCTACTAATTTTGAATTACTTTTCTCTAAATCTTTTAAATTTATATTATTACTAAGCCCTTTTATACCAAGAGATTTTACACCTCGAGTAGAGACTAAAGCCGATAACATAGTAACAAATAGTACACTAACAAGCTTAAATGTCTCTTTTTTTTGTTTTTCTTGATCAACATTTTTAATATGATTTCCTAAAACTAATGTCCCACCAAGCCCCATAATCAAAGAAACAGACTGTGAGAATTTTCCAACTAATCTTGGCTGATCCAAAAATTTCCCAATAACTGAAATCCGACTCATTTTTCTCCTTTTGTTAGCTTCTCCTAACATTTTACTCAAAAAAAATTTTTCTATTTTTCGATTTTTTCTACATAACTAATTAACTTATCTAAAGCATTATTAGAAATCACATGTTCTACTCTACAAGCGTTTTCAGAAGCTTCAACAGTATCTAATCCTAAAATTTCATAAAAGAATTTATACAAAATTTTATGCTTTTTTATAACCTCTTTTGCAACATCTTCACCTAACTTTGTAAAAGAAATTTCTTCATAACGGCCATGATTTATCAAACCTTTTGTTGCTAAATTCTTTAAAGCTTCAGTTACAGAAGAACGTTTTACATTCAATCTTTTTGCAACCTCTACAGCTTTCACTGTCTGATTTTGCTCATAAATTTCATACAGAGCTTCTATATAATCTTCTAAACTTGCTGATAAATTTAGTTCATTCATAATTACCTCAAAACAATTGTAAGGCAAACCTAACAAATTTACAAGTGGTAAATTACAATTTTAAATATTCTTCAATAAGTCCATCTAAATCACCATCCATTACAGCATCAACATTACCAACTTCATATCCTGTACGATGGTCTTTTACCATTTTATATGGATGAAATACATAAGAACGTATTTGAGAGCCAAAATTTATGTCAAAATTTTCACCCTTTAACTCTGCTAGTTTCTTTTCGTGTTCTCTTTGTCTTATTTCTAGTAATTTAGAAGCAAGCATTTGCATAGCATTTTCTTTATTTTGAAGCTGAGAACGCTCTTGTTGACACTTTACAACAATTCCTGTAGGTTTATGCAATATTCTTACTGCAGTTTCGACCTTATTAACATTTTGTCCGCCGGCCCCTCCTGAACGCATTGTATCTACTTCTATATCCTCCGGAGGAATTGAAATTGTTTTTTCATAATCAGGTATTATTGGAGAGACCTCACAAGACGCAAAACTTGTTTGACGCTTTCCATTAGCATTAAAAGGTGAAATTCTTACAAGTCTATGAACACCTTTTTCAGCTTTAGCATAACCATAAGCATATTTACCTGATATTTTTATAGTTGCAGATTTTATCCCAGCTTCTTCTCCATCAGACTTATCAATTAATTCGACTTTCCAACCTCTTGATTCAGCCCAACGTGTATACATTCTAAGCAACATATTTGCCCAATCTTGAGCATCTGTTCCTCCTGCTCCTGCATTAATTGAAAGAAATGCATCAGCTTCATCATATTCTCCTGATAACATTTTTTGAATATCATATTTAGCAAGCTCTTTTTCTAATTGCACAAGTTGTAAATTACTTTCTGATATTAATTCTTCATCTCCTATTTCTTGAGCAGTGTTTGCATCCTCAATTATAGAATCCCATCTTGAAAACATATCCAATGTTTCTTTTATTTCTCTAGACTTTTGCCCTAACTCTGATGCTAAATTTTGGTTTGACCAAACCTCTGGGGTCTGCAATCTAGCTTCAATTTCAGACAAATCTTTTTTTAATTTATCGAAATCTATATTCTTCTTATCTTGATTTACACGCTCTTCAAGTTCTTGTAAATTCATAATTTTTCCACTAATTCTATAACTTTTTTTTGTATATTTTCTATTGTATCAAAAGAATTTATAACTTTTACCCTACTAGGATCTTTTTTTGCAATCTCTAAATAACCATTTCTTACTCTATTAAAAAATTCTATTCCGGCAGATTCCATTCTATCTTTTTGAGAACCAACTCTTTGCATAGAAGTTTCTATATCAATATCAAAAACAATAGTTAAATCTGGCTTCAAACCGCCTGTCGCAATATTATTTAAATAATTAATTCTATCTAAATCTAATTCTCTTCCATAACCTTGATAAGCAACTGTAGAATCAGTATGTCTATCACAAAGAATAACTTTTCCCTCTTTTATTGCAGGCTTAATTATACAATCAATATGTTGAGCTCTATCCGCTAAAAACAAAAAAGACTCCGCCTTTGGAGAAACCTCTCCGTCATAATTAAGAAGAATCTCACGAAGTTTTACACCAAGACCAACTGCCCCTGGTTCTCTCGTAAGTAACGTAATATATCCTTTATTTTTAAGATATTCATCCAGAAGCTTAATTTGTGTAGTTTTCCCACACCCGTCAGCTCCTTCAAATGTTATAAACAAACCTTTTCTCATATAAAGATTTTATCATAAACATTATTAATATAAATTTCCATACATCCAATATGTTCTAAAAACCTTTTTTACATAATTTTTAGTTTCCGGATAAGGAATTTGTTCCACAAACTC
Source organism: Candidatus Gastranaerophilales bacterium (assembly GCA_944325545.1). Classification (GTDB taxonomy): domain Bacteria; phylum Cyanobacteriota; class Vampirovibrionia; order Gastranaerophilales; family Gastranaerophilaceae; genus CAG-196. Next base: position 19,869 of record CALVAM010000015.1, on the reverse strand, counting down.
ATCTGCATCATTATATATTAATTTTGAAAACCAATTTGTAACAGACCCTATCCCGCCATTATAAGCTGATATTGCATATAAATCTTTATTTCCAAGAGATTTCTTTAAATTTGCATAATACAAACTACCTGCTGTTATATTAGAAAGCTCAACACTTAAATCACTTGGCAAATTATGCTGCTTGACAACCTCATTATATGTTGCAGGCATTAATTGCATCAAACCTTTAGCTCCTACCGCACTTACTGCCTTTGGATTAAAATGACTTTCTTCTTTGATGATTGACTCCAATATAATCGGATTATTTGAACCCTTTACTTTATCAACAATATCATAATAATGAGTAGGATATACCAATCTCCATCTTAAATCTTTAAAATCAGGCTTTATGTCCATTTCTTCCATTGCATTTCTTGCTAATACAGCAGAAATTGTATAATTTCCTTTTTCATAAGCTATCCAACTTTGTATAAATTTATCTTTTTTACAAAGCTCCTCTACTAAATCATAATCTCCTAAATAAGCAAGCTTTACTACTAAATTATTGTCTAATGACTTTTTATAAGGAAAAACTACAGGTTTTATATTCAACTCTAAAAAAGGTAAAACCCCGTCATCTTTATACAAATTGTAATTAGCTCTATATGCATAATAACTATCAGGATACTTTTCTATAACTTGCTTATAATAAGAGTTTGCTGATTCATAATGTTTCAACTTATGAGCAATTCTTCCCATAAAATAAGTTACTGCAGGACTTGAATTAACATTTGGGAATTTCTTTAAATGTAAAAAACCTAACCTTTGAGCATCCAAATATTTCTTCTGCAAATACTTTGATATAAAAACATTGTATAAAGAATCTGCAGAAAACTGACCATCCGGATATTTCTCATATAAAGTCCTAAAACAAGCTTCTTTATAATTATTTTCAACAACCTCATTACAATTTAAATACCCTATATAATCAGCTCCTGTCTGTGTCAAATTCATAGAATTTAATTTTAATATACCATCCTTGCGAGTAGGAAAAGTTGAAATATATAAATCTATTACTTCAAATACATCCTCCTGAGATGTAGTCAGAGAATGATTCTTTAATCCAAATTCTGTATAATAATTACCTTTTTCTTTATTTCCTAATTTATATTCATTTTTCGCAAAATCAGACCAACTTTCAGGTAAAGTTGTTTTATTTAAATAATTTTTTGCTTTCTCATATTCTCCATTTTTATAATAAGCTTTTGCTATTAACAAATTATCATAATTTGATAAATTAACATCTAATTCTTTTATTTCATCTATACAAGAAATTGAAAATCTTCCATCAGGAGCTTCTTCTAAATAAGTTTTAAAATACACTAAAGCCTTTTGTTTTACCTTATTTATTTTCTTTTTTCCCTTTGGCATACTCTTTAATTCTAATAAACCAAGATAATAATTAGATGCTATAGCATAATCACTCGTTGGATACTTTTTTATTACCCTCAAAAAATGTTTTTTTGCACCATCCATCTCTAATTCATACATTAAATTAGCCATATTATACTCACTTATAGGTAATATTGCAGTTTTAGAATTAGAACGCACAATTCTATTATATTTCTTTATCCCTAACTCTTTTTTCCCCATATTAGTTGCACATCTTGCCTGCCTAAACAAAGCTGAATTCTTTAAAGTTGAACCTGTCGGAACTTTACCAAATTTTACATAAGCACCTTCATAATCACTTTTTTTATAATCCTCTAATGCAGCTGCATAATTCTCTACCCCTCTTGATTCAGCTGAAATATGAGTATACAAAAAATAGCCCATAGAAAATATCAATAACACTATAACAAAATATAAATCATACTTTCTTCTTCTTCTCATTCAAATCTTTTCCAATCTTCTAATTACTCTTATTATTTACATATGTCTAAAGAAAACATTATAAAAATATTTTAATATAGTTTTATGCAAAAAGAAAATAACGTAATAAAAAATTACATTTTTATATCAGAACCCATTATTATCGACTACAACCCAGATTTTAGAAAGAAACATTACTTTTCTACTGATAATTTGAAATATCATAAACCCTTAGTGCGAAATAAGGTTTAGACTTATTTTTTTCTTTTACAAAAACAACAAATGTATCGTCAAAATAAAATAACCTAGGTTCTTCTTGAGGTAATAAAGCTGTTGTCATAGCAGTCATAGCAGCTTCACTTTTTAATTTCACCCCAGTATTATTCATTTCAAATTTTACAGACTCTAAAGCCTGCTCTATTATCAAATTTGTACCTTTAACCCTTTTATTAGTAAGCTCTTCAAAATTCTTTTCTTCAAAAAATTTCAAATTTGGAATCCTTAACTCATCAACATCAGAGAATGTATTATCACCTGAATAAATATTTGCTTTCTTTAACATATCTGAATATATATAATTGAAAGTTTTTGTATTTGATGTTCTATATAAAAAAACTTCATCTTTAGAATTTGTGTTTAAAACAACAGCAAAATCTTCATGATTATTATAAAATAAAACTTTAACCCCATTATCCAAAATTTTATCGGATTTTGCATCAATTCCAAAATAATCCGCTTCTTTATCTCTAAAACTAAAACGACCTAACTTATCAAACGGATTAACAAATTCAAAATCTTTCTTTAACATCGCATAAATCAAAAATCTGTCATCACTAGGAGTTAAATCTAATTTATCAATAATATCACTTGTTTCATTAAATTTCTTTTTAATTGCCTTTACAATAGTTTTTTTTGTATTCTTTTTAATTTTACCAACATATTTATATAAAGATTTTTCTGAAATATCATTTTCTGTAAAATCTTGACGATTAAGTTCATTTACAATAACAGGTGTACCTGCCGGAAATTTAATTTGATTAAAAGCAATCTTATCCATAAAATCATTCCAGACAAGCTGAAAAGTCGCCACCCAAACCCTATCTTGAACATTTGTTTTTGATTGCATTGTAGGTAAAATTTCAATATTACCTGCAAAAACAGGTGATAACAACAATAAATTTAATAATATCAATAAAAATATTCTCTTCATAATACATAATGTTAGCAGAAATTAATAATTTATACAAATATTTTATGCTAGTATATTTTTATGAAAATCGCAAATTTTAAAGTTGAAGAATGGATGAATAACTATACAACATCTGCTAAGTATGATTTAACAACAACTTGCATAGCACCACTTTGTATAAATGAATTAAAATACGATAAGGAAATCTTTAATAAATGTTTAAATTATGGTGAAATTAAAGGTTCAAAAGAATTAAGAGAAGAAATAAAAAAACTATATACAAATCAAGAAATTTATAATATTACAACCACACATGGTGCAATAGGAGCTAATCAACTGGTATTTCTTTCTTTATTAGAAAAAGGGGATGAAGTAGTTTCAATAGTTCCAACCTACCAGCAGCACTACTCAATTCCCGAAGCTTTAGGCTGCAATGTTAAGTTATATTTCTTAAAAGAAGAGAACAATTGGCTTCCTAACATACAAGAATTAGAAAAAATACTTTCTTCTAAGACAAAAGTATTATGCTTAAACAACCCAAATAATCCGACAGGAAGTGTAATTCCAAACCAGATGTTAGCAGAAATTGTAGATCTAGCTAAAAAATACAATTTTTGGATATTATCGGACGAAGTTTACAGAGGTTTGAATTTATATGGTAATCCTTATTCTGTATCTGTTGTGGACATTTATGATAAAGGTATTTCTGTTGGAAGCATGTCAAAAACTTATTCTCTACCGGGTTTAAGAGTAGGTTGGATTGTTGCAAGAGAAGATTTGATAAATGAAATAAATCATCAAAGACAATATAATACTATTAGCATTAGTATTTTAGATGATTACTTTGCTACAGTTGCCTTAAAAAATAAAGACGAAATTGAAAATAGAAATTTTAAGATACTAAAAAACAACTTAGACATCTTAAAACTTTGGTTAAACGCAAACCCTAATTTCACTTGTGTTTTACCTACAGGAGGCACTACAGTTTTATTAAAATATAACCAAGAAATCTCATCTAAAAAATACTGTTATAATTTACTAAAACAAACGGGTGTAGCACTGCTTCCGGGTGAAACTTTTGAAATGGAAGGTTTTGTTAGATTAGGATATTGTGCGTCCAACTTAAGTAAGGCTCTTAACTTAATCTCAATTTACACAAATACTTACTAATATTTTTTATTTATAAGAGAATTATGAGTTTTAAATTCTATATCACTAGTTATCTCATCAGGCTTTGTACCTAGAGCCAACTCTATTAAATAATCAGCGAAATGAGGATTTTTAGGTAAAAATGACCCGTGCAAATATGTTCCAAAAACATTTTTATATCTTGCACCTTCAGTTCCATCTTTCCCATTATTACCAAATCCTACAGATACATTTCCTAAAGGTAAAGTGTCACCTTGTAAAAAAGTCAATCCACTATGATTTTCAAAACCTACCAAAGTATTCGGTTCAACATATTCTGTTTTTACAGTAACATTTCCTATAAACCTTTTATCTCCTGCTACAGTATACGCATCTAACAAGCCTATTCCTTGAATTTTTTCAGCATCTTTAGGTTGATAATAATGTCCAAATAATTGATATCCTCCGCAAATACCAAGAAAAACAGCCATCCTATCCCTTTGTTCTTGTAAGAAATCTTTATATTTAATTAGTTCTTTGGCTACTTCAACTTGCTGTTTATCCTGTCCTCCGCCAATAAAATAAATATCACTTTCAGGTATTAAATCTCCAATATTTATTTCATTAATTTCTAAATATATACCTCGCCATTCACATCTTTTTTTTAATGTAATAACATTACCAATATCACCATATATATTTAGCAATTTAGGATATAAATGAGCTAACTTAATCGTTTTCATACCAAACATTCCTTAACCAATTTAACAGATTTTTGCTTTTTATTAGTATGAGTTTTAATATACTCATCTAAAAGATCAAAACAAACCTGACAAACTTTTTCATTAGCTTTTCTATCATAATCACTCTCAAAATCAAAATCAAACTGCAGCATTGCTTGTAAAAAATCTCTTATTTTATAATGCATTTTTAATTTTATACCTAAATGTTCATTACACTCCTTACAAACAATCCCTCCCATTGAAGAAGAAAAATACATTTCTTCATCTAAGACCTGTTCTCTACAGCATAAACAACTATCTAATTCTACGCAAAAACCCAAAATTAATAATATTTTTAATTGAAATTTTATTGTAGCAATTAGCATTTCTTTTTTATCAGAAGCATTTGAAATTTTATTCAAAGCTTTAAACAATAAATCATAAATTTCTTCAGAAGCATTTTCAGAACCTTCACCCAAATTAACAATAATTTCGGAAATATAAGAAGAAAGCATCAATTTATCATAATTTTCACGAGTTTTTCTAAAATGATTAACAGTTTGAGCTTGCAAAATGGTATCCATAGATCGCCCTTTTAATATTTGCAAAGTATTTGCGACCAACAAATCCATTCTTGCTCCCAACTTACTTTTAGGCTTTTTAATACCTTTTGCAACCCCCTTAATAAGCCCATTGTCCTTAGAATACATAAGAATAATTTTATCAGCATCATTCAAATTATAAGATTTCAAATTAATAGCTTCGGTTACATAATTATTCATAATAAGCCTTGGTCCCTAAATAAGCTCCTCTAAAAATCTTTTCTAATTCATTCTTATCATTAGAATTTTCAATAGCTTCTTCTTGAGAAATCAAACCGTTTTCTACCAAAATAGCTAAAGAAGTATTTAAAGAAATCATGTCATCAATATTATTTTCCCTTAAAAGAGAATAAATTTCCTCCGTATTATCCTTAACCAAATAATCCTTAACAGTAGGCGTTACAACCATAATTTCACAAGCCGGATACCGAACATCTTTACTTTCAGAATAAATAAGTTTTTGAGCAATCGTAGCCCTCAAAGTTTCACTTAACTGTTTTCTAATCAGATGCCTATTAGCTTCTTCATACATATTCACAATTCTATTAATTGTTTGCACAGCATCATTCGTATGCAAAGTAGAAAGTACTAAATGACCGGTTTCAGAAGCTTTTAAAGCAGCATCCATCGTTTCTTTATCACGTATTTCACCAATAAAAATAACATCAGGGTCTTGTCTAAGAGCATATTTTAAACCATCTGAAAAATTCTTCGTATCAACCCCTATTTGTCTTTGAGAAACAATACTATTTTTACATTCAAAAATATATTCTATAGGATCTTCAATAGTAATAACATGCTTAGAATAATTCATATTAATCTGATTAATTAAAGCCGCTATAGTAGTAGACTTTCCGCACCCTGTAGGTCCTGTAACCAAAATTATACCATTTTTATATTCAATAAACTTTTTTAAAATTGATGGCAAGGATAATTCAGACAAATTAGAAATATTATAAGGAATATTTCTAATAACGAGAGCGGGAAGCCCAACTTGTCTATTATAGTTAATTCTAAACCTTGAGCATCCCTTTATTTCAAACATAAAATCAACATCGCACAACGTCAAAATTTCATCCCTTATAGCCGTAGGTGCAATTTCAAGAATTGCATTATCAATATCTTCTTTTGTTAAGACAGAAGCATTCGTCTTTTTTATAAACCCATTTTTTCTAATATATGGAGCTTGTCCTACTTTTAAATGTTCATCAGAAGCTCCAAGAGCTACCGCACTTTTCAAAAAATGAATTATATTAAATTTCTCTTCCATACAAAATCTCCTGAATTAATGGTATCATTATTAATCAAATTTGACAATAACACGCAAAAAGTCGACATAAAGTCGACCTAAAAAATTTTATAATAAAACTACTAACAAGAATAACTACATCCACCGCTGAAAGAAGAAACACTACCAGAAGAGAATGATCCAACAGATGCTGAAGCAATAGAACCGCAAGATTCTCCGCCTCCTACGTATGCAATAGAACCACAAGATTCACCTGCTCCTGTATAAGCAATCGAACCGCTTGTTTCACAACTTTGTGCAAAATTCATAATAGTTGCATCGCTAGGACCGGAATAAAAACTGCAAGTATCAACACTTGCATCTGAAGCAGAACAAATCAAACTTGTATTATCTGAAATTAAATGAGTTGCCTTTGGAGTAACATCTGCTCCAATGAATTTAAAACATGTTGATTTATTATCATCAGTAGTTAAAGTTAACATCTTAATCATCCTTTTATTATCGTCTACATATATATAAAGTAAATAAAAATTTACGAATTTCAATCAAAGAATTTATCTTTACATTTTGTTACATAAGTTTAAAATATAAGAAATAAGGATATTTTTTTGATAGAATAAAGATGAAGGGCTTATATTTATGAGAAAAAAATATTTATTAGTATCGATCTTAGTAATAGTAGTTTCTATGTCAACAAATCAGATAGAAGCAAAGATGACAAAAGAAGCACACGCATTATATCAACAAGCTTGTAATTATGAATACAGAAGTGATTATCTAAATGCAATAAATTTAATACAAAAAGCCATCTCAATAAATGGTGATGATGCAATGCTATATACCAAAATTGCAGGGCTTTATTCAGATATCGGACGTTATGAAGATGCTTTAGGGGCGTATAAAAAAGCTATTAAACTTCGACCAAATGATGCCTTTATATATATAAGCATGGGGAATATTTTACAGACGATTGGAGATTACGAAAATGCATATAATTCTTTCATGCAAGCCCAGCAAATTTATCCTGAATACAAGTATAATTATCTTAATTTAGCAAATATCGAATACTTTCGTAAAAATTATAAAAATGCAATAGATAATTATAATACATTTTTAAGTTCATATCCGGAACATCAAGAAGCTAGTGAAAATCTTGCAAATGTGTATTACGCATCTAACCAACCGGAAAAAGCATGTGAAATATATTCTGATATTTATAAAAAATATCCATCCGCTTTTAAAGATTATACAAATTACGGAATGGCTTTATATGATACAAAACAATATCAAGCAGCTTCTGAAATTTTAGAAAAAGCGTTAGAAAATAATGCTGACGATGAAGTTATATTAGCAAAATTAGCACTTTCATACCAAAATATGGAAGAAAATGAAAACGCATTAAAAACATATCAAAAATTATTTGAAATCAATCCAAAGCTAACCGGTTTAAAATTTGATTATGCAAACTTACTTGGTAATATGGACAAAAATGAAGAAGCTATTGATCAATACAAAGAATACTTAGTCGCTTTTCCTGATGATGCTGATGCATATAGAAATCTTGGTCTAGTATACAAAAAACTTAATAATAATGACTTAGCACTATTTTATTTTGAGAAATCGTATTCAAAAGACCCATCAAACAATGAAACAAAAAAGGAACTTGCACTTTGCTATCATAAAAAACAAGATTATACAAACGCTTTAAAATACTATGATTTAGCAATAAAATCAGAGCCTGATAATTATGAATTAATCGCAAATAAAGCATTGACATTACATGCAATGAATAATTATGTTGCAGCAATAGAACTTTATAAAGAATTATTAAATAAACAACCAAATGAACGACTTTCACAAAACCTAGCTGCAGCATCAATCGCATATGGATATGACTTATATTCAAAAGCAGATTATGGACAAGCCATTTTATTTTTTGAAGACGCGATTGAAATAAATAACAAAGAAGCCTCTGCATATTTTGGATATGCACAAGCGAATGAAAGACTTGGTTGTATGAAAATAGCACTGACAAATTATGAAAAAGCAGTATTATTAGCACCAGGTAACAGAGATTATAATATTGCTCTCAAAGATTTAAGAAATAAATTAAAATCAACATCTACCGGCAACAATCCAGAAGAAACATTACAAACAAAACAAAATCAAAGCTTTACACCTTTAAGCTATGAAGAATTAATAAAGAAAGCCGATGAAAGCTTTAATGCAAAAAAATATAATGACGCAATCGACTATTACACAAAGGCAATAGTGTATAAACCAGGAGATAGTAGTACACTGCTTAAAATAGCAAACACCTACAAAATTTTGGGAAATAATACAAAAGCTATAGATTTCTACGATAAATTATTAACTATAGATTCTAAAAACACCGATGCCTATTTTAATAAAGGATTAATCCTTGCAAACCAAAAAAATTATGAAGAATGTATACAATGTTTTGAAAAAGTAATATCACTGACGCCGAACTTTCCATATGCATATTACTCATTAGGTTTGGCATATGAACAAAAAAATGACACGGATAAAGCCTTGGAATACTATTATTTATATTCTGGAATTGAAACAGATGAAAAAATGCTTAATACAGTAAAACAAAAAATAAAGCAACTAGAAAATAATTAAGGAATAATCTTTGAAAATTTTAAAAAGTATTGCTCTTATAATATTCACATTGATAATTTTCACGGCCTGTACATTTGAAAGAGGGATTGTCTTATTTAATACTCAGCCCATTACAAAAGAAAATGCCTTGAAAAATTCAAAAGTATTTAATGAAGGAGCAAGAGTTTATTATTTATTTATCGCCCCTAAAAAAATGAATACTGAATTTATTAGAGTACAAATATTTAAAATGACAGATAACGCTCCCTGGGGTGGTAATGAAGTTGTAAGGACTAAAGACTATAGACTAATGAAAGATGAAAGATACTATCATACCAATTACTTCACATTCTATGAAAAAGGACGTTATGTAATGCAAGTCTTTTCACATGATGATTTTCAACACCCATTAGCATTAAATGATTTTTACATAAAATAAAATTTTTAAAAATAAAAAGTAACTCGAACAAGAGTTACTTTTTTAATTATTTATTAATTCAAGCAAATTGGTCTTATACAGTCAAAGCCCATCCCGCTTGACAGATATAGTCGTAATTAAGAGATTATATACCTAAAGCCTTAGGCCAAAGCTATATTTACCCCTACCAGCTTGCTTTAGTAACACCAGGTAAAACACCTTGGTGAGCCATTTTTCTTAAACAAATTCTGCAAAGACCGAAATCTCTGTGAAAACCGTGAGGTCTGCCACAAATACTGCATCTATTATGTAGTCTTACTTTTGGATATTTACCTTTAGCAGCTAATTCTTCGCGTCTTAGTTCTTTGTTTATCATCGCTTTTTTAGCCATGATTTTCTCCTTTACTAATTTCTAAATTAATTTTAACATAATCGGGATTAAAAAATCCATCTACGTTAGATTTACAGATTACTAAGCTTTCATACCTTTAAAAGGCATACCTAAAAGTCTTAATAATTCTCTAGCTTCATCATCAGTGTTAGCTGTAGTGATAACAGAAACGTTCATACCTTTAACTAAATCTACTTCTTCATAAGTGATTTCAGGGAATAAAGCTTGTTCTTTAAGCCCTAAAGTATAATTACCTCTGCCATCAAAACTCTTAGCAGACACACCTCTAAAGTCACGAATACGAGGAAGAACAACGCAGATTAACTTTTGTAAGAAATCATACATTCTTTCACCACGTAGAGTAACCATAGCACCAACAGGCATTCCTTCTCTTAATTTATAAGAAGCAATAGATTTTTTAGCTTTAGTAACCAAAGCTTTTTGTCCTGCTATTTTAGTTAACTGAGCTTGAATAGATTCAGCTATTTTTGAATTATGAGAAGCTTCACCAACTCCCATGTTTAAAACGATTTTATGAAGTTTAGGAATCATCATATCATTTTTATAACCAAATTTTTCTTTCAAAGCTGATTTTACTTCTTCATCATATTTTGCTTTTAAGCTTTTTGTTCTTGTCATTTTTCTTTTCCTTCTACTAAGACGATATCAACATCAGATAAAATTTCGAAGATTCGAAAACAAATCTATGTTAAGCGTCTAATTGTTCACCACATTTTTTGCAAACGCGAACTTTTTTACCGTCCACTTCTGCGTGTTTAATTCTGGTAGGCTTTTCGCAGCTAGGGCATACGATCATAACGTTAGAAGAATCAATAGGAGCTTCCTTCTTGATTAATCCACCTTGAATACCATACGCTGGATTAGCTTTAGTAGCCTTAGTAATCATATTAACGCCTTCAACAATCACCTTAGATTCTTTTGGCATTGATTTTTTAATATTACCAGTTTTTCCTTTATCTTTGCCTGCAGTGATGATAACTCTATCACCAGTTTTTACATGCAATTTTTTATTATTATCTGTCATTTTACGGCTCCTACTATATTACTTCCGGTGCAAGAGACACAATCTTCATAAAGTTTTTGTCTCTTAATTCTCTTGCTACAGGTCCGAAAACACGTGTACCACGTGGGTTGCCATCTTTGTTGATAATTACAGCTGCATTTTCATCAAATCTGATAACTGAACCGTCAGCACGTTTAATATCGTGTTTAGTTCTAACGATAACAGCTTTAACAACTTCAGATTTTTTTACTGTCATATTAGGAGTAGCATCCTTAACAGTAGCAACTACAACATCACCTACAGCAGCAAACTTTTTATTAGAGCTACCCATTACACGGATAACTAATAATTCTTTAGCACCTGTATTATCTGCTACTACTAGTCTTGTTTCTTGTTGTATCATTTTTCTTTTCCTTTTTACTTTTTACTTATCTGTCCATGAAACTTATGCGTCAAGCCTCACCCCGATAAGATTTAAATTAAACTACTTAGCTTTTTCTACGATAGATTCAAGAACCCATCTTTTTCCGCCTGACAAAGGTTTTGATTCAATAATTCTTACAGTATCACCTATACCACATTCATTATTTTCATCATGAGCTTTATAGTTTTTAGTTGTTTCTATGATTTTTTTGTATTTTGGGTGCGGATCATAAGAAGCTACTTTTACGACAATTGTTTTGTCCATTTTGTCACTTACTACAACACCTTGTCTTTCTTTTTTAGGCATTTGTTACCTCGATTTCTTTTTCTCTTATAACAGTCTTAGCTTGAGCTATTAAACGTTTTGTTTTAGCAATCTCTGCAGTATTTTCTAATTTATGCATTGAATGTTTGATTCTGTTATCTAACAATTGTTTTTTAGAATCTAGAACAAATTGTTTTAACTCATCTACTGTTTTTTCACGCATTTCACTTAATTTCATTGTTATTTTTCCTTAATAATTATACAGATTCTTTTTCAATTACTTTAACTTTGATAGGTAATTTTTGTGCTGCTAATTCTAAAGCTCTTATAGCAACAGCTCTATCAAAATAATCAAGTTCAAATAAAATTCTGTTTGGCTTTACTACAGATACCCAGTATTCAACATTACCTTTACCTGAACCCATACGAGTTTCAGCAGGTTTTGCAGTAATCGGTTTATCTGGGAATATCTTTATCCAAACGTTACCGCCACGTTTGATTTCACGAGTCATTGCACGTCTTGCAGCTTCAATCTGACGGCTTGTAATCCAACCAGGTTCAAGTGCTTTTAATGCATAACGACCAAATTCGAACTGAGTACCTCTTGTTTCAGTACCTTTCATTCTACCTTTCATCATTTTGCGGTATTTTGTCTTTTTTGGCATTAACATTATATTATTCTCCTGTTACTTATTATTTTGTTTCTACAGGTTTACGTTTTCCACGTCTTCCGTTAAATCTTTCACCTGTTGATTCTTTTGAGTTTTTAGACTTAATATTCATATCAGCCTTTTCACCCGGCATTAAGTTACCTTTGAAAATCCAAACCTTAACGCCAATTTTACCCATGATAGTATCAGCTTCGGTGAAACCGTAATCAACATCAGCTCTTAGAGTTTGAAGAGGTATTCTACCTTCTTTAGCCCATTCACTTCTTGCGATTTCAGCACCGCCTAAACGACCTGACACCATAATTTTAATACCTTGAGCACCAGCTCTCATAGCACGTTGCATTGCTTGTTTCATTACACGTCTGAATGCAACACGTTTTTCTAACTGTTGTGCTACGTATTCTGCTAATAATAATGCATTTAAATCGATTCTTGCTACTTCTACTACATTTATAATAACAGGTTTTCCTAAGTATTTTGAAACTTCAGCCTTTAATTCATCAATTCCTTGACCGCCTCTACCTACAACTATACCAGGTTTTGCTGTTACAACTGTAATTGTAGTACTTTGAGATTTTCTATCGATTAAAATATCAGCTACACCAGCAGCATATAATTTTTTCTTTATAAATTTTCTAATTTTAGCATCTTCTGCTACGAATTCAGCATAATCTCTTATCTTAGCATACCATGTACTTGACCAAGGTCTGATTATACCTACTCTAAATCCGGTTGGATGTGTTTTTTGTCCCATTTCATTCTTTCCTATTTTGCTGTATCACTAACTTTAATTGTGAGGTGAGATGTACGTTTGAGTCTCTTGTATATACGACCTTGCGCTCTTGGTTTACCTCTTTTATATGTTACACTTTCATCCGCAAAAATTTCTGAAACTTTTAGGGAATCAGCCTTTACTCCAGCTTTTTCAAAAGCATTTGCAGCTGCTGCTTTCAAATTCTTTTCTACAACTCTAGCTGCAAAGTATGGCATAAAACGCAACATATCAAGAGCTTCATTAACAGCCTTACCTCTTACTTCGTTGATTACTCTACGAAGTTTTCTTGCTGTCATTTTTATATCTGTTTGTCTTGCTTTTGCTTCCATTTTTATTTTCCTTTTTTTAATTAATTCTTAATCAAAAATCTGTACAGACTATTTACGTTTTGCTGTTTTATCTGAACCTGCATGCCCTCTGTACATTCTTGTAGGTGCAAATTCGCCCAACTTGTGTCCAATCATTTGTTCTGTTACATAAACAGGAACGTGAGTTTTACCGTTATGCACAGCTATCGTATGTCCCAACATATCAGGAATAATCATGGATGCTCTTGACCAAGTCTTAACAACTTTCTTTTCTGAATTTTCATTCATTTTGTTAATTTTCTTTTGAAGAGCTTCTTCTACGTATGGGCCCTTTTTTAATGAACGTGCCATTAATTTCTCCTTTTATATATTTGTATTAATGTTTATAAAAATATTTTTTGCTATATGCGGGGTAAATTTATTTACCCCTTATAGCACTATAATTATTTTTTACGTCTTCTAACAATCAACTTATCAGAAGCTTTACCTTGTTTTCTTGTTTTATAACCAAGAGCAGGTTTACCCCAAGGTGTTTTTGGATGTCCACCAGGACCGGTTTTACCTTCACCACCACCGTGTGGGTGATCACAAGGGTTCATTGTTACACCACGCACTGTTGGTCTGATACCCATGTATCTTTTTCTACCAGCTTTTCCAATTGATAAGTTTTTGAATTCAGCATTTCCTAAAGTACCTACTGTTGCTAAACATTCTTTTCTTACCATTCTCATTTCACCTGAAGGTAATTTTATAGTTACATAGTTTCCTTCTTTTGCCATAACTTGTGCAAAGTTACCAGCAGAACGAACCATTTTTCCACCTCTACCAGGTGTTAATTCTATATTGTGAACAATTGTACCTAAAGGCATCAATTCTAAAGGGATTGCGTTTCCTGTTTGAACTGGTGCTTCAGGACCACTTACAATAACGTCACCTACATTCAAACCTTCTGGTGTTAAAATATATCTTTTTTCACCATCAGCATAGAAAACTAATGATATTCTTACATTTCTGTTAGGATCATATTCAATAGTTTTAACTGTTGCAGGTACACCGAATTTTTCTCTTTTAAAATCTACTATACGGTAAGCTTGTTTTACACCGCCACCTTTATGACGACAAGTTATTCTACCTGTATTATTTCTACCAGAAGTCTTTTTTAACTTCTTTAATAAAGATTTTTCAGGAGTTGATGTTGTGATTTCTTGATAATCACTTTTTGTCATACCTCTTTGTCCCGGAGATGTCGGATTAATTTTACGAATTGCCATTTTATTTTCTCCTATTCATATCTTTTTTTGGCTTTATCTAACATTCATTCTCTGAATTATTCTACTATATAGCAGTTAATTCTTCGATTGGATCACCTTCGATAGTTACAATTGCTTTTTTAGAAGAATCTGTTCTACCAAATTTTAGACCCATTCTTTTTTCGTGAGATGGCATATAAACTGTTCTTACTTTTTTAACTTTTCTTCCTGGAAAAGCTAATTCTACAGCTTGTGCGATTTCAACTTTTGTTGCATTTTTATTAACTTCAAAAGAGTATTGACCTAAAGCTGTTGCCATCATTGATTTTTCAGTTATGATTGGTTTTTTAATAACATCATATAACTTTTCTACATTTAATCTTTCTTTACTCATTATTGCAACCTTTCTGTAATATCATTTACAGCTTTTTCTGTCATTACAACGAAATCAGCTTCTAGTAAGTCTTTTACATTTAAGTTTGTAGGTAATAAAAGCTTAACGGAAGGAATATTTCCAGCTGCTAAACTTAAATACTTATTTTCATCTGCTGTTGTATCAGCTATAACTAAAATTTTTCCTGCTAAATTTAATGATTTGATAATTCCAGCCATTAACTTTGTTTTTGGCTCAGTTATAGCAGAAAAATCTTTTACTACTACAATTTGTTCTTCTCTTGCAGACAATGCAGATTTTAAAGCCAATTTTCTTGCTTTTTGTGGCATATTGATTTCAAAACTTCTTGGTTTTGGTCCAAAAATTACACCACCACCTGCAAATAAAGGTGATCTTAAAGAACCTGCTCTAGCACGTCCAGTACCTTTTTGCTTCCAAGGTTTTTTACCACCACCAGAAACTTCTGCTCTTGTTTTTGCACAAGCAGAACCTTGTCTTGCATTGTTTAATTGTCTTCTTAGTGCCAAATGCATTACATGTAAGTTTGGTTCAACTCCAAAAACTGCTTCGTTTAATGAAATTTCTCCTAACTTTTCACCGTTTGTATTTAATAATTGTTTTGACATTTTCTTATTCCTTTATAAATTATTATCTGTTTAAACTGCTTACCTCTTGCTTCCGCTTTATATGGCAAGACCAGCTGGATATTTTATAGACTTACCTTGTCTTATACGAATTATTGCTTCACGCTCTGCAGTCACTCATTTCGTTTTGCTCTGCAAAACTTACATTCGCTTTGCTCCGCACTTATTCGAGTTCGACACTTCGTGTCATCACTCTACGCAAAATTCGTTAATTCCATTTTGTTCTTGTTGGAACTATTGTTACCAATCTTCCTTCACAACCTGGTACAGAACCTTTTACTAAAACTAAACCGTTTTCTGCATCTACCTTAACTAGTTTTAATTTTGTAATAGTAACTCTTTCATTACCCATGTTTCCAGCCATTCTTTTACCTTTAATAACACGGCTTGGAGTTGTACCTGCACCAATTGAACCTGGTTCTCTATGATTCTTTGAACCGTGTGCCATTGGTCCTCTTCCAAAGTTCCATCTTTTTACTGTACCTTGGAAACCTTTACCTATTGATGTTCCTGTTACATCAACTTTTTGAACATCATTCAATACTGATAAATCGATTTCTTGACCAACTTTATAGTCAGCTGGATTTTCTACTCTAAATTCTTGTAAATGTCTGTAGTTATCCAATCCATTTTTCTTGAAGTGTCCAATTTCAGCTTTTGTTAAATGTTTTTCTTTTGCTGCAATTGTACCAACTTGTATAGCATTGTAACCATCAGTTTCAACAGTCTTAACTTGTGTTACAACTGTTTTATCAACCTTGATTACTGTAACAGGAACTGCCAAACCTTCTGAATCAAAGATTTGAGTCATCCCTACTTTTTTACCTATTACACCTAGTGTCATGTGTCTTTCCTTTCCGACATATATACTCAGCAAAATACCTTGTACCAATATGCCTTTCTTCTTGCGAGCGCTACTGTCTAACTCTTTACCTTTTTGGGTTGCCCCTGAGGGTTTTCACCTCCCGCCGCTTGGACGTCGTAGTTCACATTATATGCATAATGCTTATTAAGTTTTCAATTTGATTACAATCTCATTTCTGCTAATTCGCTCTTTTGCAGAATCTTAAAATTATAATTTAACTTCAATATCTACGCCAGCTGGCAAATCTAATCTACTCAATTCTTCTGTTGTTTGTTGAGTAGGTTCGTAAATATCGATAATGCGTTTATGTGTACGTATTTCGAAGTGTTCTCTTGACTTCTTGTCTACGTGTGGTGAACGCAATACACAATAGATACGTCTTTTTGTAGGTAAAGGAATAGGACCAGCGACCTTAGCGTCTGTTCTTTTTGCAGTTTCTACGATCTTTTCAGCTGATACATCAACTAATTTGTGTTCGTAAGATCTTAAACAAACTCTAATTCTTTGTCTTTTAGCTGTTGTCATTTTTCATTCCTTTTTGTTTTATGTATTTACCTTCTCAAATTGCCTCTATGTAGCAAAATCTCTTTCCTACAGCAATCCGGCTATTACTTTCGACTATAGCATTATAATAGTAAATCAAACAAAAATCAGTGTCAACAAGCCTTTTTTATTTGTTTTAACTTTTTACAAAAATTTACAATTATAAATTTTTATACAATAAAAAAAGACACTATTCTAAAAAAAGATAGTGTCTTTTTTTTATCTTGTAGTTTTTATTAAAACATCAAGCCAGCTTCTCTTGCTGCATCTGCTAATGCTGCAATTCTTCCATGATATAAGAAACCGCCTCTGTCGAATACTACACATTCAATACCAGCCTTAAGAGCTTTCTTAGCAATAGCTTCACCAACTACTTTTGCAGCTTCGATGTTTCCACCATGTGCTAATTTTTCTTTAAGGTCTTTATCAATTGAAGATGCTGAACAAATTGTTACATGTTTTTCATCATCAATTAATTGTGCATAGATATGTTTTGTACTTCTATAAACAGCTAATCTTGGAAATTCAGTTGTTCCTGATAATTTCACTCTAATAGCTTGGTGTCTTTTTTGTACTTTTGGTTTTCTAATTTCTTGTTTAATCATTTTGGTTTCCTTTCTTTTGCTCAAACCTTCTTGACAACCTAATCAAGGGTTTATGTGAGCTTTTTATTATTGTTGGAGTCTCGTATACAACCAACATACTTAAATATTATTCCGCCTGTGCAATCAAAGATTGCTACACTCCATTTCGTATTCACTTCATTTCGTAACGGCGATGTAGTGAAGTTTCGCTTTCTTCTTGGAAGTCCTAATTTGAGGTTGACCTATCGTACCAATTTCAATTATAAAATTTTACCAATGTCAACCGACCAAACTCATTTACCCCCACTCCGGCTTACGCACTATTTCTTACCAGCTTTACCAGCTTTACGTCTGATGTATTCGCCTTCATATTTAACACCTTTTCCTTTATATACTTCAGGAGGTCTTTTACTTCTTATGAATGCTGCTACATCACCAACAGCTTGTTTGTTTGTACCTTTTACAGAAATTTTTGTGTTTGCTTCTACTGATAATGTAATTCCTGCTGGAGGTACGATTAAAACAGGATGAGAGTATCCTAATGCCATATTCAAGTTAGAACCTTCCATATTAGCACGGTAACCTACACCAACGATTTCTAATTTCTTTTCAAAACCTTTTGAAACACCTTCTACAGCGTTAGCAATAAGAGTTCTGAATAAACCGTGTAAAGCTCCTGTTTTTCTATCATCAGAATTTGGCTCTACTATAATATGGTTATCAGCTACTGATACTTTTACTTCATCTCTGAATGTTACTGCTTCAGTTCCTTTTGAACCTTTTACAGTAATTGTATTTCCTTCGATTTTAACTTCTACACCTGAAGGAATTTCTATAGGTTTTTTTCCAATACGTGACATATTTTTCTCCTTTACTTAAAGGGATTTACCCCTTCTACTGTCTACTTTTTCCGAATAATTTTATTCGGTTCGGGCTTTTCTGCCAATTACACCCGATTTTATTAAATTGTTACTACCATACGTAACAAAGAACTTCGCCACCTAAGTTTTCTTTTCTAGCTTTTCTATCAGTTAATAAACCTTTGCTAGTTGAAACTACTGCAATTCCTAAACCACCTAATACTTGTGGTAAATTTTTTGCTTTACAATAGCTTCTTAAACCCGGTTTTGAAACACGTTTTAAGTTTGTAATAACAGGTTTGTTTGCTTCATCATACTTTAACTCGATTGTTAAGTATTTGAAGTGGCCTTCTGCTCTTTCTGAATAATCTGTGATAAATCCTTCTGATTTTAAAAGTTTTGCTAATGCAACTTTTAATTTTGAAGAAGGCATTTCTACTGATGGATGTGAAACTACGTTTGCGTTTCTGATTCTTGTTAGCATATCTGCTATTGGATCTGTGTTCATTTTTCTTCCTTTTCTCTTGTGGACTTCCGGAGTCAAAGTTTTATAACAATTCCAGATGAATTCCGACTTCCATAACTTCCAAACTAAACTATTTAAGCCACTTGCCAAGCAATCTAAAGCACTTTTTAAGCTTATCACCTTGCTCCAAAACCACATCAGACTTGGCATTCTACCGATATCTTGTCATTGTCCTTGCACCCGGAGTATCCGTGTACTCGTCGCTTACTAAATTAATTCCTGCTCACTTAAAAGCGTTCTTTAGCAGTCCGACAAAACTATGCTAACATGAGCATGCTTTTTTTACAATAAAATCTTTACATTTGTTATAATTAAACTTTTTATCACAAAATACTCCCCACCTTACTGATAGTTTTTTATAAGTAAATTAAGTTTAATATAATTATTAAATCTTTTTCATACTTCCAGCTATTCTTAATTCCAAGAGCCTTTTGGCTCTTTTTCTTTGTGCTACGCACGTAGAAATATAGTCGGCTGACAATCCTAAAACTACCAGAATAAAATAAAATCACAGGTCAGCCTCAAAAGAATAACTACAAGCAAAAAACAAACCTCATTACTA
>CALVAM010000014.1 GCA_944325545.1 Candidatus Gastranaerophilales bacterium | reverse complement strand
TTAAAAGAAGCACTAACCACAGAAATCAGTAGCAGAGAAGTCTATATGAAAGGCATCGATGCAAGTTACCATTATGAGGGTTATGCTGTGTACCGTGCAGAAGAGTTGAAGTAATGATTATTGCCTAGCTAAACCCTGAACCATATACTATACCCCCTCTGTATACTTGCATTTTTAAACTTGAGATTAAAAACGAAAGATACGTCAGAAATCATTAGTGAGATTACTGAAGAAGAACTTATTTGTTGGCAACAAAAAATAGTTCAAAGGGTTTACAATATAAAGTTAACAAGAAATTTATATGAAAAGTTCACTCTAAATTATGATAAAGGAGAATTTAAAGAGTATGGTTATAAATTTGCTTGGTAGATTAAAAGTAATTACGCAAGAATTATTATAACATTATTTGCGTGGTAATATTGATATATAGATTACTTTTTTCGTTAAAGAATTTTATTTTTTCTTGTCATTAACTTTATCAGAATATGGCGGTGTAGTGGCTTGGTCTAAAACCAGAGCATATGTAAGAAATCCACCCAAACAGGCAAACGCAAGTCCAAGAAATGTTACCAAATTTTTTTCTTTTTGTTCTTTCTTTTTTTCCGCCATTCTCAATTGTTGTTGTTCAATATATTGCGAAATATAAGAATCTCGGTCTAACTGTGGCGCAGAAGGTTTAGCTTGAATATTCCCAGCAATTGAAGTCAATCCTAACACACCGACCATTGTTGCGCGCCTTAACATTGGTTTTACGTTTGAAAAGCTTGAAATTTTATTAATCGCCATACAAACTCCTTAATAAAACTTAATTGTTCCATTATTATATCATAAATATTATATTGCACTACTTATTATTAATTGCAGTTTGTAGTTTGTAGGATGTGGTAAATCTGTGATTTACCACATCTTTTAATAATTTTGTTTTGTGAATCAATGAATACCTAATAGAACCTGTCAGCATTACTATACTGACAAAATTTATTTTCAAATTTTGTTAATGGCGGGAACGACGAGGCAGTCTTGAGTCGCTCGCATTAAATGGCAATTCCGTGTTTTGACTTCGTGATTTCATCACTTGTCAAAAGCACTCCAGCCTCTGCTCGCTCCTCGCTCGAACTCGGGCAGGTTTAAAACAACCTGCGGCGAGTTCTCACCTCTTTATTCCACGAACAAAATACAAAAAAATAAGCCCGACAAGCGGACTTATTTTTTTGTTAAATGGCGGGAACGACGAGGCAGTCTTGAGTCGCTCGCATTAAACGGCAATTCCGTGTTTTGACTTCGTGATTTCATCACTTGTCAAAAGCACTCCAGCCTCTGCTCGCTCCTCGCTCGAACTCGGGCAGGTTTAAAACAACCTGCGGCGAGTTCTCACCTCTTTATTCCACGAACAAAATACAAAAAAATAAGCCCGACAAGCGGACTTATTTTTTTGTTAAATGGCGGGAACGACGAGGCTCGAACTCGCGACCTCATGCGTGACAGGCATGCGCTCTAACCAAACTGAGCTACGCTCCCATATTTAATTATCACTTAATAACCTCTCGGCTACTCTTTTAATATAACTTGCTGATTTTTTTTTTGCAAGTACTTATTTTTTTATTACCCAATTAGTTAATTTTAAATTAATCAACTCGAGAATTTATTTAACACTCTTATTTCTGTTTAATATAATCATTAAATCTTTTTCATACTTCCAGCTATTCTTAATTCCTAGAGCCATTTGGCTCTTTTTTTTATTTATTGTGATATAATTTTTTCGTAAATTAATAAAGGAATATCATTATGTTTATAAATTGGAAAATACCTCTTTTAATGACTGTTTTTGCGGGACTTGCTACTGTTATTGGAGGCTTTATAACTTTTTTAGTCAATAGAAAAAGTCTTAAAATCCTATCTTTAGGACTTGGGTTTTCTGCTGGAGTCATGATTTTTGTTTCTCTTACAGAAATTCTTAATACAGCTGAAGAATTACTAAAACAATACTATCCGATAGATTACCACTGGATTATGTTTTGGGGATTTATTGCAGGTGTTATTATCTCTAAACTTATAGACACATTTCTTCCGGATCACGTTGAAGATGACCTAGGTTCTGATAATAAAAATACCTCTAAAAAAGAACACAGAATCAAAAGAGCAGGCTTATTAACAGCTATAGCAATTGCTGTACACAATTTTCCGGAAGGTCTTGGAACATTCCTTGTTACATCGCAAGATTTAACTATCGGAATTTCGGTTGCATTAGCTATCGCTTTACATAACATTCCCGAAGGAATTGCTGTTGCTTTACCTATTTACCATGCTACCGGCAAAAAAAGAATGGCTATTTGGTATTCTTTTTGGACTGGCATGACTGAACCTTTAGGAGCTTTAATCGGACTAGCATTATTACACTGGTTTTTACCTCAAGTCTTTGTAGGTTTTGCCATGGCTGCGGTTGTTGGCATTATGATCTATATATCATTTGACACTCTATTACCACTATCTCACGAATATGGAGATTGGCATTATGCAATTACAGGTATCATGTCCGGAATAGTGGTAATTTGGGCTAGTTTATTATTTTTAAACGGTTATTAAGTTTAAATTTCTGTATCTAATCCTGACTTTTTAAGTGCAGCTTTTTGCTTTTCCAATCTTTGCATTTTTATTTCCTTTATTGATTTTCGTAAAGATTCTATCCAAGTATTTATGCTGTAAAACTTATCACTATAATAATCTTGTTGGTTGTCACTTGGTTTTTTGATATTTTTCCAAGATTTATCAAGTTTTATTAATTCAACTTCTAATTCACTGATTTTAGATTCTATTATTGCTATTTCTGATTTTTCTTTTGCAGTTAATTTTAGAATCGGACCTTTATATTCTGAAATTGGTTTTAAACCTTTAGTAACTACATAATTTGAATTTTGTAATATTTTCATAATTTTCCTTTCTATGTTTATAAAAAAACAAAAAAATATATTTTGCTACTATAGATAAAAATTTTTAAGGTATAATATAATCAACAAAAAGAAAGGAAACTTTTTATGACAAATTTATCACCATTACAAATCGAAAGACTTAAATACCAACCAAAATTGCCTTCTTCATTGGCAAATGGTATTAATCACTTAACAGCTTTAGAAGGTGAAGCTACTCAATCTGTTGCTAACCAAGAAGAAATTAAAGCTTTATTTAAAAACACTTATGGAAAACCTACAATAACTTTCCAAACATCTAACGATTCAAAACCTAGCGAAATCAGAAATGTTGGAGTTATTTTATCAGGTGGACAAGCTCCTGGTGGGCACAACGTTATTGCAGGTCTTTATGATGCCCTAAAACAAGCTAATCCTGCTAATAATTTATACGGTTTCTTGGGTGGACCTAGTGGTATTATTGAAGGCAAATATGTTGAATTCAATGATAGCTTTATTAACGATTACAGAAATACAGGCGGTTTTGATATTATCGGCTCTGGAAGAACAAAACTTGAAACTGAAGAACAATTTAAATCCGCTCTTGAGGTATGTAAAAAATTAAATATTTCTGCCGTTGTAATAATTGGTGGAGATGATTCTAATACAAACGCCGCATTATTAGCAGAATGGTTTGTAGCAAATAATGCAAATATTCAAGTAATTGGTTGCCCAAAAACTATTGATGGTGACTTAAAAAATGAACAAATTGAAATTTCTTTTGGTTTTGATACAGCTACTAAGACTTATGGAGAATTAATAGGTAATATTGAAAGAGATGCTAACTCTGCTAAAAAATATTGGCACTTTGTTAAGATTATGGGAAGAAGTGCTTCTCACGTTGCTTTGGAAGCTGCTCTTCAAACACAACCAAATATTACATTAATTTCAGAAGAAGTTGAACAAAAGAAAATGTCATTAGCTTCAATTATTGATTATATTTCTGATATTGTAGTAAGACGTTCTGAAAATGGTAAAAATTTCGGAATTGCAGTTATTCCTGAAGGTTTAATTGAATTTATACCTGAATTAAAATCAATGATTGCTAATTTAAATGATGTAATGCCAACTCTTGAAAAAGATTCTGCATATTCAAACGGTAGTGATGCTGAAAAAATTGCTATTATTGAAAATACTTTATCAAGCGAAAATGCATCTGTATTCAAATCTTTACCATCATTGATTAAATCTCAATTATTAATGGACAGAGATCCTCATGGTAATGTTCAAGTTTCTAAAATTGAAACTGAAAAGTTATTAATTTCTATGGTAGAAGAAAAATTAGCTAAATTGAAAAAAGAAGGCAAATTCTCAGGTAAATTCTCTACACAATCACACTTCTTTGGTTATGAAGGAAGATGTGCATTCCCTTCCAATTTTGATGCTGATTATTGTTATGCATTAGGATTTAATGCTTTTGCATTAATCAATTTTGGTTTAACTGGCTACTTATCTTCTGTAAGAAATTTAACAGAACCTGCTAATGATTGGATTGCAGGAGGTGTTCCTCTTACTATGATGATGAATATGGAAAGAAGACACGGTGAAATGAAACCTGTTATTAAAAAAGCTTTAGTTGAATTAGATGGACCTGTATTCAAAAAACTGGAAGCTAACAGAGAAGACTGGGCTATGAATGATAGATATTTATTCCCAGGGGCTATCCAATACTTTGGTCCAAGTTCTGTTTGTGATATTACTACTGTGACATTACAACTAGAAAGCGAAGCAAAATTAGCTAAAGTTTAATAAAATAAACAACTAAAAAAATGGAGTTCTTTTTAAGAACTCCATTTTTTTATAATAATATTTTTAAATAATATCTTTACATTGCGTCATACTTTATTGAATTAGAAGAATATTTAATATATCCTAATTCTATAGTAAAGTAGTAAAATTATTTAGGAATTATTCATGGAAAAAGGTTTTGTTGAAAATGGTTTTATTATAGACTTAAGCGATGCTAAAAACACTACTCAATTAGTTTTTGAATTAAGTTCTATAATGGAACATCCTGATGTTAAAGGTAAGAAAATTTGTTTAAAATTAGGAGATTTAGACTTAAAACAATCTCAATTATTAAGTATAAAAGCTCTAATAGAATCAATGGATGCAGATATTGCTTTTATAGATACTAATTCAGAACAAACAGAAGCTTCTGCGATAAGCTTAGGTATAATAATTTCAGAACTTAACGACAAAGAAGTACCGTCGATAACAGTTTCTGGAGAAAGTAATATTAAAGAAGAACCTGTTGAAATAAAAATTGAAGATGAAAATGTAAAAAAAGATGATTTAAATAAAACTATAGAAGTTCATGCTGATATAGAACAAAACCAAAATAGCCCTATAGAAACAGCAGAAGATATTGAAGATATTTATGAAGAAGAAACAACTCAAGAAATATCAGAAATTATTCCTACGGAACATTTTGAGACAAATTTTGAAACTATAGCTTTAAACGAAGGTCTTGTTCCGAAAGAAGAAATGAGCAAATATATTCTTTTGGACACAGGAGATGTTTTACCTGCTGGAGTAGAAGAAAATTCTATAAATACAGAGGCCTTACCTACATTGTATATAAATCAAACTTTGCGTTCCGGACAAACAGTAACTTATGAAGGAAACATCTTAATAATTGGAGATGCTCATCCTGGAAGTGAGATTGTAGCAACTGGTGATATAACAGTTTGGGGAATCTTAGGTGGCATCGCTCATGCCGGTTCTCAGGGGAATATAACATCAAAAGTTAGAGCTTTAAAATTAAATGCAATACAGTTAAGAATAGCAGGTTTATATGCAAGACGTAATGATACTTTAAATGTTCCTTATGTACAAAAAACAAACGAGTTTACTCCAGAGGAAGCTCATATCGAAGACGGAAAAATAGTTATTTATAAAAAATTAAGGAGAGATTAATGACTGGTCGAGTAATAGTAATTACATCTGGAAAAGGTGGTGTTGGAAAAACTACTACCAGTGCGAATATTGGTACAGCACTAGCGAAAGCTGGGAATAAAGTCGTATTAATTGACACTGATTTGGGTCTTAGAAATTTAGATTTACTTTTAGGGCTTGAAAATAGAATTGTTTATACAATAGTTGATGTTATTGAAGAGCGTTGTAAATTAAAACAAGCTTTAGTAAAAGATAAGAAAAATCCAAATTTATCACTATTGGCGGCTGCACAAACACGTGATAAAACAGCGGTTAACGCAGAACAGTTAAAAGAAATATGTGATACGTTAAAAGAAGAAAATGATTTTGTTTTAGTAGATTGCCCGGCAGGTATTGAACAAGGATTTCAAAATGCGGTAGCAGGAGCTAGTGAAGCAATTGTTGTTACAACTCCGGAAATGTCTGCTATTCGTGACGCAGATAGAATAATTGGTTTGTTGGAAGCAAAAGAAGAGATAAAAAGTTATAAACTTTTATTAAATAGAGTTCGTCCGAATCTTATCAAATCTAATGAGATGATGAGCGTGGATGATGTCGTTGAAATTCTTTCTTGTCCTTTGGTAGGTATAATTCCTGAAGATACAGGTATAATTACTTCTACAAATAAAGGTGAGCCGATAGTAAATGATGAAAACGCTCTTGCAGGTAAAGCTTATAGAAATGTAGCACAAAGAATTTTAGGCGAAGAAGTTCCTTTCTTGGATTTAGATGAACCTAAAGGCTTTATGGCTAAAATTAAAAATGCATTTGCAAAATTGAAAGCGAAGGTGTAGAATGGGGCTTTTCTCTGATATTTATAATACAGTGGCTAAGTTCTTCCGCCCACAAGAAGAACAGGGCGACGCTTCCAAATCTGTTGCAACAAACAGATTGAAACTTGTTTTAATGCAGGATAGAACAAATCTTACTCCTAAAATTTTGGAACAAATGAGAGGAGAATTGATAGATTTATTATCACGTTATGTTGAATTGGATAAAGAACTTCTTGAGCTAAATTTTGAGCAAGAAGGAGATCAAGTTGCTTTAATGCTTTCTATTCCTGTAATAAGAGCTAAAGATGAAGAAGAAATTGAAGCGGCTCTTAAAGCTGAGGCTGAAAAATTAGAAGAAAAAATTGAAGAATTAGAAGAAGAAATTGATAATTCAGATGTTATTTCTGATGATAATATTGAAGAAAATAATTCTGAGGAAAATTCTACTAATTTAACTTCAACTCCTGATGAAATGAATTCTTCTAAGAATAATGAACAAGAAATTTCTTTTGAAGAATGTCATACTGAACAGTAAGCAGATTTTTTGTTTATTATAAAAATGACTTTGAGGTAATTTTTATCTTAAAGTCTTTTTTATGCTTCTTTGAGATTTTTCAATAATAATATTAAAGGTATAATAACTGCAGCTGCAATAGCAAAAATTCTAAAAGCATCAATAAAAGCAGCTAAGTTAGCTTGTTGCATTAGGAGTTTATATGCTACACTTTCTCCCATATATTTTGCCGTATGCGGGTCAACTGTTGAGATAAACATGCTGCTGTAAGAGTGTATTCTTTCTGAATATGTATTAACGGTATCAGTTAAATGTTGAATAAGCATAAATTGGTGTTTTTGAGCCCCTCTTGAAAGAAGTGTAGCTACAATTGAAGTTCCAAAAGCACCACCAATATTTTTTAACAAATTTTGAAGTCCACTCGCATTGGTCATTTGATCATTTCTTAGGGTTGCAACAGATAAAGTTATAATTGGTATCATTGCCAAACCTAACCCAATACCAAATAAAAAGTTCGGTATTGCAATATTCATGGTCGATATTTGGAGATTTAATTCTCCTAACATCCAGCTTCCTCCTGCAATACATCCAAGCCCTATCATAACTAAAAGTCTATTATCAATTAAATTTGCGAGAGTTGCACAGAGGACCATTGCAAGTAATGCTCCTAAGCCTCTTGGCATCATAGATAACCCGCTTTTATAAGCATCATAGCCCATTAATGATTGTAAAAATTGAGGTAATATTGCTAAGGATGCTAATAACACTGCTTGCATAACTATTTGAACGAGAGTGCCTATCAAAAAGTTTTTATCTTTAAAAACGCTTAAATCTACAAGAGATTCTTTATTTTTAATTTGTGAAATCAAAAAAGCAATTCCAGTGATACAAGAGATTCCTGATAACCAACAAATCCAAGGAGCGTTAAACCAATCTGCATTATTTCCTTTATCTAAAACTATTTGAAGTGTTAAAAGCCAAATTGAAAGCATTAAAAAACCAAAACCATCAGTCTTTACCCCTTTTTGTTTTTGAGCATACGGAGGATCATAAATTAAAGCATTTGATAATATAACTGCAATTATACCGATTGGAATATTAATAAAATAAATAAATGGCCAAGACCAATTTTCAGTAATCCATCCCCCAAGCACAGGACCAATAATAGGTGCCATAACAATTACCAAACCGAACATTGCCATTGCTTTTCCTCTATCTTGAGGTTTAAAGTTTTCCAGCAAAATTGCTTGTGAAATCGGAAGTAAACCTCCGCCTCCAATACCTTGCAAAATTCTTGCAAAAATCATTGATTCTAGGTTTTCTGAAATACCACATAATCCTGAAGCTACAGTAAATAAAATTATACTTAATATAAAGAAATTTTTTCGTCCCAAGGCTTTACTAAACCAACCTACCATTGGAATAACAATACCACTGGCTATAAGATAAAATGTCAATATCCACATTGATTCTTCCCTGCTTACGGAAAAACTTCCTGCCATATGCGGTAATGCCACGTTTGCAATTGTTTCATCAAGCACAAACATAAAAGCCGCCGCCATTGTCGGAAGACAAGCAAGCCATGGATTTATATTCTTATTCTCTTCTACATTTTCTACCATTATATTCCCTTATTTATACAAGAAAATATTAACACGATTGTGTTGCAAAAGCAACATGTTGTTTCTACAACATTGCGAGTTAAAATTTTGCGTAAGAACCTATAATTCTTATACCTTTTGCGAGAGGTGTCAGGTCATTAATTAGATTTTTGATTACCTCATCATCTTTGTGTCCATCAAAATCTATAAATACAGCTTGTTCTTCAGAGCGATTATTCATCATTTTAGAATTAATTTGAGTAATATTTATATTATACTTAACAAAAATTTGAACTATATCTAACAAAGCTCCTTGTCTATCAGTTAAAAATAAAACGATACTTGTTTTATCTTTACCTGTAGAATAAGTTTCTGCATCGCCTATTACAATAAATCTTTTCTCATTATTTTTATCATCTTCAATATGTTCTTTTAAAATATTCAAATTATATAATTCTGCAGTTTTAGGAGTTCCTATTATTGAATATGTAAGATTATAATTATTTAAAAGCCTTGCAGATTCATCCATATTTTCTGCAATCACAATATTTAACTGTCGTGGCATTTCATCTCTTACGAAATTTTTACTTTTTGCTAAGGCATTTGGATTAGAAATTAAACCCGTTATTGAATAAAATTCTGTTGTTTTAGATAATATGCAATCATTTACAGGAACAATAGTTTCTGCCAAAATCTTTACATTTTCATTTTTTGTCTGAATCAAATTATCAATTGTTTCTCTAATAATTCCTTCATAGGTTGTTTCAACAGGTATGATAGTAACAGCATTACAATTTTCATCTACATAATCTATACATTCTTTTATTGAACGTAAAGATCTTTGATACAAATATAAATCATATGCTTTAAATAATTTATCCTTAGCAATTTCAGAATAAGAACCACCAATTCCTAAGCATACAATTTCATTAAATTCTTTAAACATAAAAACCCCATCTATATAAAAACACTACAATTTTATATTATCATCAAAACATTTAAAATAACAGTAAAGTTATTCTCGAGTAAGTGTTAACAAAATTTCTTGAGGGATATAAGTATTTTTAACCCCAGAATCAGTATTAGCAAGGAAAAATTCTACAGTTTCGCCTTCTTTTATACCCAGTTTATCAAAAGGTATTGTAACATCTATAACATCATTATTTACAATACTAATTCCTTCGGGATTATCGAGAGTCCACAAATTAGGATGTAAAACTGTTGCTAAACGAGGTGGATATAATGTATCTTTCACGATTGTTAATGCTATTTCATGTTCAAATCGTTCTAATAATATTGGATATGGATTATCTGTTTTACTAATAAGCCTAATATAAGCTCTTAATCCTATATTTGTTGCGTTTCTTGTATAAATATAAAACTGATTAATTCTATCAATAAAACTTATTTCTCCGGAGCCTTTATTTACATGAAGTCTGAAATAAATATTATTTTTATCACAGCCGAAATTTATTTTATCAACAATTTTATTTTCTCTAAAGACTGGTCCGTCCAACATACTGATAGAACCGGAATTATACCAGTCATCAACGCTTTTATACAAACCATCCATTCTTGGGGTAATAGAACGTTGAGGGTGTTTAAAAGGAACTTCTACTGCTGTTATAAGAGTTTTATCTAAATATTCCGGATATTCTATACCCAAAAT
The DNA here is from genome assembly GCA_944325545.1 of Candidatus Gastranaerophilales bacterium. Classification (GTDB taxonomy): domain Bacteria; phylum Cyanobacteriota; class Vampirovibrionia; order Gastranaerophilales; family Gastranaerophilaceae; genus CAG-196. Next base: position 54,595 of record CALVAM010000014.1, on the reverse strand, counting down.
CAGATAAACATTTTTTAAACGTTCTCTAAACATATAATCAAAAATAAAATCTTGTCCTGAATAATTAGGTTCTCCATACCACCAGAACCAGTCACTTCCTTCTGCTATCAATAATTCTCGTTTTGCAAAATTTATCTTTTGATTTAGTTTATGTTCTTTTATATATTTATCTAAATCATCCTTAGTTTTTTTAAGATAAGCCCAAGCCTTATTTTTTTCAGACTCCCCTATCCAAAATTGAAAAGTTTGGTCTATCCAAGATCCGGAAAATATTTTCTTTAATTCTTTTTTGTGTTCATCTTTTTCTACATAATCACTTATTAAAACAGTTGAAAGAGATTCATCATTTTCTATATACGAATACACATTCTCTAAAAAATCAATTCCGTCATTTTGATAATTCTCCCAACAGTTTTCACAATCTAGGGCAATTGTTAATAAGTGAGTTTTATCAGGAGAAACAACCAATTTATTTTGAATAAGTTTTATTTTTTCATACAAATCACCTGCAGCCATTTGCGGATTTATACCTGCATACTCAAAATTTATAAGATGAGGAATTGATCTATCTCTAAATATTACATCAATTTCCGAATCTTTAGTTTTATAACTATAAACTTTTAATAAATGATACGGATCATCCAAATTTCCTTTAAAATCACGTACAAAATCAAAATTAATTGAATTAGCTAAAACCCCTTCATCGGAAATTGTCCATTTTATACCTTCTTTAGCTAACAGATTTAAAGTTTTAGCCCCTAAACACAATTCAGGAGGCCAAATTCCCTTTGGACGAATGCCGAAAATTTCTTCTATTCTATCCAAACCTTTTCTAATTTGAAGCTTAGCATCATCTAACATATCCAAAGATTGAGGCAAACCTTCTGTTGTCAAAGTATTTTTAACGGAATTTTTCATATCTGCAAGAATTGGTAAAATCGCATGATAATAAGGGCTTGTTGTAAGTTCTATTCTTCCTGATTGAATATATTTTTTATAAGTTGGAATAATTTCTTTCATAATTTGAAGATGGATATTAATTATCTCAATTCTATCTTCTTTAGAATAATTATATTGTTTATTCCACAAATCTTTTAATCTCGGATATCTTTCATAATGAATAGGATCAATCCATACAAGATTAAACAAAGCCATCAAATCCGAAATTTCTTGATTAGAAAAATCCTCTAAAACCGCAACATCTTTAGAAAAACGCTTTTGATAGAGGTTTTTATAATTTTCACTTCTATAAATCATTGTTTCGAATTTAGAGCTAAAAAAATTATTTAAAACAAAAGCTTTTTCTTCATCCGTAAGAGTATCCGCATCAACGACAGAAAGTTCTGCATGAATATCAGTAAGTCCATTGTCCGTATAATCAATAATCGCATCCAAAAGAGCCGGAACAATATTAAAATTCAGCTTAAGTTTAGGAAATTTCTCCAAAAAAAGAGCCATATCCAAATAATCTTTAATCGCATGTAATCTCACCCAAGGCATTAAGTAAGTGCCTTCAAGCTCATATACAGGCTGATGCATATGCCAATATATTGCTAGAGATAAATTTTGCGTATCCATACAAACTATGATACTAAAAATTTACAATCTTATCAATAGAATATTAAAAAAGACCTTCACAAAGAACAAATCTACCCAATAATTCAAGTTCACAATATTCTTTTAAAGAATCAACCAAACATTTATTTTCACAAAACCCACCGGACAAATATATTTTTTCAGGTTTTTTACAAAAATTCCAAGCATTAAAAGCAATCCCGTGAACAAATTTAGATATAGCATCTGAAGGTTTTTCACCTGATGATATAGAATCCATAATTTTTTCCATACCAAAAATCCCACAAGTAACCGCGAATTTTTCAGAATTATATTTAAGTTCATCCGCTTTTACATTATAAAATTTTAACAGCATTTCAACAGTAGCTCCGGTAGAACTTGCACAAGAAGTATTCCAATCCATATCGTGGAATTTCCCTTCCTTAAATTTAATCCACTTAGCATCTCGACTACCTAAATCCAGTATTGTTGAATTTTGAGCTATACCAAGTTTTTTAGCCCCTTTTGCTAATGCTACAATTTCATTTTCATTAGAATTAGACATATGTCCGCAACAACTATCAGGAATTATATTCATTGATTTCACTATACTTGAAGGAAGAATATAATAAAACTTTTTATTCTTTTCTTCAACCAAGTATTCTTTTGAAAAACTTTCAGAATCAGTTATTAGTTTTGAATATGTAGTTCCGGCGTCTAAATAAATCATAAATACATTATATCAAAATAAAAATTGATAAAAAGTTAAAATATATTAATAAAAACAATTAAAAATATGATATACACTTGAAAAAAAATTTTTAGCGAAATAAAATGTTATTGGTCGAAAGAATCAAGTTTGGAATCTTGAAAGAACAGAAAGAAGGTCATTATGAAAGATGGTATCCATCCAGATTATAAAAAAACTGTTATCAAATGTGTTTGCGGTAACGAAATTGAAACAGGTTCTGTTGTAGATAATCTAACAGTTGAAATTTGTTCAAACTGCCACCCATTCTACACAGGTCAACAAAAAATTCTTGACTCTGAAGGACGTGTTGAAAGATTTAACAAACGTTACGGTAATAAATAATAACGGTTTGGTTAAGATTTTACAAATAAAAAAGAAGCCTTTAGGCTTCTTTTTTATTGACAATAACTTCTTATTATTCTAAAATTATCTTGTAAAAAGGAGTTTTTATGAAAATCGGGGCTATTAATAATCTAAATTTCGGAACAAAAAGTGTCCAAAATGACAATGAAAATAAAAAAAAAGCTGCTATCATTGGTAGCGGAACCTTAGGTGGAACAATAGCTGCATTGGATTTCTTATCTGAACTAGCTCCCTTTGATTTTAATACTTCAGATACTTTTAAAAAAAACAACAAAGATTTTGATAAAAGGATGGATGATTTAGAGCGTATTGCAAAACAAAATGAAAAAGATATAAATAAGTCTCTAGATGAATATTTCCCAAAAGTTGAAAAGAATACCGACGAATTTATAAAAGACATAAAAAAAGGCATAAAAAAAAGACCTCGTTGACAACGTCTCCTAAAATAAGTAATATTATTTTATGGCAATAGTATATTTATCATTAGGTTCAAATTTAGGAGATCGAATAGGACATCTTCAACAAGCAACAAGCTTGATTGGAGCAATTCCTGAAGTTAGTATCGTATCAACATCTTCTTTTTATGAATCAGAGCCTTGGTGTATGGAATCAGAAAACTGGTTTGTTAATGCTATTATTCAGATTTCTACAACACTAAAGCCCGAAGAATTATTAAAAGAATGCCAAAGAATTGAACTTCAACTAGGTAGAAAAAGAGATTCTGCTAAAGGATATATAGATAGAACAATTGATATCGATATTCTTTTTTACGATAACTTAATCTTCAATTCCCCGGAACTTACTATTCCTCATAAATTCTTCCACAAAAGAGCATTTTTATTAGTACCTATGTTGGAAATAGCCCAAGATTTTGTACATCCTTTGTTTAATAAAAATATAAGCGAAATTTATGAAGATTTAGAAAACCCTGAAATGGTTTGTCTTTATGGGACAAGAATTTAAGGGGTTTTAATGAATAAACAGATTGCAATTATTGGTGCAGGAGCTTCCGGTTGTATATGTGCTTATTATCTTTTAAAATCCGAAATGGATGTCAGCATATTCGATTTTTCTACTCTATTAAGAACAATCCTTCCAACTGGTGGCGGAAGATGTAATTTAGCACATGCAGAATATGATTTTAAAAATTTAGCCAAGAATTACCCTAGAGGTGAAAAATTTCTTTATTCTATATTTTCTAAATTTGGGACATATGAAACTTTAGCCCTTTTTGATGAGCTTGGAATCGATACATACAGTCAAAAAAACGGAAGAATTTATCCGACTTCAAACTCCTCAAAAGACGTTCAAGAAAAGATTTTAAATAAAATAAAAGGGGTAAATTTTATAAAGGAAAGAGTTATTCTTATATCACCATTAGAAAATGGCTATAAAATAAAAACAAATAAAGCTGAATATTTTTTCACTGATGTTGTAGTATCTATTGGTGGCGATAAATTTAAGAATGAACTTTTATTTAAAAATTTAAATTTAAATACTATTCCATTTACCCCAGCTCTTGTGGGACTTAATTCTAAAGAAAATTTTAAAGAATTATCGGGTATAGTTATAAAAAATGTTTATTCAAAAGATTTAAAAATAACAGATGATTTATTGTTTACTCATTTTGGAATATCAGGACCTTTAACTTATAAAATTTCTTCTTATAAAACTAAAGATAATATTCCATATAAACTAACATTCGACTTGTACCCTTATGAATTTGATTTACAAGAATTATTAAATAAAAATCCCCATAAAGAACTTAAAAACATTCTATCAAAGATTTTACCTGCTAATTTTGCTAAATTCATTTTAAAAGATTTAACTGAAATTCAAGCCCATAAAATTGATGGAAAAACAAGAGATTTGATTTTAGAAAAAATACATAATTTTGAAATAACAATAATAGGAACAAATAAAGGCGAAGAGACAGTATCAGCTGGTGGAATAGATTTAGATGAAATAAATCCTAAGACAATGGAGGCTAAGAAGTATCCAAACCTATATTTTACAGGAGAAATTTTGAATATCGACGGATTATGTGGTGGTTTTAACCTCCAAAATGCTTGGTCTACAGCTTATGTTGCAGCTAATGCTATCTTACAAGAATAATAAACCACGGATTATCTTTTGTATTATCCCCAAAATGAGAAAACTGTATCATCCCTCTTTTTTTGATATTTATAAACCCACTTAGAGGATATAACTCAAATTTAGCATTTCCGGATGTAAAAGAGTAATGATAAAAATTTCTATCAGTATCATTTAATACAATTAGTTTTAAATTTTTTATAGATTTTTTAATTTTCAAAGAATTAGTATTTGAACTAAATTCTGATATTTTTATAATCTTAAAATCAGGAAAAAGCTCTTGTATTTCATCTTGAGTAAGCTCACGCTTATTCAAAATATTATCATCTAATGTGAATTCATAAAACTTCAAATCCTGATTAGAATACCCAAATAATTTACCATCTTTTAAAAATTCATACTGACAACCTGTTGTAAAAGCATATTCTCCAGTGGATTTATAAAATTCAGAATAACTTCCGGTACCGTCACAAATCATTTTTATGTAATAATCTTTATCAGCTCTTTTTACTTTACTAGACCAAGTATAATTATCAATTTTCAATTTAGATTCTTCTTTTAAATTTGGATAACTAATAGAAGAATATTCAACTGCACTTACATTTTGTGCGGATAAAAATATAACTGCTAAAATTGATAAAAATTTTTTCATACTCAATCTCTCCTAAATAAAAAGATTATACTAAACAATTTCTAATACTTCAACTTTTTGAAGGAGGGTAATTTTATAAATATAAGCTATTATACGAATATGAGTTTGATTTCTAATGCAATAAACGGAATAGGAAATAATTTAGGTGGAATAAAAGCAACGCCTGATTTTAATTTGGACGATTCTACTTTTGCTGATTTATTAGAAAAACAATTGTTGAACAAAATTGATAGCCAAGAAAATAATACTATTACAGGATTGGGCATGCCTGCTGGTTTTCAAATAGAAAATCTTGATGGCACTGAATTTTCAGAAACAGCTCAAGACCAAATGGAAGCAATTGGAGAAAAAATTAATATAGAAGAAAATAATATCTCTAATCCTTTTGATATGGATCATAATGGAGATGTTACAGGACACGAGGCAATTTCATTTTTCAGTTCTCTATTAAATAGTGATACAAAAGGAAATAATGCTCGCTCTGAGCTATTTGATTTTGCAAAAAAACAAGCAGCCAACTTTTATAATAAGTATTCTAAAACTGTAGTTAACAATCTTGAGGACTTTGCAACAGACATTAAGTCTATAATAAATTAAAGATTATTAATAAAACTTAACAATTTAGCAATTTTACTCTCCATATTTTCTTTATAAATATATAGGAAAAGATGGAGATTTATTATGGGGATAAGAAATTTAAGTAATGGTTACAAAGCTGTTTTGTCATATTTCGGCAAACAAAGTTGCATGCAAATTTTAGATGAAAGCGGAAATCTTGTACTAACAAGACTTAAATCTATAAAAACCAAAACACTCCCATTTGTAGAAAAAGCTGAAACACGACAAAGTATCGGCTTTATTCCTCAAAGACTAAAAAGCAATGAGTATGACAGAACTATGCGACAAATAGGCTTTTTACAAGAAGGACAAAAACCACAACGTATAAAAACAGCTGCAACAAGAAAAAAAACAAATACCATCTCCAAAACAACAATTTTTAGTAATAACGAAATTACTTCAGAAAATTCTCAAAGAATTTATACAGTAAGACCAAACGAAACATCACTAACAGGTATTAAGTCTATAAGCCTAAATGATAATATCCAACAATTGCAAAAAAAACAAGTTACTATTATTAGTGCAAACAAAAAAAAAGAAACAATAATTGATAAATATAAATTTATTGAACAAGAAAAATCTTCTCTAACAAAACAATTAGAGGAATTTAGTACTCTCCAAAAACAAATTAATGATATCCAGGTTAACTTAAAAACCAAAACTGATTTCTATTGGGGTGAATACTTAAAAAAAGATTTATTATCTAAACACATAGATAATTTAAAGTCCAATAATCAATCATTTACAGAATATGCCGAAGGATTTACAAAGACTATTGATAATTATCAAAGAAAAGTTAAGTACGAACTTTCTAAATTATTTGAACAACAAGAAACTCTTGATAAACTAAAAAAAGAAAACTTAACAAATATTATAGACACAGAAGACACTCTTAAACGAATAACTTCTGTCTTAAACACATTAGAAAGCAAAGTAAATCAGTTTATAGAATTTAAAGAAATGATTCCTCTTGAAGGACAAAAAGAACTATGTAGTTTACAAAGAGAAATTACAAATATACTAGAAAAGATTAGATAATACTTTTTTAATCACATTTATTACTATTCAATTCTCATTCATCCTAACTTACCAATAGTGGAAAGCTAGGATGCTTTATTATTCTAATACATTTCCATACCTTACTTATTAGTATGTAGGGTGCAATTTTTTGCACCTTTTAAGTTGTACAACCCCACCCCGAAATCAAAGATTTCGACCCTCCCTCAAGTGGAGGGTATTGTAAAAATGATAAGGAGATAAATTTAGAAGTTTAGAAGAAATTAATAATAAATTTCTACTCACTACTCACTATTCACTAATTTACAAAAATTGCACCCTACACATTACGTAAAAAATTTTGTTGAAGATATCAAGAGTATTTCTTAATTAGAGATTTTTCCAATATGGAGTAAAGTTTAAAATTTCTGACAAAGCTTTGTCAAAATCTCCATCAAATCTCAAAGCTCTATCATCTAAAATTACACTGGCATAAGGATTTTTTACATTGGTTATATCGTGTATAAATTCATCTAATTGATATTTTTTTAACCATTCATATGTAAGTTTTTTATTCCTTACTGTAAATATTTCAATTTTATAAGTTTTGGCAAGAGTTTGTAAAAATTCTTTTACCCCATTTCTTGGAGCTGGAATTTGACTTTCACTAAAATTTCCACAATATGTGTTTAACCCACCATCCAAATCTATTAGTAATGTTTTTGGCATAAAACCTTCTTTCTTTTTAAATATTACAATCAGAATGTAAAAAATATTATAAACTGAAAATACTTATATTATTACATTTTGAATATATAAATACTATCCCGTAGTTTTTATTTTGTCAAACAGTAACTTAGAATTTTATTAATGGGAAGAAAAATTTATAAATATGATAAGGTCTTAGCTAGAAAATTTGGGCAAAAGATTGTACAGCTTAGAAAAAACGCTAATTTTACACAAGAAGAGCTTGCTTTTAAAGTAAACATTTCAACAAGTTATCTTAGTGCTATTGAGCGTGGAATTACAGATACCACAATTTCAACAGCAAAAAGATTTGCAAAAGCTTTAAATACAGAACTTGCAAAATTATTTGAATTTTAGCTATTACATGTTAATCTCCGACCTACACAATTTACAAATATTAAATTTCTATTCACTCCTCACTATTCACTCCTCACTACCCCCTAATTGATTTACCCCTTGTTTGTAATATAATAAAACTAGCGGAAAAAGATAGCTTTTTTAGTATAAAAATGTGTAGAAATATATAGTAAATGCTAAGAATTTTGATTAATAAGGAGGTCAAATGGGCAAAATAGAAATTACACACGAAATCGAAGAAAAATGCTGCGTACATCGTGGTATTAAAGGTTCACCAGCTCCAATCCCTCAAGAAGGTGAATGGACAAAATGCAAAGAAATCAAAGATATTTCTGGTTTAACTCACGGATGCGGTTGCTGTGCTCCTCAACAAGGTACATGTAAACTAACTCTTAACGTTAAAGAAGGTATCATTCAAGAAGCTTTAGTTGAAACAATCGGATGTTCAGGTATGACTCACTCAGCTGCTATGGCTGCTGAAATCCTTCCTGGAAAAACTATCCTTGAAGCTTTAAATACAGACTTAGTTTGTGATGCTATCAACGTTGCAATGAGAGAATTATTCTTACAAATCGTTTACGGAAGAACTCAATCAGCATTCTCTGAAAACGGACTTCCTGTTGGTGCTGGTCTTGAAGATTTAGGTAAAGGACTTTGCTCTATGTGTGGTACTATCCACTCTACTAAACAAAAAGGTGTTAGATATCTTTCACTTACTGAAGGTTACATCTTAAAAATGGGTCTTGATAAGAATGATGAAGTTATCGGATACCAATTCGTAAACTTAGGAAAAGTTATGGATGCAATCAAAAAAGGAGTTGATCCAAAAGAAGCTTACGAAAAAAATATCGGTACTTACGGCAGATTTGCTGACGCTGTTAAGTACATCGATCCACGTGAAGAATAGTGCTACGCACGTAGACATATTGTCGGGGAACAAGGTATAAACTACAAATAAAAATTAAACCTACAAATTCCCCTCGTATGCAAAACGACAAAACGCACGTAGACATATTATCGGGGAACAAGGTATAAACTACAAATAAAAATTAAACCTACAAATTCCCCTCGTATGCAAAACGACAAAACACACGTAGACACATTATCGGGGAACAAGATATAAACTACAAATAAAAATTTAAACTTGCAAATTCCCCTCAATGATAAAACTACAATTAATAAAGTAAGAATTAAAATAAAAAAGGGAAATAAATTATGACAGTAAAATTTGAAGGACAAGATAGACGTGAAGCTACTCTTAAAAAAGTTTTACCTGAATATGGTTTCAAATCTTTAGAAGATGCTCGCGAACTATGTTTATCAAAAGGCATCGACGTAGATGCTATTGTTAAAGGTATTCAGCCTATCGCATTTGATAACGCTTCTTGGGCTTATACTTTAGGTTGTGCAATTGCAATTAAAAAAGGTCTTAAAACTGCAGCAGAAGCAGCTGAAGCTATCGGCTTAGGTTTACAAGCATTTGCAGTACCTGGTTCAGTTGGTGACAGAAGACAAGTAGGTATCGGACACGGTAACTTAGCAGCTATGTTATTAAGAGAAGAAACAGATTGTTTCTGCTTCTTAGCTGGTCACGAATCTTTCGCAGCTGCTGAAGGTGCTATTGGTATTGCTAGAAATGCTAATAAAGTAAGAAAAAATCCTTTAAGAGTTATCTTAAACGGTCTTGGTAAAGATGCTGCTCATATCATTGCAAGAATCAACGGTTTTACATCTGTTGAAACTGAATATGATTACAAAACTGGCGAATTAAAAATCGTTAAAGAAACTCCATTCTCTGAAGGAGAAAGAGCAAAAGTAAGATGCTACGGTGCAGATGATGTAAACGAAGGCGTTGCAATTATGATTAAAGAAGGTGTTGATGTATCAATTACCGGTAATTCAACTAACCCAACTCGTTTCCAACACCCAGTAGCTGGTACTTACAAAAAATGGTGCTGGGAAAACGGTAGAAAATACTTCTCAGTAGCATCAGGCGGTGGTACTGGAAGAACTCTTCACCCAGATAACGTTGCAGCTGGTCCAGCTTCTTACGGTATGACAGATACTATGGGTAGAATGCACGGCGATGCTCAATTTGCAGGTTCTTCTTCTGTTCCTGCTCACGTAGAAATGATGGGTGTTATCGGTATGGGTAACAACCCTATGGTTGGTGCTACTGTTGCTGTAGCAGTTGCTGTTGAAAATGCTATGAAATAATAATAATTAATTTCATAATAAAAACTCCTCAAATTAAATTTGAGGAGTTTTTTATTTTACTTTTTTATTTATGCTAATCTGGTAAACGCTTTATCAAGTCCTTTAGTTCCGGCTTCGCTATTTGCTTTTACATTATCTACAATACCTTTGTAAAAATCATTAGCATGTGTTAATTTTTTTAAATCTATTTTAGAAGTTATCATGCCGGAATTTACCAAAACAGTTTTATCTTTTTGTGCAAGTTTAATATTTCTATCGTATAAACTTGCAAGATTTTCAAGTTTTGCATTATAACTATCTAACATTGCTTCTACATAACCATCAACTTTTCCTGAAACTTTTACTCTTGGTTCATAAGCTTTTGCTTGTGGCATTTTGATGTTTCTTATTGCTTTGATATTCATAATTTCGACTCCTTTTTTTATTTATAAAATCTGTAAAAATATTTTTTGCTAACTATTTATTAAAATTTATAAAAGTATTTTTTATAACTTCATAGCCTTTTAACAAAGTTTTATAATCAACCTTTTCTTCTGCTGAGTGCATATTATAAACATCTGCTAATCCTAACAGAGATGGCATAAAATATTCACCTTTAGAATTTTTATTATGACAATAAATATGAGTTTCAGCTCCCGCATGAAAAGATGAAATATCATTTTTTATTCCTACAATTTCACAGGCTTTTGTATGAACTTTCTCTATTCTATCATCATCAGCTTTTTCAAAAGGAAGTAAATGTATTTCAAATTCTATTTCAGCTTCCGCTAAACCTTTATATTTTTCATTGAATTTATTAATTATCGATTGCATCAACTCTTTTAATTCATTTTCCTTTTCTACAGAAGCACTTCTTATTGAATAAGAAGCCATTCCTAAAGTATTTATTATATTAGTTGAAGACTTCTTCATAATTTCTTCAATATAATTATTTGATTTTATTCCTTTTTCAACAATCGACGCAACAGAATTTTGAATTCCACCTGCTACAATTGCACCGATATTACAAGATGTAATAACACCTGTATTATCAGAATAATAAACTCCCTGAGGAAATTCAGCAATTAATTCAGCAATTAACTTTGCAGCATTCAACCTTGTAGTATCTGCAATATCAATACCAGAATGCCCACCTTTAAGCCCTTTTACAGTAATTTTAGCATTTGTATAACTTGCTCCTGAAATCTGTAATTGTCCAAGCTTATCCGCATCACATACTAAAACATATTTTGATTTAAACTTATTAAATTCTAAGTGTTCAGCACCACTCATGCCGGTTTCTTCATCTCTGGTAAATGTTATCTCAAGTCCACCTTCAGCTTTCACAAGTCCATTTTTTATATCTTTTGCTAATTTTAAAGCACACGCAACTCCGACTTTATCATCAGCTCCAAGTGTGCGGCCGTTAGCTTTTATAAAATCACCGTCTAAAATTAATTCAACCGGACTATCATCACCAACAACATCCATATGAGAAGATAGCATAATCGGTTCCTTAGTAGAATCTTCTGCGGGAATATTTATATAAACATTTCCATAATTATCGCACTTCGCATCTATTTCATTTTTCTTAGCAAAATTTAGAATCCACTCAATAACCTTCTCTTCTTTTAATGATGGAGATGGTATTTGAACTAATTCACAAAAAATATCTAAAACTTCGTTTTCTTTTCTTATTTCTTCTAAATTCATAAACTACCTCTTATTTTTCTATATTAAAACTTACTCGCCTCTAAAAAATCTTCTACTAGTCCCTTCTCCGCCAATTCTAACTCTTACAGGCCTTAAACAACTTGGACACCTACCAACATAAGCAGTCCCGTCCTTATTTTTATAAAGCCTTCCATAAGTATGGCAGCAATCAAACCAAATTCCTAAAAAAGCCCTCTTTGTTTTTTCATTTTCGTCTTTTTTATCTTCTTCCATCTTACTAATCCTTTTTTTGAACAGAAGATTTTGTGTAGCTTTCTGTTATTACAACTTCTTTTCTTACAGGCCTAAAAACACTTTCTGTAAGAGTATTAATATACATATCAGTCAAATGTGCATAATCGAATATTATCAAACCGTTTAAGCCAAATCGTCTTGCAGCATGAATTTGCTTCATTAAATCAGAAGTCGCACCATTCATAAATGTCACAAATAAACCCGCATACAACTTTGTACTACTAGATTTATTTCTTAAAATTTCTTCCATCAAATTCATTGCAGTAGCATCATTACAAGTTAAAAATAAAGGAGTAAAACCATCAACATAATTATTCATAGACCAATTACGCCAATCTTGCATTTTTGTAGTCAAAGCCAACCCTCTATTAGGGAAAATCACGGCTGTTAACATAATATTATTAGCCCTACATAATTTACACGTTTTTTTTACAAAATCAGTTACCTTATTGGCTCTATAAACTCTCCAGCTATACCATAAATAATCATTTGGTTTTAATGCTATCGGATCAACCCCATATATATTTCTAAATTCATTTCTTGCAACCTTAGTATAGCCCCAATTCGACATATCGTAATTTGAATAACTAATATCTAGTGATTGAGGATATCTTATATAGTCTAAATTTATACCATCAGGTCTATATGTAACTATAATTTCAGACAAAAGTTCTTGTAAGAATCTTTGAACTTCAGGATTTGCCGGATCTATAAAATATCCGTTATGTTCAGATATTGAGTATGGAATTGTTGAAGAATCTGCATTTTTCTTTTGATAATTTGCCCACTGAGGTTTTTTAGACAAAATATAGTTTGGATTTGTTTCCGGTGGTTTGTTTCCTACATAGAAAGTCTCAAACCAAATATGAACTTTTATACCCCGTTTGTGTGCTTCATTAATCCATATCTTTAAAGGATCAAAACCTACAAAATCTTCATTTTGAGAGATAAAACCATATTTTTGCATCGTTTTAGATGGAAATATCGTTTTTCCGTGATAATAAGTTTCTATAAAAATATTATTTATACCAGAATCTGATAATTGACCTAAAACCTTTATAATATCTTTTTCAGAATAAAAAGTAGGTCGAATCCAAACACCCTTCAATTCATTTGAATCATATGGTATAACCGTTGACATTGCTAAATTTGCATAATCTATAGCACGGGATGCATACTTTTGAGAATTATTGCTGTCTTTTTGGGCCTTTTCTATATAATCATTTGCTTTTGCAATATTTTGAGAAGTTCTTTTCTGATTATAATCAGAAGAATTTTGAACATAATAAAGCATCATGTTTTGAACTTCTTTTATTTTTTCTCTTGCACTATATAAAAACGTATCTGATGTAATATATGAAGTTATAACTTTTTTATTCAAATCAATAGAAATTTTAGCTCCGACCATCACATTTTCATGAATCCACTTTTTAGCTTGCCCATGTCCACTAATAACAATACCATTTGCAGGAATTAAAGAATCAGCTCCACTTAAAGCTGTTACAGTATCTCCTACAACAACAGCCTCGGTTCCAAACTCATTAGTATTAGTTCTATATCCAAAAGCCGGAGTGTATATAACAAGCTGATTAGCCCCTCTTAAACCGGGATAGCTGGCTCCTTTCCAATTTGTTGAAAATTGAGGATCTACAACATCAATTTTAAACATTGATTGATTAAAAATCACTTCATTTTCTTTAGGAACATAATTAGAGTAAACACTCTGAGCAGATGCAACTCCACACAGAATAAATATTGAAATTATCAATAAACAAACTCTTCTTATCATCCCCAATGGTCCTTTATTGAATATTATAAAACCAGAACAAGAGAAATACAAGGATATATTTTATTTTTATCCTTCTGCCTGATAAGCCCACGCTGAATGGTTATGAATACTTTCTAACGATTCACATTCTACTTCAAAAGAATCAACAATATCGTTATTTCTCAATAAAACAACAACATCTCTTAAAACATCCTCAACAAATTTAGGATTATCATAGGCTTTTTCTGTCACAAACTTTTCATCTTCACGTTTTAGTAAAGGATAAAGTTCACAAGATGCAGATTTCTCAATATCCCTAACTAAATCCTCTAACCAAATATGTTCCTCCTCCGGATAAGTAACCTTTACAGAAACAATTGCTCTCTGATTATGAGCACCATAATCTGAAATTTCTTTTGAACAAGGACATAAAGTTGTTACCGGAACTTTTACTCCTAAAAAGAAACGATACTCTTCATCTTCTTCATTATAATTATCTAAAATTCCTTCAAAAAAGCAATCATAACACATAGGAGCCGATATTCCTGTAACAGGAGATGTCTTATTTATAAAATATTTAAAATCTAACTTTAAATAACCGCTCTTTGCCTCAAGCTTTTTGACAATAGCTTCCACACAACCTTTGATATCAATCCCAAGAGTTTTTTTTGTTCGCCACTCATTTAACACCTCAACAAAACGTGACATATGAGTTCCTTTATAATGAGCGGGTAAAGAAACTCCGGCAGTTGCATTTGAATACACAACAATATCATCCGCATCTTTACGTTGAATTTTTAAAGGTAATTCTATACCCTTAATACCAACTTTTTGAATATCTATACCTCTTGTATCAGATTGATTTTGAACATCTTTCATTTATATATCAATTCCTTCAAAACTTTTTTGTTCTAATGCGATTAAAAGTTTTAAAGCTGCAACTCTCTGAACTTTTGGAGGAGCATTCCTCAATAGTTCTACAGCTTTTAACATCACAGGGTCATTATCATACCAACGATTACCCTTCCCCTGATATGTATTTATTATGTCATAAACATGCTCAATAACTTCTCCGGCTACTTGTTCTTGAAGCTGTAACATAAATTCTGCAGCTTCACTTTTAGTTTCATCAGGAGATAATCTTAATAATTCCAAAGCTTCTTTTAAAATAGGATCTTTGTCATACCAGCGTTTGTTAACCATTTTTTCCTCGCATTCTTTTAATTATTATTGTATTATAAAAAGTATGATATTGAAAGGTATTTAATTATTATGAAAATTTTACTCATTAATGGTGCTAATTTAAATATGTTAGGTCAAAGAGAACCTGAAAAATACGGTTCTACAACTCTTAAAGATATAGAAACTCTTGTTATTGAAAAAGGAAAAAATCTTAATTGCGAAGTCGAAACTTTTCAAAGCAATCACGAAGGAGATATTGTTGATAAAATTCAACAGGCAAAAAATATTTATGATGGAATTCTAATTAACGCAGGCGGATACACTCATACTAGTGTTGTAATTAGAGATGCAATAGCTGCTGTTAATATTCCGACTGTTGAAATCCATATGACTAATATTCACGCCAGAGAAGAATTTAGACATACATCCCTTATTTCAGGAGTTTGTATTGGACAAGTTGTAGGTTTCAAGGAACAAAGTTATATTTTTGCCTTAGAAGGACTTATTAATTATCTTAAATAAAAACTTCCCTTTTAAGGGAAGCTATTAAATTCTCTTTCTCTCGCTCTTTTATCATTTATATAACATTTTTGTTATGACCGATTTACATATATATAAAGTATTTAAAATTTATACGATTTCATAAAAGAATTATTCTTTTACAAATCTTTACATATAAAATTTGGTAAATTCAAAAAGCAATCGCAACACTATGAAAAGAGTAGGGTGCAAATTTTTGCACCAAAATCTTATGCTGGATGAATAGTTTTTGTTGGGTTTCACCCAACCTACTAACTTCCCTCTTATAATAGAAGGAAGTTAGTATAAAGTATTATTAAAAATTTTATCTATTTCTACAATACATAATTTATTAAAATTAACTTCTTCTTTCTAATTCTTGTTCAAGAGCGTTAATTTCTTGTTTAGTATTTTGTATTAACAAATCTAATTCTTTAACAAGTTCTATATTATTTTTTTCACGATTTGAATTAACTATTTTGTTAGCAATAAACGAAGAAACGCCACCTATAACACCACCCAAAATAGTTATTCCTTTAGCCACAGGTGCTACAGCCATTCCAACAGTTGCCACTCCAATTCCACCAACAATACAGACTGTTGCCGCAATACCAGCCCCTACGGCTACACCTATAGCTAAATATTTTTTTAACTCATTCTTTCTTAAATCTTTATCACCATTAACCAAAGCCCTTTTTTTCTCTAAAGCTTCCAATCTTTCATATGCTTTTATTTTTTGTGACTGTAATTCTTCTGTACTTAAATCTTTTAAACCACTTTTTACTTCTGTTTTTTCAGAAAAATCAAAAATAAGTTCAGACTTTTTATCAATTTTTTTATTATCAATACTACTATTTTGAGTTATCAATACTGTATCATTTACGATGTTATTTATTTTTGACATTAATATCTCCTATCTTATGCCCAGCGTCCATTTTGTTTATCACGTCCATCATACTGATTACTAGCTGGTCCATTATAAATATGATCATACAATGTAGGTGCTCCAACTGGCATAAAAGGGCTTATCGCTATAGACACAACCAAGACTCCAAACTCTAAAGCTTTACCCCAAAAACCATATTTACTTGCTGAAATTTGTTGAGTTTTATTAAACCCCCCATTTTTATTAACAATATTTTTATTGTTATTTTTATTTATATTGAAATTATCATATTTTGATGCAACACTTTTTGTATTATTCAATCCAGTATTAATAAGTCCTTTATTTTTATTACTACCTCTATTAATATTTATACCATTATACGATAACAGAAAATTGCTATTCAATGATCCACTATTAGTTTTTGGAGGATTTATACTTGGTTTATTATTAGTTTTATTATTCAAAACACTATTATCTTTTTGATTTTTCTCAGGAATATTATTTTGTACCTTATTATTTGTTGTACTCAATATATTATTATTCTTGTTATTTGTATTAACATCTTTGTTTTGAGCAGGCGTATTACTTTGTGATTTATTATTAAGAGTATTCAAAGTATTATTATTCGTTTTATTCGTATTAACACCTTTATTTTTGGTAGGCGTATTACTTTGTGATTTATTATTAGTAATATTTAATGTATTATTATTTTTTCTACTATTATTTCGATTTAAAGTACTATTGTTTTTTGTAAAACTTGTACTTTTTTGAGAATTACGATTAAATCCAAAATTAAAACTTACCATAACAAAATATTCCTTTTTTTGTAAGATGCTTCCAAGATGTACATACGGAATTTTTTTTTAAAACTTTAGCTTTTTTAAAAATTTTGTTACAAAAATTAACAAAAGATAAAAATTTTTAAATTATAAGGCTATTTTAGGCATATACATACTAAACATTTATTTAAAAAAGATATTTTATCAATAAACATTGCTTAAAATATTTAACTAATAAAAAAAGCTGCATCGATTTAAATCGATGCAGCTTTTCTTATTTTACTTACTTAATCCTTCAAGAAAGATTCGTAATTTCTTGCCAATAAATGTGTTTTTACTTGATTAATTAAATCTAAAGCAACACCAACCATAATTATCAAAGAAGTTGCTCCAATTCCTTGAAGAGTAGTAATCTTAGTAATATAACTTGCAAAAGACGGAACTAATGCAATTATTCCCAAAGCCAAAGCTCCAATAAAAGTTGTCTTAGAAAGTATTTTATCAAGAGCTTCTGCAGTTGGTCTACCAGGCTTTATACCAGGAATTGAAGATCCATATTTTTTCAAATTATCGGCAATTTCTTTAGGTTGCATATTTGGCATAATTGAAGCATAGAAGAACGTCAATGCAACAATCAATACAAAATATATTACATAGTATACAGCACCGCTTGGATTAAAGATTTTATTCAAAGTAAGAATTAAACTTTGTGCCCAACCTGCTTGTATACTTGCTTGACCTACTACACTCAATACAGTTGAAGGGAACAATAAAATTGCTACTGCAAAGATTATCGGCATTACCCCACCAGGATTAAGTTTGAAAGGAATAAAAGTATTTACTCCTCCGTAAACTTTATTACCGACTTGTCTTTTAGGATTTACAATTATGACCTTTCTAATAGCTTCTTGCATTATTACAATGAAAACCATTGTTGCAAAGAAAATTACTAATAAAAGAACTAAACCCCACATTAAAGCAGAATCATTAGAAACCATTTGTGCAGTTCTTGAAGAATAAAGAGGTATTCCTGATAAAATACCTACAAAAATTATCAATGAACCGCCATTTCCAATGCCTTTTTCTGTGATTAATTCTGAAATCCACATTACAAGCACTGAACCTGCAGTCAATGTTATAACTGATGATACATAGAACATTGCATGATTCAAACCTGGTAATATTCCTGTTTGCATATGTGCTAAAAAGCTCATAAATATACAACCTTGAAATGCTGCTAAAACAACAGTAAACAATCTTGTATATTGCGATAACTTTCTTCTGCCAGCCTCACCTTCTTCTTTTTGCAATTTTTCTAAAGCAGGAATAATAACTGCCATTAACTGCATTATAATTGAAGAAGTAATATAAGGCCCTATACCAAGTGCAAATATAGAAACTTTTCCTAAAGCTCCACCGGTAAATAAATCTAAGAAGCCTAGCAAATTATTTCCGGCTGCTAAATTAGCAAAAGCTTCATTATTTATACCATAAATCGGTAAATGAATACCAAATCTGAAAAGAACAAGCATTAAAAAAGTAAAAATTAATTTTTCTTTTAAGCCTGATGCATTCCACATAGACATTAAATCTGCCGTTGTAGGTATTCTCATTCCGTTATGATTTGCTCCTGCCATTATACTAATTCAACCTTTCCGCCTGCTGCTTCGATTTTTTCTTTTGCTGATGGTGTTACATAGTTAGCTTTTACATTAATAGCTTTTTTAATTTCACCATTACCTAAAATTCTTAAACCATCACAAGATGGGTGAGCTTTTCTGATTTCTTTTAATGTTTCTAAAGAAATTTCCGTAATTTTTAATTCAGCAAGTCTACCAACATTGATTTCTGCATAATTACGTGGATTAATTAATTGGAAACCTTTTAGTTTTGGTAATCTTCTGTATGCTGGCATTTGTCCGCCTTCAAAACCTCTTTTTGAAGTTCTGCCTGAACGTTGTCCTTCACCATTATGTCCGCGGCAAGATGTTTTACCATGTCCTGATGAACGTCCACGTCCTACTCTTTTTGATTTTGAAGTTGAGCCTTCTGCAGGTCTCAAATCTTCTAACAAAATTTTATCTGCCATAATTTATATTCCTCTTTTCTTTTACTATTCTTGTACTTCCAATAAATGTGAAATTTTATTTACCATTCCCATAATTGTTGCACTGTTGTGATGTTCAACAACTTGGTTTGTTTTGCTTAATCCTAAAGCTTTTGCAACTTTACGTTGTGCTTCAGAACATCCGATTAAACTTTTGACAAGTTTTATTTTTATTTGTTTTGTTTCTGCCATTTTTATATTCCTTTTACTATTAGTCTTATTATTTCATCTAAATTTCAACTGAAAATAGCCTACTAGTTTAATAATTCAGCCATTGTAAGACCACGTTTTTTTGCAACTTCTGAGAATGGTCTTAATGATTTTAATGCTTCTAATGTAGCATTAGCAGCATTTAAAGGTGATTTTGAACCTAATGATTTTGAAAGAATATTTTCAATACCCGCAAGTTCTAATACTGAACGAACAGCTCCACCTGCAATAATACCTGTACCTTGTGATGCCGGTCTTAACATAACAGCTCCAGCACCTGAGCGACCTGTTATTGGGTGAGGAATTGTTGTTTTAAAGATAGGCACTGTTATTAAATTTTTTCTTCCGTCTGCGATAGCTTTTTGTATTGCTACGATAACTTCTGATGCTTTTGCACAACCAACACCTACTTGGCCTTTTTTGTTACCTACAATTACAATCGCTCTGAAACTTAATTTTTTACCACCTTTTACAACCTTTGTTACACGACGGATTTGAACTACTTGTTCTTTCCATTCTGATTCCGGTTTTACTTCTTGTGTTTCTACTCTTTTCTTTCTGCTACGTTGTTTTTTTGCAGGTGCTTCTACAGCTGCTTCTTCAGCTACAGATGTTTCTTCTACTACTTCTTCGGTAGATTCTGCAACAACTTCTTCAACTTGTTTAATTTCTTCTGTCATGTTATACCTTTCCTATTTTTTAACAGTTGTATACTATTTTTGTTTTATTATGAAACATTTGAATATCAAAATATTATAAGAACGCCCGTTTTCGGCATCTAATAAATATTCAAATGTGGGTTACTTTCTGACATGAAAATTCTATTATAAAAGCTTTTTTTTCGCAAGCCTATGTTTTTACATTAAAAAATTTTGTAACTTTTTTTAACATTTTTTTAACCAAATAAATTAGTAAACCGTTTAATTGCTCTTTTTCTCTATAAATGGAAAAATTTTATAGAAAAGGAGGGCATATAATGAAAACAAAACTTGTTTATTGGGATAATGAATTATACATAAAAATTCCTAAAGATTTTTTAAATCAACTGGAATGGGAAAAAGGTGATTGTGTTAATGTAGATTTAGATTTTGAAAATATGAAATTAGATGTTTTTAAATCTGATGATAAAGAAGATGTTTTGGCAAAAGAAGCTGACGAAGATTTTTGAAAGTAATAAAAAGAGGTTTCTGAATTTTATTCAGAAACCTCTTTTGTTATAAATTTGATTCTTTTAAACTTTTCGATAATTCTAATATGGAATTTTTAACTTCATCAAGAAATTTATCATTATTCATATAATCAAGAATTTTTTTTCTATTTCCTGCGACCAACAAACTTGAAGCATCAACAGGTAAATTAGGATGTAGAACAGATATTTTCAATAAAGCTTCTCCGTCAATCATTTCATCTTTTTCAATTGATAAAGCTATATATTTGCCAAAAATTTTATTATCTTTATTCTCAAAATTTTCAGCAAAATTTCTAAAATAACCTGTATCGGGGATTTCTCTTTCTACACGAGCTTTCATAGTTGATATCATATTTTCAATATTTTTGACTATATCCATTTTTAACCTCGGACGGAAATTTATATTTTTATTGGTTCTAATTTTATTTATATCATATTTTATCATACTAAAAACCTCTAAGCTACTTGGACAAATGACGGAACAAAATTTTTCTTTAATTCATTCATTCTTTTTTCATTTACATCATGCAAATTTTTCATATTTTCTTCACTTAATATTTTATTAAATCCTTTTGGTAATTTAGGTTTATGGATCGGCAAACCTAAAGACTTTCTATTATAGTAATTATAACATTCACCCAAATATTGTGTATATTTATTATATTTATTATCACTTAATTTAGAAATTTCTCGTTTATAATCATTAAACAATTCTCCTAAAGTATTTTTACCCATTCTTAAATCATATGCAATATGTTCATATTCGGCAAAATCATTAGTAAAAAGATCTCTAAATTGAAATTCTCCTCTAACTCCATTTTTATGAATAACATTACCTTGAGCAGTACGATACCCGCTTTGCCTAATAGATTTTTGCATTTTTTCTATATATTCTTTAGGATATTTATCATAATCCAACAAATCAGGTCGTGAAATTATCTTTAATTTGCCCCCCGAAGCTTTTTCTATTTGTTGCAATTGAGCATTAGTAAAAACCGGAAGCCCAAATTCACCTCTATAATTATTTACCAAATCAAATTCTAAAGGTTTAATGTCTTCTTTTTGTAATCTTTCTATTAAAACATCTGAAAGCATACCTTTTGCTCTCACATCTTCTATTGATAACCCTTTTTTAACCATTGAATTTTTAACAATAGACAAGGTAATTTCATCAACAACCTGTTGAGACTGTTTTTGTATTAAAGGCTCAACAAATTTTTCAAAAATTGGAAAACCTTTTTTCTTCTCATCTAAACTCATAGGATAATCATAAACACATTTATACAAAATTTTTTTATCCTGCTTAGATAATTCATCACCATTTAACCTAAATCCATTTAACATTTTCTTTAATTCTTTAGATGACAATTCCGGTAAAGATTTCATGAATATTCTACTTCCAATACCATCTCTAACCAATTCTTTAGCATCACTAAACGAATTAAAAGGTTTTCCTGCAATAAATTCTCGCTCTAGTTTAGTTTCCATAGACCCGGCACTTTTTGGACGAAAAGAAAAACTTTCAACTGTATCGAGTTTCTCAAATATATCTTTAACTTCCTTTTTAGCATCAGGAAACTTTTGTACAAAATCTTTTTCTAACTGCAATGCCGTTGTCCCAATTTCAGCCAATTTATCATCTGCCAATTTCCCGTTTATTATATCTAAGTCTTTATTAAAAACTAAACTTACATTAGTATCACCTAAATTAAATCTCGTTTTATTAACTAAAATATACTGTTCAGGTTTTGTAAAATATTTCGCAATTACTTTTGCAGAATTTAATAAACTCAAATTAAAAACTCCTATCTAATATTCCCCTATATATTTATTAAGTAAATCAAATAAAAAAAATTGCTTATTTGTTACAAAGATATACAAAAAAGGGCGACTGATTAAAATCAGTCGCCCTTTTAAGTTCTTAAATTATATTAAAATGATGCAGTTGGTTTCTTTTGTTGAGTAGCACCAGGAATAGCTTGCCAGTTAGCAGCCATAATCTTCTTGAATGATTTTAAAGCAGTATCTTCTAATTCACCTAATTCTTCTGCTTCCATAATTAATTCTCTTAGAGGTAATAAAGCTCTTTGATCTCTTAAAACACCTAATGCTGCCGCAGCACCAGCTCTAACCAAATCATTTTCTGAACGATTTTTCATAACGTCGATTAAAGCAGGAACAGCTTTCTTATCATTTAACTTACCTAAAGAAGTTACTGCATAAATTCTAACATTTACCCATTCGTCATATAACATATTGATAATTTTATCAACGCATTTTTTATTACCGATTTCACCCAATGCACGAGTTGCATCACAACGTACATTAACTTTTTCATGATCTAATGAGTTCATCAAAGCATCTGTTGCAACATCACCGATTTCAATTAAAGCATCTGTTGCAGTTATACAAACTTGAGAATTTTCATCGTTTAAAGCTTCAACAAGAGGTTCTACAACTATCTTTCCGCCCAAACGTCCTAATGCTCTGGCAGCACGAACTCTAACATCAACATTTCTATCTTCTCTTAAAGATTCAATCAAATGCTCAGTAGCCTTTGTATCACCTAATTCACCTAAAGCACGAGCAGCATATAAACGAACTGAACCATTTTTATCATTTTTTAGTACATTGATTAATGGTTCTACAGCTTTTGAGTCGCCCATTTCACCTAAAACACGAGCGGCATTATATCTAACCTTTTCAGAACTTGATGTCATTAAATCATTAATAAGTTCTTGAAAAGTTTTCTTTACCTGTTTTTTCTTTCCGTTTACTGTAATTGCCATACACTTTACCTCCAATATGTAAACATATCATTTAACTTCTACACAGTAATATAAAGTTTTTGTATTTTTTAAAATTGCCTTTATCTATTTTTTTGTAAATTTTTTGTTACAATCCCTTTTTAAGGGTAAAATTTACACTTAATCTCGGTAGTATTAATATACCATATTTTTACATTTTTTTTACTACTCCACTAGATTATTTTACAAAATTTAATTCAAATTATAAATACGACTTGGCTTAATATATTATCAATATTAGCGTATAACCGATTTATAAAACTTTACATTTCCTACTTACCGGGGATAGTAATAAAGAATTCACTACCCTTATTTACCTCTGATTTTACTTCTATACTCCCCTTGTGTTTTTCAATTATTTTTTTTGAGATTGCAAGTCCTAAACCTGTTCCAACACCGACTCCCTTAGTTGTATATCCCGCAAAGAATATTTTTTCCGGCTCTTTAATTCCGCAGCCGTTATCTTTTATTTTGACCGTTAAGTTATTATTTTTAAATAAAGTTTCTATCGTTATTGTGCCTTTTTCTGTTATTGCGTGTGCTGCATTGACTAATATGTTCATGAAGACTTGATTTAACATATTTGGATAGCATTTAATAGGAGGTAGATTTCCATATTTTTTGATTATTGTTATTTTATTTTTAGTTTCATGCCTTATCAAGTCCAATGTTAAATCAATTTCTTTATTAATATCAGCCTCTTGTAATTCGGCTTCATCTAACCTTACAAATTTTCTCAGTGAAACAACAAGTCTGTTAATTCTTGCAATTGCTTCCGAATCTATTTTATTTATTTCTTCTAATAATTCGAAAACTTCTTCATTTTTTATTTGAGAAATAATTTTTTTAATTATTTCATTGTTAGATTTTATAGAAGCAATTGGAGTATTAATTTCATGTGCAACACCTGCTATAAGTTGTCCTAAAGATGCCATTTTTTCAGAATTAATTAACTTTAATTGAGTGTCTTTTAATTCTTCTAATGTTTTTGTTAAATCTTTAACCATTTGTTCGTTATTTTTGTATAATTCTGCTTGAACAATTGCATTCCCAAGTTGTCCCGAAACACCTTTTAAGACTTCTAAAGTGTCATCAAGTTTTATTTTTTGTTTCGTTAGTAAAACAATAATTCCCAGTATTTTATTATAATGATTAACCGGTAAAATAATTCTTTGTACAAGTTCTTTAAAAGGTTTTGCATTTTTATGTTCTTTTATGCAAGAAAGATGTGAAATTTTTCCGTTTGCGATTTCAATATTTACCGGTTTATCAAACATAATAATATTATTTAAATCAATTTCATCTGTAGCTTCTATAATTTTGAATTCGGAAATTTTTTCTTCTTTTTGAGCATAATAAGCTTTAAAGGCCCCAAACATTTGAGAAAGTTCCTTTAGTGCTGATTTTAAGATAACAGAAGAATCCATTGATTCTCTAATAATATTTGCAATATTATTTAATAACAATAATTTCATTGCTTGTGATTGAGCTTTTAATTTTATTTTTGATAAATTTTTATTTTCATTTTCTAGTAAATTTAGCTTTTTTTGAGTATTTTGCAGTAGTACACAATTATTTTCTAATTTTATTTTTGCTGTAACATCTGTGAAAACAATAATTGTATATTTGCCTTTTTTAGTTGTGTTCATATCATAGTAAAAATAATCATTTGAGGATGTTTGATATATTACGTAGGCAGAAAAATCTTGAAGAGATTTTAATGCTTGAACAATAGGGGAATGAACACTTACATCATTGCTTTCTAATGCACAAACACTATAGTTTAATTTATGCGAAAACTTTTTTATATTTTCAAAATCCGGAAAAACTCTTTTGAAAACATTATTTGCAAAAACAAATTCCTGTTTTTCATTTACGACGAGAACAGCACTATTAAATTTATTAAATAAATCAAACTTCCCCATATATAATATTATATATTCTAAAAAGAAAAAAATCTAATTTGCATTTCTCAAGTCAAAGAATGTTTCTTAATGTAAAAATTATTTTTTTTATTAGTGACAATATTCGTTCATTAATATATTATTAAATTTATAAAAAAGGGAAAAGGAGTTTGGGTAATTGATTAATAAGAAGATAGAAGTAGTTAATCCTGTTCAAAGCAGCTTATCTAATAATGATGATGCTTTTACGGCTTTGTCGACGTCGGCTTTGTTAGCAAAAAGTGCTGTTCCTTATTCACATAGAAGAGTTGCTGATAATTATGTTATTATAAAAAGAATTTATCGCTTCCAAGCTGTTCAGAGCAGAATTAGTAATTCTGAAATTCAACTATTGAAAAAATATGATTTCAATACATTAGAATTTTCAACTATAAAACAAATTAATGAAGAATTATCTTATTTAAAAAAATGGTCAACTTCTAATAATGAATTATTAAGAAAAGATGCTGATAATATCTTACAGATAAGATGTAAAGAATTAAAATATATTGTAGCCAGTAAATATACAACTGTTACTAATGAAATTTATAACGGATATAAAGCTTTAGAGAAATATTTTGAAGAAATTTCAAAATTTTATTCGCCTGTTTGTTAAAATTTCTTAATACAATGTCAATTTTTATTTTTTAGAGTTTTATAATAACCGAAAGGTCGTGTTATGTTGAACTCAGTTAACGGTAATTATAATAGAAATATTAATTTCGGGCATGGCGGTTCTTGGAATGATAGTAATTATAACAAGGCTGAAAAGCATTTAATTGCAACTACAACTGCATTAGGAGTTGTTGGAAGTTTAGCATATTTATCAAAATCAAAGGGGTATTCATTAAATCCTAAAAAAATGTTTAAAAATATAAAAAATAGTTATTTGGCAAAAGCTCCATATGAAGAGGAAAAAGATATTATTACAATTGGTGCTGGTTCTTGTTTAGGAGGCTTAATTGGAGGGTATGCCATAGATAAAAATAAAAAGAATAGAAAAGCTAAACTCCAAGAAACTTTATTACAAATAGCAAATATTTCATTGCCTGCATTTTTTACAGTGCGTTTTGCAAAAGCAGGAACGAGTATTTCTAAGAAATTTTTGGAAAAAAATCCATACAAAAAAACATACAGAACAACAATTGCAAAATCTACGGCAGCAATGTTGGGTCTAATGACTGGAGTATATTTTAGTAATATTGTAGCAAATAAAGTTAATGAAATAGTTTTTAAACAAGGGAAAGGGCGTCCTGTAAAATTAAGTGATTTTTCTGCACACGTTGATGATATGTGTCTTGCTGCAAGGCAATTCGGCTCACATCCTTTAATAAATTTAATATCAATGACAATTCCGTTTGCATTAATGACTGCCGGAAATGAAATTGGAAATAAACAAGCATAAAAAAAAGTCGTAAAAATTATTTTTACGACAAATCTTAAATCTTTTAAATACTCCCTTTAAACACTAAACCAAACCTAAAGCCTTTCTATACCAAGAGAAAGATTTTAATTCCATACCATTAAAAGTTGTTCTTAATTGTTGTCTTTTTAAATAATCTTCGAAATCTTCATTGAATGAGGACTTAACTGTTTTTACTTCTTTAGAAATCAATTTCATCCTTAAATCTCCTATTTTAGTAACACACATATATGACCAATCTGGCTTTTTAAAGTTATTTTCCGCATCCTTTATATAAGGAATTATATCATATTTTTTTAGCCCTAACAATAACAATGTAAAGAAATGTAAGCAAAAACAATAAAAACCATTCTATAGTATTAGTTGATATACAAAGTTATATAATCATAAAGAATAAATTTACAAAATTGATTTGAGTTTATTTTTCATGTATCCTAAATAGGTAATAGGGTAGTTAGGAGTTTTAATTATGTACAATGTTGCAATTATCGGAGCAGGACCTGCCGGAATTTTTAGTGCGTTAGAAATTATGAAACGTCGTCCTGATTGGAAAGTTGTATTAATAGAAAAAGGACAAAAAATTGAAAACAGAAAATGTCCTATAAGAGAAGGCTCTCCAAAATGTGTAAACTGTAAACGTTGCGGATTGCTTTGCGGTTGGGGCGGAGCAGGTGCTTTTTCTGATGGGAAATTAACTCTTACTCCTGATGTCGGCGGACATTTAGTCGATTATATGTCACGTGAAAAAGTAGAAGAGTTAATCAAATATGCAGATAACATGTATTTGGAACACGGTGCGACAGATGAAGTTTTTGGGACTGATATGGAAGTCTTTAGAGAAATCGAAAGACAGGCTGTTTTAGCAGAATTAAAGCTTGTTCATT
This sequence comes from Candidatus Gastranaerophilales bacterium, assembly GCA_944325545.1. Lineage (GTDB taxonomy): Bacteria > Cyanobacteriota > Vampirovibrionia > Gastranaerophilales > Gastranaerophilaceae > CAG-196. The sequence continues at coordinate 26,602 of CALVAM010000014.1, read as the reverse complement.
CTCCGGTAAGGCATTTAGGTACAGAAAGAAGTCTTGATGTTCTCAAACATATGCAAGATTATTTAGATGAAAAAATCACTATTCTAAACAATGTTTCTGCAAAAAATTTAATTGTGGAATGTGAACAGGTAAAAGGCATTGTTTTAGATAATGGAGAAACAATTAAAGCTGAATATACAATTATTGCACCGGGAAGAGAAGGTGCTGATTGGTTAACGCATGAATTTGCAAAGAATAAAATCGGAATGGTAAACAATGCCGTTGATGTGGGCGTTAGAGTTGAGTTGCCGGCTCCGGTATTTGCACCATTAACAGATAAATTATATGAATCAAAATTAGTTTATCATTCACCAACATTTGGAGATGAAGTAAGAACTTTTTGTATGAACCCAAACGGCGAAGTAGTACAGGAAAATTATAACGGTATTGCAACAGTAAACGGTCACAGTTATGCAAATATAAAAACCAATAATACAAACTTTGCATTATTAGTAAGTAAAAAATTTACAGAACCATTTAAAGAACCAATAGCATACGGTCAACACATTGCAAGTTTAGCAAATATGTTAGCAGGCGGAATTTTAGTACAAAGATTTGGTGATTTACTTGAAGGAAGAAGATCTACTCCGGATAGAATAAAATCAAGTATAATAACTCCAACATTAACTTGTGCAACTCCCGGAGATTTAAGTTTAGTAATCCCATATCGTCAAATGAAAAGTATTATAGAGATGTTATTCGCTCTTGATAAAATAGCACCCGGAACAGCATCCAGATACACACTTCTTTACGGTATCGAAGTTAAATTTTATTCAGCTAGAGTTAAATTAACAAACGAACTGGAAACAGAAGGTGTTAAGAACTTGTTCACAATAGGAGATGGAGCTGGTGTAACAAGAGGGTTAATCCAAGCTTCAGCATCAGGAGTTTATGTGGCTCAAACTATCTGTGAAAGAGGATAGAGGGGGTAAATGTATTGGATTGGTAAGTATGATTACAAGCTTGGCGTTAAAAGGGGGTAAATGTATTGGGCTGGTAAGTATGATTACAAGCTTGGCGTTAAAAGGGGGTAAATGTATTGGGCTGGTAAGTATGATTACAAGCTTGGCGTTAAAAGGGGGGTAAATGTATTGGGCTGGTAAGTATGATTACAAGCTTGGCGTTAAAAGGGGGTAAATGTATTGGATTGGCAAGTATGATTACAGGATTAGTGTTAGAAGTAGTTAACAATCTATTCACTATTCACTATTCACCACTCACTATTGACTATTGACCAGACACTAGTTTACTTACACATAAAAAATATGATAAAATAAAAATATGGATGGAGTTAATCAAGAGTATTTAGATAATCTAAAAGTCAAGGTTCGAGAAAAAATCGAAAACCTTGACTTATATCAATTTAAAGGTAGTGTATCTAAATTACTCGGTTTAACCGTAGAAGTAAAACTTCCGGGACTTAAAATAGGAGATTTATGCTATATAGAAGCTGCAAATGGAGAAAGAAAACCTGCTGAAGTTGTAGCATTCAAAGGTGATGTAGCACAATTATTACTTTTATATGACGGAGCAGGAATAGGTCAAGGGAGTTTAGTACAAACAACAGGAAAACCAATTATTATTCCGGTTGGAGATTTTCTTTTAGGAAGACTAATAAATCCAATGGGAGAACCGATAGACGGAAAGCCTTTGGATTTGGATGGAGCGACTTGGCGTCCTGTAGAGGGTCCTCCTCCTGGGCCGTTTGAGAGACCAATTATTACAGAAATGTTTTCAACAGGAGTGAGAGCAATAGATGCTTGTTTAACATTTGGTTGCGGACAGCGTATGGGATTATTTGCGGGGTCAGGAGTCGGGAAAAGTACATTGCTTGGTATGATTGCCAGAAATTCTGATGCAGATGTTAACGTAGTTGCACTAATCGGAGAACGTGGAAGAGAAGTTAAGGAATTTGTTGAAGATGCTCTTGGTCCGGAGGGTATGAAAAAATCTGTTCTTGTGTGTTCAACAGGGGATCAGCCGCCTTTAATACGACAAAAATGTCTTTTAACAGCAACAGCAGTATGTGAATACTTTAGAGATCAGGGTAAAAAAGTATTTTTGATGACCGATACGGTAACTCGTTGTGCAATGGCAGGACGTGAAGTTGGTCTTTCTATTGGCGAACCCCCAACAATGAAAGGATATCCTCCTTCAATATTTTCTTGGCTACAAAAAGTTCTTGAACGGGCAGGTAATAGCCCTAAAGGCTCAATAACGGCTTTTTATACAGTACTTATGGAAGGTGATGACATTAATGACCCAATTGTAGATACCGTTCGGGGGATTACGGATGGTCATATATTTTTATCAAGAAAAGTTGCCGAAGCTAACCACTATCCTGCAATAGATATTTTGGGAAGTATCTCAAGGCTTATGTCTGCAATTGCTTCTCAACCTCACAAAGAAGCTGCAGCTAAATTGAGAAAAATTATGGCAATGTACAGAGAAAACAAAGATTTGATTGACGTTGGGATGTATCAGCCCGGAACAAATCCTAAATTGGATATTGCAATAGAAATGATGCCTAAAATCAATGCTTTTTTACAACAAAGAACTACCGACAGTGTAAATATGCAAAATACAATTGATACATTGATTAATATGATGTCTGGCGTAGATATCTAATTCTATTATCCTTTACTTTAGATTTTGTTCATTATATAATCCAACTATACTGTGTATTATATATATTATTAAATTTTGTAAAATTTTTCATTTACATGCCTGATATTTGGCAAAAATAATTTTTTTACAATCTTTATATCTATAGAAGGAGTTTCGAAAGGTGTTTGTAAATAAAATTAACGGTGTATCAAATTTAGGGTTTAAAGGATATCAACATGTAAAAAACAATGTTGGTGAAACTATTATGAAATTTAACTATCCATACGATAGCGATAAAGAAACTTGTGAAGTACAAATTTTTAGGGCTATTCCTACAGAAAATTACAATTATAAAATAGATGAAACTCCACTTACATCATTTTTCTTAAAACCAGAGGGTGTTGAGGTTAATTTACAAGATGTTACTAACTTAGATAAAGATGCTCCTTTTGCTTATAAAATAGTAAGAAAAAATAAAGAAACAGGCGAGGTCGTATATGAAGGTCCAGATACCGGCGTTAAAATGAAATCTCTCGGTGGAGAGTATGGATTTAGAATTCATAATGATAAAACCTGGTATCAAATTAAAGATAAGGATGGGAAAGTAACAAAAGCTTATGAAGGATATCAAGATCCAATAGAAAATTATAAATATACCCTAGTGACCAGAAAAGGTACGACTCCTATGATACAAGGTGCAGGATATTTGGCAATACCAGATTCTTTCATGCCAGGAGTTATGTATAGAGGTTTTTCAGAACCTAATACAGGTGAAATTTATTATGATTCTAATTACCAAAAAGAAATGGAAGGAGTAATTAGAACTTTTTCCAATAGATTTAAGGGTTCTATTGCAGGATTGCAAAAAGGTATTCCTTATTTAAAACAAAACGGATATAAAGTTTTATTTACAACTCCAATTGCAAACGGTGACAGTGTTTCATCTCACAGCTATTGGAACAAAAATAATATGCAAATAGCTTCAAGAATGGGAAATACCGAAAACTTTGCATCATTTTTTAGAGATTTATATTCTAATGGAATGAAATATGTTTATGATGGAACATTTACTTCTGAAGGTCTAGAAGGTATTCATTTTCAATATGCTTTAAGATGGGCAGAGAAAAAACCTCAATCTTATTACTGGTTTAGAATGAATAGTATTAAAGATACAAATTTAGGGTATGGAACAGTTCCTCAAAATAGTAAAAATTTAAGACATAGAATTATTAATGCACCTTATAAATATGAATTACAAGCAGATGGAACATACAAAAAAATAGCGAATAATGATTATGATTCAAACAAAGAAACTTTGTATCAAATATATGATGCTTCACAAGCTGGTGATGAACAAGTAAAGGCTTTAGATAAAGCAATTGATACTTACAAAAATATAAAATCCGGTAATGAATTATCAATAAATAATCACGATGATACTATCATTAATTACGTATTCCAAATTAATCCTAAAGAATACGATAATAGAATTGAACTAATTAATAACCTGAATAAAAAAGAAGGTAAAAATATTAAATTGGATACAGCCGAAGGTACTATTCTAGCTTCTCAATTTTCTAATTTTAAAATAGATAAGAAAACAGAAGGTGGATTTGTAACTTGGGATGCAAACACTGATATGGTAAAAATGAATTATCATATTTCAGGCTATGATGAAAAACTTTTAAAAGCAATACCTGATAGAGCTCAAAGATATCACGAACAACAAATGATTGAACGTGGAGCTAGAGAAGTTCAAGATATGGCAATTCAAGCAGGTAAATATTGGACCGCTAAAGTTAATGATATACAAAAAATGTACATTGCTCAAACAGTAAGTGGTGTAAAAACAGTTGACGGTATCAATAAACTTATTGAAGAAGGTAAGCTTCCTCAAGAAGCAAAAATTTCTGATAAAGTTTTAAATAACATTTTAAATGCTCAATACTTATTAAAAACAAAAGGTAACTTACAAAAAGATGATGTAACTGTAAAATCATTAATGAAAATGCCTTTAGATGCATTAGAATTTGGAGAAAACACTGTTGGAGTATTATCAACTTCTTATTTCTCAAATCGTGCAACTACAGATGAAACAATCGGAGTTTCAAGATTTGATTTAATGAAAAATAATAATCCCCATCTTGTAGAACCTTATTCTAAAAATTATAAAAAAGTAAATAGCTTATTTAATAATGAAATTAAAGATTTTGCAGATGCAATAATCAAAGAAGTTAACAAAAATTCTAATGAAAAATTATTAGATGCTAATGGAGATTATACTGAATACGGAGAATATGTAATAGATTTAATCGGACAAGATATTACAAAATACGCATTTTTAAAATCTCTTACAGGCGATAAATTACAAACAAAAATATTATCAAACGGCGAAATAACTTACGATTATGACAAACTAAAAAATGATACAACTTTAAAATCTTTAAAAATCAATGCTCACAATCCTGAAGATGAAGCAGAGATGTTAGCAAATAAAATGCAAAAAGGTTTAAGAAACTTATCAAAAGAAGATATTTCGTATATCGCAAACTCTATATCAAAAAGAATCAGTGGTACAGATACAGCAAGCTTCAGAATAGCAGAAGCGTTAAATGAAAGATCAGCTCTAGGACTTGACTGGAGATTAGATGCTGCAAAAGACGTAATGGATATGGATGCAATTAGAAACGGTGATAATGATTTTGACGATAACTGGAATGATGTTATAAAATTCTGGACAAAATTCGTCCAAGGAGTTAAATCAGAAAACCCTAATTCATACATAGTTGCTGAAATTACTGATATTCCTGATTTAATGAAAAGTACTTATGGGCCAAATTCTTGTCCATATAATGGTGATACAAACGTAAATAATCCTAAATTTAACGGAGAACCTGACGCTTTAGCAAAATTCTTTAATGAAACAGGTATTACATCAGAAGCAGGATATTCTTATTTCTTCACAGATTTATTAACAATTTTTGCACCATCTTTTGATGAAGGAAATGGTGAATCTCCTAACCACGACAGATTTAGAAATCGTATGGATTTATTACTTCAAACAAGAAGCGTGGATTATTTAAGAAATCTGTACACATTTATGGGTAACCATGATAAACCAAGATTAATTCACGGTTTGGCCTTAGATATGAAACTATTCCACGATAATGGAAATAAAGTTCAACATAGATTAGATGCTCTACAAGTTTTATCAGATTCAAAATCAATAGATGAAATGCCTATTGAATTAAAACTAAATGCAGCTAATCAAGAATACTTTAGAACTTTAAGTACTAAAGCTATCGCAATGAGCAAATTACTTAAAGATGTTCTTAATAACGATCTTAAAAACATCGTATCTGATAATGATAGAAAGTTAATCAATTCTGCGATTGTCGATTTAACAAATGGTAATTACCTAGGCGAAGGTGTTACTAATAATTTCCAAGTTATTAATATTAAAGAATTATCAAGTATTGAAAACGCTTTTAATGAAATAACAAAAATTGCAGAAGAAAAATACGGATTAAAACTTACAGAAGCAGAAAAATCTGAATTATTAAAATCAATTCAAGAAAATGCTAATAATAATTTTAGAAATTATCTTGTAAAAGGCTATTTCTCAGGCGATGATTCTCAAAGTATTCATAACAGAAAACTAGCCAATATGCTTCTTAATAAAAAAGATAAAATTGAAGATATATCAGATTCTACTGTGAGTAATTCAGAAATTTATAATAACTATAACTTATATACAGTAAATCTTGCAGCATTAATTAGAGATTCATATGTAGCTTCAGGAAAATCTCAAGGAGCAAAAAATGCAATATTTTCTGCAGTAAAAGATTTTGTAGAAAAATATGATGAAAATACAGTAAAAAATAATTCATCAGAATTACCAAAAATTGAAGATCCTGTAAATGCAATGAGAAAAAATGGTTATGCCGCCAGAGATATAAGAACAGCTATTACAATGGCAATAAAACAAGCTGAATATAAATCAGGTCATGAAATAACTAATAAAGACGCAATAATTGATAATGTTTATAAAACTGCAACAGAACCGGCAGAAGCAAAAGCTGAGATGATAATGGAATATTTAAAAGGTTTATTCGGTATTCCAACAATGTTTGCAGGCGATGAATTAGCAATGAGCGGATATGAAGAAAAAGCTAAAAACATTTATCTTCAAAACAGAAATGCTCTTCCTTGGGAACAATTAAACGAAGATAACTTAATCGGTAACTATAGAAAAACCGTTATGAATAGAATGAACGAAACTGTAAAAACTCGTTCAGATAACGAATTGCAAGCTTTGAATAATGGTACTCCATATGCTTTAGATGTTCTAACAAACTCTAAAAATAGAGATGCCGTTCAAGGACGTATTTATCAAATTAATGATGAATTAAGCGGTAACAAATCATTAGATTCTAAAACCAGAGAATCTTTAGAAAATGAACGTAGAGAATTATCTAAAGAACTCGCAAAAATTGCATATATGATGCAAAATGCAAATGGAGATATGACCGTTACATTAATGAATGCAGGAGATGTAGAATTCGGAAATAGAGTTGATTACTTCGCAAAATATGGTTTAGATACTGAAGAAAAACGCAAAAAATTCTTTGAAGAAAACAATATAGATTCTATTAATCCAGAAAACAAATACGTTCCAATTCAACCAAAATCAGAAGTAGATTCAATTCTACTTGCAGCAGGAGTTTCAATCCCTGTAGGAACAGTATTTATGAATGCCAATGCAAGAGATAAAGCTAAATATGTTGTCAAAGATTTAGGTAATGGTATGCGTGGTATCGTAAAAGAAGGTGGCGGTAAAATCGTTATGGATGGTTTAACTTCTAAAAATGGAGTTATGATTTTAAAACATATCAAAAAAATTGTATTTAAAGGAAAACAACATAAAGAATACTTTAATCCTCAATACAATTTTGCATCTAATCCATATAAACAAAAAGAAATTTCTGTTGAAGGAGAAAAGTTATCAATAATTGCAAAATAAAAAAGAAAAATGTGGACGATGTTAAAATAACATCGTCCGCATTTTCTTTAAAAATTAAAACCCTATAGCATAATTAAAAATTTTCTTTTTAAATATTTTTTTATTTCTTAATGAATTATCAACAATAACTTCAGGAGCTTCAATTACTTGTCCTGCTCTTTGAAGCATATTGGTTTTTTCCATCGTCTTATCTACATTATTAAAGGATTTTAAACTGTCTAATTTATTTTGCAACTCTTCATTTTCATTATTTAAAATAACAGTTTGTCTACTTAGATCATTCAATTTCATCTCACAAGAAATAACAAAATAATAACTTACGATAACAATACCAATAAGCATACTCAAAATGACACATAAAGTTTTATTAACTCTTTTTATCGCCATATCTCTTACAAGATTCTCCTTTGGAAAGTACCCTTCTATTATACTATTAACAGCTAATTTTTGAATAGATTTATCAATAAAATCTTTTTTACCATTCTGTTCACTAGATATGTACTCTTTTTTGTTTTCTTTTGAGAATTTTTTAATAAAATAAACTAAACCACTCTCATTGTGATTATTCAATTTTAAAGCCGAAACCAACTGATTACTCCTCTACTCCCAAATAGCAGCCGTCAATCTCGAATCTTTCTAACTACCCTTAACTTTGCACTTCGTGATGGCGGATTTTCTTTTATCTCTTCTACGCTCGCTGTAATCGGTTTTTTATTTACCAACTCGATTTTAGGCGGCGGGCATTTGCAAATCATCTCATTGCATCTGCACTTACTGCTCTCATACTTGAAGATTTGTTTAACTATCCTATCCTCTAAAGAATGAAAACTTATTACAGAAATTATACCACCTTCTGTTAATAAATCCAATATATCATGTAATACAAAATTTACATTTTTTAACTCATTATTAACTTCTATTCTAATAGCCTGAAACACTCTTGTAGCAGGGTGTATATTAGACTTAACACGAGGAGTCGCTTCAATAATAAGATTAGCCAACTCTTTCGTTGTTCTAATTGCTTTAATCCTTCTAGTTTCCACAATCTTTTTTGCAATTCTTTTCGAAAATCTTTCTTCTCCATACTCACTAAAAATCCTGACCAAATCATCTTCTGAATATTTATTAACAACATCATATGCAGAAAAATCAGCATCCATATCAAATCTCATATCTAATGGAGCATCCTTTGAAAAAGAAAAACCTCTTTCACCCTTAGTAAGTTGATGATACGAAGCCCCCAAATCTAAAATCACCCCTCCGGTAATTTTATCTATTCCTAATTTTTTTAATTCCTGTTTTATGTTTACATATGAAGATTTTACAATCGTCAAATTTGAATAATCTTTCAAACGATGTTTAGCATGATTAATAGCCTCATCATCAATATCAAAAGCAATTAACCTGCCATTAGGAGAAATCCTTTTTAATATTAATTCGCTATGCCCCCCGCCACCTAAAGTACAGTCAACATAAATTTTACCATTTTGACACTCCAAAGCATCAACGGCTTCATTTAGCATTACTGTATAATGTTTAAAATCATCCATAATATTTCTCCTAAAATAATTGTATCAAAACAAAATTTATAATCGAGAGTTGTATAATATATGTTTGTAGAAAAAATAATTAAATGTTACAATGTCTTTGATTTACAGGAGAGAATATGAAAAAAATATTTTTGTTAATTATTATATCATTATTAATGATGAATTTAGTTTTAGCTGATACAATGCCTTTTTACCTGGATTCAATACCTAAAAAAGCAATTGGAATGTATCAAACAGGAGATAATTTAACAATTTTTTCTGAGCCGGAAGCAAATTCTAATATAATAAAGAAATTTGAATTTAAATATACTTCAGAAACCATGCCTGACAGTGTTTTTGCAGTATTGTTAAATGAAAAAAAATTGGGATTTTTATATGTTTCAGACATAGGTGATGAAGGTTGGGTTGAAGTTATTTATGATAAAAAGACAGGAGCAAAAGGTTGGGTTTTAACAGAGGATAGATTACAATTTTTGCCATGGATAAGTTTTTATAATATGTATGGAAGAAAGTATGGTTTAAGAATATTAAAGGATGCTCCTGATGAAATTGATGTATTGAAGGCAAAAAGTGAAGATTTGTCTCAGACAATTGCAACATTAAATTATATAAAGCAAATAAATTTAACAGCTGTTAGAGGAAATTGGGCTTTAGTTTCAGTTTTTGATATTGATAAAACCCCAAAAACAGGATATCTAAAATGGAGAGAAAAAGACGGAACTATTTACGCTTTTCCTAATATAAAATAATCTCTATTTTTATAATGGAATTTCTGAAGTAACACAGTGTACCCCACCTAAATTATTAAAAAGTTCTTTAGTAGAATTTTCATCTATAAAATAAATATTCTTTTCATTGATATATGGTTTTATACTATCTAAAAACATTTTCTTTGTACTGAAATCTATTTTTGATTCTATTTCTGGTGTAATTTCTAATTTTGAATCAAGAAGAGATGAGTTAGTAATATAAAATAATGAACCATCTTTCTTTTTTCCAACAATTGCATTTATAAAATTATTTTCATAAAAATTATAAAACTCTGCACCAAAATTTTCGTCATTTTGAACTTTAAAATTTTCAATTTCTATGACTTTTTTTATTTTATCTTGTACTAATGGAGAATAATTTTTACTTAAATCTATTAATTTATCTGCATTAGTATTAAATTTATCTATTGCACTTTGAAGAGTTTGTTTTGTTTTAATACGATCTAAATAATGATAACAAGCAGGAACTCTTATTGGATTATAACCAGCTTTAAATAATATATTAACAACATCATCAATTTTTTCTTGAGGTTTATATTTATCAAATTGTAATGTTATATCAAGTTTTTTAATCATTAAATCAATATTATTTTTAATCTCTTCTAATTGATTTATTTCACTAGGTGCTAATTTATTATTTTTTATATAATTTTCTATTTTTAAAATTCCATCAGCCATTCCTTTTTTAGTCATATTAATATCAGAAACTAATATATTTCCTTTATCTAAAGGTCTTAAAAATAAATCTAAATGATAATCAATTCTTGGAATAGTAATAATATTATCTACATTATAAATTTTTTTTAAAATATCTGAAGAAAAAGGTTGTCGATTTTCATTTATTAAAAGCTCTTTTTTTCCATTATTATCGCAGACAAAAAAATTACCGCCCCTTATATGAGGTTCAGATTTTATTGGAATAAAATTTAAATCTTTTTTTATCCCATCGCTTGTTGCTCTTAAAAATCTTTTTAAAGATTCTCTTGTATTATCAAATAAAACTGCTTTAATATCATGTTTTAAAAAAGTAATATAATCTTGAGCCCACATAATTTGTTTTGTATTAGAAAGTTGATAAAAATCTTTTTTTATAGACTTTGAAGCTATATTGGGAGTATAAATATCCACATTTAAATCTTTTATTAAATTTTTAACAACATTTGCATATTTTTTATCAGTAAACATAAGTCCTTGTAAAGGTCTAGCATCATAACCTTTAAAGTTCAAATTAGTCTTATTAATTTGCATAAAATTCTCCAATACAAAATAAATAAAACTTATAAATAAATTTTTTGCTAATAAAAATTTATTTCAAATAATTTTTAAAACTTTTATCTTCAACTTGATATCCGCAACCTTTATGAAGTTTACCAGGATAAGAAATCGATCTAGCGGGATAGTTTCTACACATTTTCAAACGCTTATCATATACAGAGCACAAGCCCTCTTCAGTCACATATTTACAAGCAAAAATTAAATTTCCCTGTTCATCTTTTCCTCTAATATAAAACCTACGATAAGATGGAAAGAAAAATTGCATAATTTTAAAATCAGTAGTTGTATATGTATCAAAACTATACATATATCTACAACATTTTCCACATTTTAAACACTTACCTGTTATTTTGTATTTCATTTTTTCAGGAACAAAATAAGATAAAATTTCATTTTTAATATTTGTCAAAAAACTTAACATTATAGTTAAAAACTCCCTATCTATTTTTTTATTTGATAGAATAACAATATAATAATATATAAAAACTTATAAATTCAATATATATAAAGATTTGAATATTTAAAAATACGAGGGGATTTAAATGAGTAATTATAATATACCAAAAAACCGTAAAAAGTCTAAAACTAAAAGAATTCAAATAGACAAGCCTTTATTAAGTTTAATCTCAGGGATTTTAGTTTTTGTTTTAGGAGTGTTTTTAGCGGGAATGATTGCTCTACAGTTATATTTAATGTCATTGCCTCCAATAAAAAATTTAAATACGTTAAAGCCAAATATAGTCACTACTTTCTGTGCAAGTGATGGAGAAGTTATAAAAACATTTGCTGCTTATGCGTATTCAAATGTAGAGTTAAAAGAAGTTCCTGAAGATTTAATAAAAGCTTTAATTGCAACTGAAGATAAAAATTTTTATAAACATCCGGGGTATGATATTTTAGGTTTAGCACGTTCAATGGTAGCGAATGTTTTAGCAGGGCACGTTGTTCAAGGAGCAAGTACAATAACTCAGCAACTTTCCAGAATTTTATTTCTTTCAAATGAAAAAACCTTCACAAGAAAAATAAAAGAATTACAAGTGGCAGCACAGATAGAAAAAACAATTTCTAAAGATAAAATCTTAGAAATGTATTTAAATAATGTTTATTTAGGTTCTGGAGCTTATGGAGTAAAAGGTGCAGCAAGAATTTATTTCAATAAGAATTTAAATCAATTAACATTACCTGAAATGGCTTTAATTGCAGGTCTGCCGCAAGCTCCATCAGTTTATTCTCCATATAATAATAAAAAATTAGCAGAACAGAGAAGAAATCAAGTACTGCTTAGAATGTATAAAATGAAGTACATTGATAAGAAAACATATGAAGAAGCTAAAAAAGCACCAATAGTTCTTTCTACAATGCCAATAATGTATGCAACAAATAAAGCTCCATATTTTTGTGATTATGTAATGAAGGAATTACAAAAGTTAGGCTTTAGTGAAGATGAAATAGTAAATGGCGGTTTCAAAGTAATTACTACACTTGATTACAAAGCTCAAGTAAAAGCTAATGAATCAATTTTAAGAAATTTAAAAGCTTGGGGTTTTACTCGGGATAAAAATCAAGCAGCAGTTTTTTCATTTAGTCCAATAGACGGAAGAATATTGGTATATGCAGGTGGAAAAGATTATACAAAAAGTCAATATGATAGAGTTACACAGTCAGTCCGCCCATCAGGTTCAGCATTTAAACCGTTTATATATACTGCAGCAGTAGAAAAAGGCTTTTCTCCGAATGATATGATAGATGATTTACCGTTTAAGGCAGGAAATTGGACGCCTAAAAATTATGGTAATAAATATAGAGGTCCAATTCCAATGTATACAGCTTTAATGGTATCCTCAAATGTTTGTACAGCAAGATTAATGGAAATGGTAGGAGTGCGTCCTGTTATACAACTTGCAAGGGTAATGGGTATTACTACGCCAATTCCATATGATTATACTATATCTTTAGGTTCAAACAGTGTAAAATTATTTGAAATGACAAGAGCTTATGGAGTTTTTGCAAACGGTGGTTATCGAGTAGAGCCTTATGCGATAGAAAGAGTTGAATCATCAAGAGGAACAATTCTTTATGAGGCAAAAAAAGCAAGAACAAGTAAAGTTTTAAATTTAAATACTGCAGCAACAATGACTGCAATAATGAAAACAGTTATAACAAATGGTACAGGAAGAGCTGCAAATATAGGAAAACCAGCAGCAGGGAAAACAGGTACTACAGATGACAGCAGGGATGCATATTTTATAGGGTTTACTCCGGATGTTGTAACAGGTGTTTGGGTCGGTAATGATGATAATTCTCAAATGGGAGGAGTAACAGGCGGTACAATCCCTGCTCTTATATGGAAAGATGTTATGCAGGTTGCAACAGCTCCATATGGAAATGTGGATTTTGAGTATCCTGAGATAATTTTAAATTCTTTTAAAGCATCAAATGTTTCAATTATTCCCCAAAATGAAGCAAAAAAATCTTTTGAGGAACAAGAAAAAGAACAAGAACAAGATTTAAATGAAAATACAAAAGATAAAGACAAACAATCACTCCCAATTATAAAACCCGATTCTGCGAAACCATCAGATGTAATACCATTTAAAAAGAAAGAAATTCAAACAATAGATGTAAAGCAGGAACGAGTTAATGAAAATAAAACAGAGCAATTTGCTCCAATACCTATGACAGCAGCCCCAGTTGGGCAATAAGGAGATTTTATGAAAATAGAAGATTTAAATATTTTAACGGGAGAAAATTTATCTCAGAGAGCATATATCGAAAAAAATGAAAATATGATTGATTATGAAACCAGTAAAAATTTATCATATGTAGATATTTTGGGAATTTCAAAGGGGTTGAATGTAATAAGCGAATTTTTTGATGTTAATGCTGTTGTATCTGTTTCCGGAGTAAAGGTTTCTGCAGTTGCATTGGGAAAATCTCAGGAAGATGCTTTATTAAAAGTTATAGACAGTAATCCTATGGATTTTATTTCTTCAACTGTAATTTGTTCTTCTGAAATAGATAGCGAGTTTGTAAAGAAATTGAAGAATACAAATAAAATCGTTGCTCCAAAATTTACTAAAAATGCGATAGATTTTTTAGAAACTCACGATATTTGTTATATAAAAATAAATACACCATTAAAAGATTATAAAAAATATTTATCAGAAGAAATAAAAATAACAACATTAGGAACTTTAAAACAACAACCGAATTTAAGTGAGTTAAATAAGGAAACTTTTAAAATAGTTTCAGCACAAAAACCAACTGTTGAACAAATAGAGGATGCTGTCTTTGCTTGGAAAATCGCAAAACACATCAATTCTCAAGCAATAGTGGTTGCCAAAGATCTAAAAACGTCGGCAATTTCACAGAGTTTACATTCTGCATCTGTAGAATTTGCGATAGACTATTCTTGTGATATGACAAAAGATGCAATACTTGCTTCTGATATGGAAATTACAATTCACGATTTAAATGTAGCTGCTCAAGGTAGGGTTGCTTTAATAATTGTCCCGCAAGCAAATTCAGAACTTATAAAACTCGCTAATAAGTATGGAATAATAGTTATTACAACTGGGTTTACCAATATTCTTTATTAAAGCCAGTTTAATAATATTACAAAATTGATTTAAAGAGTTATTTGTAATATCATATGATAAGAGAGGTATGTATGGATTTTTTTAGAACTCATAAAAAGATTATTGTTGGAATAATAGCTCTTTCATTTGTCATATGGACTTTTGGAATGGGAATTCTTTTAATGTTACCAAATTTAGGACATTAATGTGGAGGTTTTTTTGAAGAGAATATTAAGTATATTAATATTTTTCGCATTACTTATGGTTAATTCTATGAGTTTAAACACTTGTTTTGCTCAAGATATTGAAGCTCAAAAAAAACAGACCAGAGCTAAGATTAATCATTTAAAATGGCTTGAAAACCTTGAAACTAATAAATTATATAAAAATCAACAAAAATTAGAAAATGCAAATAATACTTTGATTCAATCAAAGTCACAAATGGAAAATACTCAAAAAGAGTTGTACGGTATGCAAGCTAAATTAGATAGAGCTATAGCTGATTATACTGCACTTAATATAGCATTAGCAAATAGAATTAGATTAGTTTATAAATCACAAAGAAAAGCTTTTTTTGAATTGTTAATATCTTCAGAAGATATTAATATGCTGGTTGATAGAATTTATTTTCAAAAAATAATTTTGAAAAATGATTATGAAAAAATGGCCGCAGCAAAAAATAAAGCACAAGAGATAAGAATTTTAACATTAAATATACAAGCAAGAAAACAAAATCTAGAACGTTCTGTAGCATCTATAAACTCTCAAAAAGCATACATTGACAAGGCAATCGCTAAAAATGAAAGTATGATTAATAAATTAAGAACGGATAGAGTTGCTTATGAAAAAGCTGAAAAAGAACTTGCCAAACAATCAGCCAGCATTGGCTCTTATATAAATAAAACAACGAAAGATTCAAGTGTAAAAGTTGCTTCAGGTTTTATAAAGCCTATTCAAGGGCGGATAACTTCTCCTTTTGGATGGAGAACTCATCCGATATTTAATAGTAAGTCTTTTCATTCCGGTATAGATATAGGAGGACCAAATCTTGGTGCGATAAGAGCATCTAATTCCGGCAAAGTTATTTATTCAGGCTGGTATGGCGGTTATGGGAAGGTTGTTATTGTTGAACACGGCATAGTAAATGGTAAACCCATAACAACTTTGTATGCACATATGAATTCAATAGCAGTTTCTAATGGGCAAAGAGTTAACAAAGGTCAACTTTTAGGTTATGAAGGAACTACAGGTTATAGTACCGGACCTCATTGTCATTTCGAAGTCAGAGTTAACGGGCAACCAAATAATCCATTAAATTACATCTAATAGGAATTAATATTTTGACAAATAAAGTAGTAATATCATTAATAGCATTTTTAATTATAGGTAATTCTGTGTTTGCAGAATCTGTTTTTGTAGATCCTTCAGATTTTACCGGAGATGCATTTTTTACTCCTCCGGCATTAAAAGAAAAACAAGAAAATTCTGAAGTTTCATCAAGTAGAGAAGCTACAATGCCTCCTGTAAAAAAAGCTCGTTTACTTTTAAAAAAGAAATTAAAAGAAAAAAATGCTAAAAAAATGGAATTAGCTCCTGTAGCTCCGCAAGAAAACGTTTTTGTAGGAGGTACTGAAACTTCAAAATATGTTTCAAAGGATATAAAAGAAGATTTTGATGAAGACATGATGTCTGACGGCTTTGAAGCCGATGAAATTTCAGCAGAAGATTCAAAAAATACAAAACGTTTTTGGAATAGGAAAAAAAAGACAGAAAATCAAGTAGAACAAGAAGAGGATACGGAGAGTATTATTCTGGATTGCGAAAATATGGATTATGATTCTGATTCATATTGTTTGATAGCAACAGGAAATGTTAATGTTGATTTTATAAAACAACAGACTTCTGTGAAAGCTGATAAAATTACATATGATAGAATGAATAATACGATTAAAGCAGAGGGAAATGTCAAAATATTAAAAAATGGGCAAACTATAACTGGTGATTATATTTTCGTTGATATGAATGAAGAGAATGCTTTAATTGAAAATCCAATTACAAGTACTGCAACAATAGAAATAAAAGCCAAAAAAGGTTATGTTTATGGAGATAAAATAGTACAAGAGAACGGCTCAATCACTGTAGATGAGTCTTTTCCTGTTAATTTTAGATCCGGTATGGCAGGCCCTAGAATGCAAGATATGATTTTACCCAAAAACCAAACTTTAACCGATGATATGGAGAAAGGGCTTATAAGGGTTGAAGCGAAAGACCTGAAAATTACTCAAAAAGGAGATTTGGAAGTTCTTGCGATAAAAAAAGCTACAATTTTTAAGGGTAAACGTAAAGTAGTAAAAATTCCTGCATTAAAAGTTTATACAAATAAAAATAATGATTATGCTGAAACAAACTCTTGGGAATTAGGATCTTTAAGAGGTCTAGGTATGTATATTGGTCCCGGCTTTGTTTTTGAAATGCCAAGGGGGGCTGTTTTAAAAGCAATTCCAATTTTAAATTATAAAAGCGGATTTGGTATAGGTGGTATTGGTCGTTATCAAAGTGCTACAAATAAAACTCAGGTTGCTTATGGAACTGCAGGAAGCAAAATTCTTGTTAGAGGTAAGCAACGTTTAGATGATAATTTATACCTGCAATATGGTATGAACGATTATATGAATGAATGGTTTTTAGGCAGACGCAGACCCAAATACGGTATTGATTTAGTCTATCAAAATGCTTATTCAAGTAATAATTTTTTATTAAAAGATAGAAATTCTACATTCGCTCATCGTTTGGATTTAGGTTATTACCATGATATTGAAGAAGATGTTAATTTTAAAGCATTAAATGGTGCTCAGATAGGGACTTTTAGAGCAAGATATATGGCGGAAGCTTCTCAAAATTTCTATAATTATAGGAATGAAGAAAAACAAACAGCTTTTTCTTTTGATATAGCTTCACAATTATCTGCCGCTATATACGGTACCGGTGATACACAAATAATTGGAAGAATTGGTCCAAGATTACATACTCAATATAAAAGATGGATGCAAGATGTCGGATATTTCCATTCTGTGTATGATGATAATTCTCCATTACCTGTTTTTGATGCGTATCGTTATGGGAAATCAAATGTATACATAAGAGAAACTTTTAGGTTTAGCAGATATTTAGCTTTATCTTGGTTTGGTTCAATAAACCTTTCCGGAGATTCTCCTAATGAAAGAGCTTTTCAAGAAAATTCTTTTTATTTATCAGTAGGACCGGATGATTTTAAGTTTCATATAGGATATGATTTCATAAGAGAAAATACTTATTTTATGTTTGAAGTGATGATGAATGCCAAAGGTACGAAAGTTGATTATGAACGTTTAGAAATTAAACAAGATAAAAAAGCTCAAAAGAAAGATGATAATTTGAAAGAAGATGAAGAAAAGGATAGCTTTGAAAAATCACCAACAGCACCGGTTCTTCAATATGCACAAGTAGAAGATGTAAAAACGGTAGAAGATGTTTTATAGAAATAAATTAGTAAAAGAAATAATTAAATATGGTAAATTATGCGGAGATAAAAACTTTACTCCCGGATATTCGGGTAATATTTCAGCAAGGTATAAGGATGGTATGTTAATAACAATATCCGGTTCTGCAAACGGATATTTGAAATCCAAAGATATCGTATATACGAATTTTGAAGGTGTGTCTTTAGAAAAAAATAAGAAGCCATCCAGTGAAAAGTTTTTACATATAGAAATTTATAAAAAAAGACCTGATATAAATTATATAATTCACGTACATGCTCCTTATTTAAGTTCTTTTGCATCAGCAAGTAAAGATTTAACCGAAGCGATAATGGCAGAGAATGTTTTTTATTTTGGAGGAATTCCGCTTGCAGAGTATGCTTTACCTTCTTCAATGGAATTAGTGCATAATACAGTAAAATTTTTTAATGATTATAATGCGGTATTAATGGAAAATCACGGATTTATTATAGGTTCTCACTCTATTAAAGATGCATATATGAAATTAGAATTAGCAGAATCCTATGCTCAAGTTGTTGTGAATACAAAAATTTTGGGCAGGGCTAAACTTTTAAAAGAAGAAGATGTAAATAGTATTTTAAATTTAAGATAAAATTTTTGAATATTAGCAATAAAAATATTTAGGCTTTTTATATGAGTAAGGAGACTAAAATGCTAATAAATCAACAAAATCGTAATACAAATTTTAAAGCCCTACACATAGCAAATTGTAATAATTTAAAAATTTATAAGTTAAATAATAAACAAGATTTAAAATTTATAAAACAATTACCTGAAAAAATAAATTTAAAAAATTTAATGCCTAATCTTAATAAATTTGAATACGACAGATGGAAAGAAATGTTACAATATGCAGTCGACAACGCACAATTTTATGAAAATTCAACTTATTTAGGAGTTAAAAATAATAAACCTTGTGGCATTATCACATTTTTAAAAGATAAAATCACAGAATTAGACTGTATCTGTACTTGGCCTGTAGAACACGGAAAAAAAGTAAAACTTGCAGGTCAAACACTTTTCTATCAAATGTTTTTAGATTTTTTAGAAATTAATGGAAAAAAAATTAAATTAGAAGCCATTACGAATGGACCATTTGACACTGTAAATAAATATAAAAAATTAGGTTTTAAAGAACTTGAAACACTACCTACTAAAATAAAAATGGAAATAACAAATCCAAAGGTAAAAAGTAGTTTAAAAGAAATGTCAGAAAATTTATCTTATGAAAATATCGAACCCGAACAAATAGATTTATCTGAAAATTTAGATATTTAAGTTCTTATAAAAAATTAACAAATTAGCCAAAATAATTGACATCAATAAATTTTCGTCATAGTATAAAGTTACCCTAGTCGAAATTTTCTTGCCGGATTTGACGGCTCAGGGTGGGGTAAATAAACTCCAGTTTGTATTACAACTACTAGCTGAAAGTGTTTATCCTAAAGATAATTAGTAAAATAGGTAAAAGGAGAAAAAATATGCCTACAATGAATCAGCTTGTGCGTTCAGAACGTAAAAAGCTAAAAGACAAAACCAAATCGCCGGCTTTAATGGAATGTCCACAAAGACGCGGCGTATGTACAAGGGTTTATACAACAACCCCTAAAAAACCAAACTCAGCATTGAGAAAGGTTGCCAGAGTCAGACTTACTAATGGATTTGAAGTAACTTCTTATATCCCAGGTATCGGTCACAACTTGCAAGAACACAGTGTTGTTCTTATAAGAGGCGGAAGAGTTAAAGACCTTCCAGGTGTAAGATATCACATTGTACGTGGTACTTTAGATACAGCAGGTGTTGCAAATAGAACACAAAGCCGTTCTAAATATGGTGCAAAGAGAGCTAAAGGAGGTAAGAAATAATGTCTAGAAGATCTAAACCGGAAAAAAGAATTCCTGTAGCTGACCCTATTTATAACAGTGTAGATGTATCTAAGTTCATCAACAGAGTTATGAGACGTGGTAAAAAATCTTTAGCAGAAAAAATATTCTATTCTGCAATTGCAAAGATTGAAGAAAGAACTGGAGAAAAAGGGCTTGAAGTATTCCAAAAGGGTATTACTAATGCAACTCCATTGTTAGAAGTAAAGGCAAGAAGAATTGGTGGTTCTACTTATCAAGTTCCTATTGATGTAAAACCAGATAGAGGTTTTGCTTTAGCTTCTACAAACATTATTGCAGCGGCTAAAAATAGAAGTGGTAAATCTTTTGTTGAAAAATTAACAAATGAAATTATCGATGCTTCAAACGGAAACGGTGCAGCTTGCAAGAAAAGAGAAGATACGCATAGAATGGCTGAAGCTAATAAAGCTTTTGCTCATTATAGATATTAATTTAGTTTAATATTAAAGAAAAAGGAATCAGAAGTCTGATTCCTTTTTTGTTTCTGATGAATTAAGTAAGTTTAATAAGTAGCAATTTATTTTTTTACAGTATTTGATATAAATACATAGGTATTATTATGAAGATAGAAAATTATAATTATCAACATTTAAACCAAAAAAGAAATTATATTGATTTCAAGGCAAAATTTTTATCGTACGCAAATATAAATTCTAAAGAAAAAATTGAATTGTACTCCTTGAATAAAACAGACTTAAATTTTTTAAATAAATTCTTTTCTGTTCTAAAAAATACAAAACTTAATGAAGATAATCTTGCAATAAAAAATACAAACTTGAATGCCAATATTATTGATTCTTTAAAAAAAACAATAACAGAATCTCAAAATATTAAAGAAAATGGAATAATATTAGCAATAAAAAATTCAAGAAATATAATCGGAATAGCAGAATATATAAAAAAAGCTGATATAAACATTAATTTATTACACTTATTTCGAAATGACTTACAAAATGTTGTGAGGAAATCTTTAATATTACAAATACTAAAAAATATATCTAAACAAAAAGATTTTGCTTTATGTATTAATTCAGAAAATCTAAATGATAAATCAAAAAATTTTTATTCTAAATTAGGTTTCAAAAAAGATAAAATTTTTAAATCAAAAGATATTTTTATTGACAATGAAAATATTGATAAAACAATCGAAAAACTAAAAAACGATATCAAATTAATAAATAATAAATCAACTTCTAAAGAACACGATTTAGTTAATATGCTGGGAATATAAAGGATAAAAATATGTTAAAAATAGAAAAGTTTCAAACTCAAAAATATAATGCAAAGATGTATAATAAAACTTTAGATAATCCATTTGGAATATCTAAAAAAAATATTAAATACTCTCTAAACCACTTAAATGATTGTACCGAAAATCCTACAATAGGACTTTTAGCCAGAAAAAAATTTGAAACTCATAGATACCCCTTTATTAGTTATAAAGAAAATCATGAAGACTTATACAGTAATTTTGATATAAAATATGCCGAAGATATATTTGAAAAGAAATATAAAAATTTATATAACAAGACTGGACGAATTAGAAAAATTTTAATTAATCACAAAAATATTGAATTAGATAAAATAAATCCTATTAAAAAGAATATAAAACGAAAATTTTATAACATTTTAGCAAAAATCATATAAAAAAAAACTTCTCAAAATGAGAAGCTAGGAAAATTAGTTAGGAAGGGATTTAGGGATTAAAATCTGTTATTTACATCTTACATATATATAAAGTATATAATAAAACCCTAATTTCACCATTTATTCTTTTTGTTACAAATCTTTACATTTAAATCAATTTTTTATTTAGTCTTCTTTCTTCATTTATAAGTAATTGCTTATTAGGGTAATATTGAATAATATCCCAAGGTAAAGTTTCCTCAAAAGAAAAACCGTTTATTTCTTTTGAAAAATCCATATTTAAAACTTTTTGAGCATTTTTAAATGCGGCTAGGTTTCCACCCAATTTATAAACTTCTACTAAATAAGGAGCAATATTATGATCAGCTCTAGACAAAATAGTTTGCCAATAATCCCATTTAGGACTGGAAAATTTAGATTGAATTCCTTTTTTAGCTAGTTCCTTTTGAAGAAATTTTTGTTTCTTTTCTAAAGATTTAGTATCTTCTCTTTGAGCCCACTGTAGAGGGGTTTGTGGTTTTGGAACAAAAGTTGAAAACGAAAATTCTATATTAAACCCTTTATTTTCATTTTTTATATTTTCTCCAAGCCTAATAAACTCTTGAATATCTTCCTGTTGTTCATTTGGAATACCAATCATAGAATAAATTTTCACGCCCTTTAAACCATTCTCCCTGGAAATTTTTATGGCATTTAAAATTTGGTCTTCTTTTAGATTTTTATTGATAAATTTTCTTAAACGATCACTAGCTGATTCGATTGCAATTGTAGAATGCTTTTGTCCTCCTAAGACTAAAGTTTTTATTATCTCCGGCTTAATTGCATCTGTTCTTAAAGAAGAAATCCCTAAATCAAGATTTAAACCGTTCTCAATTTTACACCTTAAATAATACATAATATCTTCAAATTTAGGATGAGAAGCTATTTGAGCCCCTAAAAGAGCAATTTTATTCGTATAATTTAAACCTAAATCAATAGCATCAATAATTTTAGAAAACTCATTATGTCTGAAAGGTAAATTAGTATAAGATGCAGTACAAAAAGCACATCTATTCATACACCCTCTTGCCAATTCAATAATAAAAGTATCTTTAAAATAACTTTTATCAGACAAAATTGGAGTATAAATTACATCTTGTAAAGCTACAGTAGCTTTTTTCACTCTATTTCCCGGGATATACACTCCTTCTATATTTTTAAGTAACTCTAAAGTCTCATTTTTATTTTTTTTCTGTCTTAAAATATCAAGCACTTGAACAAAACTTTTTTCCCCATCACCTATAATCATAAAATCAAAAAATTTTTCATACGGTCTTGGATTTGTAGTTAAGACAGGTCCTCCTGCAAAAATCAATGGAAAATCATCATTTCTTTCTTTAGAATAAAATGGTATATTTAGACTTTCTAAAATTTTAAAAACACCTAAAAAATCGAAATCGAAAGACATTGAAAAAGCCATTGAATCAATACTATTTAAAAGAGTTTTGCTAGAATCAGTATATAATCTAACAGCATTTATTCCATCAATAGAACTTGCAATTTTATAAAGCCATAAATATCCTAAAGAAGCCATCGCAAAAGCTTCTATAGCTGGATATGCCATAACTAAATTATAATTTCCAGTTTTTCTTTTGTATAAAAATTTTTCCATCAATTTATATTCTTAATGTATAATTCTTCAATTAAAACACAAACAGTTGCTGCAATTGCAGGAGCGAAAATAACACCAATTACTCCTAAATATTGAGCAGTTATAAATAGAAAGAAATAAATAATAAGCGGATGTAAATCTAAAAATTTGCTAAAAATATAAGGTCTAACTAAATTATTTTCAGCCCACTGTGCAATAATAAAAACAAGTATTATTAATAATATTGCAATAGGTCCCATTTTATAACCGACAAGAAGAGTTATTAATAATCCGATAGCAGGTCCTACAACGGGTATAATATCTAAAATAGCATTTAATATACCTAATAAAATAGCATAATCAACTTTTAAAAGTAATAACCCAACGGTCATAATAATTCCAACGCTTGCAATAGTTGCAATTTGAGCGACAACATAACCCCCAATTTTTTGAGAAATAGAATCAATTATTTCTTCAGCACGTTTTTTCATTTGTCTTGGGAAAAGTTTTAAATAAGTTTTTTTAACAATATCTTTGTCTGCCAAAAAATAATAAATAATAATACAAGCCGCTAAAAAATACACAATAGCAGAAGCAAATTCCATTCCCACATTTATAGAACCATTAACAAATTTAGTTGTAAAATCAGAAGTAGAAGAAATCAAATTCCCGACATCAATATCACTTAAATTAGTTTTACTTAATAAAGGGTTTTGAGCAATAAAAACTTTAAAATTATTTATAGAATCAGGAATCATATTAATAAAAGATTTTATTTGTTGTCCGCCAATAATAAAAATCGGAGCTAAAATTACAGAAGATATACCAAGAATAACAGTTAAAACAATTGTAGAAGCAAGAGAACGATTAAATTTTTTTTCTAATATATCAACTAAAGGATTTAAAGAACAAGCAATAACATATGATGCAAAAAATAAAATTGCAATATCCTTAATCTTTGTAATAAAAACAAGAAAAAGAATTGCAATGATAAAAAATATAATATTTTTCACAGTAATATACTTTCTTACAAAAACATCAAACATGTTATTCTCCTATATTTTTCCCAATTTTATCATAAAATCATCCATTTATGTATTCAATTACCTTAAAGGAGATGATAGAATAAATTTATGGAAAAAATAATAGAAATTAAAAATTTAATTGTTAGTTATAAGAATTTAAAAAAAAATACAGAAACAATACGTCCTGCAGTAAATAATATATCATTTCATATAAACCAAGGAGAAATTTACTCATTAGCAGGAGAGTCCGGATGCGGGAAATCAACTATTGCAAAATCTATAATGAAATTAATAAGACCAAGTCAAGGAGAAATAATATTTAGGGGTAAAAATATACAGGATATTAAAAGAGGATATGCCAATAAAGTTCAAATGGTTTTTCAAAATCCATATTCTAGTTTAAATCCTAAAATGAAAATAATGGACTTATTAGAAGAGCCTTTGATAATAAATACAAAAAATAGTAAAGAAAAAAACAAAACATTGATAAAAGAAATTATAGAGGATGTGGGATTAGAAGAGGGCTGTTTAAAATTATACCCCCACCAATTTTCAGGAGGCCAGAGACAGCGAATAGCAATTGCCCGAGCATTAATATTAGAACCTGAATTTTTAATCGCAGATGAGCCGGTAAGTGCATTAGATGCTAGTATTCAAGCTCAAATAATAAATTTATTAAAAGACTTAAAAAACAAACGAAATTTAACAATATTATTTATATCTCATGATTTAAATGTAATACGATATATAGCTGATAGAGTAGGTATAATGTACTATGGAGAAAAAATAGAAGAAGGCGAAACCCATACAATATATAAATATCCATCAGAAGAGTACACAAAAATATTATTGAAATCTTCTCCCACAATAAAAAATAAATAAGGGGGTTGATTTTTGATTTTTAGCGTTTCATAATGAGATGTAAGCGAAAATATCGCGGGATGGAGCAGTCTGGTAGCTCGTCGGGCTCATAACCCGAAGGTCGTTGGTTCAAATCCAGCTCCCGCAACCAATTAAAATAAAGGCTTTTAGAGATTTCTGAGAGTCTTTTTTTATGATAAAATGAGCAAAAGTTGCAAAAAAGTTGCAAAATTTTAAATTTGAGGGATATTAGTAGAGATTTTTTTTAAATTTGTATTAATATAATTTTCTACATAAATAAGGTTGTCGATAATATCAGCACTAATGGCAATTAAATCATTTGTTATTTCCTTGCGATGAGGAGTTTTTAAATATTCTGCTACTGTTAAACAAACATTATATAAATATGTACAGAAATTGTTATTTAAAATTTCTTTTTGTCTCAAGTAATCAAATATCAAGATAGTATCAATATCTGAAACATCATCATTATACACAAGACTGTAAATTTGTCTTATGTGTGAATTTATCAAATTATAATTGTAATTTAACTTTGATAATAAAAGCTCATCTGAGTATTTTTCAGTTAAAGAAATATTTAATAGATTTCCTGTTTTTTGAACTTCAATATTTTTTGACATTTCTTTGAACTCTTTTACTTGTTTTTCTAACAACAAAAAATTACCTACTTTTAATGTTTTAATATTATTTATCTGCTCTATTAGAACAGATAAATTGTTTTTATTGAATATGAATAAAGTTAAAGCAATTAAATAAAACATTAAATGAATATTGGATAATGGCATACCATTAAACAAGCTTGCAGTTGGAATAACAAGAAATAAAATTATAAAAAATGCTTTTATCATAAGAGCATTATACTATAGACATAAATACTTATCTTATGTTCCAAATTTCCTTAATTCTTCTTTCGTTTCAACAGCATTATTTACAATACTGTTCAACAAATTTACGCACTTATCATTAACTTCTGGTAGCAAATGAGTGTATAAATCCATTGTCATAGTTATGGACGAATGTCCTAATTGATATTGAACATATTTCATTGGCACACCATTTGCAAGAAGAAGACTTGCATACGTGTGTCTTAAATCGTGGAATCTTATTTTATCAATTCCGGCTCTATTTAATGA